>JBBRSZ010000005.1:0-163398 GCA_038244915.1 Burkholderiales bacterium | reverse complement strand
GCAGCGCATCGAAGAAGACCACCGGGTACATCGGCTCGAGCGGGCGGGCCTGCCAGGCGGTGACTTCGGCCATCACGGCGTCTGTGACGCTGCTGATGAATTCGGGGGAGACCTCGGTGCCGTAGGACTCCAGCAGGAACCCCTGGATCTCGCGCATGGTCATGCCCCGGGCGTACATGGCGATGATGTACTCGTCAAAGCCGGTAAAGCGCCGCACGTGCTTGGGGATCAGGACCGGCTCGAAGCTGCCGTCGCGGTCGCGGGGCACTTCAATACGCACGGGGCCTTCGCCGGTGAGGACGGTCTTGGCGGTCTTGCCGTTGCGTTGGTTGGCGGCCGTCTCAGGCTTGGCCGCGCCAGCGGCGTAGCCCAGGTGATGGCCCAGCTCGGCGCCCATGGCCCGCTCGATGAGCGCCTTCTTGAACGCCATCGAGGCCGCGTTGACGGCCTCCCCGGTCATCGGCCCGGTGACGAACTGGTCAATCAGTTCGTTGGGGATTTTCGGCAGCGCCGCACTTCTGGCCGCAATGGCTGCGTTCTTCAACTTCGTCTTGCTCGGCATAAATGGTCCTGTAGATCATATTTATGCCTCAACACAAAATTCAGGACAGGCTCCGACCCCCAGTTTGAAAAATCCTTCAAGAAGGATTTAAACGGCGGCCTCTTGGTCTGTCAATGCATGGAGGCGCCGTCGCGGTGAGGCGCCGATGATTGATGATGGTCCCTTACCTCAACCTCAGCGGCGATTCAGGCGTCGTCGCCTACGCCATCGGCAGCGATTTCATCCGCGTTCGGTTCCGCAACGGCGGCATCTACCGCTACAGCGACGCGTCAGCCGGCAAGCTTGTCATCGATCAAATGAAAGCTCGTGCCAAAGCAGGTCGTGGCCTGAGCACCTTCATCTCCCAACAACAGCCACCCTAACACCAGGCGTAGGTATCGTCCTGACGCCGGGACAACCTCAAGCCACCAGCTTGAAGTGCTTCCGGCTGAAGTCCAGCCCCGTCAACTTTTCCAGCTTCATCGAGAGCCGGTATTTGCGCTCCTTGGCCGTCAGCTGGTAATCGGGGTTGAAGGCGATCTGCTGCTCCGCCTGGGTCGCGATCCAGTGCGCCATCACGGCCGGGTGCGTGCCCAGGAAGGGCGTGACGGCCTGAGGATCGAAGTTGGCGTAATCGATCTTCATGGCTTCCGAGCCGGCCCAGTACTTGGCCACCTGGTCCAGCTTGGCCTGCATCTGTTCAGCCTTGCGCACCCAGCCGTAGTGGTAGATGTGGGCGCCGGCCAGCGCGCCGTGCGGATTGCGCGGCCGCTTGTGCTCGCTGGTCACCAGCCAGTACTGGCCGTCCGGCGCGTAACTGCGGATGGTGTTGCGGATCAGCCGGCATTCGCGCCGGTACCAGCCGGGGCTCACCGAGACGTACTGCGGCGTGCCGTAGAAATGCAGGTAGTCGAACACCAGCGCTTCCACCGCCGGATTGCCATGGTGGCGCTCGACGCTGGCGCGGATGGCGTCCAGTTCGCTCTCGTGCACGCACTCGTCGCCCTCCAGATAGAAGGCCCAGTCGCCGGTGCACGCGTACTGCGCGATCATCTTCTGCTGGGCGTAGACGAAGCCGCGATCGCCCATCTTCTCGTTCCACACCGTCTCGATGATGCGGATCTTCGGGTCGCCGATGGCGCGCACCTGGGCCAGCGTGTCGTCCTCGCTCCTGCCGACGGCGACCACGAATTCGTCCACCAGCGGCAGCAGCGACCGGATCGATTCGACGAACGGAAAGCCCAGCATCACGCCGTTGCGGATGAAGGTGAAGCCGCTGATCGAGACCCGGCTCATTCGAGGATGCTTTCCTGTTCGCTGTCCAGGTCACTGGACACGGCCAGGTTGTACAGCCGGGCGTAGTGCCCGTTGCTGCGCAGCAGGCCGGCGTGCGAGCCTTCCTCGACGATCTTGCCGCCGCCCATCACCAGGATGCGGTCGGCATGCTCGATGGTGGACAGGCGGTGGGCGATGATCAGCGTGGTGCGGCCAGCCATCAGCCGCTGCAGCGCGGTCTTGACCGCCTGCTCGGATTCGGCGTCCAGCGCCGAGGTGGCTTCGTCCAGCACCACGATCGGCGCGTCCTTGTACAGCGCCCGGGCGATGGCCAGCCGCTGGCGCTGGCCGCCGGACAGTTGCGTCGCGTTGTGGCCGACCACGGTGTCGATGCCCAGCGGCAGCGCCGCGATGTAGTCGCCGAGGTTGGCCGCCTGCAGGGCCCGCGTGATCCGTTCGCGATCCGCCGCCAAGCCCAGGGCGACGTTGGCGGCGATCGTGTCGTTGAACATCACCACGTCCTGGCTGACGAAGGAGAACTGCCGGCGCAGCGCGCCCAGCCTCCAGTCGCGCAGCTCCACGCCGTCCAGCGTGATGCGCCCGCCGGTCGGCTCGATGAAGCGCGGCAGCAGGTTGACCAGGGTGGTCTTGCCGGAGCCGGAACTGCCAACCAGCGCCACGGTCTGGCCCGGCTCGACCCGCAGGCTGATGCCGTCCAGCGCCTCGCGGCTGCTGCCGGCGTAGCGCACCGACACCTGGTCCAGCACCAGCTCGCCGCGCGCATGGACTGCCTCGTGCGTGCCTTCCTGCTCCGAGGGCGTTTGGTCGATCAGGTCCAGGCCGCGTTCCACCGCCGCCAGGCCACGGGTGATCGGCGCGGCGGACTCCGACAGGTGCTTGATCGGCGCGATCAGCATCAGCATCGCTGTCACGAACGAGGCGAAGCCGCCCACCGTGATGCCGCTGGTGGAGCTTTGCCACAGCGCGGTGCAGATCACGGCCGACAGCGCCGCTGCCGCCAGCAACTGCGTCAGCGGCGTCATCGCCGACGCGGCGATGGTCGACTTCATCGCCAGCCGACGCAGCTCGCGGTTCAGGCGGTCGAACCGTTCACCCTGGGCCCGCTGCGCCTCGTGCAGCCGCACCACGCGATGGGCCAGCACGTTCTCCTCGACCACGTAGGCCAGCCGGTCGGTCGCGTTCTGGCTGGCCTGGGTGATGCGATGCAGCCGGCGCGACAACACCTTCATCACCAGCGCCACGCCGGGGAAGATCACCAGCACGATCAGCGTCAGCTTCCAGTTGATGTACAGCAGGTAGGCCATCAGCGCCGCCAGCGTCAGCGAGTCCTTGATCAGCGAGAGCATCGCGTTGACCAGCAAGGTGGTGCCGGTCTGCACCTCGTAGACCACCGTGTTGGACAACGTGCTGGCCGAGGTCTTGCCGAACATGGTCATCGGCGCATCCAGCAGCCGGTCGAACAGTTTGCCGCGCAGCGCCACCATCGCATGGTTGGCCATGTGGGCCAGCGAGTACTGGGCGACGAAGCCGGCCACCCCGCGCACCGCGAACAGGCCCATCAACACCACCGGCACGATCCACAGGCTGAGGGACCCGCCCTGGAAGCCGCGATCGAGCAGCGGCTTCATCAGCGCCGGGATCATCGGCTCGGTCACCGCCGCGACGATGGTGGCGGCGAGCATCGCGGGCAGGGCCCAGCCAGTGCCGCGGAAGTAGGGAAAGAAACGCGCCAGTCGGGGCCACAGGGGGCGCGCCGCCGGGATGGCCTGTTCGTCTTGCATGTCGCTCATGCGGTGGGCTCCGGCGGCGGGCTGAACACGCCCAGCGCGAGCAGCAGGCCGATCTGCAAACAGAAATAGTCGCCGATCAGCGCATCGAACAAAGTACTGTTGAACAGGCACACCACCGCGAAGATCGCCAGCATCGACCAGGCCGCATGGCGCACGTCCGGCCGGAAGCGGCGCGCGTCGCGCAGCACGGCCCATTCGAAGGCCAGCAGCAGGGCGATGCCGCCCAGCCCCAGCTGCACGCCCCACAGCAGGTATTCCTGGTGCGGGTTGCGCAGGCTGGCGAAAGCGGGGCTGATGCCAGGGCCTTCGAGCCGCTGGTAGACCTGGTTCCAGCTGCCGACGCCGAAGCCGGTCAGGGGCTCTTCCTGGATCGCCTGCAGCGAGCGGTGCCACAGCCCCAGCCGGATGCCGGACGATGTGGGCGTGCGGTCGCCATGGCTGTAGGCCAGCGATTCGGTCACCACCGCCGTGGTCCGGCTGCGGAAATGCGGCGACAACGCCATCACCGCAGCGGCCACCAGCAGCGGCGCCAGCAGCGCCACCGGCCGGGCCCGCGCGGGCACGGCCCAGAACAGCGCCAGCACCATGGTCGCCAGCAAGGCGACCTGGGCGCTGCGGCCCGGCAACAGCAGCAGCACGTTGATGGCGCACAGCGCAGCCAGACCGATCGCCAGCCGCGGGCCGTACCGGCCCGGAAAGTCGGCGCGCAGGTGCCAGGCCAGCGCCGCCAGGCCGACCGTCATGATGGATTGGTCCAGGTAGCTGGAATACACGGTGGCGACGACGATCCGCGTCGACAGCGGCTTGACCACCCACGGCAGGTCCAGGCCGGTCCCAAGGAGATAGGAGGTCAGCAGGACGAAGGTTTCCGCTGCCACGTAGGCGCCCAGCGCCGTCACCACTTCGCGCCGGCTGCGCACCAGCACCAGCACCAGGGGGATCAGCAGCAACTTGCTGTACTTGTTCAGGTCGTGCAGCGCCTCGTCCAGCGGTGCGGCGGTGTAGGCCAGGCTCAGGGTCAGCGCCAGCAGCATCAGGGCTACCAGCACCGGCGTCAGCAGATTTTCGAACGCCGGCAGCCGCTCGCGCCGCGCCCGCGCCAGGCCCAGCGCTGCGAGGGCGAACAGGACCACCAGCAGCTTGGAGAGGTTGGTGGCCGCCAGCGAGAACGGCAGCATGGCGGCTGTCAGGTAGACGGGCCAGGGCCGCAGGCTTTCCCAACTGATTCTTTTCGACACGCGAGGCCCACTCTTGTTCACACAGCTGCCGATTATCTCCGCAGCGCCGGCCGCTCCCGGACCGGCCGGGCGCAATGCGGATAATGCCTGCTCAACCCATGTCCCTGTCCGTCGTCGTCATCACCCGCAACGAAGCCGCCAACCTGCGCGCCTGCCTGGAGTCGGTGCCGTTCGCCGACGAGGTCGTGGTGGTGGACAGCGGCAGCACCGATGACACGGTGGCGATCGCGCGCACATGCGGCGCCCGTGTCACCGAGACCGCCGACTGGCCCGGCTTCGGGCCGCAGAAGAACCGGGCATTGGCGCTGGCCAGCTGCGACTGGGTGCTGTCGCTGGACGCCGACGAGCGGGTCACGCCGCAGCTGGCGGCGCAGATCCAGGCCGCCATGGCTGCCGCCGATGCATCAGCTTATGATATTCCCCGTTTGACCCGTTTCTGCGGCCAGTGGATCCGCCACTGCGGCTGGACCCCCGACCACGTGCTGCGATTGTTCCGTCGCGGCCAGGCCCGTTTTTCGGACGATCTGGTGCATGAGCGGGTCTTGACGGAACTCGGCACCCGTCCGGGGCGTCTCACCAGTCCCTTGCTGCATGAAAGCTACCCCACCCCGGCGCATTACTGGCGCAAGCTCGAGGCCTACAGCCAGGCCTGGGCGCGCCAGCACCATGCGCGAGGCCGCCGCACCTCGATGGCACGCGCCGGTGCGGCGGGCGCGGTGGCGTTCCTGCGCAGCTACTTCCTGCGGCTGGGCTTTCTCGACGGTGCCATGGGTTTCGCCGTGTGTACGATGCAGGCCCAAGCCGCTTTCGGCAAATACTTCGCCCTTTATTGCCTGAACCGACAAGATGACCCAAGCCTTTCCGAGCCTCCCGCCTGAATTTCGCCGCCGCGCCCTGCTGGCCGGCCTGCTGGCCGCGCCGCTGCTGGCCCATGCACAGTTCCGTGTCGAAGTGACCGGCGTCGGCCTGACCCAGTTGCCGATCGCGATCGCGCCGTTCCGTGGCGACGAACAGGCCCCGCACAAGGTCGCCGCCATCATCCAGGCCGACCTGGAGCGCAGCGGCCAGTTCCGCGCCATCGATGCCACCGGCGCGGCGCTGGACGAAAGCAGCCGCCCCGACATGGCGCCGTGGCGCCAGAAGGGCGCCGACTCGCTGGCGGCGGGCAGCGTCAGCCGGCTGGCCGATGGCCGCTACGACGTGCGCTTGCGCCTGTGGGACGTGGTGCGCGCGCAGGAGCTGGGCGTGCTGGGCCTGGTCGTCACGCCGGGCGACCTGCGGCTGGCGGCTCACCGCATCGCCGACTTCATCTACGAAAAGCTGACCGGCGACAAGGGCGTCTTCTCCACCCGCATCGCCTACGTCACCAAGGCCGGCACCCGCTTCAACCTGTGGGTGGCGGATGCCGACGGCGAGAACGCGCAGTCGGCCCTGGCCAGCGCCGAGCCGATCATTTCGCCCTCGTGGTCGCCCAATGGCCGCCAGGTGGCGTATGTGTCGTTCGAGTCGCGCAAGCCGGTGGTCTACGTGCACGAGGTCTACGGCGGCAAACGCCGGCTGATCGCCAATTTCCGCGGTTCCAACAGCGCGCCCTCGTGGTCGCCCGACGGCCGCACGCTGGCCGTCACGCTCAGCCGCGACGGCGGCTCGCAGCTGTACACGATCGACGCCAACGGCGGCGAGCCGCGGCGGCTCACGCAGTCCTCGGGCATCGACACCGAGCCGGTCTACGCACCCGATGGCCGCAGCATCTATTTCGTCAGCGACCGCGGCGGCGCGCCCCAGATCTACCGCATGCCCGCCAGCGGCGGCACGCCCGAGCGCGTCACCTTTACGGGGAGTTACAACATATCGCCCACGCTGAGCCCCGATGGCCGGTGGCTTGCGTACATTTCCCGCATCAACGGCGCCTTCAAGCTGCAGGTGATGGAGCTGGGCGGCAACACGGTCAACACCATCACGGACACGACGGCCGACGAGCGACCGAGCTTCGCGCCCAATGGCCGGCTGATCGTGTACGCCACCCGGCAAAACGGCCGCGAGGCCCTCATGACCACCACGCTGGACGGCAAGATCAAGGCCCGGCTGGCGGGGCAGGGCGGCGATATCCGCGAGCCCGATTGGGGCCCGTTCCAGAAGTGATTTTTCCTTTCAGGAGGTTTTCCCAGATGTTCAAGAAATTGTTGACGGCCTGTGCCGTTGCGGCTGTCCTGGCCGGCTGCGCCTCCGGCGTGAAGCTCGACGACGTACCGGTGGAAGACCGCAGCGGCAGCGCGGTGCAGGGCCCCGGCGGCGCCGATGCCAACGCCGGCCGCCCCACCCAGAGCGCGGTCACGCCGGTGCAGACGGCCGAGCGTCCCAGCGACACCATGGGGCCGGCCAACGTCGCACGGATCGTCTACTTCGACTACGACAGCTATGCAGTCAAGCCCGAGTTCCAGAGCCTGCTCGAATCGCACGCCCGCTTCCTGAAAGCCAACGGCGCGCGCCACGTGGTGGTCGAAGGCCACACCGACGAGCGCGGCGGGCGCGAATACAACCTGGCGTTGGGCCAGCGCCGGGCCGAGGCGGTGCGGCGCGCGCTGGGCCTGCTGGGCATCAACGACAACCAGATCGAAGCCGTGAGCTTCGGCAAGGAAAAGCCGGCCACGCAGGGCAGCGACGAAGCCGCCTGGGCGCAGAACCGCCGCGCTGAAATCGCTTACCGTTGATGATGGCCCGCACCTTCCTGTCCTGGCGGCCGCTGGCAACCACTTTGCTGCTGGCCGGTGGCGTGCTGCTGGCCGGTCCGTCGCGCGCCGCGCTGTTCGAGGACGACGAGGCCCGCCGCGCGATCCTCGACCTGCGCGGCAAGGTCGAACAGCAGCGCACCGCGGCCGACGCGGCAATCCAGCGGCAGTCCGAGGACTTGCGCCGTGCCGCCGAGGAAAACGGCCTGCTGCGACGCAGCCTGCTGGACCTGCAGAACCAGATCGAGGCACTGCGCGGCGAGCTGGCCCGCATGCGCGGCCAGAACGAGCAGCTCACCCGCGACGTCTCCGAGATCCAGCGCCAGCAGAAGGACATCTCGCAGGGTGTGGAGGAGCGGCTGCGCAAGTTCGAGCCGGCCAAGGTGTCGCTGGACGGACGCGAGTTCACCGCCGACCCGGCCGAGACGCGCGACTTCGATGCCTCGCTGGCGATCTTCCGGCGCGGCGACTTTCCGGCGGCGCAGACCGCGTTCACCGAGTTCGCGCGCCGCTATCCGCAGAGCGGCTACCGCGGCACGGCGCTGTTCTGGCTGGGCAATGCGCAGTACGCCAACCGCGACTACCGCGGCGCGATCGCCAATTTCCGCGCGCTGCTGGCGCTGGGTCCGGAGCACGCCCGCGCGCCCGAGTCGCTGCTGTCGATCGCCAATTGCCAGATCGAGCTGAAGGACAACCCGGGCGCCCGCCGCACGCTGCAGGAGCTGGTGCAGGCCTATCCGCAGTCCGAGGCGGCGAACGCCGCGCGCGAGCGGCTGGCCCGCAAGTAAGGGCCCGGCACCCGCGATGACCCACCTCGACGAGGCGGCGGACCTGCAGCGGCGCTTCGGCGGGCTGGAGCGGCTTTATGGGGTGGAAGGGGCCAGGGCGATCCGCGGCGCGCATGTCGCGGTCGCCGGCATCGGCGGCGTGGGGTCCTGGGCGGCGGAAGCGCTGGCCCGCAGCGGGGTCGGCGAACTGACGCTGATCGACCTGGACCACGTGGCCGAATCCAACATCAACCGCCAGGTCCAAGCGCTGGCCAGCACCATCGGCCAGGCCAAGGTGCTGGCCATGGCCGAGCGTATCGCGCAGATCAATCCGGCGTGCCGCGTGCACGGCATCGAGGAGTTCGTCGAACCCGGCAACTGGCCGCAGCTGCTGCCGCCGGGCGTGACCGCGGTGATCGACGCCTGCGACCAGGTCAAGGCCAAGGTGGCGATGGCCACCTGGGCCCGCGGGCAAAAGAGCAGGGTCCTGTTCATCAGCGCCGGCGCGGCCGGCGGCAAGCGGCTGGCGCACCAGGTGGACATCGACGACCTGGCCAGCACCACCCACGATCCGCTGCTGGCGCAATTGCGCTACCAGCTGCGCAAGCACCACGGCGCGCCCAAGGAAGGCAAGAAGATCGGCGTGGCCTGCGTCTTCAGCCGCGAGGCGGTGGCGCCGCCCGATCCGTCCTGCGCGCTGGAGGGCGACGGTTCGCTCAACTGCCACGGCTACGGCTCGGCGGCGAGTGTCACGGCGACTTTCGGCTTGTGCGCGGCCGGTTGGGTCATGGACCGGATCGCGAGCCGAAAAGCGGCATCAACCACGCTATAATTGTTGGCTTTGCTGCGCACCAAACGCAGCGAGAACCGCGGCAACGCGGTGCGTGGGACGTTAGCTCAGTTGGTAGAGCAGCGGACTTTTAATCCGTTGGTCGCAGGTTCGAATCCCGCACGTCCTACCAATTAATCCAGGTGGAATATAGAAAGCCTGCTACATAAAACGTAGCAGGCTTTTTTGCTTTTCTGGTCGTTGCCAGACTGTTACCAGAACGCCTCGACTCAACGCATGCATTGGGTAAACAGATCGCGCAACGACTGCCTTCCCGTGGACAAGCCAACAGGATCTCAACGACGTCGGTCGGCTGGATTTGCCGCCTCATTGGGAGGCGCGGCAGCCTCCATCAGAGCGACGACCTTGCGCACTTCGCGATGGATATGCTTCGCAATGACTTCTCGACGCTCGGGTTGAAGGCGCCCGGAGATCGCTGCGACGCTGATCGCTGCGACCGGATTGTGGGGCGGAAATGCCACTCCGATCGATGCCGTTCCGGGCGTGACCGCGCCATCCAGAAAACTGTAGCCGCGTGTCCTGCCCTCGGCGATGGCGCCGTACAGAAAGTCGGCCGTGAACGTCGCGAACTTCTCGTAGCGGTGCGCATTCGCCTCCACCAGGGCCTGGGCTTCCGTCGGCGGCAGCGAACACAGGATCGCCAGTCCCCCCGCGCCAACGCCCAGAGGCCTTCGGATGCCGATGTCGAGCGAGAGTGACTTGATCGGAAAATCGCCGAGCGCACGGTTGGCGCAGACCGCTTCCAGGCCGCTGCGCTCGCTCAGGTAGACCGTGTCCTGCGTCAATTCCGCGAGCCGTTGCATGGGCCCGTCGCACAGTTCGGCGAGTCGGTAGCGCGGGCGCGCGAGCAGACCGAACTCATGCAGGAGCGGGCCAAGGAAGTACTTCTTGGTGTGCGGGTCGCGGTCGACCATGCCTTCGAGCTCCAGGCGTCGCAGCATCCGAAAGCAGGTCGCCTCGGCCAGCCCCGAGGTCGCGACGACTTCGCCCACATGCATGCCGCGGCGACCCCGCGAGGCGATCACGCGCAGCACGTCGATCACGCGCTCGATGCTCTGCGTGCCAGAGGGTGAAACTCTACCTTGTGGAGCCTCTGGTGCGATTTCGCTTTGATTCCGGGATGTCTTGCTCACGTATGGACATCATGTTTTCTTCACATGGTGGAGGATAAGGCGTTTACCCTAATGCTGCGATCGATGTCGCCTGCCTAGCATCTCCACCCATGGGCC
This sequence comes from Burkholderiales bacterium, assembly GCA_038244915.1. Classification (GTDB taxonomy): domain Bacteria; phylum Pseudomonadota; class Gammaproteobacteria; order Burkholderiales; family Burkholderiaceae_C; genus Ramlibacter. Next base: position 152,958 of record JBBRSZ010000005.1, on the reverse strand, counting down.
CCCTCGGCTCGCTCGGCCTGCGCCACGCGCCCTGAGCCGTACCGACATCCCGAACAGGAGACAGCCATGGGCTTCACGATCACCGAAAAGATACTCGCGCGCGTCTCGGGCCTGCAGTCGGTCAAGGCTGGCGACGAAGTCATGGCCAAGCCCGACTTCGTGCTGGCTTACGACTTCCCAGGCTATACCGACGTGATCTTCAAGCAGTTGAAGAATGACTTCGGCATCACCAAGATGCCCGAGCCAGACCGGTTCGGCATCTTCATCGACCACATGGTTCCTGCCGTCAGCCCGGCCGAGGAAGAGCTGCACAAGGGCACGCGAGAGTGGACCGCCATCAACGACGTGAAGCTGTACGAGCGCAAGGGCATCGGCCATCAGGTGGCATCCGAGGTGGGCTACGCGACACCAGGCGCCTTCGTCGTTCATTTCGACGGGCATGTCAGCCAGCTCGGCACCTTCGGAACGCTGGCCATCGGGCTGCGGCGCAACGTGCTCGAAGCCTTCGCCATGGAACAGGTTTCGATCCGCGTGCCCCAGACCACGCGGGTCGATTTGGTCGGCCAGTTACAGCCCGGGGTGATGGCGCGCGACGTGTTTCACCACCTGGTGCGGGTGCTGGGTTCGGCGTCGTGCCGCTTCCAGGTGCTGGAGATCGGCGGACCTGCGGTCGCCGCGATGTCCAACGATGCCTTGCAAACCATCACCGGGCTGGCCATGTTCACCGGCGCGTTGACGGCGATCGTCAATCCGGATGCCACGCGTCTGGCCTATGCGCTGCCCCGGGCGCGCAAGCAGATCGAGCCGGTCTACAGCGACGAGGACGCGGTCTACGCGGCACGCCACACCATCGACCTGTCGACGCTGGAGCCGATCATCGTGATTCCGCCGAGCCCGGCCAATACGCGCGATCTCAAGGACTACCTGGATCTGCCGGTGCAGACCGGTTACCTCGGCTCCTGCGCGTCGGGCCGCATCGAGGATCTGCGCGCCGCGGCGAATGTGCTGCGCGGGCGCAAGATCGCCGAGGGCTTTGCGCTGCACGTGGTTCCGACCAGCCAGGAGATCATGGTGGCCGCCGCCCACGAAGGGCTGATCGAGGTGTTCGCCGCCGCCGGTGCCTTCGTCTCTTCGCCTTCGTGCGACTACTGCTTCGGCCGGATCGCGACGATGGCACCCGGGCAGCGCGCTGTGTCCACCGGCACGCTGAACGTGCGTGGCCGGATGGGCAGCCCCGACTCCGAGATCTACCTGTGCAACGCCGCCGTGATCGGAGCCTCCGCGATCGAAGGCAGGATCACGGACCCGCGTCCGTACCTTCAGGCCTGAGGGAGCGACCATGGCACTGAAGAATCTGCGTGGCCGCGTGGCCTTCAAGTTCACCGAGATCGACTTCGATGTCGACCAGATCGTCGGCGTCAAGAACATCAAGACCACCAACATCGATGAGCTGAGCAAGGCCGCGATGCAGGAGTACGACCCCGCCTTCGCCAGTGCGGTGCGGCCGGGGGATCTGCTGGTGGGCAATCACAATTTCGGCTATGGCCATCCGCACTATCCCCCGATGAAGGCGATGCGCCACCTGGGGATCACCGGCGTGATCGCCGAATCGTTCTCGCCCGGCTACTGGCGCGGTGAGATCAGCATGGGTTTTCCGCAGGTTTCATGCCCCGGAATTCTGGCCTTCGTCGAGCGCTGGGACGAGATCGAGGTCGACTGGGCCGCGCAGTGCGTGCGCAACCTCACCCAGGGGACCAGCATCGCCTTCGAGCCGCTACCGAGGGCCGACCTGGAAATGATCGAGGCCGGTGGGCTCGAAACCTATCTGAAGCAGCGATTCCTGAATGACGCCAACACGAGGACCCCTGGCCATGCACAACCTTAAGCAACTGATCCATTCCAAGAAGACCGTCTGGGCCGCCGGCGCATTCGATGCACTCAGTGCGCGCCTGATCCAGGAGGCCGGATTCGACGCGCTGCTCACGTCCGGCTACGGCATCTCTTCGTCCTTCCTGGGGGAGCCCGACACCGAGTTCTACACCATGACGGAGAACCTCTCGGTGGTGCGCAACATCTGCAACGCCGTGACGATCCCGGTGGTCGCCGACATCGACACTGGCTACGGCAATGCCGTCAGCGCAATGCGCACCCTGCGCGAGTTCGAGAACGCCGGCGCGTCCGCGGTGATCGTCGAAGACCAGGTGTCGCCCAAGCGCTGCCCGTGTTCGTCCTCCGCGATCGACATCGTTCCGATGGAAGAGCATGTCGGCAAGATCCGTGCGATGGTCGCGGCGCGCCAGAATCCCGACATGCTGATCATCGCGCGCACCGACGCGGTCGATGGCGCCGAAGCCATCCGCCGGGGCCGGGCCTACGTCGCTGCGGGCGCGGACCTCATCCAGCCGATCTCGAGGTGCTTCAAGGACTTCGCCGGCCTGCAGGCGATGCGCGAGGGCTGCGGCGTGCCGCTGTCGCTGCAACTCCTGGCCTGGCTGGAAACCGACCTCGACCGCAAGCAGATCGAGCAGGTTGCTGCCCTGGCCACCTACCCGCTGGTCGCGCTGATGAGCGCCACCCAGGCCATGCGCACCAATTTGCGCGCGCTGGCCGATGCCAAGTCGTCCAAGCAGTTGCCTTTGGCGGTCACTGGACTGCACGACTTCAACGATTTCATCGGGTTTTCGCGCGTCGATGCCCTCCAGAAGAAGTACATGGGTGGCGCGCAGGCTTGAGGTCCACGATCACAGCGTCATGAAGACACAACCACAACGGAGAGACAAGCAATGAAAAACGGGAACAAACACAATGGCTTCTGGGCCTGCGCGGCTCTGGTCGCGCTGGTCGTGCAAAGCGCGCCTGCCTCCGCGCAAGGCCTGTCGCCGGGCGAGTACAAGGTCGGTTTCATTACCGAGAACACCGGTGCGGTCGCCTCGGCCGGCAAATCGTTCTGGAACGGCGCGCAGCTCGCGGCCGAGGAAATCAAGGCCAGGAAGTATCTGGGCGCAGCTTCCATCGCGCTGGAGCCCAAGGAAAGCGGCAGCGACGCGGCCCGGGCGATCCAGGCCATGAACCAGTTCGTCGCCGACCGCTCCATCATCGCGACGAGCTGCTGCATCCTGTCGCCCGTGGCGGGCTCGCTGAAACCGATCGTCGTGGGAGCCAAGATGCCGCTCGTGATCTACGGTGCCACGGCCGCGGGTCTGCCGCAGCCGCCGTGGATCTACAGCATGACGATCCTGCCGGGACCGAAGGACACGGCGACGGCGGTCAAGGTCGTCGATGCGCTGAAGCCGAAGACCGCGGCCTACATCCTGGCCGCCGACAACGACGCCTTCAAGGGCCGCATGGCGGCCACGCAGAAGGCGCTGGAAGGCAAGGGCGTGGCGACCGCCGGCGTCGTCAGCGTGCTCACCAAAGACACGGACTTCACCGGAGCCGCCACCCAGGCCATGGGACTCAAGCCCGACGTGGTCCTGATCTATGCGACGCAGCAGGCGGCCGCTGGTTCGATCACGGCGCTGCGCGATCGGGGTTACACGCACGCCATCGTCGGCAACGACGTGCTGTCGCCCGCCACGATGTTCCAGAAGATGGGGCCGACCATCGTCGGCGTGCCGTTCCCGGTGAGCTTCTCCGCGACGATCGCCGATACGCCTGAAGCCAAGGCATTCGTCGGTGGCTACGAGGCGAAGTTCAGCTCCCAGCCCGACATCTATTCGGCCCAGGGATACCAGGTGGTGTGGTTCATCGCCCAGGGTCTGAAGTCGATCACCGGCACGCCGACCCGCGAATCGCTCGCGGCAGCGCTCGCCAAGGTGACGAAGATCGAGCACCAGGTCTATGGCGGCGAGGAGATGAAGGACGGGCAGGCTGAAACCACCGGCACCCTGGTGATGAACTGGACGGCGGACGGCAAGGTCGTGCCGTGGACCCCGGCCAAATAGCCAGGCCACCCCGATGGAACTGTTCCTCGCACAGCTGATCAACGGTCTCGCTCTCGGCTCGCTGTACGCCCTGTTCGGCCTCGGGTTCGGGATCGTCTTCTCGACGCTCGGGATCCTGAACGCCGCCCATGGCACCTACGCCAGCTGGGCGGCGATCATCGCCCTGGCGGCTGTGCAACGGCTGGGCCTGCCGTTCGTCCCGGCCTTGCTGGCGGGCATCTTCGGCGGCGGACTGCTGGCGGTGGTGGTCGACCAGATCGCGTTCCAGCCGCTGCGACGCCGTGGCGCAGGGGGCATGATCAGTGCGCTGATCACCAGCATCGCGGCCTGGATCATCCTGGACAGTCTGGCCGGCACCGCGACCGGACACGAGAGCCTGAGCTTCCCGCGCGGCAGCTATCCGGGCACCATGTTCCATCTGGGCTCCATCCCTCTGCCGGCGATGCAGATCGTCACGGTGGTCTCCATGCTGGTCGTGACGATCAGCCTGCACCTGCTGATCCGCCGCAGTCGCTTCGGTGCGGCGATGCGGGCGGTGGGCTGGAATCAGACCGCCGCTTCCCTGGGCGGCGTCAACCCGCGCCACGTGGTGGTGATCACCGCCTTCCTCGCAGGCGCGACGTCGGGTTTCGCCGGCGTTCTGGGCGGCATCAGCACGCAGAACGTTTCTTTCTCGCTGGGCGAGGGCCTGCTGCTCAAGGGCTTCGCGGCCGTGGTGGTGGGAGGCTACGACGACGTGCGGGGGACGGCTGTCGCCGGGGTCGCGCTCGGCGTGCTCGAGGTGATGACGGCCCAATATTTGTCTTCGGGCCTGCGCGACGGCATCACCTACGCGCTGCTGCTGGGGTTCCTGCTGTTGCGACCACGCGGCCTGTTCGGCAGCGCCGGCTTCTCGCGCGCCTGAGACCATGCAAGCACTATTCGATTTCTGGGCGGCATATCGCAGCACGCTCGCCTTCGCGATGGTCAATGCCTTCTTCGCGCTCAGCACGTACGCCGTGCTGTCGGTGGGCATTCTGAGCTTCGCCACGGTGACCTTCGCCGCTTTCGGCGGCTTCATCGGCGCGCGCATGGCGCTGCAGACGGGCATCGATCCGCTGCTCGCACTGCCGGTCGCCGCCGCCGCTGGAGCTGCGCTGTCCTACGTTATCGCCCTGATCTTCCTGCGGCTCGAAAGCCACTGGATGGCGCTGGCGAGCCTTGCGTTGATCCTGATCACGCGGGTCGTGGTCATCAACGTGCCGAGTGTCACCGGCGGCGTCAACGGCCTGAGCGTGCCGGTCACCCTGCCGTTTGCGCTGTTGGCGCTGTTGCTGCTCGTCGCCATGGTGGTGTTCTGGCGCCTGTCGACGTCGTGGTACGGGATTGCGGCGCGAGCGGTGCGCGAGGATCCGTCGGTCGCTGCCACCCTGGGCATCGCGCCACGCCGCATCCAGACGGCCGCCTTCGTGATCTCGGGCGCGGTGGGCGGACTCGGCGGCATGCTGCTGGCTCTCGTGCTGCAGTACCTCTCGCCCGACACCTATTTCGTCAACATCGCCTTCACGATGATCGCCTCGGTGGTCCTCGGCGGCTCCTACCACTGGGCAGGCGCCATCATCGGCGCGGTCGTCTTCACGGCCCTGCCGACGATCGCGCAGGCGATCGTTCCGCAGTTCCAGGATGTGGCGAACGGCATCGTGCTGTTGCTGATCATGATCTTCCTTCCCCGCGGGCTGGTCGACCCGCGGGCGATCCGCCTGCGGCTCACCAGGGGCAAGGCCGGGGAAACACCGTGACGCCCGCGCCGCTGCTGGAAATCGAGGCCATCGAGAAGCACTTCGGTGGAGTGGCTGCGGTGTCGGACCTGTCGATGACGGTCCTGACGGGCAGCGTTGCTGGTCTGATGGGTCCCAACGGCGCCGGCAAGACGACGTTGATCAATCTCATCAGCGGACTGCTGCCGTCCGACAGCGGCACGATCCGTTTTGCCGGAGCCGAAATCCAGCGCAGCCCAGCCCACGTCATCGCCGCGGGAGGCATTGCGCGGACCTACCAGAACGTGAGGCTGTTCAGCGGCATGACGGTGCTGGAGCAGGTGATGGCTGGTTGTTTTGTACGGCGCGGCACGTCACTGTGGGCGTCTTTCCTCGGCTTGCCGAAAGCGCGCGCGGCGCGCAAGGCAGTCGAGCGCCACGCGCTGGAATTGCTCGACCGTGTGCAACTGAGCCATCGCGCGCATCTGCTCGCGGAAACCCTGTCTTACGGCGAGCAGCGACGGGTCGAGATTGCCCGTGCACTGGGCACCAGTCCGCGGCTCTTGCTGCTGGACGAGCCCACTGCCGGCATGAACGTGCAGGAGTCGAGCGAGATCGGCAACCTCGTGCACAGCCTGCGCGACGGCGGGCTCACGGTTCTGATGGTCGAGCACAACGTGCGACTGGTGAAGGACTTCTGCAGTGCCGTCACGGTGATGAATTTCGGGCGCCTGCTGGCCCGCGGCACGCCAGCCGAATGCATCGCCCATCCCGACGTACAGGCAGCCTATTTTGGAAAGAGTGCCGATGCTGACCGTATCCGGGCTGGGCGCTGACTACGGCGCCATCCGTGCCGTGACCGACCTCAGCTTCGAGGTTGGCGCGGGGAGCATGGTCGCCATCCTGGGAGCCAACGGCGCCGGCAAGTCGACGACTTTGCGCAGCATCGCCGGGTTGCACCGGCCGGTGCGCGGCTCGATCAAGCTTGGTGGCGAGGAGATCTCCACGCTGCCGGTCCATCGTGTCGTGCGTCGCGGTCTCGCGCTCGTACCCGAGGGGCGCATGATTGTTGCGCCACTGACGGTCGAGGAGAACCTGAGGCTCAGCTTCTATGCCGGGCGCGGCTCCGGGCCTGAGCTGATCACCCGGGTCTACGACCTGTTCCCGCGCCTGAAGGAACGGCGGGGCCAGGTGGCGGGCCTGATGAGCGGCGGCGAACAGCAGATGCTGGCCATCGGCCGTGCCCTGGTGACAGCGCCACGCATGCTGGTGCTTGATGAACCATCGATGGGATTGGCACCGGCGATCGTCGACCAGGTGTTCCAGGCGATCGTGACCTTGCATCGCCAGGGTCAGTCGATCCTGCTGGTCGAGCAAAACGCCGAGATTGCGCTTTCGATCTGCGACTATGCCTATCTGATGAAGCGCGGGTCGATCGTCGCGCAGGGAACGGTGCCCGAACTGCGCGCCGATGCCGGCGTACTCAATGCCTATCTGACCTGACCGAAGCAAGACTGGGGTTCGGGTCGGATTGCCTGTCCCTTTTTTCATGTGAGGACGACGGGGACGTCCGCTTGTCCTACGGCGGTGCGCGTCAATTGACGGCATCTACCGGACCTCGGGTCTTCCATTGGGTGTTCTGGTCAACCGATTCCGTGGCAACCGGCCAACCCGAGAGAAATCGACATGAAATGCGCGACGACATCCCTTCTGTTGCTCGCCCTGCTTGGACTGGGCGCATGCACTGGGCCAATGGGACCACAGGGCAATCAGGGCAACACCGGGACGGGAAGCACGATCGTAGGGCTGAAAGGCCCTCCCGGCATCGGCTCAGTGAATTGAAGGGACAGGCTGTCATGGCCCGTCCTTTTTTCTTTGCTGCAACCTGGGGCCGCAGCCTGACCTTCTGCCAGCGGCCCTCTCGTCGAACAAGGGGACGCCTGCGCGGCAGGGACGCGGTAGCATTGCCTCGTCGCAGCACCGCAATCGATGTCATGGCCTTCACCACCCGAGTCAACCGCTTTCCCGGCTACGTGCGCGTGCAGGTCGCCGGGCCGGCCTCGATCCGCGAATTCGTGGAGCTGGTTTCCACCGTGGGCCAGGAGACGGTGTACTGGTCGGACCGCCGCGTCGTGGTCGACCTGCGGCAGGTGGAAGGCGAACTGACGCCGACCGAGCAGATCTTTCTGGGCGAGCTGGTGGCCCAGGACCTCACCCATATCGAGCGCATGGCCTCGATCGTGCCGCCGTCCCGCCTCACGCACAACAGCGAGCGGGCGGCGCAGGAAATGGGTTCGCAGCTGCGGGTGTTCGACGACGAAAAGGAGGCGCTGGCCTGGATCACCGAGCAGGTCAGCGAGCCCGCGGCGCTCAGGAGTTCCGCCGGCTAGCGCGCGGGCGGCGGCAACGCCAGGTGGGCGCTGCGCACCACGTTGATGCAGTCCTTGATGTGCTCCTCGCCCAGGTAGCGGATCGCGGTGTATCCCACCAGCGCGGAAACCACCTGGCCGGCCAGCGGCACATAACGCGCCGCCGACTTGGCGGTCATCCGCATGCCGACCTTGCCGGCGAAGCGCAGCACCAGGTCGCGGGTGATGAACTTGCCGATCAGCATCGAGCCGATCGCGCCCACCGCCTTTTGCACCTGCTCGCGCTTGTGGTGCGGCAGCTGGTCCAGTTGCTCGGGCGTGAGGCCGAATTGCGCATTGATTTCCGGCACCAGGCGCGAGAGCAGGGCAGCGTCGACGGCCCAGTCCAGCCCGGGCACCGGCATGGCGCTGGCGGCGGCGGCCACCAGGGCGCGCCGGTTCAACAGGCGCCGGCAATGACGCACGCGCTCGGCGAGCGCGGGGTTTCCTTCAGACAGTTGCAGCGATGAGGCCATGCGCTACCTTACCGCAGCCGCGGTTGATCGGTTGGGGACAGAGCTGAAGGTCTGTCCCGCAAGGTGATCAGTTGAGGACAGAGCTGAAGGTCTGTCCCGCAAGGTATCAGGAAGTCGTTTCAATCGATTCGATGTCGCCCGACAACGCGAGCCAGCGCTCTTCCAGCGCGGCAAGCTCGTCGTTGATCGCCTTGAGCTGCTTGCCGCCCTCGGCCATGGCGGCCGGGGCCAGCCGGGTCGCCAGCCGCGCCTCGAGGGCCGCTTTGTCCTTCGACAGCTGCTGCATCCGCTGGTCGGCCTGCTCCAGATCCTTGCGCAAGGGCTTCAGGCGTGCCGACAGCTGCTGGCGCTGCTGGGCGTCGTTCTTGCGCGGTTCCGGCGCCGCCACCGGCGCCACCAGCGCTGCGCTCCGATCGAGCTTGGCCTGCTCGCGCAGCCGCTTGGATTCGTCCAGCAGGTACTTCTGGTAGTCGTCGAGGTCGCCGTCGAACGGCGCGACCACGCCGCGCCCGACCAGCCAGAACTCGTCGCACACCGCCCGCAACAAATGGCGATCGTGGCTGACCAGCATCACGGTGCCCTCGAATTCGTTGAGCGCCATCGACAGCGCCTCGCGGGTCGCCAGGTCCAGGTGGTTGGTCGGCTCGTCCATCAGCAGCAGGTTGGGGCGCTGCCAGACCATCATCGCCAGCACCAGCCGCGCCTTCTCGCCGCCGCTCATGGTGCCGACAGCCTGGCGCACCATGTCGCCGCTGAAGTTGAAGGTGCCCAGGAAGTTGCGCAGTTCCTGCTCGCGCGCCTGCGGGCCGACCTCGCGCGCCAGCCGCGTCATGTGTTCCAGCGGGTTGTCCGGCGGACGCAGGACGTCCAGTTCCTGCTGGGCGAAGTAGCCGATCGACAGGCCCTTGCCCTGCGTGATCGTGCCCGAGAGCAGCGGGATGTCGCCGGCGATGGTCTTGACCAGGGTCGACTTGCCCTGGCCGTTGGCGCCCAGGATGCCGATCCGCTGGCCGGCCAGCACCGAGCGGTTGACGCCGCGCACGATGGTCGTCTTCTCGCCGTCGACCAGGTAACCGAACTCGCCGTCGCTGATCGCCAGCATCGGGTTGGGCAGGTTCGCCGGCTCCTTGAATTCGAAGGTGAAGTCGGCATCCGCGAGCACCGGAGCGATCTTCTCCATCCGCTCCAGCGCCTTGACCCGGCTTTGCGCCTGCTGGGCCTTGCTGGCCTTGGCCTTGAAGCGGTCGATGAACTTCTTCAGGTGGGCGATCTTGTCCTGCTGCTTGGAGAAGGCCGACTGCTGCAGCTCCAGCTGCTGCGAGCGCAGGGTCTCGAAGGCGCTGTAGTTGCCGCCGTAGCGCGTCAGGCCCTGGTTGTCGATGTGCAGCGTGACGTCGGTGACCGCGTCGAGGAACTCGCGGTCGTGGCTGATCACGATCATCGTGCCCTGGTAACGCTTGAGCCAGGCCTCCAGCCACACGAGGGCGTCGAGGTCCAGGTGGTTGGTCGGCTCGTCCAGCAGCAGCAGGTCGGACGGGCACATCAGCGCCCGCGCCAGTTGCAGCCGCATGCGCCAGCCGCCGGAGAAGCTGTTGACCGGGCTCTCCAGCTCGTGGGTCTTGAAGCCCAGGCCCAGGATCAGCGCCTGGGCCCGCGGCACCGCGTCGTGCTCGCCGGCGTCGGCCAGGTCGGTATAGGCATGGGCGATGGCCATGCCGTCGCCGCTTTCCTCGGCCTGCGTCAGCACCGCGCGCAGACCCGCCAGCCGGGTGTCGCCACCCAGCACGAAGTCGGTGGCCGACTCTTCGGTCTCCGGCATGTTCTGTTCCACCTGCGCCAGCTGCCATTGCGCCGGCAGCGAGAAGTCGCCGCTGTCCTCGTGCAGCACGCCGGTGAACAGGCCGAACAGGGTGGACTTGCCGGCGCCGTTGCGCCCGACCAGGCCGACCTTTTCGCCGGGGTTGAGCGTGACGGAGACCTTGTCCAGCAGGACCTTGGCGCTGCGGCGCAGGGTGACGTTTTTAAGAGTGATCAATGCGGGTCCATGGATCCCGGCTCAGGGCCGGGATGACAAAGTGAGAAGCGCTTCGCGCGTGAGCAGCAGCACCTGGTCGTCGCCGGCGCTGGTTTCCAGCCAGACGGCGGGCAGGCGGGGAAAGGCCGCCTCGAAATTGGCGCGCTCGTTGCCGATCTCCAGCACCAGCACCGCGTGCTCGCTCATGTGGGCCGGCGCGTCGGCCAGCAGCCGGCGGATGAAGTCCATGCCATCGGCGCCGCCGGCCAGCGCCAGCTTCGGCTCGGCCTGGTACTCGGCCGGCAGCCGCGCCATGCTCTGCGTGTTGACGTAGGGCGGGTTGCACAGGATCAGGTCGAACACGCCGCGCACGCCCTGCAGGCCGTCGGAATGGATCAGGGTGATGCGGTCCGCCAGGGCGTGCTTGTCGACGTTGATGCGCGCCACTTCCAGCGCCTTGGGCGAGATGTCGGCCGCGGCCACGCTCACATCGGGCCAGCACAGCGCGGCGATCACCGCCAGGCTGCCGTTGCCGGTGCACAGGTCCAGCACCCGGTGCGTGTGTTCGCCCAGCCAGTAGTCGATCTCGCCGTTGTCGATGATCTCGGCGATGAAGCTGCGCGGCACGATCGAGCGCTCGTCGATGTAGAAGGGCACGCCCTGCAGCCACGCCTCGCGGGTCAGGTAGGCGGCCGGCTTGCGGCTGGCGATCCGTTCGGCCAGCAGGGTGTCGACGGCGGCCAGCTGCTGCGGCGCCACTGGTTTGTCGGCGTGCTCGTCGATCTGGTCCAGCGGATAGCCCAGCTTCCACAGCACCAGCCAGGCCGCTTCGTCGAAGGCGTTGGCCGTCCCGTGGCCAAAGGCCACGCCGGCATCGGCGAGCCGCTGCGCGCTCGCCTCGATCAGTTCGATCACCGTCATGACAGCCTCGAGTTGAGGTGGTCGAGGGTGCGGCGGTAGATGTTCTTCAGCGGCTCGATGTCCGCGACCGCCACATGCTCGTCGATCTTGTGGATGCTGGCGTTGAGCGGGCCGAACTCGACCACCTGCGGGCAGATGCGCGAGATGAAGCGGCCGTCGCTGGTGCCGCCGGTGGTGGACAGCTCGGCGGTCACGCCGGTCTCGCCGTGGATCGCGTCCTTCACGGCCGCAACCAGCTCGCCCGGCGTGGTCAGGAAGGGCAGGCCGCCCACCACCCACTGGATCTCATGGTCCAGGCCGTGCCGGTCCAGCACTTCAGTGACGCGGCGCTGCAGGCCGTCGGCGGTGGACTCGGTGGAGTAGCGGAAGTTGAAGTCCACTTCCAGCCGTCCCGGAATCACGTTGCCGGCGCCGGTGCCGGCGTGGATGTTGCTCATCTGCCAGCTGGTCGGCTGGAAGAAGGCGTTGCCCTCGTCCCACTGGATCGCGGCCAGTTCGGCCAGCGCCGGCATCGCCTTGTGGATCGGGTTCAGCGCCAGCTGCGGATAGGCGATGTGGCCCTGCACGCCCTTGACGGTGAGCTTGCCGCTCATGCTGCCGCGCCGGCCGTTCTTGACCATGTCGCCCAGCCGCTGGACCGAGGTCGGCTCGCCGACGATGCAGTAATCGAGCTGTTCGCCGCGCGCCTTGAGCTTCTCGCAGACCACCACGGTGCCGTCGACGCTCGGGCCTTCCTCGTCGCTGGTGATCAGCAGGGCGATGGAGAGCGCCGGCTCCGGGGTGGCTTTGAGGAATTCCTCGACGGCCACCACGAAGGCGGCGATCGAGGTCTTCATGTCGGCGGCGCCGCGGCCGTACAGCTTGCCGTCACGGTGCGTGGGCACGAACGGGTTGCTGCTCCACTGCTCCAGCGGGCCGGTGGGCACAACGTCGGTGTGGCCCGCGAACACGAAGGTCTTGCCGGCGCCGCCGCGGGTCAGCGTGCCGGGCCGCTTGGCCCACAGGTTGGTGACGCGGAAGTTCTCCGGGCCGCTCTCGATGGTTTCGCAGGCGAAGCCCAGCGGCGCCAGCCGCTGCGCCAGGATGCGCTGGCAGCCCTGGTCGTCCGGCGTGAGCGACGGCCGGGAGATCAGTTCTTCCGTGAGATGCAGCGCCTTCATGTCAGGAACATTGGCTTCAATGCTTGACGTCCAGCGTGATCTCGGTGAAGGACGCTTCCTCCGACAGGTCTTCCTCGCTCGCGCCTTCCTCGGCGAACTGGGCGTCCTTGCCGGCGAAGTCGTTCTGCAGCCGCCATTGCAGGTTGGTGGGGGAGTCGGCGTAGGCCAGGCCTTCCTTCTTCTCCACGATGCCGTCGACGATCATGCGGGCAATGTCCTGCTCGAAGGTCTGCGAGCCTTCGGCCATGGACTTCTCCATCGCCTCCTTGACGCCGGAGAAGTCGCCCTTTTCGATCAGCTCCGCGATCAGCTTGGTGTTGAGCATCACCTCCACCGCCGGCGCCCGGCTGCCGGTGACGGTGCGCAGCAGCCGCTGCGAGACCACGGCCTTCAATGCGGCAGCCAGGTCGCCGAGCATGGTGGCCCGCACTTCGACCGGGTAGAAGCTCAGGATCCGGTTCAGCGCCTGGTAGCTGTTGTTGGCGTGCATGGTGGCCAGGCACAGGTGGCCCGACTGGGCGTAGGCGATCGCGGCCGACATGGTTTCGCGGTCGCGGATCTCGCCGACCAGGATCACGTCCGGCGCCTGGCGCAGCGCGTTCTTCAGCGCGATCGCCATCGACTGGGTGTCGGTGCCGACCTCGCGCTGGTTGACCACCGACTTCTTGTTGGTGAACAGGAACTCCACCGGGTCTTCGATGGTGAGGATGTGGCCGCTGACCTTCTCGTTGCGGTAATCCATCATCGAGGCCAGCGTCGTGCTCTTGCCGGCGCCCGTGGCGCCCACCATCAGCAGCAGGCCGCGCTTGGCCATGATCAGGTCGCCCAGGATCATCGGCACGTTCAGCGACGCCAGCGCCGGGATGTCGGTGCTGATGAAGCGAACCACCACGGCGTAGGTGCCGCGCTGGCGCATGGCGGAAAAGCGGAAGTTGCCGACCCCGGCAATCGGCTGCGCCATGTTCAGTTCGCCCGTGTCCTCCAGCTCCTTGATGCGGACGGCCGGCAGCACCTCCGCCAGCAGCGACTTGGGCGCGTCGGCCGGCAGCAGCTGGGCGTTGATCGGCAGGCACTGGCCGTTGATCTTGATCATCGCCGGGGCATAGGCTGACAGGTAGATGTCCGACGCCTTCTTCTCGCCCATCAACCTCAGGATCCGCTCCATCGTGCTCATAAGGGGTCTTTCTTCAGGAATCAGGGACGCAACAGCTCGTTCAGGCTGGTGGTGGCGCGCGTCTTGGCGTCCACCCGCTTGACGATGATGGCGGCGTACAGGCTGTACTTGCCGCCGGCTTTGGGCAGGTTGCCCGCGATCACCACCGAGCCGGCGGGGATGCGGCCGTAGCTCACGGTGTCGGCCTCGCGGTCGTAGATCGGGGTGCTCTGGCCCAGGTACACGCCCATCGAGATCACCGAGTTCTCCTCGACGATCACGCCTTCCACCACCTCGGAGCGGGCGCCGATGAAGCAGTTGTCCTCGATGATGGTCGGGTTGGCCTGCAGCGGCTCCAGCACGCCGCCCAGGCCGACACCGCCGGACAGGTGGACGTTCTTGCCGACCTGGGCGCAGCTGCCCACCGTGGCCCAGGTGTCCACCATCGTGCCTTCGTCGACGTAGGCGCCGATGTTCACGTAGCTGGGCATCAGGATCGCGCCCTTGGCGATGAAGCTGCCGCGCCGCGCCACCGCCGGCGGGACGACGCGCACGCCGGTGGCGGCCATTTCCCCGGCCGTCAGGTGGCCGAACTTGGTGGGCACCTTGTCGTAGAAGCCCAGGTCGCCGGCGCGCATCAGCTCGTTGTCCTTCAACCGGAACGACAGCAGCACGGCCTTCTTGATCCACTGGTGGACCGTCCACTTGCCCACGCTCTCGCGGGTGGCCACGCGCAGCTCACCCTTGTTCAGGGCGGCGATCACATGTTCGACCGCGTCGACCACGTCCTTGGGCGGCGACTTGGGCGAGATGTTGGCGCGGTTCTCCCACGCGGCGTCGATGGTCTGCTGGAGCTGTTGGGTCATTGAAATTACTTCGATCTGGTTTTCACGAACTGGACGATGCGTTGCGCGGCTTCCACGCATTCGGCTGTGCCGGCCACCAGGGCCATGCGGATGCGGCCCTGCCCCGGGTTGTTCCCCGGGGCGTTCCCATCCTCGGGGTTGGGGCCACGCCCGCTCTCGCGGGCAAGGTAGCTGCCCGGCAGCACGGTCACATTGTATTGAGCCAGCAGGTCGCGGGCGAATGCAGTGTCGCTTTCTCCCACATTGGCCCACAGGTAGAAGCCGGCGTCGGGCAGCCGCACATCGAGCGCCTGGGCCAGCAAAGGCGTCACGTCCGAGAACTTTGCACGGTACAGGGCCCGGTTTTCCACCACATGCCGCTCGTCGCCCCAGGCCGCGATGCTGGCCGCCTGCACCACCGGGCTCATGGCGCTGCCATGGTAGGTGCGATAGAGCAGGAATTGCTTGATCAGCCGGGCGTCACCGGCCACGAAGCCGCTGCGCAGGCCGGGCACGTTGCTGCGCTTGGACAGGCTGGTGAAGGACACCAGGTTGCGGAAATCGGCCCGCCCCAGCTTCGCCGCCGCTTCCAGCCCGCCCAGCGGCGGCTCGCCCGAGAAATAGATCTCGCTGTAGCACTCGTCGGAGGCGATCACGAAGCCGTGGCGGTCGGACAGCTCGAACAGCTTCTTCCATTCATCCAGCGGCATGACCGCGCCGGTGGGATTGCCGGGCGAGCAGACGAACAGCAGCTGGGTGCGGGCCCAGATGTCGGCCGGCACGCTGTCCCAGTCGACGGCGAAGTTGCGGGCCGGGTCGCTGGGCGCGTAGTACGGATCGGCGCCGCCCAGCAGGGCCGCGCCCTCGTAGATCTGATAGAAGGGATTTGGACAGACCACCACCGGCCGGATCGTGGCCCCCACGCTCCCCACTTCGTGTGGTTCGCTGCCCCCCGAGGGGGCGTCCCCCGCCTTGGGGCGGCCCGGCGGCGGGGGTGTCGGGTCGATCACGGTCTGGGCGAAGGCGAACAGTGCTTCGCGCGAGCCGTTGACCGGCAGCACCTGGGTTGCCGGATCCACGGCCAGGCCATAGCGCCGCTGCAGCCAGCCGGTGAACGCCTCCCTCAGCTTCGGCGTACCGGCCGTCGGCGGGTAGGCCGACAGGTCGCTGCTGGCGTCGTACATGGCCGCGTTGAGTGCCTGCTTGATGAATTCGGGCGTGGGGTGCTTTGGCTCGCCGATGCCCAGGCTGATCGGGCGATAGGCGGGGTTGGGCGTGACGCCCGCGAACAGCTCGCGCAGCCGCTCGAACGGGTAGGGCTGCAGGCGGGACAACAAGGGGTTCATGGTGAGCCATTATCCGGGATGGACTCCAGTGGCCGCCCCGCGCAGCGGCTGCCGGTTAGCATGGCCGCCATGACCCGGGATACCGCGCTTGCCTGAGCTCCTGCTGCCACCGAGTGCGGCCGCCGTCGCCCTGGCCGTGGCGCTGGGCTGCGGCCTGCTGATCGGCGTGGAACGGGAACGGCGCAAGGGCAGCGGGCCCGGCCGGGCACTGGCTGGGGTACGCAGCTTCGCGCTGGTGTCGCTGCTGGGCGCCGTCGCGATGCTGGTCGGCGCGGTGTGGCTGACGCTGGTCGGCGCCGCCTTTGTCGCCGCGCTGGGAGTCGCCGCGTCGCGGCGCGACCGCTCGGGCGATCCGGGCGTCACCACCGAAATCGCGCTGCTGCTGGCCTACCTGATCGGGGCCCTGTGCACGGCCAACCTGCTGCTGGCAGCAGCCCTGGCCGTGACGGTCACGGCCCTGCTGGCCGGCCGCGAGCGCATTCACCACTTCGCCCGCCAGTGGCTGCAGCCGGCCGAGTTGCGCGACGGCATCGTGCTGGGGGCGCTGGCCCTGATTGCCCTGCCATTGATGCCAGACCGTCCACTGTGGGGACCGGTGCTCAATCCCCGCACCATCACAACGCTGCTGGTGGTGTTGCTTGCGATCCAGGCGTTGGCCCACCTGTGCCGGCGCCTGCTGCAGGCCCGCCAGGCGCTCATGCTGTCGGCGCTGGCGTCCGGCTTCGTTTCGAGCACGGCCACCATTGCCACGCTGGGCGCCGACGTGCGGCAGGGCCGGGCGGCACCGTCGCAGGCGGCCGGCGCGGCCCTGCTGTCTTGCGTCGCCACCTTGCTGCAACTGCTGGCGGTGGCGGCAGCGGTGCAGCCGGCGTGGCTGGCTGTGCTCTGGCTGCCGGCGCTGGCCGGCGCCGCGCTCGCGTTCCTGTGGGGCGCGTGGATGGTGCGCGATGCAGCGGCGGCAAGCGCGGCAAGTCCGATGGCGCGATCGGATGGGTCGGCGGACACGCAGCCCATGTTCAGCCTGCGCAGCGCCGCGCTGGTCGCGGCCTTGCTGACCGGTGTGCAGGCCGCCGTGTATGCGCTGACACTGTGGCTGGGTAACGGCGGGCTGCTGGCGGCCACCTGGCTGGCGGCGCTGGTCGACCTGCATTCGGCCGCAGCGGCTGTGCTGGCGCAGGCACCGACGGCCACGGCGCCGACCCGCATCGCCTTGATGGTGGCGCTGGCGGTTCATGCGCTGAGCAAATTTGCCACAGCCTGGCTCAGTGGCGGGCGCGCTTATGCGGGCGCACTGGCGCCAGGCCTGCTGGTCCATACGGCACTGGCAGTCGGCTTGCTTGCGGCCTGGGCGAGATGACGGCAGCGGCGGCTGCCTTGACTCTGCGCACCGGCATGCTCCAATGGCATGCATGACTGCACCGCCCTGGCGCCTGTCCGACGCCCGCTTCCTGCTGGTCCTGCTGTTGCCGGGCCTGACACTGCTCAATGTGCTGCGCCATCCCGCGTCGGTGTTCTGGGGCGCGCTGATCACCTGGATCCTGATTGCCTTGGTGGATGCGTTCTGGCCCGGCGCCCAGCGCTCGCCAGCGCCGGTCGGCGCCCAGCCGCAACTGCGCTGGCTGCTGCGGCTCTACGTGCCGTTGCAACTGGCCCTGTTGCTGGCCGGCCTGCGCGCGGCGGCCGACAGCGACTGGCTGCAACTGGCGGGCCTGGCCTTCGGCATCGGCTTCATCACCGGCGCGCAGGGCATCACCTTTGCCCACGAGCTGGGCCACAGCCGCAGCCGCATGGATCGGGCGCTGGGCTGGCTGCTGATGGCCAGCGTCAATTACAGCCACTTCATGGTGGAGCATTACCGCGGCCACCATCCGCGAGCCGCCACCTGGGACGACCCGGCCAGCGCGAGACGCGGCGAGAGCCTGTGGCGCTTCCTGCCGCGCACGCTGGCCGGCAGTTTCACCGACGGCTGGCGGCTGGAGCGGCAATTCCTGCGCCGAACGGGCCGCGGCTGGCTGTCCAGTCCACTGGCCTGGTGCTGGGGGCTGAACCTGGCGTTCGTGCTGGCGCTGGCGGTGCTGGGCGAAGCGAAGATGCTGGCCTTCTGGCTCGGCCAGTCGGCGATGGCAATCTGGCTGCTGGAAACCGTGAACTACATCGAGCACTACGGCCTGCAGCGCCGCGTGGACGCCGACGGGCGGCGCGAGCCGTTCGGCCTGCGGCACGCCTGGAACGCCGACCATGTGCTGAGCAACAGCCTGCTGGCCAACCTGCAGCGCCATTCGGACCACCACATGCACGCGCTGACGCCGTTCCCGCAGCTGCGGGCGCTGCCCGGCCCGCAGCTGCCCACCGGTTATGCCGGCTGCGTCTGGCTGGCCGCCGTCCCGCCGCTGTGGTTCGCACTGATGGACCGGCGTCTCGCCGCCCCCCATCCCGCCATCGCCTGATTGCGCTGGAAAGGCGGGCCGGGGCCGACTATTGTTGCCATCCCGCTCCCAGGAGAACCACCATGCTGTCCAACCTG
This sequence comes from Burkholderiales bacterium, assembly GCA_038244915.1. Classification (GTDB taxonomy): domain Bacteria; phylum Pseudomonadota; class Gammaproteobacteria; order Burkholderiales; family Burkholderiaceae_C; genus Ramlibacter. The sequence goes on along the minus strand of JBBRSZ010000005.1, from coordinate 134,431 downwards.
CTGTCCGAAGCGCCTGTCACCACCATCCTGCCGGTGAAGGACATGCAACGCGCCCGCGCCTTCTACGAGGGCAAGCTGGGCTTGCGGCCCGAGGGACCGAAGGCGGACGGCAAGTTCGTCTACCGCTGCGGCAGCGGGGCCATCCTGGCGCTGTTCCCCAAGGAGGGCGGCACCAAGGCCGACCACACGGCCCTGAGCTTCGAGGTCCGGGACATCACGCAAGGCATCAGGACGCTGGAGCAGGCTGGCGTGGTGTTCGAGGACTACGATTTCCCGGGCCTGAAGACCGTGGACCACGTCTGCGTGCTCGGCTCGGAAAAGGCGGCGTGGTTTCGCGATCCGGAAGGCAATTACCTGTGCCTGCATGAAGAGGTGAGCTGACGTTAGAGCATTGCCAGCGGCACCGGCCCCTTCGGCGGTGGGAACAGCCGGTCAAGTTCGGCCAGGGCCTCGGCGTCGAGCGGATGCTCGAGGGTCTCGAAGTTCTCCTGCAGGCGCGCCCGGCTGGCGGTCTTGGGGATCGCGATCACGCCGTCCCGCGCCAGCAGCCAGGCCAGCGCCACCTGCGCCGCCGTCATGGCGTGGCGGGCGGCGAACTTCGCGAGGCGCGGGTCGGCCGCCAGCCGGCCCTGCTCGATCGGCGAATAGGCCATCGTCGGCACGCCGCGTTCGTGCAGCCAGGGCAGCAGATCGTGTTCGATGCCGCGCCGCGCGAGGTTGTACAGCAGCTGGTCGGTCTGCACGCGCGAGCCGCCCGGCAGCTCCCAGAGCTCGCGCATGGCGGCCAGGTCGAGGTTGCTGACACCGAACTGCCGGATCAGGCCGTCGCGCCGCAGGTCGGCAAAAGCCGCGAGTGTGTCCTCCAGCGGCACGCTGCCGGCCCAGTGCAGCAGGTAGAGGTCGAGATGGTCGGTGCCCAGCCGCCGAAGGCTCGCCTCGCAGGACTTGCGCATGGCCTTGCGCGAAGCGTTGTGCGGATAGACCTTGCTGACCAGGAACACCTCGTCGCGCCGGCCGGCGATCGCTTCGCCGACCAGGCTCTCGGACAGGCCGTCGCCGTACATCTCCGCGGTGTCGATCAGGGTCAGGCCCAGGTCGATCCCCAGGCGCAGGCTGGCGAGCTCCTCGGCGCGCTGCGCCGGGTCGTCGCCCATGTTCCAGGTGCCCTGGCCCAGCGCCGGCAACCGCGATCCGCAGGGAAGAAGAACGGTTTTCATCGCTTGGGAACCTCCGGTGCCTACCCTGCCAGAAACGGGCGGCTTGCGGGGCCGCCGTAACGGCTGGTTGCAGGAGAGGCCGCCGACCGCTCCGGTATCATCCCAGCCACCCTGCCGGGCCAGCCGGCTTCCCTGCCAACGTCAGCCTTCCGCTAGAGCCAAGTGCGCCTCAATTCCATCAAGTTATCCGGGTTCAAGTCCTTCGCCGAACCCACCAACTTCATGTTGCCCGGGCAGCTGGTGGGCGTGGTCGGTCCCAACGGCTGCGGCAAGTCCAACATCATGGACGCCGTGCGCTGGGTGCTGGGCGAGTCGCGCGCCAGCGAGCTGCGCGGCGAGTCGATGCAGGACGTGATCTTCAACGGCACGACCACCCGCAAGCCCTCCTCGCGCGCCTCGGTGGAACTGGTGTTCGACAACGCCGACCACCGGGCCGGCGGCCAGTGGGGCCAGTTCGCCGAGATTGCCGTCAAGCGCGTGCTGACCCGCGACGGCACCAGCAGCTACTACATCAACAACCAGCCGGTGCGCCGGCGCGACGTGCAGGACGTGTTCCTGGGCACCGGCCTGGGCCCGCGCGCCTACGCCATCATCGGCCAGGGCACCATCAGCCGCATCATCGAATCCAAGCCCGAGGAACTGCGCCTGTTCCTGGAGGAGGCGGCCGGTGTCTCCAAGTACAAGGAGCGCCGCCGCGAGACCGAGAGCCGGCTCGGCGACACCCGCGAGAACCTCACGCGGGTCGAGGACATCCTGCGCGAGTTGAACAGCAACCTCGACAAGCTGGAAAAGCAGGCCGAGGTGGCCCAGAAATACAACGACTGGCAATCCCAGGCCACCCTCAAGCAGCACCAGCTGTGGTTTCTCAAGCGCGCCGAGAGCGAGGTCGACCAGGGCCGGGTGAAGGCCGAGGCCGAGAAGGCCGTCAACGACCTCGAGTCGCGGGTGGCCGACCTGCGCCGGATCGAGAGCGACCTGGAGACGATCCGGCAGGCGCACTATGCCGCCGGCGACCAGGTCAACCAGGCCCAGGGCCAGCTCTATGAAGCGAGCGCCGAAGTGGGCCGGCTGGAGGCGGAGATCCGCTTCGTGGTCGAGGGCCGGCAGCGGGTCGAGCAGCGGCTGGCCCAGCTGAAGGAACAGACCGCGCAGTGGGCCGGCCGCAGGGACGACGCCACGGCTGAAATCGAGACGCTGGCCGGGCAGGGCGTGCAAGCCGAAGAGAAGGCCATCTTGCTGGCCGCCCAGGTGGAAGAACAGGCTCAGCAGCTGCCGGATCTGGAAGAGGCCCTGCGCCAGGCGCAGGCCCGTTCCACCGAGCAGCGCGCCAGCGTGTCCCAGGTGCAGCAGCAGATCCAGGTGCTGGCCGCCGACCAGCGCAACATCGAGGAGCAGTCGCGCGCGCTGAACCTGCGGCGCGACAAGCTGGCCGCCGACCGCAACGCGCTTGCCGCGCCCGACGAGGCGCGCCTGACCCATCTGCAGGCGCAGCTGGCCGGCGCGCAGGAAGCGGCCGAAACCGCCGAAGGCCGCTTGCACGAACTGCAGGAGCAGGTGCCGCAGCTCGACGAGGACCGCCGCGGCCGCCAGCAGGCCGTCAACACCGAAGGCGACAAGCAGGCCGGTCTGTCGGCCCGGCTGGAGGCGCTCAAGGCCTTGCAGGAAAAGGTCAAGACCGACGGCAAGCTGCGCCCCTGGCTGGCCAGGCACGGCCTGGACGGATTGCAGGGACTGTGGAGCCGCATCCACATCGAGCAGGGCTGGGAAAGCGCGCTGGAAGCGGCGCTGCGCGAGCGCATGAATTCGCTGGAGGTCTCGAGGCTGGAGATGGTCCGCGCCTTCGGCAACGACGCGCCGCCGGCCAAACTGGCCTTCTACAGCCCGCCGCAGGCCGGCGCGCCCGAGGCAGCCTCCGCGCTGCCGCGGCTGGCCGACCTGCTGCGCCTGAACGACGCCGGCCAGAAGGCCCTGCTGGTCGACTGGCTGCATGGCTGCTACACCGCAACCAGCTTCGAGGAAGCGCTGGAAGGCCGCGGCAAGCTGCAGGCCGGCGAAGTCATCTACGTCAAGAGCGGCCACGCCGTCACTGCCCATAGCGTCAGCTTCTACGCCCAGGACTCCGAGCAGGCCGGCCTGCTGGCGCGCCAGCAGGAAATCGAGAACCTCGACAAGCAGCTGCGCGGCCAGCACCTGATCACCGAGGAAGCGCGTTCGGCGCTGGTGCGCGCCGAGGCGGCCTACACCGACGCTTCCCAGCGGCTGGTGCTGTCGCGGCGCGAAGCGGCCGAGACCCAGGGCAAGGCCCACGAACTGCAGGTCGAGACGCTGCGCCTGACGCAACTGGCCGAGCAGACCCGGGCCCGCGGCGAGCAGATCGCCGCCGACCTGGCAGAAGTCGATGGCCAACTGGAGCAATTGCAGGAGCGCCGCGTGACGGCCGAGGGCCGGTTCGAGGAACTGGACATGCAGCTGGCGGACAACCAGGAGCGCCACGCCCAGCTCGATGAACGGGTGATCGATGCCGAACGCAAGCTGGTGGAGAGCCGCGAGCAGCAGCGCAGCCTGGAGCGCCAGGCCCAGGAGGCGCAGTTCTCGCAGCGCTCGCTGGAGGCGCGGCGCGGTGAGTTGCAGCGCGCCATCGCCACCGCCGCCCAGCAGGCCGAGACGATTGCCACCGAAGAAGGCCGGGCCCGCGAAGAACTCGCGCGCCTGACCGACGCCGCCGCCCAGGCCGGCCTGCAAAGCGCACTGGCCCTGAAGCTGGAGCGCGAGACCGCGCTCGGCGCCAAACGCAGCGAGTACGACGACCTGACGGCCAAGCTGAGGGCCAGCGACGAGAGACGACTGACGCTGGAACGCGAGCTGGACCCGATGCGCCAACGCATTGTCGAAATGCAGCTGAAGGAACAGGCGGCCCGCCTGGGCCTGGAGCAATACACGCAGCTGCTGACCGACGCCCAGGCCGACCTGGAAGCGGTGGCGAAATCGATCCAGGACGGCAATGTCAAGCTGTCCGGCATGCAGAACGAGATCGACCGCCTGCACCGCGAGATCGCGGCGCTCGGCGCAGTCAACCTGGCGGCGCTGGAGGAACTGACGACGGCGCGCGAGCGCAAGCAGTTCCTGGACGCGCAGTCGGCCGACCTGAACGAGGCCATGACCACGCTGGAAGACGCGATCAGGAAGATCGACGCGGAGACCCGTGACCTGCTGGCCGGCACCTTCAACACGGTCAACGAGCACTTCGGCAAGATGTTCCCCGAGCTGTTCGGCGGCGGCAACGCGAAGCTGGTGATGACGGGCGAGGAAATCCTGGACTCCGGGGTGCAGGTGCTGGCGCAGCCGCCCGGCAAGAAGAACCAGACCATCCACCTGCTGTCCGGCGGCGAGAAGGCGCTCACCGCCATCGCGCTGGTGTTCGCGATCTTCCAGCTCAACCCGGCGCCGTTCTGCCTGCTGGACGAAGTCGACGCGCCGCTGGACGACGCCAACACCGAGCGCTATGCCAAGCTGGTCACCAGCATGAGCCGCGAAACCCAGTTCCTGTTCATCAGCCACAACAAGATCGCGATGGAGATGGCCGAACAGCTGATCGGCGTCACCATGCAGGAACAAGGGGTGTCCCGCATCGTGGCCGTGGACATGGATTCCGCCGTCTCGATGGCCGAAGCCGCATGAAGGAATTTCCGTTGAGCAGTTTCACCCTGGGGCTGGCCATCATCGGCGGCCTGGTACTGGCGGCGCTGGTGGCCTGGCAGACCTGGACCTCGCGCCGCAACACGCCGCGCCAGGCCCTGCCGGACAGCCCGGCGGCCGCCACCGGCCCGGTCGATCCACTGGCCGAACGGCGGGAGCCGGCATTCGACACCGACACCGATCCCGTGCCCCTGCCCATGCCGGAGAAAAAGCCCGGGCTGGACGCGCTGATCGACGTGATCGCCCCGATCGTGCTGGAGTCGCATGTCTCCGGCGAAGCGGCGCTGGCCGCCATGCCGACGACGCGCCGCGCCGGCAGCAAGCCGTTCGCCGTCGAGGGCCTGAACATCACCGGCGGCGAGTGGGAAGCGCCCCACGCCGGCCAGCGTTACAGCGCGTTCCAGGCCGGCGTGCAGATGGCCAATCGCACCGGCGCCTTGAACGAGATCGAATACTCCGAGTTCGTGATGAAGGCGCAGGCCTTCGCCGATGCGGTCAACGGCTCGCCCGAGTTCCCGGAGATGCTGCACGAGGTGGCCCGTGCCCGCGAACTGGACCAGTTCGCCAGCGACCATGATGCCCAGCTCGGTTTCACGCTGCGGGCGCGCAACGCCGCGTGGAGCCCGGGCTACGTGCAGCAGAACGCGGCGCGGCTGGGCTTCGTCTCCGGCGTGATCCCGGGCCGGATGGTGCTGCCGGCGCAGGCGCAGGGCCTGCCGCCGGTGCTGGGCCTGACCTTCGATACCCAGGCCGCGATGGCCGAGGACCCGGCGTTGTCGGCGATCCGCGAGGTGACGCTCAGCCTGGACGTGCCGCAGGTGGACCGCAGCGAGCGGCCCTTCGTGCGGATGCGCGAATCGGCGATCGCGCTGGCCGCCTCCATGGATGGCCTGATCACCGACGACAACGGCCAGGTGATCCGGGTCGAGGCGCTGGACGGCATCGGCGCCGACCTGGAACAGCTCTACGACACGCTGGACGGCCGCGACCTGTCGGCCGGCTCGGTGCTGGCGCGCCGGCTGTTCTCCTGAGGGCCGGCGCGATGGCGACGTCGGCCTCGGTCCGGGAGAAGGTGGAAGCGCTGCGCGAGCTGCTGCACGACCACGCCCACCGCTACTACGTGCTCGATGCGCCCCAGATCCCGGACGCCGAATACGACCGGCTGTTTCGCGAGCTGCAGCAGCTGGAGGCTGACCATCCGCAACTGCAGGCGCCCGATTCGCCCACCCAGCGTGTCGGTGGCGCCACGCTGGACGGCTTCACCAAGGTGCGGCACCGCGTGCCCATGCTGTCGATCCGCACCGAGACCGACACCCAACCCTCGGGCGCCCTGAACTTCGACGCCCGGGTCCGGCGCGAGCTCGGGCTGGCCGAATCCGAGCCGCCGGTGGAGTACGTGGCTGAACTCAAGTTCGACGGCCTGGCGATCAACCTGCGCTACGAGAACGGCGTGCTGGTGCAGGCCGCCACCCGCGGCGACGGCGAAGTCGGCGAGGAAGTGACGCAGAACATCCGGCAGATCGGGCAGATTCCGTTGAAGTTGCCGACCGCCGCCGGGCCGCCCCAAGGCGGGCGAGCCCCCTCGGGGGGCAGCGCCGGGGCGGGCGCCCCAAGCGTGGGGGCTGTCATCTATGCGCCGCCCGTGCTCGAAGTGCGCGGCGAGGTCTACATGCGGCGCGACGACTTCGAAACACTCAACGAGCGCCAGCGCGAGAAGATCGCCAAAGGCGCGAAGAACGAAAAGACCTTCGTCAATCCGCGCAACGCCGCCGCCGGCGCCGTGCGCCAGCTCGATCCGGCGATCGCGCGCCAGCGGCCGCTGAGCTTCTTCGCCTACGGCTGGGGCGAGCTGTCGCCGCCGCAAGAGGGCGGGCCGCAGTTCGAGACCCACTACCAGGCGCTGCTGGCGCTGCGCTCCTGGGGGTTCCCGGTGCACCACGACACCTCGCAGGTGAGCGGCGCCGGCGAACTGGTGGCGTTCTACGACCGCATCGGCAAGTTGCGCGACCAGCTGCCGTTCGACATCGACGGCGTGGTCTACAAGGTCAACAGCATCGCGCTGCAAAAGCAGCTGGGCTTCGTCACCCGCGAGCCGCGCTGGGCCGTGGCCCACAAGTACCCGGCGCAGGAGCAGCTCACCACCGTCGAGGCGATCGACGTGCAGGTCGGGCGCACCGGCAAGCTGACGCCGGTTGCCAAGCTGGCGCCGGTGTTCGTCGGCGGCGTCACCGTGACCAACGCCACGTTGCACAACGAAGACGAAGCGCGGCGCAAGGACGTGCGGATCGGCGACACGGTGATCGTGCGGCGGGCCGGCGACGTGATTCCGGAAATCGTGAGCGTTGTGATCGCTCCCGTTCAGGCTCGGGGCGAACGGTTCGAACGCGGTCCGATCTTCACCATGCCGCGCCAGTGCCCGGTCTGCGGCTCCGACGCCGTGCGGGAGGAGGGCGAGGTTGACTACCGCTGCACTGGCGGCCTGTTCTGCGGCGCCCAGCGCAAGGAGGCGATCCTGCATTTCGCGCAGAGGCGGGCCATGGACATCGAGGGCCTGGGCGACAAGCTGGTCGACCAGATGGTGGATGCCGGCGTGATCCGCGGCGTGGCCGATCTCTACAAGCTGGGCCTGGCCAACCTGACGGCGCTGGAGCGGATGGCCGACAAGTCGGCGCAAAACGTGCTCGCGGCGCTGGAAACATCCAAGCAGACGACGCTGCCGCGGTTTCTCTACGGACTGGGCATCCGCCACGTCGGCGAAGCGACGGCGCGCGACCTGGCGCGGCATTTCGGCAAGATGGACGCGATCATGGATGTGAGCGTGGAGCAACTGCTGGAAGTCCCCGACGTGGGGCCGGTGGTGGCGCAGAGCATCCACACCTTCTTCGCCCAGCCACACAACCGCGAGGTGGTGGAACAGTTGCGCGCCAACGGGGTGACATGGCCGGAAAACGAGCCAGAGGCCCGCGCCGTGCTGCCGCTGGCCGGCAAGACGGTGGTGCTGACCGGCACCCTGCCGACGCTCAGCCGCGATGAAGCGAAGGATTTGCTCGAAGCCGCCGGCGCCAAGGTCGCCGGTTCGGTCAGCAAGAAAACCGACTACGTGGTCGCCGGCGCCGATGCCGGCAGCAAGCTGGAGAAGGCGCTGGCCTTGGATGTGCCGGTGCTGGACGAAGAGGGCTTGCAGCGCTTGCTGGCGGCGGGTGCGACCGGCTGAGCGAGGCGCCTGCTGCGCCTGACGTCGCCTCGTCCGACACCCCGCAGCGGCGGCCGCCGACTGTGGCTGGCCCCGTGGTTGAGTTCGAATCAACGGGAACTGTGCGTTCGTTCCCACGCCACACCCAAAGGATCACATGGCTCCGGCCCCTGAATTTGACGCTGGCGATGCCGCGCCGATGCGCCCCCGCGGACCCGATCGGCACGGGGACCGCATGCCTGTGGCGGCGGTCGGACTCGGTCCGGGCACGTCGCTTCACTACCTGGTGACCGGCGCAACCCTGCTGATGGCGATCGCGGCGCTCTATTTCGGGCGCCAGTTCCTGATTCCGCTGGCGCTCGGCACGCTGCTGGCGTTCACGCTGCAACCGCTGGTGACGCGCCTGCGCCGGCTCGGCCTGGGCCGCGGCGGCTCGGTCACGATCGTGACGAGCCTGGCTACGGCCTTGCTGCTGGCCTTCGTGTTCGTCACAGGCAGCCAGGTCGTGACACTGGCCAACAATTTGCCGAGCTACAAGTCCAATCTCGAGCAGAAGATCAAGTTCCTGAAATCGTCGACCGCCAACGGGGGCGCGCTGGACAAGGCGTCGATCGCGCTGCGCGACCTCAACCGGCAAATCAACGCCGCCGGGCCGGCAGATCCGCAGGTGACGCCAGGGCGGGCCAAGCGCCCGGATCCGGTGCCGGGGCCGGTGCAGGTGCAGGTCGTGTCGGCCGACGCCGGGCCGCTGCAGGTCGCCGCCGACCTGCTCGGGCGCAGCCTGGAGCCGGCCGCACTGATCGGCCTGGTCTTCATCTTCATGGTGTTCATCCTGCTGGAACACGAGCACCTGCGCGACCGGCTGATCCGCCTGATGGGCGGCAGCGACATGAACCTCACCACCGAAGCGATGAACGAGGCGGGCGACCGCGTCAGTCGCTACCTGGCGTTGCAGGTGCTCGTCAACGCCAGCTACGGCGTGCCGATCGGCATCGGGCTGTACCTGATCGGCGTGCCCAATGCCGTGCTTTGGGGCGTGCTGGCAGCGGTCCTGCGCTTCGTGCCGTATGTCGGGCCCTTCATCGCGGCGCTGTTTCCGGCCGTCATGGCGGTGGCGGTCGATCCGGGCTGGAGCATGCTGGGCTGGACGCTTGCACTGTTCGCAGTTTCCGAAGTGGTGAACAACAATGTGGTGAAGCCCTTGCTGTACACCAGCTCCACCGGCATGTCAGCGATCGCGATGATCGCGGCAGCCGTGTTCTGGACCATGCTCTGGGGCCCGGCGGGCCTGTTCCTGTCGACCCCGCTGACCGTCTGCCTGGTGGTGTTGGGCCGCTACGTGCCGCAGTTGCACTTTCTCTACCTGTTGCTTGGCAACGCTCCGGCGCTGACGCCGCCCGAACGCTTCTATCAGCGCATGCTGGCCGGCGACGCGCTGGAAGGCGCCGAGATCGGCGTCGAATATGCGGCAACCCATGGCATCCGGCGCTTCCACGAGGAGGTGGCGCTGGGCGCGCTGCAACTGGCGGAGGCCGACCGCAGGAGGGCTGTGCTGTCGACCGAGCGCGCCGAGGCGGTGAGCAGCACCATGCGCGAGGTGTTTTCCCGGATCCAGGACTTCCAGGACCCGCGGCCGGCCATCGAACGGGCCAGCGCCGGCGACGGCGATGCGCGCGCCGTTCTGTGGGGAGAAGCTGCGGTGCTGTGCGTGGGCGCGCGGACCCCGCTGGACACCGCCCTGGCCGGGCTGCTGGCGCAGGCGCTGCAGTACCGCGGGATCGACGCCTGGGCCACACCCGCCGGCACGCTCGCAGGCGACGGCATCAAGCAGGTGGCGAACTCGCTGGAACTGATCGTGCTGGCCCAGCTGTCCGACAGCGGCGGCATCCACGTCCAGCAACTGTGCCGGCGGCTGCGCAAGCACAGCGGGGCCAGGCTGCTGTTGACGATCCTGGAGCGGCCGGGGGCGGGCCGCGGGCCCGAGTCAGTGGTGCAGGACGTGGCGGACGGCCTGGTCAGGTCGTTCGAGGAGGCCTTGCAGTGGACCGAGGAACGGGCCCGGACATCGATCGAGGCGCCGATGACACTGGCGCCGCTGCCGCAGCGGGAGGACGAGCGGCTGCAGGCGCTGGAGCGCACGGAGCTGCTCGACACTCCCGCCGAAGACGTCTTCGACCAGATGACGCAGGAGCTCAAGGAGGCCTTCGATGCGCCGATCGCGCTGCTGTCGCTGGTCGATGCCGACCGCCAGTTCTGGAAGTCGTCGGCCGGCCTGCCGGCGCAGCTGTGCGACACGCGCGAGAGCCCGCGCGCCACCTCGATCTGCGGCCACGTGGTGGCGGCCAACAAGGTGCTGGTGGCCGAGGACACCTGGCGCGACGCGCGCTTCGCCAACAACCCCTTGCTGCGCGAACAGGGCATCCGTTTCTATGCCGGCGCACCCCTGCGCACCCGCGACGGCCTGGCGATCGGGTCGCTGTGCGTGATGGACGTGCGGCCGCGCAAGATTACCAGGGCCGAGGAGGCACTGCTGGTGCTGTCGGCGCAACAGGTGATGCGGGAGATCGAAAGTCGTGGCGACCCTGCCTTCGCCCAGCCGCAAGCACTCCCCGGTTGAGGCCGCGGGGCAGTTAAGCTTGCTGTATGACAGTCCGTGAAATTCTCAAGATGGGCGACGAGCGCTTGCTGCGCATCGCCAAACCGGTCCCCGAATTCGACAGCGATGCGATCCACCGGCTGGTGTCCGACATGTTCGACACCATGCATGCCGTCAACGGCGCCGGGCTGGCCGCGCCGCAAATCGGCGTCGACCTGCAACTGGTGATCTTCGGCACCGATGCGCCCAATCCGCGCTATCCCGACGCGCCGCCGGTGCCGCGCACCGTGCTGCTCAATCCGGTGATCACGCCGGTCGGCGACGCCGAGGAGGAAGACTGGGAGGGCTGCCTGTCGGTGCCCGGCCTGCGCGGCGTCGTGCCACGCTGGGCCAGCGTCCGTTACCAGGGCTTCGACCAGTACGGCGACCCGATCGACCGCACCGTGGAGGGCTTCCACGCCCGGGTGGTGCAACACGAATGCGACCACCTGGTCGGCAAGCTGTACCCGATGCGGGTGCGCGACTTCACGAAGTTCGGCTTCACCGAGGTGCTGTTCCCGGGGCTCGACGCCAGCACCGACGACTAATCCTGAGACTTGGCGGGACAGACCTTCAGCTCTGTCCCCAACCGATCAGGTTCAGGCCTAATGGCCCATGTCCCTGCCCACCGGCTACCACGTCAAGCTCGAAACCATCACCGGCAGCGGTGAGGACCTGACGCTGCGTTCGCTGCTGGACCGCGTCCAGTACCACGACCCCGAGGGCGCGGCCGAGCGCGCCGGCATTCCGCCCGCCTCGTGGCCGCTGTTCGGCCTGCTGTGGCCCTCGGGGCAGGTGCTGGCCGGCTTGATGGCCACGTACGCGATCGACGGCAAGCGGGTGCTGGAGCTGGGCTGCGGCCTCGGCCTGGCGAGCCTGGTGGTGCACCGGCGCGGCGGCGACGTCACGGCCAGCGACTGCCATCCGCTGGCGGCGCTGTTCCTGGCCGAGAACCTGGAGCTCAACGGCCTGCCGGTGATGAAGTACAGCGCCGCCCACTGGGGCCGCGCCAACCCGCTGCTGGGGCGCTTCGACGTCATCATCGGCAGCGACGTGCTGTACGACCGCGAGCAGCCCGAAGCGCTGTCGCAGTTCATTGACCGCCATGCCGAGCCGGACGTCGAGGTGCTGATCGTCGATCCGGGCCGCGGCAACCAGACCTCCTTCAGCCGCAAGATGGTGCTGCTGGGCTTTTCGCACCAGGCGCAGCAGGTGCGTTGCCTGCCTGACGGCGTCGCCTACAAGGGCCAGCTGCACCGGTACGGCCGCAGCGGCGCCGGCGCGGTGGCCCCGCCGCCACCATGGCCGGCCCCCACCTGCTAGACTTTTCCCCCATGTGCTCCCGCGTCCTCGCGCTCGTCCTGTCGGTGGTGTTCCTGCTGTCCGGTGTCTTCACCGCCGGGCCCGCGATCGCCGCTGCGGACTCGCACGCCGTCGCGGTGCTGGCGGCCGCCGGGCACGCGACCGACGCTCCGGCGCCCGGTGACCTGCCGGACGGCGACGTTGCGGACCACGACCAGGCCGACAGCCTGCTGGACATCCCCGACCAGCTCGCCGGCCCCCATGCGGCCGGCGGTGCCGCCCTGCAGGCGTACCGCCCGGATCCGGGGCGGACGGCCAGCCTCACCCATCCCCATCTCGCCGGGCCGCAACGGCCCCCGCGCGCGATCGGCCACTGCGCCTGATCCGCCGCCGCGACCCGTCGCGGCATCCCCGGTCCCCTGAAGAACAGCGCCCGCCGGCCCGTCCGGAGCGCAAGGCAACCGCATGGAATTCCTGCTCGACCCCAACATCTGGATCGCCTTCGCGATGCTGACCGCCCTGGAGATCGTCCTGGGCATCGACAACATCATCTTCATCTCGATCCTGGTGGGCCGGCTGCCGCCCGACTTGCGCGACAAGGCCCGCCGGCTCGGCCTGGGCTTCGCCATGGTCTCGCGGCTGGGGCTGCTGTTCACGCTCAGCTGGGTGATGGGCCTGACGACCGACCTCTTCAGCGTCGCCGGCCAGGGCATTAGCGGCCGCGACCTGGTGCTGCTGGGCGGCGGCCTGTTCCTCCTCTACAAGGCCTCGCACGAGATCTTCGTCGAGGTCGAGGCGCGTGAGCAGGACCACGCTCCGGTGACCGACGCCGCCGCGCTGAAGGCGGCCGGCCGCAAGCTGTTCTGGTCCGTGATCGGCCAGATCGCCGTCATCGACATCGTGTTCTCGCTCGACTCGGTGATCACCGCCGTCGGCATGGTCGACCAGATCTGGGTGATGGTGGCGGCGGTCGTGACGTCGGTCGGCGTCATGCTGGTGGCGGCCGGGCCGATCGGCAGCTTCGTCGACCGCCATCCCTCGGTCAAGGTGCTGGCGCTGGCCTTCCTGGTGATGGTGGGCATGGCGCTGACGGCCGAGGCTTTCGACCAGCATGTGCCCAAGGGCTACATCTACGCCGCCATGGCGTTCTCGCTGGCGGTCGAGGCGCTGAACATCCGCGCCCGCGGCAAGCGCCGGGCCCAGCAGGCGCTGCCGGACCCCTCCATCTGATTTCCGTATCCAACCCCTCCAAGGAGCTTTCCATGAACCAGGACATTCGAACCTTTCCCGCCGTCGCACCGACCGACGGCGTCGCCGTCGAGCGCAACCGCGTGCTGCGCAACACCTACTGGCTGCTGGCCCTGTCGATGCTACCCACCGTGCTGGGCGCCTGGATCGGCGTGACCACCGGCATTGCCAGGGCCCTGACGCCGGGCGTGGGCCTGGTGGTGTTCCTGGTCGGGGCCTTCGGCTTCATGTTCGCCATCGAGAAGACCAAGAACTCGGCCGCCGGCGTGCCGGTGCTGCTGGCCTTCACCTTCTTCATGGGGGTGATGCTGTCGCGCGTGCTCGGCACCGTGCTGGGCATGGCCAACGGCGCCAGCCTGGTCATGACGGCCTTCGCCGGCACCGGCGCCATTTTCCTGGGCATGGCGACGTTGTCGTCGGTCATCAAGCGCGACCTGAGCGCGATGGGCAAGTTCCTGTTCATCGGCGCCATCCTGGTGCTGGTGGCCGGCATCGCCAACGTCTTCATCCAGTCGGGGGCGCTGATGATCACGCTGTCGGTGCTGGTGATCGGCATCTTCTCGGCCTTCATCCTGTACGACCTCAAGCGCGTGCGCGATGGCGAGGAGACCAACTACATCTCGGCCACGCTGGCGGTCTACCTGAGCATCTACAACGTATTCCAGTCGCTGCTGATGCTGCTTGGCATCGGCGGCGGCCGCGACGAGTAGGGCAGGCTCAGGAGCCCAGCGCCTCGAGCAGTTCGGTCTCGATGGCGATCTGCTGCTTGTTGTGCTGCAGCTCGGGGCCGTCGATCAGGAACGTGTCCTCGACCCGCTCGCCCAGGGTCGAGACCTTGGCCAGCTGCAGGTTGATCTTGTGGCGGGCCAGCACGCGGGCCACCGAATAGAGCAGGCCGGCGCGGTCGCTGGCCGAGATGCTGAGCAGCCAGCGCTGGGCCTTCTCGTCGGGCCGCAGGTCGACCCGCGGCACCACCGGGAAGCTCTTGACCCGGCGCGACACCCGGCCGCGGCTGGGGGCGGGCAGCGGCCCGGCCTTCTCCAGGGTACGGGTCAGGTCCGACTCCACCATGCTGATCAGCTCGCGGTTGTGCTCCGGCAGCATCGAGCTGACCACCTGGAAGGTGTCCAGCGCGTAGTCGCTGCTGGTGGTGTGGACCTTGGCGTCCAGGATGCTGAAGCCGGCGCCGTCGAAATAGCCGCAGATGCGGGCGAACAGGTCGGGCTGGTCGGGCGTGTAGACCAGCACCTGCAGGCCTTCGCCCACCGGCGACAGCCGAGCCCGCACGATGGGCTTGCCCTGGCCGACGTAGCGCGAGATGTGGCGGGTGTGCCAGGCGATCTCGCCGGCGTCGTGGCGCATGAAGTAGCCCACGTCCAGCCGGTCCCACAGCTTCTTGTGGACCTCGAACGGCAGCGCGGCCAGCGCCAGCTGCACCAGCGCGTCGCGCTTGCGGGCTTCGATCTCGGCGGCCGCGTCGGGCGCGCGGCCGCCCAGCACGCGCAGCGTCGAGCGGTACAGGTCCTCCAGCAGCTTGCCCTTCCAGTTGTTCCAGACCTTGGGGCTGGTGCCGCGGATGTCGGCCACCGTCAGCAGGTACAACGCGGTGAGATACCGCTCGTTGCCCACCCGTTTGGCGAAGGCGGCGATCACGTCGGGGTTGCTCAGGTCCTCCTTTTGCGCGATCCGGCTCATCGCCAGGTGCTCACGCACCAGGAACGCGATCAGCCTGCAGTCCTCGGCCTCGACCTGGTGCTGCTTGCAGAACAGCCTGACGTCGCGTGCGCCGAGTTCCGAATGGTCGCCGCCGCGGCCTTTGGCGATGTCGTGGAACAACGCCGCCACGTACAGGATCCAGGGCTTGTCCCAGCCGGCCGCCAGCTGCGAGCAGAACGGGTATTCGTGGGCATGCTCCGGAATGAAGAAGCGCCGCACGTTGCGCACCACCATCAGGATGTGCTGGTCCACGGTGTAGACGTGGAACAGGTCATGCTGCATCTGGCCGACGATGCGGCGGAACGCCCACAGATACCGGCCCAACACCGAGGTCTGGTTCATCAGCCGCAGCGCATGGGTGATGCCTTCCGGCTGCATCAGCATGGCCTTGAAGGTGGCGTGGTTGACCGGGTCGTTGCGGAACTTCGCGTCCATCACCGTGCGGGCGCTGTACAGCGCCCGCAGCGTGCGGGCCGACAGGCCTTTGACGCCCACCGTGGTCTGGTAGATCAGGAAGGTTTCCAGGATGGCGTGCGGGTTCTTCAGGTACAGGTCGTCGCTCGCGACCTCGATCGTTCCGCCCTTGTTGAAGAAGCGTTCGTTGATCGGCTCGGGTGGCGCAGTGCGGGGCTCGAGCCGCTCGGCGATGTTCAGCAGCAGGATCTGATTGAGCTGGGTCACGGCCTTGGCCGCCCAGTAATAGCGCTTCATTAGCGATTCGCTGGCCCGCGACACCACGCGCCCGGTCCTGGGGCTGGTGCGGGCCTGGAAACCGAAAGACTCGGCCACCGCCGTCTGCAGGTCGAACACCAGCCGGTCTTCGCGGCGCTGCGCCACCAGGTGCAGCCGCGCGCGGATCAGGCTGAGCATCGCCTCGTTGCGCTTGATCTGGCGCACCTCGAACTGCGTGGCCAGTCCCGAGCGGGCCAGTTCGTCCCAGCTGCTGCCGAAGCCGGCCGCCTTGGCCACCCACAGGATCACCTGCAGGTCGCGCAGGCCGCCTGGCGACTCCTTGCAGTTGGGCTCCAGCGAATAGGGCGTGTCCTCGAACTTGTTGTGGCGCTGGCGCAGCTCCAGCGTCTTGGCCACGTAGAAGGCGCGCGGGTCCATCGCGGCCTCGAAGCACAGCTGGAACCGGTCGTACAGCTTGCGGTCGCCGGTGACCAGCCGCGATTCCAGCAGCGAGGTCTGGACGGTGACGTCCGTGTCGGCCTGCGACACGCATTCGGAGACGGTGCGCACGCTGGAGCCGATCTCGATGCCGGTGTCCCAGCACTGGCCGATGAAGTCCTCCACCTTGCGCTTGAGTTCGGGGTGGTCGTCGACCGAAGTGCCATCCGGCAGCAGCACCACCACGTCGACGTCCGAATAGGGAAACAGCTCGCAGCGGCCATAACCGCCCACCGCCATCAGCGCGAACTCCGGCGGCATCGCCGAGCGCGCCCACAGCAGCTTGAGCGTGGCGTCGGCGTTGCGCGCCAGCGCCTGCAACAGCTTGCGGATCCCCCGCACCGAGGTGCCCTTGGCCTGCATCGAGGTCAGCAGCAGACTCTTGCTGGCGCGGTAGCTGTCGCGCAGGGCCTGGAGATCGGGCATGGCGCGGACGGGGCCGGGGCGGATCAGGCGTTGACGAACGGCGGCGGCGACGGGCTGCCGGCCGACAGGGTGAGGACGTCGTAGCCGGTCTCGGTGACCAGCACGGTGTGTTCCCATTGCGCCGACAGCGAATGATCCTTGGTGACGATGGTCCAGCCGTCGCTGCCGAATTCCTTCACGTCGCGGCGGCCGGCGTTGATCATCGGCTCGATGGTGAAGGTCATGCCGGGCTTGAGTTCGTCCAGCGTCCCGGGCCTGCCGTAGTGCAGCACCTGCGGCTCCTCGTGGAAGTTGCGGCCGATGCCGTGGCCGCAGAATTCGCGCACCACCGAAAAGCCGTTCTTCTCGGCGAACTGCTGGATCGCCCAGCCGATGTCGCCCAGGTGGATGCCGGGTTTCACCCTGGCGATGCCGTGCCACATGGCGTCATAGGTCAGCGCCACCAGCCGCTTGGCGGCGATCGAGACCTCGCCGACCATGAACATGCGGCTGGTGTCGCCGTACCAGCCGTCCTTGATCACGGTGACGTCGACATTGACGATGTCGCCCTTCTTCAGCGGCTTGTCGTTGGGGATGCCGTGGCACACCACGTGGTTGACCGAAGTGCACAGCGAGGCCGGGTAGGGCGGGTAGCCCGAAGGCTGGTAGCCCAGCGTGGCAGAGATCGAGCCCTGGTTCTGCATGCATTCCGACGCCAGCCGGTCGATCTCCCGGGTCGTGATGCCAGGCTTGATGTGCGGCGTCAGGTAATCCAGCACTTCGGCCGCGAGACGGCAGGCCGTTCGCATGCCCTGGATGCCGGCCTCGTCTTTGTAGGTAATACTCATCGTTTCAATTATCCCCGAGCCGGCCGGGCCGCAGGGGCCGGCACGCAAGAGCCCCTGTCTGTGCCATCGCCGCCGCGGCGGTCCCACGCGCCAGCCGAACCGGGGATAATCGACCTTTGTCCGCTGTCCGGCCCCCGCATTGAATCCCTCCCGTCCCTGGCCACGCCGTCCAGCCCCGACCGATCCGGGGGTGGTCGACCAGCGGCTGAACTCTCCGGCGCGGCTGGCGGCCGTGGAGCGCAGCGGCCTGCTGGGGAGCGAGACCGAGGAATCGTTCGACGGCCTCACCCAGCTCGCCGCCCGGCTGCTGAAGGTGCCGGCCAGCTTCATCTCCATCGTCGACGCCGGCCAGGATTTCTACAAGAGCCAGGCCGGTTTTCCGGCCGAACTGGCCCGGGCGCGAGCCACGCAGGGCCGCACCTTCTGCCACTACACGCTGGCCGGGGATGAACCGCTGGTGATCGACGACACCCACGGCGACGCGGGTTGGAAGGCCGTTGCGACGGTGGAGACCCTCGGCGTGCGGGCCTATGTGGGCGTGCCGCTGAAGTTCGGTGGCCAGACCATCGGCAGCTTCTGCGTGATCGACAACCAGCCGCGCCACTGGACCGGCGACGAACTGGAAACCCTGCGCCAGCTGGCGATCTCGGCCGGCCGCGAGCTGAGCCTGCGCAGCGCCCTGGCCGAGGCCCAGGACGATTCGGCCGACGCCCGGGCGCTGGCCCGCTCGCGCGAGGAGGTGGTCGCGGTGGTTGCGCATGACCTGCGCACGCCCTTGCAGATCCTGCACCTGAGCGCCATGGTGCTGCAGCAGCAGGCCGCCCAGGTGCAGCAGCCGGTGATCACCCGGATGATCAAGGCGATCGGCTCCATGACCTCGATGGCCGAGAGCCTGCTGTCGTCCAGCGCGCTGCTGGCCCCGTCCGGGGCGCGCAACCAGGTGGTCAGCGCGCAGACGCTGTGCCTCGACGCGCTCAGCATGATGGCCCCGATCGCCGACCGGGCCGGCATCGCGCTGGAGCTGTCCGCGGTGGCGGATGCCGCGGTGTCGGTCGACTACGCCCGGATGCTGCGCGTGCTGGGCAACGTCATTGGCAATGCGATCAAGTACTCGGCGGCCGGCACCACGGTGCTGCTGGGCGCCAGCCGGATGGACGACGAACTGCTGGTCACGGTCAGCGACCAGGGCAAGGGCATGACGCCGGCCGAACTGGAGCGCGCGTTCGACAGCGGCTGGCAGGGCGTGGAAGGCATGGTTCGGGGCGATGGCGCCGGGCTCGGCCTGGCCATCGTCCGCACGCTGGTGGAAGAACACGGCGGCCGGGTCGAAATCGCCAGCCGGCCGGGACTGGGCACTTCGTTCACGGTCTACCTGCCCTGCCAGTAGCCGGCAGCGGCGGCCCGGCGGCGGCCGTTAAAATCGTGGATCGAGACGGCGAGCCCCAGTCAGCGGCTCGCCGCCCCGGACCCCACACCCACCAGGCTACACAGTGACCCTGCACATCACCGAGTTCGAGGGCGGCAATGCCCTCGGCGAGTTCCGCGTCCAGCAATTGCTGCCCCGGCTGGCCGCCGTCAGCGACCGCATCACCGGCCTGGGCGCGCGCTTCGTGCACCTGGTAGCGACGCAGCAGCCCCCCAGCGCCGCTGAGCGGGAGCGGCTGGCCGCGCTGCTGACTTATGGCGAACCGGCAGCCGGCCCGGCCGAGGGAGTGCTGATCGTGGTCACGCCGCGGCTGGGCACGATCTCGCCCTGGGCCTCCAAGGCGACCGACATCGCGCACAACTGCGGCATCGACCTCAAGCGGGTGGAGCGGATCACCGAATACCGCGTCACGCTCAAGTCGGGTCTGCTGTCGCGCGGCGAGCTGAGCGCGCAGCAGCTGCAGGACGTGGCGGCGCTGTTGCACGACCGCATGACCGAGAGCGTGCTGTTCTCGCGCGAGCAGGCTGCCGGCCTGTTCAGCGAGCTGCAGCCGGCGCCGATGCAGCAGGTTCAACTCCTGGCCGGCGGCCGCGACGCCCTGGAGGTGGCCAACACGCAGTTTGGCCTGGCGCTGGCGGACGACGAGATCGACTACCTGGTCCAGGCCTTCCGGGACCTGGGGCGCAATCCCACCGACGTCGAGCTGATGATGTTCGCGCAGGCCAACAGCGAGCACTGCCGGCACAAGATCTTCAACGCCAGCTTCAGCATCGACGGCGTGGCGCAGGACAAGAGCATGTTCGGGATGATCCGCAACACCCACCAGCTGGCGCCGCAGCACACCGTGATCGCCTATTCGGACAACGCGTCGGTGATGGAAGGCCACGAGATCGAGCGCTTCACCGCCAGCGCCAGCGGCGCGGACGGCCTGGCCAGCTACCACAAGGCGAGGGCGCTGCACCACGTGCTGATGAAGGTGGAAACCCACAACCATCCGACGGCGATCTCGCCGTTCCCGGGCGCCTCCACTGGCGCCGGCGGCGAGATCCGCGACGAGGGCGCCACCGGCCGCGGCTCCAGGCCCAAGGCCGGCCTGACCGGCTTCACGGTGTCGAAGCTGTGGGGCGGCTGGTCGGACGAAGCTGGAGGCAAGCCCGGCCACATCGCCAGCCCGCTGCAGATCATGGTGGAGGGGCCGCTGGGCGGCGCCGCCTTCAACAACGAATTTGGCCGGCCCAACCTGCTGGGATATTTCCGCGAGTACGAGCAGCGGGCCGGCGATGTCGCCCGCGGTTACCACAAGCCCATCATGATCGCCGGTGGGCTGGGCAGCATCGACGCCGGCCAGACCAGGAAGATCGAATTCCCGGCCGGCAGCCTGCTGATCCAGCTGGGCGGTCCCGGCATGCGGATCGGCATGGGCGGCAGCGCCGCCAGCTCGATGGCCACCGGCGCCAATGCGGCGGAACTGGACTTCGATTCGGTGCAGCGCGGCAACCCGGAGATCGAGCGCCGCGCGCAGGAGGTGATCAACCATTGCTGTGCCCAGGGGGCGGCCAATCCGATCCTGGCGATCCACGACGTCGGCGCCGGTGGCCTGTCCAACGCCTTCCCGGAACTGACCAACGATGCCGGCCGCGGCGCCCGCTTCGAATTGGGCCAGGTGCCGGTGCTGGAATCGGGCATGGCGCCCAGGGAAATCTGGTGCAACGAGAGCCAGGAGCGCTACGTGCTGGCGATCGCGCCCGAGTCGCTGGGTCAATTCCAGGCCTTCTGCGAGCGCGAGCGCTGCCCGTTCTCGGTGGTCGGCGTGGCGACGCAAGAGCGGCAACTGGTGGTGGCGGCGTCGCAAGCGAACCCGGTCGACATGCCGATGAACGTGCTGCTGGGCAAGCCGCCCAAGATGCACCGCGACGTGCAGACCGTGCGGCGCGAGTTCAAGCCGGTGGATCTGACCGGCGTCTCGCTGCAGGAGGCGGCGATCCAGGTGCTGGCCCATCCGACCGTCGCGTCCAAGCGCTTCCTGATCACCATCGGCGACCGTACCGTGGGCGGCATGACGCACCGCGACCAGATGGTCGGCCCCTGGCAGGTGCCGGTGGCCGATTGCGCCGTGACGCTGGCCGACTACAAGGGCTTCGCCGGCGAGGCGATGAGCATGGGCGAGCGCACGCCGCTGGCCGCGATCGATGCGCCGGCCTCAGGCCGGATGGCGGTGGCCGAGGCCATCACCAACCTGCTGGCGGCGCCGATCGAGCTGCCGCGCGTGAAGCTGTCGGCCAACTGGATGGCGGCCTGCGGCGAGCCGGGCGAGGACGCCGCGCTGTACGAGACGGTGCGCGCGGTCGGCATGGAGCTGTGCCCGGCGCTGGGCATCTCGATCCCGGTCGGCAAGGACAGCCTGTCGATGCGCACCCAGTGGAGCGATGGTGACCACAAGAAGAAAGTCACTTCGCCGGTCAGCTTGATCGTCAGCGCCTTCGCCACGCTGGCCGACGTCCGCGGCACGCTGACGCCGCAGCTCGATGCGCAGGAGGCGGACACCACGCTGGTCCTGATCGACCTGGGGCAGGGCAAGAGCCGCATGGGCGGCAGCATCCTGGCGCAGGTGCTGGACCAGGTCGGCGACAGCGTGCCGGACCTGGACGATCCGCAACTGCTGGTCAGCCTGGTCAACGCGGTCAACGCGCTGCGCGCGGCCGGCCAGGTGCTGGCCTACCACGACCGCAGCGACGGCGGCCTGTTCGCGGCGGCCTGCGAGATGGCCTTCGCCGGCCAGGTCGGCGTGGCGCTGAACGTCGACCTGCTGATCACGGAGGGCGACGGCATCTCCGACAGCCGGGCCGACTTCGGGGATGCCAAGAACTGGGCGGCGCAGGTCGGCCCGCGCCGCGAGGAACTGACGCTCAAGGCGCTGTTCAACGAGGAGTTGGGCGTGCTGCTGCAGGTGCGCACGGCGCAGCGCAATGCCGTGATGCAGACGCTGCGCGATCACGGGCTCAGCAAGCACAGCCACTTCGTCGGCAAAACCCGGCCGCTGGCTTCGACCATCGACGCCGGCAAGGGCGAGGTGCAGGTGTGGCGCGACACCAAGGCGGTGTTCAGCGGCAAGCTGCAGGACCTGCACCAGGTCTGGGACAGCGTGAGCTGGAAGATCTGCCGGCTGCGCGACAACCCCGCCGGCGCCGATGCGGAGCACGCGGCCGTCGGCGATCCGGCCGATCCCGGCCTCCACGTTTTCCTGCCCTCTCCCCCCCCGGGGGAGGGCTGGGGTGGGGGCACTTCGCCCGCCCTCAACCTCACCCGACCCAAGGTCGCCATCCTGCGCGAGCAGGGCGTCAACTCGCACGTCGAGATGGCCTATGCCTTCACCGAGGCCGGCTTCGAGGCGATCGACGTCCACATGACCGACCTGCAAACCGGCCGGGTCAAGCTCGGCGGCTTCCAGGGCGCGGTGGCCTGCGGCGGCTTCAGCTACGGCGACACGCTGGGCGCGGGCATCGGCTGGGCCCGCAGCGTCCTCTTCAACCGCCAGCTCTCCGAGCAGTTCCAGGCCTTTTTCGGCCGCAACGACACCTTCACGCTCGGGGTGTGCAACGGCTGCCAGATGCTGGCCGAACTGGCCGACATCATTCCGGGTGCGCAGGCCTGGCCGCGCTTCACCACCAACCGCAGCGAACGCTATGAGGCGCGGCTGTCGCAGGTGGAGGTGCTGGAGTCGCCCAGCCTGTTCTTCGCCGGCATGGCCGGCATGCGCTTGCCGATCGCGGTGGCCCATGGCGAGGGCTATGCCAACTTCGCCCATCGCGGCGACCCGGCCACGGTGCTGGCCGCGATGCGTTTCACCGACCATCACGGCCAGCCGACCGAAGCCTATCCGCTCAACCCCAACGGCAGTCCCGGCGGCCTGACCGCCGTCACCACCGCCGACGGCCGCTTCACGGCCATGATGCCGCACGCCGAGCGCGTGTTCCGCAACGTTCAGATGTCGTGGACCACCGGCGACATGAGCGCGCCCAGCCCCTGGATGCAGATCTGGCGCAATGCGCGCCAGTGGTTGGCATGAGCGTCGAGATCAGCTCGGGCCGCAGGCCGCAGGGTTGATCCGGTCCATGAATGAGCCAGATCAATACGCGGCACCGGATTTCGGACGACAAAGCCAGGGTGACGGGCGCACAGGAGCAAATCATGGCCACCTTGGAAAAGCCGATCGAAGTCGACCTCGTTTCCTGCGAGGTCTGCCTGAAGGAAGTGCCGATCGCCGAGGCCGCGATCGCGGAGGCGACTGACTACTTCACGTACTTTTGCGGCCTCGAGTGCTACGAAAAGTGGAAGAACCGGGGCGAAGCGACTGCCCCAGCCGCCGTGACAGCGGTGGGACCGCGCGCGGCATGAGGCAGGCTGAGGAGCCGGCCGCGAACCCGGTCCCTGCAGGCCGCGTGCTGCAGCCGCTGGACCTGGCTGACCCATTGCGCTGGCTGCGCGCCGGCTGGGCTGACCTGCTCGCCGCGCCAGGCATCGCCCTGTTCTACGGCACCTGTTTCTGGCTGATGGCGCTGCTGCTCGGCGCGGTGTTCCGCAACTCTCCCGAATACACCCTGTCGTTCGTTTCCGGCTGCTTCCTGGTCGGGCCGTTCCTGGCAATGGGCCTGTACGAGGTCAGCCGGCGCCGCGAGCAGGGCCTGCCGCAAAGCCTGGGCGTCTCGCTGATGTGCTGGGACCGGCACCTTGGCAGCATGGGCATGCTGGTGCTGGTGGTGACCTTGCTGGAGCTGCTGTGGGGCCGGGCCTCGCTGGTGGTGTTCGCCGTGTTCTTCACCACCGGCATGCCGAGCACGGCCAGCGTGCTGCAGGCGGTGTTCAACCCGGACAACTGGGAATTCGTCGCGGTCTATACCCTGGTGGGCAGCCTGTTCGCCGGCCTGGTGTTTTCCACCTGCGTGGTGTCGATCCCGATGATCCTGGACCGCGACACCGATGCCGTCACCGCCGGCATCGCCAGCTTCCAGGTGGTGGCCGAGCGCACCGGGACCATGCTGGTGTGGGGCGCGTTGATCGTGGCGCTGGTGCTGGGCGCCGTCCTGCTGCCGTGGGCGCTGGGGCTGCTGGTGGTCGGTCCCTGGCTCGGTCATGCCAGCTGGCACGCCTACCGCGCCAGCTTTTCCTGGTCGACTCCCGAGCTGGCCTGACGCCGGCGCCGCCAGGCCTTCTCGACTTCCACCACCCCCCACACCAGCGCCGCGGCCGCCAGGCACAGCGCCAGTTCGGCGGCGGACAGCGGCTGGGTCTTGAAGACCGGGTTCAGGAAGGGGACGTAGATGGTGGCCAGCTGCAGCGCAAAGGTCAGCAGCACCGCGCCCAGCAGCGGCTTGTTGGTGCCCAGCCCGAGCCGCCACAGCGGCTGGGTCTCGGAACGGATCGCCAGCACGTGGGCCATCTGCGACAGCGTCAGCACGGTGAACACCATGGTCTGCCCGTGCGCATGGCCGGTGGCCAACGCCCAGGCCTGCACCCCCAGGCACAGGCCGCCGATCAGCAGCCCGACCCCCAGGATGTGCTGCCACATGCCGTGCGCGAACAGGCTCTCTTGCGGCGGCCGCGGCGGGCGCTGCATCACGCCGGGTTCGGCCGGCTCCGCCGCCAGCGCCAGGCCGGGCAGGCCGTCGGTCACCAGGTTGACCCAGAGGATGTGGATCGGCAGCAGCGGGATCGGCAGCCCGACCAGCGGCGCCAGGAAGATGGTCCAGATCTCGCCGGAATTGCCGGTCATGGCGTAGCGCACGAACTTGCGGATGTTGTCGTAGATGCGCCGGCCTTCGCGCACCGCGCCGACGATGGTGGCGAAGTTGTCGTCCAGCAGCACCAGGCTGGACGCCTCGCGGGCGACGTCGGTACCGCCCTTGCCCATGGCCACGCCGATGTCGGCGCGGCGCAGCGCCGGCGCGTCGTTGACGCCGTCGCCGGTCATGGCCACGAATTCGCCGCGCGCCTGCAGCGCCTCGACGATGCGGATCTTCTGCGCCGGGTCGACCCGGGCATAGACCCGCACGCGGTGCACGCAGGTGCGCAGCGCTTCCTCGTCCAGCGCGGCCAGCTCGACGCCGGTCAGCACCGGTGCCTGCGGATCCTGGACGATCCCCAGCCGCAGCGCGATGGCACGCGCCGTGGCCGGGTGGTCGCCGGTGATCATCACGGCGACGATGCCGGCCTCCATGCATTCGCGCACCGCTGCCGCGGCCTCGGGCCGGGGTGGATCGATCAGCCCCACCAGGCCGAGCAGGGCCAGGCCGCTTTCCGTCGCCGCGCTCCCGCCGCCGGCCTGCGGCAGCCGCTCGCCGCTGCGCGCCACCGCCAGGACGCGCAGGCCCTGGGCGGCCAGCGCGTCGGCACGTGCCAGCCACGCGGCGGCGTCGAAGGCGACCTGGCCGTCGCGGCGCCACTGACCGCTGCACAGCGGGATCACCGATTCGGGGGCGCCCTTGGTGTAAGCCACATCGCCCTGCCCGGTGCGGTGGACGGTGGTCATGCGCTTGCGGCTGGCGTCGAAGGGCCGCTCGTCGACCCGCGGCCACTGCCGTTCCAGTTCTGCCTTGTCCAGGCCGGCGCCGGCCGCGAGCTCCACCAGCGCGGTTTCGGTCGGGTCGCCTTGCCAGCCGCCGGCCGCCGCCGGGCTGGCGTCGTTGCACAGCGCCACCGCCCGCAGCAGCTCGGCGTGCGGTTCGCCGGGGAGCCCGGTGTCCGGCAGCCAGGCCTGGCCGTCGCCGGCCACGACGCACTCGGCGCGCATCCGGTTCTGCGTCAGCGTGCCGGTCTTGTCCGAACAGATGTAGGTGACGGAGCCGAGCGTCTCGACCGCGGGCAGGCGGCGGATCAGCGCGTTCACCGCCACCATCCGGCGCGCGCCCAGCGCCAGCAGCACCGTCACCACCGCGGGCAGCGCCTCGGGGATGGCCGCCACCGCCAGGCTCACGGCCACCAGAACCATCTGCAGCGGCGCCTCGCCACGCAGCACGCCGGCCCCGAAGATCACGGCGCAGATGCCCAGCACCGCCACGGCCAGCCGCTTGCCGAAGGCGGCCAGCCGCAGCTGCAGCGGGGTGCTGCGGTCCACCTCCTGCGCCAGCAGGCCGGCCACCTTGCCCAGTTCGGTCTGCATGCCGGTTGCCACCACCAGGCCGCGGCCGCGGCCATGGGTGGCGGTGGTGCCCTTGAACGCCATGTTGAGCCGGTCGCCCAGCGCATGGGCGGCGCCGGTCAGTACGTTGGTGTGCTTGGCCACCGTCACCGATTCGCCGGTCAGCGCCGATTCGTCCACCCGCAACTGGGCGATCTCGAGCAGCCGGAGATCGGCCGGCACCTGGTTGCCCGCTTCCAGCAGCACGATGTCGCCCGGCACCAGCGCGTGCGCCGGCACCTGCTGCACCCGGCTGGCGCGCAGCACCGTGGCGTGGGCGGCGGCCAGCTGCCGCAGCGCCGCCAGCGCCCGGTCGGCCCGCCAGGCCTGCAGCAGGCCGACCGCGGCGTTGAGGACGACGATCGCCAGGATCACCAGCGTGTCCAGCAGGTCGCCGACCACGCCCGAGATCACCGCGGCGGCGACCAGCACCAGGATCATGAAATCGCTGAATTGCTCGGCCACCAGCCGCCACAGGCTGCGCTGGCCGCTGGCCGGCAGGGCATTGGCGCCATGCTGCTGGAAGCGCTGCGTGACCTGGTGCGGGTGCAGGCCGGTGGCTGGATCGACCTCGTGCTCGCGCGCCAGCGCGTCGGCATCGCGCAGGTGCCAGTCGGCAGACGCCGGCGCGTTCACGCGGTGTCGCTGGCCGCCGGCGCTGCCGCTTCTGCTTCCTCTTGTGCCGGCGGCTTGACCAGCAGGACCGGCACCGGCGAATCGTGCAGCAGCGACTGCGTCACCGACCCCAGCAGCGCGCTGAGCAGGGCACCGGTGCCCCCTGCCCCCATGATCACCATGTCGCAGGCGTGCTCCTCGATCAGATCGACCACGGCGTGAGCCGGGTCGCCGGTCACGACCGCGGTGTCGCAACTCATCCCGGCCTCGCGCAGCAGCGTCAGCGCCGGCTGCAGGGCGTGTTCGCCCGCGCCCTGGCTGACGCTGGCCAGGATCGCCGGGTCGGGCGCCTGCACGATTTCGTACAGGCTGGCCGGCTCCTGCACGTTGACCAGCAGGAAGCTGGCCTGCAGGCCTTCGCGGACCAGGCGCAGCGCGAACCGCGCCTCGTGCAGGGAAAGTTCGGAACCGTCGACTGGCAGCAGGATTTTCATGGAGGGCCCCGGTGAAGAATCCCATTTCACCGGGGCCCGCGAGTCTGCGCAAGCGGAATCTCGCGCCGCCTTGATCCGAGTCAGCTAGCGGCCGGCGGGCGCGACCAGCGCGCCTTCGATGTGGTGCCGCCGCAGGGCGGCGGCGACGAAACCGCTGGCTTTCATCTCCTCGACGAACGCGCTGAGGTAGCGCTCGCCCTTGTCGCGGCCCCTGGGCAGGCCCATGGCCTGCTGGATCACGATGAAGCGGCCATCGAGCAGGCGCACGCCGGGCACCCGCTTCGCATCGGCCTGCAATTGCTGCTTGACGCCTGCCGCCACTTCCATGTTCTGCGCGAGGAACACGTCGGTCACGAGCGGCGAGGTCGGCGCCTTCACCAGCTTCGCGGCCTTCAGCTCGCGCGTCAGGTACAGGTCGTAGGCGCTGCCGTTGCCGACCACGATCCGGTTGCCCGGCCGGTCCACCTCCTCGTTGCGGCGGATCGGCGAATCGTTCTTCACCAGGTAGGCGCCTTCGATGATCACGTAGGGCGGGGTCTGCAGCATGTCGGCGCCGCGCACGGGGTCGATGGCGACGAAGGCGATGTCGACCTGCGCGTCCTTCACCGCCTCCACCACCTTGCCGGCCGCGGTGAAGGTCACCAGCTCCACCGGCACGCCCAGCCGCATGCCCAGTTCGCGTGCCAGGTCCACCGACACGCCGCTGGGCTGGCCGTCGGCGCCCCGCACCGCGAGGATGGGGTTGCCGAAGTTGATCGCGGCGCGCAGCCGGCCGCTGGGCGCCAGCTCCGCGACCGGTGGCGGCGGCGGTGCGCAAGCGCAGCCGCCGGCCAGGGCAATGGCGGCGAGCAGGGCGGTGCGCCGCAGCACACCCCGTATCAGAACTCCACCTTCTGGCCTGGGTCGACCACCAGCATGCGCGCCGTCCCCGGCGCGGTGCCCAGGGCGGCGTTGAACTCGGCTGTGGTGCCGGCCAGTTGCGGCGTCGTGCCGTAATGGATCGGCAGCGCGAACCTGGGACGGATCATGTCGCGCACGGCCATGGCGGCGTCGCGCGGGTTCATCACGAAATGGCCGCCGATCGGGATCAGCACCAGGTCGGGCCGGTACATGTCGCCGATCAGGCGCATGTCGCCGAACACGCCGGTATCGCCCATGTGCCAGATCTTGAAGCCGTTCTCCATCTCCAGGATGAAGCCGACCGGCTCGCCGCCGACGTGCACTTCGTCCTTGCCGGTGGCCGGGTTCTTCCATGCCAGCTCGGAGGAGTGCTCCGCGTGCACGGCGGTGATCTTCACGCCGGTGGGACCGAACGGCATGATGGTGCCGCCCTTGCCGAAGCGCGGCGCCAGTTCGGCCGGCAGGATGCCCAGCGTGGCCACCGTCTGGTTCATGCCGGCCGGTCCGTACATCGGCACCTTGTGCATCTGGGCCAGCGCCGGGGCGTCGGCGAAGTGGTCGAAGTGGGCGTGCGTGACCAGGATCAGGTCGATCTTGCCCAGTGCCGACAGCTCCTTGAAGTTGGCCGGGGTCTTCGGATTGGACGTCAGCCAAGGGTCGATCATGATGACCTTGCCGCCGGGGGTCGTGATGCGGGTCGCGGCCTGTCCCAGCCAAAGGACCTCGGTCTTGCCGGCCTGGGCGAAGGCCGCCGCGGCGCTGCACAGGGTGGCCAGGGCCAGCAGGCCCCGCAGCAGTCGGCCGGTGGAAAGGAAGGGGAAGGTCATGGGGCGGCTCCGCGTTGTTGGTGTGCCAACGATTGAAGCCGCGCCGGGCCACGCCGTCAATCGGCGTTGACACCGACACGTAAACTCGGACGATGCCTGCCCGCCGTTTCGACTCCATCGACGCCCTGCGCGGCATCGCCATCGTCTGGATGACGGTCTTTCATTTCTGCTTCGACCTGAACCACTTCGGCTACCTGCGCCAGGACTTTTACAACGACCCGTTCTGGACCTGGCAGCGCAGCGCCATCGTCAGCCTGTTCCTGTTCTGCGCCGGCCTGGGCCAGGCAGTGGCGGTGGACCGGCGGCAGGACACGCGGCGCTTCTGGAAGCGCTGGGTCCAGGTGGCGGGCTGCGCGCTGCTGGTGACGGCCGGTTCGTGGTTCGTCTTTCCGAAGACCTTCATCTACTTCGGCGTGCTGCACGGCATTGCGCTGATGCTGGTCGTCGTGCGCTTCACCAGCGGCTGGGGCCGCTGGCTGTGGCTGGCGGGCGCGGTCGCAATCGGCCTGAAGTTCGTCGCGATCGCGGCCCACGCCAGCTGGCCGGCGCTGGACTTCCTCAATGCCGGACCGTGGAACTGGCTGGGCCTGGTCAGCCGCAAGCCGGCCACCGAGGACTACGTGCCGCTGGTGCCCTGGCTGGGCGTGATGTGGTGGGGCATGGCGGCGGGACAGTGGCTGCTCGGGCATCGGCGCGCATCGCGCGCGCTACCGTTGCCGCGTCCCTTCGCGCCGCTGGCCTGGCTCGGGCGCTGGAGCCTGAGCTGGTACATGCTGCACCAGCCGGTGCTGTTTGGAATCTTGCTATCGCTGCGATAGCCGCAAACGCCATCGCCGCGACCTGTGGGAGCGCATCGATGGAGTTCGTGAAGGACCAGTTTCGCCACTGCAAGGCGATCCTGGCTCTGGGCGCCTCGCGCTCGCTGCTGGAGCAGGCCGGCATCCCGCTGGACGGCGCCGACACCGGCCTGGTGCTGGGGCAAGCGAAGGGCGCGGGGGCGGCGATCGAAGCCTTTATCGGCGCGGTCGCGATGCACCGCCACTTCGGGCGCGAAAGCGATCCGCCGCTGGTCTGAACGGCCATGAAAAAAGGCGCCGCAAGGCGCCTTTTTTTCCGTCATCCGGACCCGTTACTCGACCTTGGCCTTGGCGCGTAGTTCTTCCTGGTACTTGGTCATCTTGACCTGGGCCAGCTGCTGGGCGATCTGCGGCTTGACGTCGTCCAGCTTGGGCAGTTGCGCGGTGCGCACGTCGTCCAGGCGGATGATGTGGTAGCCGAACTGGCTCTTCACCGGCACGTCGGTCACCTGGCCCTTGTTCAACTTGACCAGCGCGCCGGAGAACTCGGGCACGTAACTGTTGGCGTTGGCCCAGTCGAGGTCGCCGCCCTTGGCGCCGGAGCCCGGGTCCTTGGATTGCTTCTTGGCGATTTCCTCGAACTTGCCGCCCTTTTTCAGGCTGGCGATGATCGCCTTGGCTTCGTCTTCCTTCTCCACCAGGATGTGGCGGGCCTTGTATTCCTTGCCGCCGTTGGCCGCGGCGAACTTGTCGTATTCGGCCTTGATTTCGGCGTCGGTGACCGGGTTGGCCTTCTGGTACTCGGTGAACAGCTCGCGGATCAGCAGGGTCTGGCGGGCCAGTTCCATCTGCGCCTTGAAGTCGTCGGTGGCGTCAAGGCCGCGCTTTTGCGCTTCCTGCATGAAGATTTCACGCGAGATGACTTCGTCCTTGATCTGGCCGGTCATTTCGGGCGTCACCGGCCGGCCGGACTTGGCCAGCTGGCTGGCCAGCATGTCGGCGCGGGCCTTGGGCACCGGCTTGCCGTTGACGACGGCGAGGTTCTGGGCCAATGCCGGCAGTGCGACGCAGAAAGCAGCCGCGGCCACAGCCGAAAGGAGGTGTTTTTTCATGGGTTGTTTCCCTTGGGAGGGTCGAGAGAGAAAGTCTGAAAGACAGAGACAAAGACAGGAGAGTCAGAACGTTTCGATCGCGAGGGCATGCAGCCCCTGGTCGATGAATTCTTGCAGCGCATCATACACAAGGCGATGCCGCGCCAAGCGGGG
This sequence comes from Burkholderiales bacterium, assembly GCA_038244915.1. Lineage (GTDB taxonomy): Bacteria > Pseudomonadota > Gammaproteobacteria > Burkholderiales > Burkholderiaceae_C > Ramlibacter. Next base: position 103,503 of record JBBRSZ010000005.1, on the reverse strand, counting down.
TTTTCCTTCGAACAATGGGGAGGCGATCCGCACCCTGAAATGGGTGCCGAAACCGCTGCCGTCAGCCCCGGCATGGCCTGCGTGGGCGGCGCTTTCGTCCAGCACTTCGAGCGAACTCGGCGCCAGGAGTTCCGTCAGGCGGCGCTCGAGCGCCGCCGCCGTGATCCCGGTGGTCATGTCGCCCCCGCGGCGGTGGTCACGATTTGGACGCCTCGTCGGCCTTCATGTAACGCCCCAGATACAGCGCCTGGCCGATCACGAACACCGCCATCAGCCCGAGCCCGCCGAACAACTTGAAGTTGACCCAGGTGTCGGTGTCGAAGTTGAAGGCCACCCACAGGTTCAGCACGCCCATGACCGCGAAGAAGACGATCCAGCTCCAGTTGGTGACGCGCCAGGCCGCATCGGGCAGTTCCATCTGCGACCCCATCAGGGTCTTGAGCAGGTTCTTTCGAAAGATCAGCTGGCCGGCCGCCAGCGTGCCGGCCATCATCCAGTACAGCACGGTCGGCTTCCATTTGATGAACGTGTCGTTGTGCGCCACGATGGTGGCGCCGCCGAACAGCACGATCACGCCCAGGCTGACCCACTGCATCGGTTCGACCTTGCCGGTCTTGTAGCGCAGCCAGCCGATCTGGGCGACGGTGGCGACGATTGCGACGGCCGTGGCGGTGTAGATGCCCCAGACCTTGAACGCGACGAAGAACAGGATGATGGGGAAGAAATCGAGCAGCAGTTTCATGGGGTTTGGTCGTTGTGGGGCGTGAAGTCCAGCGAGGCGGAATTCATGCAATAGCGCAGGCCGGTGTCGGTCGGGCCGTCGGGAAACACGTGGCCCAGGTGGGCGCCGCACTGGGCGCAGACCGTTTCCGTGCGGCTCATGCCGTGGCTGCCGTCGACGATCTCCTTGATGGCGCCCGGCACTGCCCGCGAGAAGCTGGGCCAGCCGCAGCCGGCGTCGAATTTGGTGGTCGAGTCGAACAACTTGTTACCACAGCAGATGCAGTGGTAACTGCCGTCGGCCCACACGGCATCGTACTTGCCGGTGAAGGGGCGCTCGGTGGCGGCGTGGCGCGTGACGTCGAAGGCGCCGCGCTCGGCGCTTCTGGAGGCCAGTAGCGCCTTCCACTCGGCTTCGGTTTTCTGGACAGGGTAGGTCATGACGAGCAGCTGATTTCGATGTGGGAAGCCCAGTCGGGCGGGAATCCGGCGAGGGCTTCGCTCTCCGGGTGCTCTTCAAATGGGGCTTGCACAAGACCCAACAAGGTACTGACGAGCGAATAGTCGCCGAGTTTCGCCTGCCGGATGGCAAGTTCGCCCAGGTGGTTGCGCAGGACGTATTTTGGATTGGTCTGGAGCATTGCGCTTGCAATCTCCACGCGATCGGCCGACCCCAGCCGCTGCGCATAGCGCTGCAGCCAGGCGTCGAAGCCCTCGCGGTCCAGGAACAGGTCGCGCACGGTGTCCGCGCTCTGCCCGCCCGCATGGTGGGACAGCCGGCGCCAGAAGATGGTGTAGTCGACGCGGTCTTTCGCCAGCAGTTTGAGCACGCTCTCGATCAGCTCGCGGTCAGTTTCATCGGACGTCGCCAGGCCGAGCTTTGCGCGCATCAGGGCCTCGAGCTCGCGCGGGAACACGACCTTGTACGACTCCAGCGCCGCCAGCGCCAGCTCCTGGTCGCCGATCAGCGGCAGCAGGGCCTGGCCCAGGCAGAACAGGTTCCAGTAGGCGACGTTGGGCTGCTTGTTGAAGGCATAGCGGCCCTGTTCGTCGCTGTGGTTGCAGATGTGTCCCGGGTCGAAGCCGTCGAGGAACTGGAACGGGCCGTAGTCGATGGTCAGGCCCAGGATGCTCATGTTGTCGGTGTTCATCACGCCGTGGCAAAAGCCCACGGCCTGCCATCGCGCCACCATGGCCGCCGTGCGTTCGCTCACCTGTTCGAGGAAGGCCGCGTAGGCGTTGCCGGCAAACTTCTGCGCGCCGCGGCACTGCGGATAGAAGCGGTCGATCACGTAATCGGCCAGTGCCTTGAGGTGGTCAACCTGGTCGCGGGCGGCGAAGTGTTCGAAGTGGCCGAAGCGGATGAAGCTCGGCGCGACCCGCGTCACCACCGCGGCCGTTTCCACTTCCTCGCGCCGGACCGGCGCCGGCGAACTGGCGACGGCCAGCGCCCGGGTGGTCGCGATGCCCAGCCCCTGCATCGCTTCGGAGCCGAGGTATTCACGGATGCTGGAACGCAGCACCGCGCGGCCATCGCCCATTCGCGAATAAGGCGTGCGCCCCGCGCCCTTGAGCTGGAGTTCCTGCGGTCCGGCCGCGGTCTCCACTTCGCCCAGAAGGATGGCGCGGCCGTCGCCGAGCTGGCCGGCCCAGACGCCGAACTGGTGGCCGCTGTAGACGCTGGCCAGCGGTCGGCTGCCGGCCGGAAGCTGGTTGCCGGTGAGCGCCTCGATGCCAGCCGGGGAGGCCGGCCAAGCCGGGTCGAGCCCGAGTTCGTCCAGCAGGCGTGCATTGAGGCCGACCAGCACCGGCGAGGGCAGCGGCGTGGGCTGCAGCTCGGTGGAGAAGGCCGGGCCGAGCGCGGCAAAACTGTGTTTCCATGTCAGCCCGGGATCGACCGCGGAGAGCGCGCCCCGCGGCGGCACGAGAGTTTCATTCATCCCGCATTGTCACGCGCCAGAAGCGGCGCTGCGTCAAGAGGGGAATCGGTGGGAAACCCGGCGCTTGAGGAATTCCCTTAAGCGATCAAGTGTGACCCTTCGTAAATTCCAGTGAAATTGTGGTTTCTGTGCCTTGGGTGGGCTTAACAAAAGCTTACCAACCATTTCATAATGAATCGTCAGGTCGTGAAACCGGTTTGCTGTTCTTTCTGGTGCTGTCACTCGCGACGTTTCAAGGGGGAATTCAAATAATGAGCATTCTTCAGGCTTTGCCGAGTCTTCCAGCGCGCGCATTGCGCGGCAGCGCCGACGCGATTTCATCGTTTCATGGCGTTCCCGGACCGAGCTATCTGCCTCCGGCGCCTGCGCGTCCCATCCCGCCCGTCCTGCGCGATCGCAACCCCGGCACGCTTCCCGGACCTGACGACATCGTTGGACGCCAGGAAGTGCCCCTGGACGAGGTCAGCTTCGAGCACCTGAAGAGCGTCTGCGCCATCGCGCAGATCCTGCACCTGCGCGGCGAACTCCAACTGCCCGCCAGCGCCTTGGCCGACCCGGCATTCCATACCCGCGAAAAAAAAGAGACGAATTCGGGGTTGTAGGCGCCTTTCGCTGTCGCGGGAGCCATATCGGCACCTTGCGGCTCATTCCGATGAACCAGGGCCTCGCTCCGTGCGAAGCGGTGCTTGAACGCCAGTCCCTGCTAGCCGGTGCCTATTACGAAGGCAGTTGGGAAGTGGGTCGGCTCGTGCTCGCGCCCCAGTACCGCGCCGGTCCCGAAGCGCTCAAGCGCTGCCTGTTCCTGGCACTGGTGTACCTCGTGCGCAATACCGACATCCAGAACCTGTTCGCGTCCTGCACGCCGCTGCTCGGCCGCCTCTACCGCCGATTCGGCTTTACAGTGCTTGTGAAGGACGCCTGTGAAGGCAGCGGCGAATCGTATTCGCTGATCCACGGGTCGGTGCCCGTCGTGCTTCGCGCCCTGGCCAACAACGACGAGGAACGTGAACTCGCGGAAGCCGAACTGGCAAACCGCACTTGCGTGCAGCCGGGCCGCGCGCTGATGACCTGCCATTGAAACCCGACATGAACCTCTGGCGCAGCCTGTTCGAGCACTACAAGTCGTACCACGAGTACGGACCGCCGCGCCTGAAATACATGGGCTACCTCGGAGCGCTGACATACGCCGTGTTCTACCTGCTGCGGTTCACGCGGCCGAACGCAGCCCTTTATGACGACCTCGGGCTGCGCGCAGCGGCCGTCGTGATGTTCGCGCTGCTGGCACTGAGGGACTTCTGGCCGGAAAGACTCAAGCGCTACTACATCGGCTTTTCCTATGTGGTGCTGCTGTACTGCCTGCCGGGCTTCAGCGTGCTGACCGCCCTGCAGCGCGGCGGCGGGCTTCCCGCCATTTCCAACGCCTTCATCATCCTGTGTTTCCTGGTGCTGCTCACGGACTGGCGCAACACGCTCGTGATGCTGCTGGTGGGCACGGGGCTGGCCGCACTGGCCTATTTTCTCACCAGCCCCGACCCGCGTGTCCCGATGGACCTCGTGGCCCAATTGCCCGCCTACGCGCTGATCGTCATCGGCGGCAACCTGTTCAAGTTCTCGACGGAGCAGATCGACACCGAGCGAAAGCTCCTGGCCACCCAGGCGCTGGCCGGGTCGATCGCCCACGAGATGCGCAACCCTCTGGGCCAGATCCGTCACAACCTCGAGCGCATGCAGCAGGCGCTGCCTGCGCCGACCACCACCGCCCAGCCGCAGGCGCTCGACGTCCGGCAGGTGGACGCGCTCTACCGCCATCTCGCGGAGAGCGAGGTTGCGGTCAGCCGGGGCCTGCAGGTGATCGCGATGACGCTGGACGAGGTCAGCGCCAAGCCACTGGACACCAGCTCGTTCTCGTTCCTGTCGGCGGCCGATGCCACCCGCAAGGCGGTCCAGGAGTACGGCTATGAAAGCGACGATGACCGCGCCCGCATCAGCGTCGACGTGATCCAGGATTTCAGCTTCCGCGGCGACGAGACGGCCTACCTGTTCGTGCTGTTCAACCTGCTCAAGAACGCGCTGTACTACCTGCCGCTGCGCGAGGACGGCCGGGTGACGATCACCGTCGACCGGCAGGAGGTCCGCGTGCGCGACAACGGGCCCGGCGTGCCGCCGGAGGTGCTGCCGCGCATGTTCGAGCCCTTCCGTTCGGTCGGGAAATCTGGCGGCACCGGGCTGGGCCTGGCGTATTGCCAGCGCGTCATGCGCGCGTTCGGCGGCGAGATCGCCTGCGAGTCGGTCCAGGGCGAATTCACCCAGTTCACGATGCGGCTGCCGCCGGTCAGCGCCCAGGAGGCCCATGCGCACAGCACCGCCGCGCTGGACCATGCGCGCGACATCTTCCGCGGCAAGCGCCTGCTGGTGGTGGATGACGACGCGGCGCTGCGCACCACGACCCGGCACAAGCTCAGGTTGCTGGAGGCTCAGATCGACGAGGCCGCCAACGGCCGGCGCGCGCTGGAGCTGCTGGCGCGGCACAAGTACGACCTGCTGGTGGTGGACCTCAACATGCCGGTCGTGGACGGCTATGCCCTGGCCGAAAAGATCCGCGCGGGCGAAGTGCCGGTCAATCGCGATGTCTGCATCGTCGCCTACACCAGCGAGCCGGCGCAGCTGGCCAGCGTCAAGACCCAGAAGGCCGGCATGGACGGCTTCGTCAGCAAGCCCTGCGCGCAGCTGCCGCTGGTGCAGGCGCTGGTGCACGCGATCGAGCATCCGGCGCCGCGCGCAGAGTCCGGTGACGCCGTCCTGGCCGGCCGGCACATCCTGTTGGCCGACGACAACCCGTACAACCGCAAGGCGATGACGGCCAACCTGCACCAGGCGCGGGTCCACGTGACCGAGGCGGCCCACGGCCAGGCTGTCCTCGATCTGCTGCGCAGCCGCAGCGGCTGGGATGCGATCCTCATGGACATCAACATGCCCGGAATGAGCGGCCTCGAAGCGGCCAAGGTCATCCGGCAGAGCACGCTGGCGTGCCGCGACGTGCCCATCATCGCCCTGACCGCCCATTCCGACGACGCGATGGTGGCGGCCGCCCAGGCGGCCGGGATCAATGCCTTCCTGACCAAGCCGGTGGACGCCTTCGTGCTCTATGAAAAATTGCGGCAGCTGGTGGCGCCCGGTGTCGTGCGCGTCGCCCCGGCGCCGCTGGCTGCCACTCCGGGCGGCGGGCCGGGCGCGGCCGGCGCCGACCTGCTGGACCTGAAGCGGCTGGAGAGCTACCGCCGGATCGGCATGCTGGAAGAACTCCTGAGCGACTATTTCCCGGAAGCGGCCCGGCTGATCGACCGGCTCGACGTCGCAGCGCAGCGGCAGGACCTGCAGGACGGTCTGGAGGCCCTGCATTCGCTGCTGGGCATGAGCGGCGAAGCCGGCGCGGCCGCCTTGCACCAGCTGGTGCGGCGGATCTACGTGCCGATGGTGGAGGAGCGCTGCTGGCCGCCGGTCGATGGCTGGCTGGAGCAGATCCGGGCCCTGGCGGTCCGCACCGACGCGGCCCTGTCCGCCTACGGCCGGCAGCAGGCCAGGACCGCCGCCCTCTAGGAGCCCGATCGATGTTGCCCGCAGAAGCGCTGGACGACGCGCGCTCCATCCTGTTCGTCGACGACGAGGCGTCGTCGCGCAAGTGGTTCGCCCTGACCTTCGGCGACGAATTCACCGTCGTCACCGCGTCCGGCGTCAGCGAGGCGCTGGCGCTGCTGGGCGAGCGCGGCCACGAATTCGCGGTGCTGGTCACCGACTACCGGATGCCGGAGCAGGACGGCATGAACCTGCTGCGCGCGGTGCAGCGCGATTTCCGGCACCTGGTGCGGCTGCTGGCCACGGCCTATGCGGAGAAGGAAGTGGCGATCGCCGCCGTCAACCAGGGCAAGGTGCTGCGCATCCTGGAAAAGCCCCTGGACGAGGGACCCACCCGCGAGGCCCTGCGCGAAGCGCTGGCGATGCACCGCTCGCAGTCGCTGGAGCGGGCGCTCAACGAGAGCCGGGTGGCGGCGATGCGCGAGACCCTGGGCTTTCTGGCCCATGAACTGAACACGCCGCTGGCGACGGTGCGCGGCTACGTCAACGCGGTGGCGGTACGGCACCAGCCGGCCGGTCCCGACACGCCGCCGGGCATGGTGCTGTTCCAGGAGGACCATCCCGGCCAGCTGATCGCGGCGCTGGAAAGCGCCGAGCGCCGGGCGCTGTATTGCCAGTCGCTGGTCTCGACCTTCGTGCAGTCGGCGCGCGACGCCTATCCGGGTGCGGCGGTGCAGACCGTCAGCGCTGCCGGCCTGGTGCGCAGCCTGCTGGACGAATATCCGTTCGAGGGCGACGAGCGCTCCTGGATCGACAGCGAACTGTCCAACGACTTCATGCTGCCGGGCCGGCGCGACCTGCTGTACCTCGTGCTATGCACGCTGACCAAGAATGCCCTGCTGGTGCTGCGGGACCGGCCGAACCCGCGGCTGCGGATCGAACTGGGGCGCGAGGACCGGCCATCGGGCCAGCCGCGCAGCTACATCAGCTTCATCGACAACGGCCCCGGCATCCCGCCCGACGTGCTGCGCAAGCTGACGCGCGAACCGGTGACCACCCGCGCCAATTCCGGCGGCAACGGCATGGGACTGATGTTCTGCCTGCGCGTGATGCAGTCGATCGGCGGCGCCATCGACATCGAGTCCGAGCTGGGCGAGGGCGCCGCCGTCTGGCTCCATTTCACCCGCTTCGAGCCGGCCTGAGGCCGGCGCCCGGACTCAGGCTCCCCGTGCATCCGGTCCGTGGTGCCGGCGGTAGTCGGCCGGCGTCTCGCCAAACCAGCGGCGGCAGGCGGCAGCGAATTCCGCCGGGTCGCGCCAACCCAGCCAGGCCGGGATGCTGGCCAGTGGCGCATCGGAGCCCGACAGGTACTCATGGGCCAGTTCACGCCGCACGCGATCGAGCAGCCCGTCCAGCGAAGTGCGTTCCGCCCGCAACTGGCGCGCCAACGCGGCGTCGGCCAGGCCGATGCTGGCGGCGACCGACGCCGCCTGCGGTCCGCCCCGGCGCAGCCGTCGCACCAGCTCCTGGGCGACGCGGAAACTGGTGCGCGCCGGCCCCAGCGCGGCCAGCAGGGACTCCAGCACCCGTTCCTCCAGCACCAGCACGGAAGCGCTGCCGCTGACCACCGGCAGCGCCAGATCGTCCCCGGCCAGCAGCAGCCGGTTGGCGGGTCGGTCGAAGCGCAGCGGACAGGGAAACGCCATCCGGTGGCGGTGCGCATCCGCCGGTTCGGGAAAGACGAATTCCACTGCCAGCGGTCGCAGCTGCGTGCGGGTTGCGCGCTGGCAGATCAGCACCATCGCGAGCAACGAATACTCGAACCGCTGGCGCGGGAAGGAGGGGTCGTTGCCGTGCGTGAGCGCCACCCAGACGTCGGGGTGCTGCGGGACGAGCGTGAAGGCGGACGCCTCGTTGGTCAGGGCCGCGTAGCTGGCCTGGCTCTCCAGCACCGACCGCAGGCTGGCGCCCGAACCGACCCAGGCGGCAGCCAGCTCCAGGTCGATGTAGCGGGCGGCTAGTTCCCGGTCCAGTCCCAGCGTTTCCTGGCCGGTGGCGGCGACCGCGGCCCGCCACAGCCGATTCACCTGCTGCAGGTCGAGCCGGCCATGGGGTTGCTCGATCAGCACGGGATCGATGTCCGCATCCTGCAGCAGGCGCGCGGTGTCCGCGCCCTGGGAGGCGAACATCCGCAGCACGCCCGCGATCCAGGCGACGGAACTGCCAGTTGGTCCGGTGCTCACCCATGCCATTGAAGTCCAATCGACGCCCGACCGCAAGCGCTGCCGTCCTGGACGCGGGCCATCCCGGATTGCGCTCAGGGCTGCGCAGGCGACACACTCGCAGTCGCCGCCCGCGCACAATCGGAGCGCCGGAACCGCAAGAACCATCCCAATCACCTCGAAGGAGCGCCCCCATGCTGGGTTTGATGCAAAGCCAACCGCTGTTGATCTCCGGGTTGATCGACCACGCCGAACGCCACCACGGCGATGCGGAAATCGTGTCTCGCCGGGTCGAGGGCGACATCCATCGGTCCAGCTGGGCCGGCGTGGCCCGACGCTCGCGCCAGGTCGCGCACGCCCTGGACGCGATGAACCTGCTGTTTTCCGACCGGGTGGCGACGCTGGCCTGGAACGGCTACCGCCACCTGGAGCTGTATTTCGGGGTCAGCGGCTCGGGCCGGGTGCTGCACACCATCAATCCGCGCCTGCACGCCGACCAGATCGCCTGGATCGCCAACCACGCCGAAGACCAGGTCCTGTGCTTCGACATGACCTTCCTGCCGCTGGTGCAGGCCGTCCATGCCCGCTGCCCGATGATCCGGCAGTACGTGGCGCTGTGCGACGCCGACAAGCTGCCAGCCGACAGCGGCATCCCCAACCTGGTGAGCTACGAGGCCTGGATCGGCGGCCAGCCGGACAGCTATGACTGGCCGACCTTCGACGAGAACTCCGCATCGAGCATGTGCTACACCAGCGGAACCACCGGCAACCCGAAGGCCGCGCTCTACAGCCACCGCTCCACCACGCTGCACGCCTACGCCGCCGCCTTGCCCGACGTCATGTGCCTGTCGGCGCGCGACGCCGTGCTGCCGGTGGTGCCGATGTTCCACGTCAATGCCTGGGGCATTCCGTACTCGGCGGCGCTGACCGGCTGCAAGCTGGTGTTCCCGGGGCCGGCGATGGACGGCAAGTCGATCTATGAACTGATCGAGGCGGAGAAGGTGAGCTACGCCGCCGGCGTGCCCACCGTCTGGCAGATGCTGCTCGGGCACATGAAACCCAATGGGCTGCGGTTCTCCACGCTCAAGCGCACCGTGATCGGCGGCTCGGCCTGCCCGCCGGCCATGATCACCGCCTTCAACGACGATTACGGCGTCGAGGTGCTGCACGCCTGGGGCATGACCGAGATGTCGCCGCTGGGCACCCTGTGCACGCTGAAGAACCGGCACCTGGACCTGCCGGCCGAGGAGAAGATGAAGATCCGCCTGAAGCAGGGCCGGGCGATCTACGGGGTCGACATGAAGATCGTCGACCACGACGGCAAGGAGCTGCCCTGGGACGGCAGGACCTATGGCGACCTGTCCGTGAAAGGGCCGTGGATCATCCGCGAATACTTCAAGGACGAGGGCGGCGACCCGCTCGTGGACGGTTGGTTCCCGACCGGCGACGTGGCGACCATCGACGCCGAGGGCTACATGCAGATCACCGACCGCAGCAAAGACGTGATCAAGTCCGGCGGCGAGTGGATCAGCTCGATCGACGTCGAGAACATCGCCGTTTCCCATCCGGCGGTGGCGATGGCGGCGTGCGTCGGCATGAAGCATCCGAAGTGGGACGAACGGCCGGTGGTGGTGGTGGTGAAGAAGCCGGGCGTCGATGTGACGCGCGAGGAACTGCTCAAGTTCTATGAAGGCAAGACCGCCAAGTGGCAGATCCCGGACGACGTGATTTTCATCGAGGCCATCCCGCTGGGCGCCACCGGCAAGATCCAGAAGATGCGGCTGCGCGAGCTGCTCAAGGATTACGTGCTGCCGACCGCCTGATGTCGCCTCGGCGATAGTTGCGCCCCCGCCTTAGGTGCAATCCCTGAGCGTTGCAGTGCACAAAAACTTGTACCCTGCGCGCTAACAGTCAACCAAGGAGACATCGATGAAATTCGCGCTGAAAGTGGTGGCCGTTTCGGCCCTGATGGCGGCCAGCGGCCTGGCGCTCGCCCAGAAGGGCGAAACCGTGCGGATCGCCTTCATGGACCCGCTGTCGGGCCCGTTCGCCAATGTCGGCCAGAACCAGCTCAAGAGCTGGCAGTTCGCCGCGGAGCACTTTTCCGGTGCCAAGAACCCGGCCGGCGTCAAGTTCGAAGTGGTCGGATTCGACAACAAGGGCTCGCCCCAGGAAAGCCTGAACACGCTCAAGGCCGCGATCGACCAGGGCTTCCGCTACATCACCCAGGGCAACGGCTCCGGCGCCGGGCTGGCGCTGGAGGACGCGGTCGCCAAGCACAACGAGCGCAATCCCGGCAAGGAAGTGATCTACCTGAACTATGCCGCGGTGGATCCCTCCATGACCAACGAGAAGTGCGACTACTGGCACTTCCGGCTGGATGCCGACACGACCATGAAGATGGAGGCGCTGACTTCGTTCATGAAGGACCAGCCCAAGATCAAGAACGTCTACATCATCGGCCAGAACTACTCGCACGGCCAGCAGGTCGCCAAGTACTTCAAGGAGGGCATCGCCCGCAAGCGGCCCGACGTCAAGATCGTCGGCGAGGACTTGCACCCGATCGGCCAGGTCAAGGACTTCTCGCCCTACGTCGCCAAGATCAAGCAGTCCGGCGCAGACACCATCGTCACCGGCAACTGGGGCCAGGACCTGACGCTGCTGGTCAAGGCGCTGAATGAATCGGGCCTGAAGATCCCGATGTACACCTACTATGCGGGCGTCACCGGCACGCCGACGGCGCTGGCCGCCGGCGGCGACAGCGAGGTCTATGTCGTCGCGTATGCCAGCTCCAACCAGCCGGGAGAAATCGGCCAGATGTCGGCGGACTTCAAGAAGAAGTTCAACGACGACTACTACACATACGCCACCTACAACGGTATCAATCTGCTGGGCGCGGCAATGGCCAAGGCCAAGTCGACCAACCCGGTGCAGGTCGCCAAGGCGATGGAGGGACTGCAGGTGAAGAGTTTCGCCGGCGACGTGACGATGCGCGCGTCCGACCACCAGCTGCAGCAGACCATGTTCGTCACCAAGTGGCAGAAGGTCGACAAGAAGAATCCGTACAGCGTGGAAAACACCGGCTACACGTTCGCGCCGATCAAGCAGATGGACCCGTACGTGTCCAGCACACCGACCAGCTGCCAGATGAAGCGGCCTGCCAACGGCTGATTGCCTGCCGCCCCCCGTTCGGGCTGAGCTTGTCGAAGCCCGTTCGCCCTTCGACAGGCTCAGGGGTGAACGGGCTTTTTCCTGCCTAGGATCATGGAATTCTTCACTATCTCTCTCCTGAACGGAATCAGCTACGGGCTGCTGCTGTTCATGCTCAGCTCCGGCCTGACGCTGATCTTCAGCATGATGGGCGTGCTCAATTTCGCGCACGCCAGCTTCTACATGCTGGGGGCCTATTTCGCCTACAGCACCACCCGCCTGATCGGCTACTGGCCGGCGTTGTTCGTGGCGCCGCTGCTGGTGGCGCTGCTGGGCGCGGCGTTCGAGAAATACTGCCTGCGCCGGGTCCACAAGTTCGGCCATGTGCCCGAGTTGCTGATCACCTTCGGCCTGTCGTTCATCCTCCTGGAGATGGCGCAGCTGATCTGGGGCACCAGCTCGGTCGACTACCGGGTGCCGGACGAATTGAGCGGCCCGCTGTTCACGCTCTACGGCACGCAGTTCCCGATGTACCGCGGCTTCATGATGCTGGTGGCGGTGCTGATGCTGATCGCGATCTGGCTGCTGCTGACGCGTACCCGCATCGGCCTGGTGATCCAGGCGGCGTTGAGCCATCCGGACACGGTGGAGGCGCTCGGCCACAACGTGCCGCGCGTGTTCATGCTGGTGTTCGGCGGTGGAGCCGCGCTGGCCGGGCTGGCCGGCGTCATCGGCGGCAACGCATTCGTCACCGAGCCGGGGATGGCGGCGACGGTGGGATCGGTGATCTTCGTCGTGGTGGTGGTCGGCGGCATGGGCTCGCTGACCGGCGCCTTCGTGGCCTCGCTGCTGATCGGCGTGATCCAGACCTTCGCCGTCGGCATCGACTACTCGCTGCTGGGCGCCCTGGCCACCGTCGGCGTCACAATCACGCCCGAGACCTTCGGCTTCGCGCTGTGGAAGCTCAAGATCAGCCAGGTCGCGCCCATCCTGCCTTACCTGTTCCTGGTGCTGATCCTGATCTTCCGGCCCAAGGGCCTGCTCGGCACGCGGGAGGGATAACATTGTCGACCCCCACGTTTGCGGCTTCGCCGCTGCTCTGCCCCCCGAGGGGGCCCAGGTCTCCTTGGGGCGGCCCGGCGGAGACCTGATATGGCCATCACCACCCCCTCCTATTACCGGTTCAAGCCCTACAACGTCGGCCGCTGGATCCTGTGGAGCCTGTTCGCGCTGGTGCTGCTCGCCGCGCCGCTGGTGTTCACCAGCTCGTTGAGCCAGACCATGCTCAGCCAGATGGGCATCGCCATCATCGTCTGCCTGTCGTACAACATGCTGCTGGGGCAGGGCGGGATGCTCAGTTTCGGGCACGCCGTCTACTCCGGCATGGGCTCGTTCCTGGCAATCCATACGCTCAACCAGGTGACCAGGGGCCTGCCGCTGCCGGTCAGCCTGATCCCGATCGTCGGCGGCCTGTCCGCCATGGCGGTGGCCGTGGTGCTGGGCTGGGTCACCACCAAGAAGGCGGCGACCCCGTTCGCGATGATCACGCTGGGCATCGGCGAGCTGGTGTGGGCCATGGCGCTGATGTTCCCCGAGTTCTTCGGCGGCGAAGGCGGCATCTCCGGAAACCGGGTGGTGGGACCCAGGCCGCTGGGCATCAGCTTCGGCCCGCAGATCCAGCTCTATTACCTGATCGCGTTCTACACCTTCGTCTGCACCGCGCTGATGTACGCCTTCACCCGCACGCCGCTGGGCCGGATGCTGAACGCGGTGCGCGACAACCCCGAGCGGGTCGAGTTCGTCGGCTATGACACCCAGCGGGTGCGCTACATCTCGTTCGTCATCGCGGCCTTCTTCGCCGGCATTTCGGGCGGGCTGGCGGCGCTGAACTTCGAGATCGTCACCTCGGAAGTGGTGAGCGGTCCGCGCTCGGGCGCCTACCTGCTGTTCACTTTCCTGGGCGGCGCCACCTTCTTCTTCGGGCCGATCATTGGCGCCATCCTGATGGTGCTGGCCTTCGTGCTGCTGTCGGAGCTAACCAAGGCCTGGTTGCTGTACCTCGGCCTGGTGTTCCTGTTCATGGTGATGTACGCGCCCGGCGGCATCGCCAGCCTGATCATGATGAACCTGCGGGTCGCCGCCTTCGGCCGGTTGAGGCAGTTGTGGGTCAGCTACCTGGCGCTGGCGGGCACGGCCCTGATCGTGCTGCTGGGCGCGGCGGCAATGATCGAGATGGTCTATCACCTGCAACTCAACGCCGCGCTCGGGCCCGAGCTGAAATTTCTCGGCGCCACGCTGAACGCGAAAGGCGTCAACAGCTGGTTCGGATCGGCCTTCGTGATGCTGACCGGACTCGGCCTGTTCGAACTGACGCGCCGCCATTTCGTGCGCCAGTGGGGCGAGATCCAGGAGTTCATCGAGAAGGAAATGAAGCGGAGGGAAGCATTGTGAGCCCCGGTCCCACGTCCCAATATGCGCTCGAACTGAAGGACCTGCGCAAGAGCTTCGGCAAGACCGAGATCATCCGCGGCGTCAACCTGGCGGTCAGCGCCGGCGAGCGGATCGCCGTGATCGGCCCCAACGGCGCCGGCAAGTCCACCCTGTTCAATCTGATTTCGGGCCGGTTCGCACCGACCAGCGGCGAGGTGCTGCTCAACGGCCACCGGATCGACGGCAAGCGGCCGTTCGAGATCAACCGGATGGGCCTGTCGCGCAGCTTCCAGATCACCAACATCTTCCCCAAGCTCAGCGTGTTCGAGAACCTGCGCTGCGGCGTGCTCTGGAGCCTGGGCTACAAGTACACCTTCCTGAAATTCCTGGCCGACCTGGACGACGCCAACCAGCGAGCCGAGGACCTGATGGAGAGGATCAAGCTGCACAAGAAGCGCGACGTGCTGGCCGTCAACCTCACCTATGCCGAGCAGCGCGCGCTGGAGATCGGCATCACCATTGGCGGCGGCGCCAGCGTCATCCTGCTGGACGAGCCGACCGCGGGCATGAGCAAGAGCGAGACCAGGCGTTTCATCGAACTGATCAAGGAAGTGACGGTGGGCAAGACCCTGCTGACGGTGGAACACGACATGGGCGTGGTGTTCGGCCTGGCAGACCGTATCGCCGTGGTCGTGTACGGCGAGGTGATCGCATTCGACAAGCCCGAGGCGGTGCGCGCCAACCAGCGGGTGCAGGAGGCGTATCTCGGCTCGCATGTCGCCGATGCGCAGGTGGGAGCGGCCTGATGTTGAAAGTCGAGAACCTCCACGCCTTCTACGGCAAGAGCCATGTGCTGCACGGCGTGCACTTCGACGTGCAGCCAGGCGAGATCGTGGCGCTGCTGGGACGCAACGGCTCCGGCCGCTCGACCACCGCCAAGGCCATCATGGGCATGGTGCACTGCACCGGCTCGGTCGAATGGAAAGGCCAGCAGGCCCTGGGCAGGAAAGCCTACGAGATCGCCCACCTGGGGATCGGCTACGTGCCGGAGAACCGCGACATCTTTCCCAAGCTCACCGTCCACCAGAACCTGATGCTGGGGCAAAAGGGCAAGGCCGCCGCGAAGAACGCGCGCTGGTCGTTCGACGACATGTACCAGATGTTCCCTCGGCTGAAGGAGCGCCAGCACACCGAAGCCGGCGTGCTGTCCGGCGGCGAGCAGCAGATGCTGACGCTGTGCCGCACGCTGATGGGTGACCCTGAACTGATCATCATCGACGAGCCGACCGAAGGCCTCGCGCCCAAGATCGTGGAGCTGGTCGGCGAGTACCTCAAGAAGCTCAAGGACCGCGGCATCTCGGTGCTGCTGATCGAGCAGAAGCTGACCATCGCGATGGCCATTTCCGACCGAGCGCTGGTGATGGGCCATGGCAGCATCGTGTTCCAGGGCACGCCCGACACGCTGCGCGCCGATGCCTACACGCGCAAGGAATGGCTGGAAGTCTGAGTCGCAGACGGGGACACGAGTCCCGGCCGTGACAAACGCCGCGTTGCGGCGCAACATAGCCAATCTACAATCGAAAAAGAACGACCGTTCTTTTATATTTCCAGGGGAACAGCATGACGGCTGAATACAAGGTTCACGGCGACGTCGCCGTGATCACGATGAACAACCCACCCGTCAACGGGCTGGGCCATGCAACCCGCGTCGGTCTGACCGACGGCCTGGCCAAGGCCAATGCCGATGCCTCGGTGAAGGCGATCGTCATCACCGGTGCCGGCAAGGCCTTCTCCGGCGGCGCCGACATCAAGGAGTTCGGCTCGCCCAAGGCGCTGGCCGAACCCAACCTGCTGTCGGTGATCCTGGCGATCGAGAACTCTGCCAAGCCGGTGGTCGCGGCCGTGCATTCGATCGCCATGGGCGGCGGGCTCGAGTTGGCGCTGGGCTGCCATTACCGCATTGCCGCGCCCGGCACCAGTGTCGCACTGCCGGAAGTCAAGCTGGGCCTGATCCCCGGAGCCGGTGGCACCCAGCGGCTGCCGCGCGTGCTCGGCGTGGAGACGGCGCTGAACATGATCCTGTCGGGCGAGCCGGTCAAGAGCGAGCTGCTGGCGCAGCAGCCGGGACAGAAGCTGTTCGACAAGCTGGCCGCCTCACCCGAGTCGCTGGCCGAGGAGGCGCTGGCCTATGCGCGCTCGGTCGCTGCCGCGCGGCCGCTGCCGCTGGTGCGCAACCTGCCGTGCAAGCATCCGCTGGGCGACGCCTACTTCCAGTTCGCGCGCAACATGGTCAAGGGCATGGCGAAGAATTTCCCGGCGCCGGCCAGGTGCGTCGACGCCGTTGAAGCCGCGACGACGAAGAAGTTCGACGACGGCATGGTGTTCGAACGCGAGATCTTCACCGCGCTGATGTTCACACCGGAATCGCGCGCCCTGCGGCATCTGTTCATGGCCGAACGCGCCGCCTCCAAGATCCCGGACGTGCCGGAAGACACGCCCAGGCGCGAGATCAAGTCGGTGGCCGTGATCGGCGCCGGCACCATGGGCGGCGGCATCGCGATGAACTTCCTCAACGCCGGCATCCCCGTGAAGATGCTGGAGATGAAGCAGGAGGCGCTGGACCGCGGCATCGCCACCATCCGCAAGAACTACGAGTCGCAGCTCAAGAAGGGCAAGCTCAAGCAGGACAAGTACGACCAGCGCATGGGCCTGCTGTCCACCACGCTGGACTACGGCGACCTGAAGGACGCCGACCTGGTGATCGAGGCCGTGTTCGAGGAAATGGGCGTCAAGCAGAAGGTGTTCGAAAAACTCGACGAAGTGATGAAGCCCGGCGCGATCCTGGCCTCCAACACCTCGACGCTGGACGTCAACAAGATCGCCTCCTTCACCAAGCGGCCGCAGGACGTGGTCGGCATGCACTTCTTCAGCCCGGCCAACGTGATGAAGCTGCTGGAAGTGGTGCGCGGCGGCAAGACCGGCAAGGACGTGCTGGCCACCGTGATGGCGCTGGGCAAGAAGATCAAGAAGACGGCGGTCGTCTCCGGCGTATGCGACGGCTTCATCGGCAACCGCATGATCGAGCAGTACAGCCGCCAGGCCGGCTTCCTGCTGGACGAAGGGGCGACGCCGCAGCAGGTGGACAAGGCGATCGAGAAGTTCGGTTTCGCGATGGGTCCGTTCCGCATGGGCGACCTGGCCGGCAACGATATCGGCTGGGCGATCCGCAAGCGCCGGGCGCAGGAGCGGCCCAACATGCTGTACAGCCGCACGGCGGACAAGCTGTGCGAACTGGGCCGCTTCGGCCAGAAGACCGGCGCCGGCTGGTACGACTACCAGGCCGGCAAGCGCGACGCCATTCCCTCGGCGCTGGTCAACAAGATGATCGAGGACCACCGCAAGGAGCTCGGCATCACGCCGCGCAAGATCTCCGACGAGGAGATCGTCCAGCGGCTGGTGTTCTCTCTCGTCAACGAGGGCGCGCGCATCCTGGAGGACGGCATCGCTTCCAAGGCCGGCGACATCGACATGGTCTACCTCACCGGTTACGGCTTCCCGATGCACCGCGGCGGCCCGATGATGTATGCGGACCAGGTGGGCCTGTTCAACGTGGTGCAGGCGATGAAGCGCTTCCAGCGCAACCCGCGTGACGACGCCCAGTTCTGGGAGCCGGCGCCGTTGCTGGCGAAACTGGCGGCCGAAGGCAAGAGCTTCAGTTGACGGCCACCGGCCGTCATCCCCGCGGAGGCGGGGATCCAGGCTTCCACCCATGATCAAGCGCATTCTTCTTTCGCTGCTCGCGCTGTTGTTGCTGTTGACCGCGGCTGTCGTGGCCAACACGCTGCGCCAGGGCTCGCGCCAGCTGCAGGTGCCGGCCGCGCCGCCGCTGGCGATCGACAAAGAGGGAGTCGCCGACAAGCTGGCCGGCGCCATCCGCTTCAAGACCATTTCCAGCTTCGACGATCCGCAGCAGAACGCGGACGAATTCCGCAAGTTCCACGCTTACCTGCAGCAGCGTTTCCCCAAGGCCCACGCGGCGCTCAAGCGCGAGATGGTCGGCGAGCTGAGCCTGCTCTACACCTGGGCCGGCAGCGACGCGAAGGCCAAGCCCATCCTGCTGATGGCCCACCAGGACGTGGTGCCGATCGCGCCCGGTACGGAAAGCACCTGGCAGGCCGCGCCCTTCGCCGGCGAGCTCAAGGACGGCTTCGTCTGGGGCCGTGGCGCCTGGGACGACAAGGCCAACCTGATCTCGCAGCTCGAAGCGGTCGAGATGCTGGTGGCCAGCGGCTTCCAGCCGCGCCAGACGGTGTATCTCGCGTTCGGCGCCGACGAGGAGGTGGGGGGCCACCGCGGCGCCCGCGAAGTTGCCAGACTGCTCCAGTCTCGCGGGGTGGCGCTGGAGTTTGTGATCGACGAAGGACTGCTGATCACGGAAGGCATCATGCCGGGCCTGGCGCCGCCAGCGGCCTTGATCGGCGTCAGCGAGAAGGGCTCGATGTCGGTGTTGCTGCGCGTGTCCACGGCGCCGGGGCACTCCTCCATGCCGCCGCCCCAGGGCACCAGTGCGATCGGCATGATGAGCGCGGCGCTGCGGCGCCTGGACGACCAGCAGCTGCCGGCCGCGATGCGCGGCATCGCGCACGAGATGTTCGACACGCTGGCGCCGGAGATGAGCGGCTTCGGCCGCGTGGCGCTGTCCAACCTGTGGCTGTTCGGCCCGGTCGTGCAGGCGCAGCTGGAGAAGGGCGCGAGCACCAATGCCATGCTGCGCACGACAACGGCGCTCACTGTCGTGCATGCCGGCAACCAGTTCAACGTCCTGCCCGGCGTGGCGGAGGCGACCGTCAATTACCGCCTCCTGCCCGGAGATACCGGAGCCCAGGTGCTGCAGCACGTCCGGAGCACGATCGCCAACGAGCGCATCGAACTGAAGGCGGCGCCCGACGCCTACGATCCGCCGCCGGTGTCGCCCACCGGTTCCGCTTCCTACCAGCTGATCAACCGAACCATCCGCTCCCTGTTTCCCGGCACGGTCGTCGCGCCGTCCCTGATGATCGGCGGCACCGACTCGCGCCACTTCAGCGCGATCAGCGACAACATCTACCGCTTCTCGCCGGTGCGCGCCAGGGCCGAGGACCTGCCGCGCTTCCACGGCACCAATGAACGCATCGCGACCAGCAATCTCGCCGAGCTGGTGGGCTTCTATCACCAGCTGCTGCGCAACGCCGCCAGCGCGCCGTCGCCCTGATTTTTTCCGTACATCCCAGAAAGGCCCAGCCATGACCTCCGCCGTGATCGTTTCTACCGCCCGTACCCCCCTGGCCAAGAGCTGGAAGGGCTCGTTCAACATGACGCACGGCGCCACGCTGGGCGGCCACGCCGTCAAGCACGCCCTGCAGCGCGCCGGCATCGACCCGGGCGCGGTCGAGGACGTGATCATGGGTTGCGCCAATCCCGAGGGCGCGACCGGCATGAACATCGCGCGCCAGATCGCGCTGATGGCGGGCCTGCCCGTCACCGTGTCCGGCATGACCGTCAACCGCTTCTGCTCCTCCGGCCTGCAGACCATCGCGCTGGCGGCCCAGCGCATCCTCGCCGGAGAGGCCGAGGTCTACGTGGCCGGCGGCGTCGAGAGCATCTCCTGCGTCCAGCAGGAAATGAACACCCACATGCTGAAAGACCCGGCGCTGGAACAGCTCAAGCCCGAGATCTACTGGTCGATGCTGCAGACGGCCGAGCAGGTGGCCAAGCGCTACAACATCGGCCGCGACGCGATGGACGAATACGGCGCGGCCAGCCAGCAGAAGGCCTGCGCCGCGCAGGCGGCCGGCAAGTTCGACGCCGAAATCGCGCCGATCACGGTGATGGCCGGCGTGGCCGACGCGGTGATGGGGCTGCGGACCAAGGAAGTCACCGTCAGCAAGGACGAGGGCACCCGCGAAGGAACGACCAAGGAAGGCATCAGCGGCATCAAGCCGGCGCTGCCCGGCGGCGTGATCACTGCCGGCAATGCGAGCCAGTTCTCCGACGGTGCCGGCGCCTGCGTGCTGGTGAGCGAGGAATACGCCAGCAAGCACAACCTCAAGCCCCTGGGCCGGTTCCTGGGCTTCGCGGTGGCCGGCTGCGAGCCCGACGAAATGGGCATCGGCCCGGTGTACGCCGTGCCCAAGGTGCTCAAGAAGCTGGGCCTGAAGGTCAGCGACATCGACCTGTGGGAATTGAACGAAGCCTTTGCCGTGCAGGTGATCTATTGCCGCGACAAGCTGGGCATCCCGCCGGACCGGCTGAACGTCAACGGTGGCGCCATCGCGGTCGGCCATCCCTACGGCGTGTCGGGCCAGCGCCTGACCGGCCATGCGCTGATCGAAGGCAAGCGCCGCGGCGCCAAGCGCGTCGGCGTGACGATGTGCATCGGCGGCGGCATGGGCGCGGCCGGCGTGTTCGAAGTCCTTTAACTTCTCGTCGTCATTCCCGCGCAGGCGGGAATCCAGTGCTTCGATCGAACCGCGAATGCCCTGGACCGCCTGCGCGGGGATGACGGCCCTATCTTCATGGCCCTTCGTCCCACCCTCGATTTCCTGCTCTACGACTGGCTCCACGCGCAGGAGCTCACGCAGCGCGAGCGCTTTGCGGACCATTCGCGCGAGACCTTCGACGCCGTGCTGGACACCTGCGAGCGGATCGCGCGCGAGAAATACGCGCCGTTCAACCGCATCGTGGACACCGAGGAGCCGCGCTTCGACGGCGAGAAGGTCATCCTGCCGAAGGCCACGCATGACGCGCACCGGGCCTACGCCGAATCGGGCATGCTGAGCGCGGCCCAGGACTATGACGAAGGCGGGATGCAGCTGCCATACACCATCGAGGCGGCGGCCAATGGCTTCTTCGGCCTGGCCTCGGTCAGCATCGGCTCCGCCTTGCTCACCAAGGGCAATGCCAACCTGCTGCTGGTGCACGGCACCGAGATGCAGAAGGCGGTGTTCGCCCGCAACGAGTTGGGGGGCAGGTTCTCGGGGACGATGTGCCTGTCGGAGCCGCAAGCCGGCTCTTCGCTGTCCGACATCAGCACGCGCGCCGTCCCGGACGGCGCCGATTTCGAGAGCGAGCCACTGGGACCGCGCTACCGGCTCAAGGGCAACAAGATGTGGATCTCGGCCGGCGAGCACGAGCTCACCGAAAACATCATCCACCTGGTGCTGGCCAAGATCCCGGGGCCGGACGGCAAGCTGATCCCGGGCACCCGTGGCATCTCGCTGTTCATCGTGCCCAAGAAGATGGTCGACACCCAGGGCCAGCTGACCGGCGTGCGCAACGACGTCGCGCTGGCGGGCCTGAACCACAAGCTGGGCTGGCGCGGCACAACCAACACGCTGCTCAATTTCGGCGAGGGTAAGTTCCCGGTCGATGGGCCGGGCGGCGGAGCATTCGGAGACGGCACAGGTGCCGTGGGCTACCTGGTGGGCAAGCCGCACGAGGGCCTGCGCTGCATGTTCCACATGATGAACGAGGCCCGGATCGGCGTCGGCACGGCTGCCGTCGTCCTTGGCCTGGCCGGTTACTACGCCTCGCTCGACTACGCGAAGAACCGGCCGCAGGGCCGTCCCGTCGGTCCGGCGGGAAAAGACCCGGCGCAGCCGCAGGTGCGCATCATCGAGCATGCCGATGTGAAGCGGATGCTGCTGGCGCAGAAGTCGTATTGCGAAGGCGCGCTGGCGCTGGAGCTGTACTGCGCGCGCCTGGTCGACGAGCAGCACACGGCCCACCCGGCGGTCGCCGACGACGCCAGGCTGCTGCTGGAGGTGCTGACGCCGATCGCCAAAAGCTGGCCCAGCGAGTGGTGCCTGGAAGCCAACTCGCTGGCGATCCAGGTGCACGGCGGCTACGGCTACACCCGCGACTTCCCGGTGGAGCAGTACTGGCGCGACAACCGGCTCAACATGATCCACGAGGGCACGCACGGCATCCAGGCCACCGACCTGCTAGGCCGCAAGGTCCTGATGGAAGACGGCAAGGGCCTGGAACTGCTGGCCGGCCGCATCAACGCGACGATCGAACGCGCCATCCAGCGCAGCGAACTGGCGGCAGATGCCGACGCGCTCGGCCAGGCGCTGCAGCAGGTCGGCTCGGCGACCAGGGCCGCCTGGGCCACCGGCAATCCGGGAGAGGCGCTGGCCAACGCCGTGCCCTACATGCAGGCCTTCGGCCACATGGTGCTGGCCTGGATCTGGCTGGACGTAGCGCTGGTCGCCGCCGCCGCGCCGGTGAGCCCGGCGCGCGAAGGGCGGCTGCGGGCGCAGCGCTATTTCTTCCACTACGAGCTGCCCAAGATCGGCGCCTGGTTGAACGTCGTCGTGTCGCGCGACCCGACCTGCGCCGCCATGCCGGAAGAGGCTTTCTGATGCCGATGACGCGCCTGAAAGCCAGGCTCGATGTGGCGGTCTGGGTGCTGATCTTCGGCGGCCTGTTCGCCGTCGTGCTCGGGATCGCGAGCCGGCCCTCGGCGCCGGCCACGGCCTGGTCGCTGATGGCCGTCGGTACCGTTGCCTGTGCCGTCGGCGCGGTGCTGATCTGGGTGCGTTCGCGGCTGGGTCCCGACAGCTGAAATATCGCGGCCGGGACACAAACGCGCGCGGCGCCGCAGCACAATGAGCGGCTGACAACGACTACCAGGAGACCCGAGGAATGACCCGTACCGTGACTCAACTTTTCGACCTCAAGGGCAAGACCGCGCTGGTCACCGGCGGCTCCCGCGGCCTGGGCCTGCAGATGGCGCACGCGCTGGGCGAGGCCGGCGCCCGCATCATGCTCAGCTCGCGCAAGGCGGGCGACCTGGAAGAGGCGACCGCCGACCTGCAGGCAGCGGGCATCGACGCCCGCTGGATCGCCGCCGACTGTGCCAAGGAGGAAGACATCCGCCGGCTGGCCGACGAGACGCTGCAGCGCATGGGCCCGATCGACATCCTGGTCAACAACGCCGGGGCCGCCTGGGGCGCGCCGGCCGAAGACCACCCGGTGGAAGCCTGGGACAAGGTGATGAACCTCAACATCCGCGGCTACTTCATCCTGTCGCAGCAGGTTGCCAAGCGCAGCATGATCGAGCGCCGCAGCGGCCGCATCATCAACATCGCGTCGATCGCCGGGCTGGGCGGCAACCCGCCGGAGATGACCACCATCGCCTACAACACCTCCAAGGGCGCGGTGGTCAATTTCACCAAGGCGCTGGCGGCCGAATGGGGCAAGTACAACATCACCGTCAACGCGATCTGCCCGGGCTTCTTCCCCAGCAAGATGACTGCCGCCACGCTGAAGAACTTCGGCGAGGACAACCTGAAGGCCAACGCGCCGCTGCGCCGGCTGGGCGATGACGAAGACCTCAAGGGCATCACCGTGCTGTACGCATCGGATGCCGGCAAGCACATCACCGGCCAGTGGCTGGCGGTGGACGGCGGCGTCAGCGTCGTGACCGGAGGCTAGGTCAGCATGGATTTCGGCGTCACCATTCCCTTTGTCAACCATCTCGGCTTCGCGCTGGAACTGTTCGAGGATGGGCGCTCACGGCTGGCCTACGAAGCGCGGCCCGAGCACCTCAACTCGTTCGCCGTCACCCACGGCGGCGCCCTCATGACGCTGATGGACGTGACGATGGCGGCGGCGGCGCGCAGCGTGAACCAGGACATGGGAGTCGTTACCATCGAGATGAAGACCACCTTCATGCAGCCGGCCCGCGGGAAATTGAGCGGCCAGGGCCGGCTGATGCACCGGACCGCCAGCATGGCCTTCACCGAGGCCACCATCTTCGACGCGCAGGGGCGCGCCTGCGCCCACGCCACCGGCACCTTCAAATACGTCAAGCGCCTGCCGGCGGGACAGCAGGGCATTGCGTCCAGCCCGATCTCGACCGACTGACCCCAACACACAAGGAGCACACCATGGCCCAGAACAGACAGGTCTTCCTCGACAACCGCCCGCAGGGCGAAGCCGTGGCCAGCAACTTCAAGCTGGTGACCGGCCAGACGCCGGCGCTGGCCGACGGCGAAGTGCTGGTGCGCCACCACTTCCTGAGCCTGGACCCGTACATGCGCGGCCGGATGAACGACTCCAAGAGCTACGCCGCGCCGCAGCCGCTGGGCCAGGTGATGCAGGGCGGCACTGCCGGTGAGGTGGTGGAAAGCCGCACACCCATGTACCAGCCGGGCGACAAGGTGGTCGGCTTCGGCGGCTGGCAGGAATACAGCGTGGTCAAGGCCGACCAGCCGGGCAGCCTGCGCAAGGTGGACACCACCCATGTGCCGCTGTCGCACTACCTGGGCGCGGTCGGGATGCCTGGCGTCACCGCCTGGTACGGCCTGGTGAAAATCATCGAGCCCAAGGCCGGCCAGACCCTGGTGGTGAGCGCCGCCAGCGGCGCGGTCGGCAGCGCCTTCGGCGCCCTGGCCAAGGCCCGTGGTTGCCGTGCGATCGGCATCGCCGGCGGCCCCGACAAATGTGCCTACGTGGTCAAGGAGCTGGGCTTCGACGCCTGCCTCGACTACAAGCAGCACAAGGACGCGCTGTCACTGTCGAAGGCACTGAAGGAAGCCTGTCCCGACGGCATCGACGGCTATTTCGAGAACGTCGGCGGCATGGTGATGGACGCGGTGATGCTGCGCATGAACCCCTTCAGCAGCATCGCGCTGTGCGGAATGATCGCCGGCTATGACGGCCAGCCGCTGCCGATGAACTATCCGCAGATGATCCTGACCAACCGGATGAAGATCCAGGGCTTCATCGTCAGTGAGCACATGGAGGTGTGGCCCGAGGCGCTCAAGGAACTGGGCACGCTGGTCGGCACCGGCAAGCTGCGGCCGCGCGAATCGGTGGCCCAGGGCATCGAGTCCGCGCCGGAGGCCTTCCTGGGCCTGCTGAAGGGCCGCAACTTCGGCAAGCAGCTGGTCAAGCTGGTCTGAGGCGACGGCATTGCCGATCGGAGGCCCCATGGCTGATGCCACCCACGAAGTCCTCAACCAGCCCGCACCGCTGGTGGACTACAACCTGTTCGAGGGCAACCGGGCCCTGCGCGACGCGCTGAAGTTCAATGCCCCGGCGCTGGACACCGGCGCGCTGTCGGCGCTGGGGGCAAAGCTGGGGACGCATGAGATGCAGGCCCATGCGCGTCTGGCCAACGTCCACCCGCCGCAGCTGCGCAGCCATGATCGCTTCGGTCATCGCACCGACACGGTGGAGTTCCATCCCAGCTACCACGCGCTGATGGCTGCCGCAACCGCTGCCGGCCTGCACGGAACGCCCTGGGGCGAGGCCGCCCAGGCCGCGAATCCGCACGTGCTGCGCGCCGCCGGCTTCATGCTGTTCACCGAGCTGGAACCGTCGATCCTGTGCCCGATTTCGATGACCTATGCGGTCACGCCGGCCTTGCGCCGGAACGCGGCGATCTACGCCGACTGGGGCCCGAAGCTGGCCAGCCGCGCCTACGACCCGGCGCTGAAGCTCTGGCGCGATAAGCCCGGCCTGACCATGGGCATGGGCATGACGGAGAAGCAGGGCGGCTCCGACGTGCGGGCCAATACCACCGCCGCGGCGGCGGACGGCGTGGACGGTTGGGGGCAACGCGTTCGCATCACCGGCCACAAGTGGTTCATGTCGGCGCCGATGTGCGACGCCTTCCTGGTGCTGGCGCAGACCGGCGCCGGGCTGTCGTGCTTCTTCCTGCCGCGGATCCTGCCGGACGGCAGCGTCAACGACATCCGGATCCAGCGCCTGAAGGACAAGCTTGGCAACAAGGCCAACGCCAGCTCGGAAGTGGAGTTCCAGGACGCGACGGCCTGGCTGGTCGGCGAGGAGGGCCGCGGCGTGCCGCAGATCCTCGAGATGGGCACCATGACCCGGCTCGATTGCGCGCTTGGCACCAGCGGCCTGATGCGCCAGGCGCTGGCGATCGCGCTGGACCACACGGCGCAGCGCCAGGCCTTCGGCAAGCCGCTGCTGGCGCAGCCGCTGATGCGCAACGTGCTGGCCGACCTTGCGCTGGAATCGGAAGCGTCGACGGCGCTGGCCATCCGGCTGGCCCGCGCGTTCGACAACCCGGGTGATGCCCACGAGGCGTCGATCGCCCGCCTGCTGACGCCGGTGGCCAAGTTCTGGATCTGCAAGCGCGGCAGCCATTTCGCGCAAGAGGCGATGGAGTGCCTGGGCGGCAACGGCTATGTGGAGGAGGGCGGCGAGGGCATCATGGCCCGCATCTACCGCGAGATGCCGGTCAATTCGATCTGGGAAGGGGCCGGCAACATCATGGCGCTGGACCTGTTGCGGGCCCTGCGCAAGGCCGATGCCGGCGCCGCCCTGGCGCACGAACTGGCGCCCGCCAAGGGCGCGCACGCCGCGCTGGACCGCATGGCGGCGGCGCTGCCGGCCCGGGTGGAGCAGATGGCCACCGAGGTGGAAGCGCGCCGGCTGGCGCAGGACGTGGCGCTGGCAGTGCAGGCGGCGTTGCTGTACCAGGGCGCGCCGGCGGCCGTCTTCAGCGCGTTCTGCGACTCGCGCCTCGGTGGCTGGATGCCGAACGCGCCATTGAGTGGCGCGTGGGGGCCAGTCTTCGGCACCCTGGGTGCGCAAACCGATTTCGACACCATCATCGCCAGGGCCATGCCGCGCTGACACAACCGGAGCCTCCATGCCGACCGAACTGATCCTGCACCACTACGACACCTCGCCGTTCTCCGAAAAGATCCGGGCCATCCTGGGCCACAAGAAGCTGGCCTGGAAATCGGTCCAGATCCCGCGCATCATGCCCAAGCCCGACGTGCTGGCGCTCACGGGCGGCTACCGCAAGACGCCGGTGCTGCAGGTCGGCGCCGACGTCTACTGCGACAGCGCGCTGATCTGCGACGTGCTTGAGCACGTGCAGCCCGAGCCGCCGCTGTACCCGGCCCACCTCAAGGGCGTGTCGCGGGTGTTTGCCCAGTGGGCCGACAGCACGCTGTTCTGGGCCGCCATGGCCTACAACCTGCAGCCCAAGGGCGCGGCCCACATGTTCGCCAACGCGCCGCCAGAGGCGGCCAAGGCCTTCGGCGAGGACCGTAAGGCGATGGCGGTCAACATGACGCGGCTGCGGCCAGGCGACGCCACCAGCGCCTACCGTTCGTACCTGCGGCGCATCGCCCACATGGCCGAAGAGCACGACTTCCTGTTCGGCATCCAGCCCTGCATCGCCGACTTCGCGGCCTACCACCCGCTGTGGTTCACCCGCACCCGGGTGCCGGTGCTGGCCGACATCCTGGGCATCACGCCGGCGGTGGGCGAGTGGATGGACCGGATCCACGCGCTGGGCCAGGGCATGCCGGAAAAATTCAGCGCGGCCGACGCGCTGGAGGTGGCCGGCAAGGCCGATCCGCGCGAAGCCGGCAGCAACCTGCTGATCGACAGCGCCTTCCAGGACGACCACGGGATCCCGCTGGGCAGCCGCGTCACCATCACCGCCGAGAGTTTCGGGCCGGAGCCGACCGAGGGCGAACTGATCGCCGCCACCCGCACGCACTACACGATCGGACGCACGGATCCGCGCGCCGGCACGGTCCACGTGCATTTCCCCCGCATCGGATTCGTATTGAAGAAGGCAGACGCAACATGATCAAGGACTTCAAGGGCAAGACGGCGGTGCTCACCGGCGCCGGCTCGGGCTTCGGCCTGGAGTGCGCGCGTATCGGCGCAAAACTCGGAATGAACCTGGTGCTGGTCGACGTGCAGCAGGACGCGCTAGAAAAGGCGGAGATGGAGATCAAGGCCGCCGGCGCCCAGGTGTTGGCACGCAAGGTCGACGTCGCCAGCGGCCAGCAGATGGAGGCGCTGGCCCAGGCCGTGAAAGAGCGCTTCGGCGCGCCGCATTTCGTCTTCAACAACGCCGGTGTCGGCTCCGGCGGCCTGGTCTGGGAGAACTCGGTCAAGGACTGGGAATGGGTGCTGGGCGTCAACCTCTGGGGCGTGATCCACGGTGTTCGGCTGTTCACGCCGATGATGCTGGCGGCGGCCAGTGCGGATCCGGCGTGGCAGGGCCACATCGTCAACACGGCCAGCATGGCCGGCCTGCTGACGCCGCCCAACATGGGCATCTACAACGTCAGCAAGCACGCGGTGGTGAGCCTGAGCGAAACGCTGTATCAGGACCTGCGGCTGGTCACCGACCAGGTCGGCGCCAGCGTGCTGTGCCCGTACTTCGTTCCCACCGGCATCAGCCAGAGCCACCGCAACAAGCCGGGCGAACTGGCCGGCGAGAAGCCGACGCGCAGCCAGCTGATCGGCCAGGCGATGAGCGACAAGGCGGTGGGCTCCGGCAAGATCACTGCGGCCGAAGTGGCGCAGAAGGTGTTCGATGCCATCGCCGCCGACCAGTTCTACATCTTCAGCCACCCCAAGGCGCTGGGCAATGTGCAAAGCCGGATGGAGGCGATCGTGCAGGCCCACAACCCGCCCGACCCGTTCATCGCCCGGCCCGAGATCGGCGTCGAATTGAAGGCGGCGTTGCGGGCGGCCGGCTGAATCCTGAGATGAAGGGGAGCGGCTTCTCGCTGTTCGACACGCCGATCGGCGGCTGCGCCATAGCATGGGGGCAGGAGTCGATCGTGGCTGTGCTGCTGCCCGAGGACCACGGCGCGGGCCAGACCCGCGCGCGCATGCAACGCGATTTTCCGGACGTCAGAGAGTTGGTGCCGCCAGCCTGGGTGGGCGGCGTGATCGAGCGTGTGCGCCGGCTGCTGGAAGGCTGTAGCGATGATCTGTGCGACGTGCCGCTCGACATGACAGGCGTGCCCGAATTCAACCAGCGCGTCTACCGGATCGCCCGAGCGATCCCGCCCGGCCAGACCCTGAGCTATGGCGAGGTGGCAACCAAGCTAGGCGAGCCCGGCGCGGCGCGGGCGGTCGGCCAGGCGCTGGGCCACAACCCGTTCGCTCCGATCGTGCCCTGCCACCGCGTGCTTGCAGCCGGCAAGCGCGCCGGCGGCTTTTCCGCCGGCGGCGGTGTGACGACCAAACTCAGGATGCTGCAGATCGAGAAGGCCCAGCTGGGTGACGGCCCGGGCCTGTTCGACTGACCTTCAGCAGCCGAGGCTGAGGGCCTGCAAGGGCTTGCCGGATGCCTTGTCGTACACGACCAGGTTGACCTGCCTCGCATGGCCAGCCTCGGCGGGCACCGCACGCAACACCAGCCGGGCCGGTCCCTGATAGTCGCCGACCGGAACGTACTGGCGCACCACGAAGTCGTGCTGCAGGAATTCGCCTGCATTCTCGCCGGCCTTGACCTTGCTGCTGTGGCCGTGCTCGGTCACGGTCCAATAGGCCGACCAGCGGGCGGCGTTGTCCAGCGGGGCGACGCTGGCCTCGAAGGCATCGGACGGACCGCGCAGGATCGCGATGCGGGCGCGCGCAGGTTCACTGGTGCCCGCCGGACGGGTGAAGTCGCGCCAATCCCGGCCGTTGCGCACCACTTGCGGCGTGTAGATGCCCGACAAGCCGTTGCTGCCCGCGACCTGCTTCTGGCGCGTTGTGTGGGCCGGGCTGGCAAAGCGGTCGACCCAGCCGAGGGAATCCCAATAGCCCACATGAAAGGCCTCGACCACGGCCTTGCCCTGCGCAGCGCCGTCTTTCAGGGTGGAGAGCCAGCGGTCGGCCGGCGGGCAGGAGCTGCAGCCTTCAGAGGTGTAAAGCTCGATCACCGGCGTGAGGGTGGCGCCCGATTCCGCCTGGCAGGTCGGGCCGGCCGCGAATGCAGCGAAGCTGCTGGCCAGCAAGGTGACAGCGGCGAAGAAACGGTTCGGGAAAGTCATGGCGGCGCTCCAGGCAGGGGACATTCTCCCTGTACGCGCCGAGGCGCCTGCTGGATGCAGGGCCGGATCAGCTCAGGATGGCGGTCGACACCGGCGCACGCGCGCGATCGGCGCGGGCTTCGACCCGGCTTTCGATCTCCGCCAGCCGGGTGGCCAGGGTGTGGTTCATCAGCTCCAGCTGGGCGCGCAACTCGCGCTGGCCCGCGGCCACGGCCTTTTCCAGTTCGGTGGCGGCGATGGTCTCGCGCTGCTGGATTTCGCGCATCTGGGCGTCCAGGTGCTGGCGCAGGTCGGTGAAGCGCGAGGCCTCGGCCTTGTCGGCCAGCTCGCGCTGGGCATGCAGTTCCTTGGAGTGCTGGCGGGAGTCCATGAGGTTCACGGTCTGCATGTACATGCTGCTGATCAGGAAAGCGACCAGGGTGACGAACAGGACCGCCAGCAGGATCAGGCCCAGCGGTGCATCCATCACGAACACGCCGAAGCTCAGCGGGGTGGGCCGCAGGAATTCGGACCAGTTCAGGGCCGCGAAGCCGGCAACCAGCAAAATGGCGGTGAGCAGAACGATGAGGCGCGCGCGCATGGTGAGCTCCTTTGGATGAGACAGCCAATTGTGGAATCGAACGGCCCGGCGCCGCTGTCAGCCGACACGCCGAAGTCCTGTCCGCCCGCTGTGGCAAACTCCCGCCCCTTGCCGGACACCCTGACAGAATGCAAAAAATCATCCACCAGATCGCCGCTGAGCTGCGCTGCCAGCCCAACCAGGTCCAGACCGCGGTCGACCTGCTCGACGGCGGCGCAACGGTTCCCTTCATCGCGCGCTACCGCAAAGAGGCGACCGGCGGCCTCGACGACATCCAGTTGCGCGAACTGGAGCAGCGGCTGGGCTACCTGCGCGAACTCGAGGAGCGACGCGAAGCGGTGCTCAAGAGCATCGATGAACAGGGCAAGCTGACCCCGCAGCTGCGCGCCGCGATCGAGGCCGCGCCGACCAAGCAGGAGCTGGAAGACCTATACCTGCCGTACAAGCCGCGGCGGCGCACCAAGGGCCAGATCGCGCGGGAAGCCGGCATCGAGCCGCTGGCCGAGCTGCTGTTCGCCGATCCGACCCGGGTGCCCGCCGACGAGGCGCAGGCGTTCGTGAAGGCTGAGAAGGGCGAAGGCGGCGAAGACTTCACCACCGTCCCGGCGGTGCTGGACGGCGTGCGAGACATCCTGTCCGAGCGCTGGGCCGAACAGCCGGTGCTGGTGCAGACCTTGCGCGAATGGCTGTGGCAGGAGGGTTTGTTCAGGAGCGCCCTGGCCACCGGCAAGGACGAGAACCACCCGGATGTCGCCAAGTTCCGCGATTACTTCGACTACGACGAGCCGATCGGCCGGGTGCCTTCGCACCGGGCGCTGGCCGTGTTCCGTGGCCGCCAGCTCGAGATCCTCGATGCCAAGCTGGTGCTGCCTGAGCCGCAGGCGAATCCCATTGCCAAGCCCGGGCCGGCGGCGCCGTCGATCGCGGAAGGAAAGATTGCGCTGCACCTGGGCTGGAGCCACGCCGGCCGTCCGGCCGACGACCTGCTGCGCAAGTGCGTGGCCTGGACCTGGCGCGTCAAGCTGTCCCTGTCCACCGAGCGCGACCTGTTCGCCCGGCTGCGCGAAGACGCGGAAAAGGTGGCGATCAAGGTGTTCGCCGACAACCTGCGCGACTTGCTGCTCGCCGCGCCGGCCGGACCTCGGGTGGTGATGGGTCTGGACCCCGGCATCCGCACCGGTGTGAAGGTGGCCGTGGTCGACGCCACCGGCAAGCTGGTCGACACCGGCACCGTGTTCCCGCACGAACCGCGGCGGGACTGGGAAGGTTCGCTCCACACCCTGGCGAAACTGTGCGAGAAGCACGGCGTGAACCTGATTGCAATCGGCAACGGCACGGCCAGCCGCGAGACCGACAAGCTGGCGGCCGACCTGATGAAGCGCATCGAGGGCATGCAAAGAGTCGTGGTGAGCGAAGCCGGCGCCTCGGTCTATTCGGCCAGCGAGTTCGCCTCGCAGGAAATGCCCGACGTCGACGTCAGCCTGCGCGGCGCGGCCAGCATCGCGCGGCGACTGCAGGACCCGCTGGCGGAGCTGGTGAAGATCGATCCCAAGTCGATCGGCGTTGGCCAGTACCAGCACGACGTCAACCAGGGCGAGCTGGCGCGCACGCTGGAAGCGGTGGTCGAGGACTGCGTGAACTCGGTGGGCGTCGACCTGAACACGGCTAGCGTGCCACTGCTGTCGCGCGTCTCCGGCCTGTCGGGGACGGTGGCCAAATCGGTGGTGCGGTGGCGCGAGGCCAACGGCGCCTTCAAGAGCCGCCAGCAACTGCTCGAAGTGTCCGGCCTGGGCGCAAAGACCTTCGAACTCAGCGCCGGCTTCCTGCGCATCCGCGGCGGCGAGAACCCGCTGGACATGACCGGCGTGCATCCCGAAACCTATCCGGTGGTCGAGCAGATGCTGGCCCAGGCCGGCAAGCCGGTCGCCGAGCTGATGGGGAGGGCCGAGATGCTCAAGACCCTCAAGCCCGAGTTGTTCGCCAACGAGAAGTTCGGTGTCATCACCATCAGGGACATCCTGGGCGAGCTGGAAAAGCCGGGCCGCGATCCGCGCCCGGACTTCAAGGTGGCGCGCTTCAACGACGGCGTGGAAGACATCGCCGACCTGCGCGAAGGCATGGTGCTGGAAGGCACCGTGAGCAACGTCGCCGCCTTCGGCGCCTTCATCGACCTGGGCGTGCACCAGGATGGTCTGGTCCACGTGAGCCAGCTGTCGCACAAGTTCGTCAACGACGCCCGCGAGGTGGTCAAGACCGGCGACATCGTCACAGTCAAGGTGATGGAAGTGGACGTCGCCCGCAAGCGGATTGGCCTGTCGATGAAGCTCGGCGACGCACCGACCCGCCGCGACGCGCCGCGCGAAAACCGGTACGAGGGCGCGGCCCGCGGCCAGCGGCCGCCGCAGGGCCAGCGCACGCCGGCGGCGCCGGTGAACACGGCCATGGCTGGTGCCTTCGCCAAGCTGCAGCGGCCGGGCAAGTAGCCGCCATGGCCGCCTTGCGGATCTACGCCGGCCCGCGGGCCCGCAGGCACATCGGGCAGCAGGGCCTGCGGCCGCAGGACGTCGGCGTGATCCCGGCGGCGGCCGGCGGCCCCAAGGGCCTGGTGCTGGGGCCGCTGGACCGCTTCATCTTCGGCGAATGGCTGGCAGCCTCGCAGCAGCCCCTGCACCTGGTCGGCGCATCGATCGGCGCCTGGCGGATGGCGACGGCCTGCCTGCATGACCCGGTCGCCGCCTTCGAGCGGCTGGAGCGCGACTACATCGCGCAGGACTACGAGCTCGAGCCGGGCCGCAAGAACCCGACGGCGGCCCACGTCAGCCAGCGGTTCGGGCAGAGCCTGCAATCCTTTTACGGCGGCCGGCTGGCCGAAGTGCTGCGGCATCCGCGCTACCGGCTGCACATCGTCACCTCGCGCGGGCGCCACGTGCTGGGCCGCGAGCATGCGTGGCGCACGCCGCTGGGCTACCTAGGCGCCTTCCTGTCCAACAGCGTGCGACGCAAGGCGATGGGCGCCTGGCTGGAGCGGGTGGTGTTTTCGAGTTCGGGCCCCGACGGGCCCTGGCCGATGCCGTTCACCACCACCGACTACCCGACGCGTCAGGTGGCCTTGACCGAAGCCAACTTCAACCCGGCGCTGCAGGCCAGCTGTTCGATCCCGTTCGTGCTCAAGGCGATCCACGACATCCCGGGCGCACCGCCGGGCGCCTACTGGGACGGCGGCATCACCGACTACCACCTGCACCTGAACTACGAGGCGATGGGGCCGGGGCAGGGGCTGGTGCTCTATCCGCATTTCCAGCAGGCGGTGGTGCCGGGCTGGCTGGACAAGGGCCTGAAGTGGCGCCATGGCGCAACGCCGTTCCTGGACAGCACCATCGTGCTGGCGCCGGACCCGGCCTGGATCGCCAGCCTGCCGAACGGCAAGTTGCCCGATCGCACCGATTTCACCCGTTACGGCACCGACCTGGCGGCGAGGATGAAGGCATGGACTGCAGCCGCCGCCGCCAGCCGCCAGCTGGCCGACGAATTCGCCCGCTGGTGCGAGCTGGAGCCGGAGCAGCAACTGGCGCGGATCGAGCCGCTGTGACCGACCGTCGCCCGGCGTTGCTTATCATTGCCGCTGAACCTCCTTTGAGAATGTCATGAAAATCTGTGTCATCGGCACCGGCTACGTGGGCCTTGTCACCGCGGCGTGCCTGGCGGAGATGGGCAACGACGTGGTCGGCGTCGACCTCTCCGTCGAAAAGATCGCCGGCCTGAAAGACGGCCGCATCCCGATCCACGAGCCCGGGCTCGAAACCCTGGTCAGGAAGAACCTGCAGGCCGGCCGGTTGCGGTTCACCAACGGCCACGCGGACGGCCTGGCCGGCTGCCAGCTGGCATTCATCGCCGTCGGCACGCCGCCGCAGGAGGACGGGTCCGCCGACCTGGCGCACGTGCTGGGGGTGGCCCGCAGCATCGGCGAGCACCTGAGCCATTACTGCGTGGTGATCAACAAGTCCACGGTGCCGGTCGGCACGGCGGACCGGGTCCGCGAAACCGTGCGCCAGGCGCTCGCCGCCCGGGCGGCGGATATCCCGTTCGACGTCGTGTCCAACCCCGAATTCCTCAAGGAAGGTAGCGCGATCGCCGATTTCCAGCGGCCCGACCGTATCGTCATCGGCTCCGATGCGCCCCGCGCGATCGAACTGATGACGCAGCTGTACGAGCCCTTCGTGCGCTCGCAGCACAAGCTGATCGTGATGGACACGCGCTCTGCCGAACTGACCAAGTACGCGGCCAACGCCATGCTTGCCACCCGGATCTCCTTCATGAACGAGATCGCCGCGATTGCCGAGGCCACCGGCGCCGACATCGAGAACGTCCGGCTGGGGATCGGCTCGGACCCGCGGATCGGCCCGCTGTTCCTCTATCCCGGGGCGGGCTTTGGCGGTTCATGCTTTCCCAAGGACCTGCGGGCGCTGGTCCACATCGCCGCGACGGCCAGCGTGCCGATCGACCTGCTGCCCTCGGTGGTGCGGGTCAATGACCGCCAGAAGACGCTGGTGTTCCAGCGGCTCTCGACGTTCTTCGGCGGCCAGTTGAAGGGCCGCCGCGTGGCGGTGTGGGGCCTGGCGTTCAAGCCCGAGACCGACGATGTGCGCGAGGCGCCCGCCCTGGTGCTGATCGAGGACCTGGTGCGCGCCGGCGCCGAGGTGACGGCCTACGATCCCGAGGCCGGCCCGCCGGCGCAGGCGGCACTGGCGCTGGTCCTCGCGCCCGGCGAGCTGGCGCGAGTCACATTTGCGACGTCAGCGCGGCAAGCGGCCGACGGCGCCGACGTGCTGGCGCTGATGACTGAGTGGAAGGAGTTCCGCAGCCCGGACTTCGGCTGGCTGGCCTCGACGCTCCGGTCGAAGGCGATCTTCGACGGCCGCAACCAGTACCGCCGGGACACGCTGGCGGCGCATGGGCTGAGCTATTTCGGCATCGGCCGCGCCACCGCCCCCACAGCTGCGGCCTGACGACCCGCCTCACATCGAGCTGGCGAGCAGTTCCTCATAGTCGTCAGGGCTGGCAATGCGCGGATTGGTCTTGTGGCAGTGGTCGGCCAGTGCGCCCTGGATGATGCGGTCGAACCAGTCGCGCTGCACACCCATTTCGGCCAGGCCGCCGGGCAGGCCGAGGCGGGCGTTCATGTCGCGGATCGCCTCGGGAATGTCGCCGGCGGACTGCATGCCCATGGCCAGCGCCATCCGCTGCAGGCGGTTGTCCTTGCGCACCGAGTCGGCCTCGCCGTTGAACCTCACCACCGCCGGCAGGAACATGGCGTTCAACGTGCCGTGGTGCAGCCGCGGGTCCACCCCGCCCAGGCTGTGACTGAGCGAGTGCACCGCGCCCAGGCCCTTCTGGAACGCCATCGCCCCCTGCATCGAGGCGCTCATCAGGTTCAAGCGCGCCTCGCGATCGCTGCCGTCGCGGGTGGCGCGCTCGATGTGGGCCCAGCCGCGCTGCAGGCCGTCCAGCGCGATGCCGTCGGCCGGCGGATTGAAGGCGGCGGACATGAACGTCTCCATGCAGTGCGCGATCGCGTCCATGCCGGTGGCGGCGGTGAGCCTGGGCGGCAGGCCGAGCGTCAGTTCCGGATCGCAGATGGCCGTCCTGGGCACCAGGTGCCAGGAGTGGAAGCCGAGCTTGCGGTGGTCGTCGACGATGATGATCGCGCCGCGCGCCACCTCGCTGCCGGTGCCGCTGGTGGTCGGCACCGCGATCAGCGGCACCACCTTGTCGGTAATGCGCGGCGAGCCGCCCTCGATGGTGGCGTAGTGGGTCAGCGGGCCTTCGTGGGTGGCGGCGATTGCCACGCCCTTGGCGCAATCGATCGCCGAGCCGCCGCCGACGGCGATCAGGCCGTCGCAGCGGTTGGCCTTGTAGACCTCGACCGCCGCCCGCACCGCGGCTTCGGTGGGATTGGACGGCGTCTGGTCGAACACCGCCACCGGCAGGCCGGCGAGGGCGTCCAGCGCCTTCTGCAGCACGCCCGCGGCCTTGACACCCGGGTCGGTGACCACCAGTGGCCGGGTGATGCCGACGCGCTCGCATTCCTGCTTGAGCAGCTTCACGGCACCATAGTCGAACTGGACCTGGGTGACGTAGTAGATGAAGGCCATGGCGGCTCCGGTACGATGGAAACCAGTCACTTTACTGCACCATGAACAAACAGGACTTTCGTTTTTCCCACCGCCTGCGCGTGCGCTGGGCCGAGGTGGACATGCAGAAAATCGTCTTCAACGCGCATTACCTGATGTACTTCGACACCGCCGTCGCCGACTACTGGCGTGCCCTTGCGATGCCGTACGAAGAGTCGATGCAACTGCTCGATGGCGACCTCTACGTGAAGAAGGCCACGGTGGAGTTCAATGCTTCTGCCCGGATGGACGACCGGCTCGAGGTGGCGCTGAAATGCGCGCGGATTGGCAATTCATCCCTGACCTTCCAGGGCGCGATCTTCCGCGGCGACGAATTGCTGATCACCTGCGAGCTGATCTACGTGTTTGCCGATCCAGCGACCCAGACCTCGCGGCCGGTTCCGCCGGCGCTGCGCGATCTGTTGGCCGGCTTCGAGGCCGGCGAGGCCGTGGCCCAGGTGCGCACCGGCTCCTGGGCGCAGCTTGGCGCCGACGCCACCAGGATCCGCACCGAGGTGTTCGTGCAGGAGCAGCGCATCCCCAAGGACCTGGAGTGGGATGAGGCGGACGCCACCGCCCTGCATGCGGTGGCGTACAACCGGCTGGGCCAGGCCGTGGGCACCGGCCGGCTGCTGGAATCGGAGGCCGGGGTGGCGAAGATCGGCCGGATGGCGGTGCAGCGGGTGCTGCGCGGCTGCCGCCTCGGCGAACTGCTGCTGATGGCGCTGATGGAAGCGGCCCGGGCCCGCGGCGACGGTGAGGTGGTGCTGCATGCCCAACGCAGCGCCGAAAGCTTCTACGCGCGGCTCGGGTTCAAGCCCCGGGGCGCGGGCTTCGAGGAAGCCGGCATCCCGCACATCGAAATGACGCGGGCGCTGGGCTGACCGATGGCCCGCAAACGACGCACTTCCGGCACAGCGGCGCCGGCCGCTCCCAGCAGCTCAGCGGCGGCCGCGGCCGTGGCCGTACCCGCCGCTTCGCTGCCCGCTGAAATCACCCGCAACGACTGGACGGTGGCCTTGCTGGCGCTGGTCGTCTTCCTCGCGCCCGCGCTGGGCGTGCCGAACGAGGAGATGCTGCAGGACACGCTCAAATCGAGCGTCGTCTCCTTGCTGGCGCTGGCAGCGGCGCTGCTGTTCTTCTGGCACCAGCGCCGGCGCAGCGAGCCGCTGCGCTGGCATGCGCTGATGTGGCTGCCGCTGATGCTGATGGCGTACGCGCTGGGCAGCATGGCCTGGTCGCACACCTACCTGGGCGGCGTCGAGGCGATCCGCTGGTTCGTCTTCAGCGTGTTGCTGTGGCTGGGCCTGAACACGCTGTCGCGCGAGCGCTTGCCCTGGCTGGCCTGGGGCATCCACGGCGGCGCGGTGGTGGCCGCGTTGTGGGCCGTGCTGCAGTTCCTGGTCGACTTCCAGCTGGTCCCGCAGGGACCGAACCCGGCCTCGACTTTCGTCAACCGCAACTTCTTCGCCGAATTCGTGGTCTGCACGCTGCCATTCGCGACGCTGCTGCTGGCGCGCGCCCGCCAGAGCGGCCAGATCGCGCTGCTGGCGGTCAGCATCGGGCTGGTGATCGTCTCGATCCTGATGACGGGCACCCGCAGCGCGCTCACCGCCATGTGGCTGCAGTTGCTGCTGATCCTGCCCCTGATCGTGTGGCTGTATCGCGGGCGGCTGGCCATCGGCCGATGGGACAAGGCGCGCTGGGCCACGGCGATCGGCATGCTGCTGCTCACCGTCGTGGGGTTCGGGACCATTCCCACCGGCAATTCGAGGATCCGGGAGGAGCTGCGCGGCAACACCGGCACCGAGAGAGGCTTGCGGCGCACCGCGGCGATCTCGCCCAACGATACGTCGATCGGCATCCGCATGATCATGTGGAAGGCGACCGCGACCATGATCCGCGCCCGGCCGCTCAGTGGCGTCGGCGCCGGCGCGTGGGAAAGCGAGATTCCGCTGTACCAGGCCACCGGCGCGCAGCTGGAGACCGACTACTACGTCCACAACGAATTCCTGCAGCTGCTGGCCGAATACGGCCTGGTGGGCTGGGCCTTCCTGCTGTCGCTTTTCAGCTACCTGATCGCCTCGGCCTGGCGCACCGTGCGTGACAAGTCGATCGCCGCGCAGGCCGACGCGCCGTGGCGCGCCATCACCTTGTGCAGCCTGCTGGCGCTGCTCATGGTGAGCAACATGGGCTTTCCCTGGCGGATGGCGTCGACCGGCGCGCTGTTCGCGGTCTGCCTGGCGGCGCTGGCGGCCTCCGACGCCCGGCTCGGCATTCGCGGCCGCTGGGCTGCGATGGCGCTGCGCTGGAGCCCGGCGCGTTCGCGCGCGGCGGCCCTGGCCAGCGTGGCCTGTCTCGCGCTGGCGCTCTACATCACGCAGCAGGCGGCGCTGAGCGAGCAGAAGATCGTCAAGGCGACCAAGATGGCGCTGTCGATCACCGCCTCGGGCGACCCCAACAACCCGCGCTACAACGGCGCCAGGTCCGAGATGCTGCGCCTGATCAGGCAGGGCGTGGCCATCAACCCGCATTACCGCAAGATCACGCCGATGGTGGCCGATGAACTGGCGCGCTGGGGCGACTGGCGCGACGCGATCTGGATCTGGGAGTCGGTGCTGTCGTCGCGGCCCTACATCGTGGTCATCATCAGCAACATCGCCCGCGGCTATGCGTCGATCGGCAACACGCCCAAGGCCCTCGAATACCTCGAGCGGGCCCGCAAGATCCAGCCGGACGCGCCGGCGGTGCGCTCGCTGGAGGTGATCCTGCTCAGCCGCGATGGCCAGCAGGACAAGGCCCTGACGCTGGCGCGCGAGGCCTTGCAGACCAACGTCGTCGACTACGACCTGCTCAACGCCACCTTCACGCTAGCCCGGCGCGCAGCGGACTACCCGCTGGCCATCCACGCGATGGAACTGAGGATCCAGGGCTGGCCGCAATCGCGCGCCGCCGGCTACCTGCAACTGGGCAACCTCTATGCCAGCGGCTTGCGCGACCCTCAAAAGGCGGTCGAAGCATTCCGCAAGGCTCTCGAATTGACGCCGCCAGGCAGCGTGTCGATACAGCAGGAGCAGATCCCGCCCGAGTTCTGGAGCCAGCTGGGGTTGAGCGGCAGCGCCGCGGCGGCGTCCGCTCTCAAGAAACAGAACTGAAGTCTGCCGTGGCTTTCTTGACCTTGTCCACACCCGTCTTCATGTTGTCGTGGGTGCCATACCGGGCCATCCCGCCCAGCGCCGCGAACGAGCTGGTGTGGGCATGGCCACCAGCCAGAAGGCGCGGCAAAGGGTCGCGGTCCACGCCTCAATAGCGAGCGTCGGCCGGCCGCTTGTCCTTCGGCCAGTCTTTCACCTTGTCCGGATAGTCCGGGCGTGGCTGGTTGGCGAAGTAGGCCGAGACATCCACGGCTTCCTGATCGGACAGGCCGCCTTGCCCGAGCGGAAACTTCTCGTGCATGCCGATGGGCATGTTGTGCTTGACGAAGGCCGCGGCGCTGTAGGTGCGCGCCATGCCGGCGCCGATGTTGAACGACTCATCGCCCCACAGCGGTGGGTAGATGAATTTTCCTGCGGCTGATTTGAGGCCTTCGCCGTTCTTGCCGTGGCACACCGCGCACTGCGCGGCGTAGACCCGCGGGCCGTTCTCGGGGTCGGGCTTGATCGCCATGTCGACCTTGCCGACGCCTCGCCCCGGCACCTTGTCCTGCGGCTTGATTTCCTTCCTCATCCAGTCGAAGTAGGCCACCATGGCCTTCATGTCCGCTGACTCCACGGGCAGTGGCTTGCCGTTCAGCGAGCGCCTGAAGCAGCCGTTGATCCGTTCTTCGAGCGTGATGATCCGACCGGCGCGCGGGGCATAGCTCGGAAAGAAGGCGGACAGGCCCACGAAGGGCGAACCGTCGGCGACCGTGCCGCCGTTGAGGTGGCAGCTGGTGCAGTTGAGGGCGTTGCCGACGTTGGCCGGCAGCAGCGCCTTGGTTTCGAGATGCAGGCGCATGCCACGCACCAGCAAGTCGGCATTGGGCGCGCCCAGCAGGTCGGCGATCCGCGGCGTTTCGAACCGCGACGAATCGGTCGTCTTGGGGTCGAGCTGCTCGCGCAGCTTCTTGACCGCGGAAGCCGCGACGGGAGAAGTGCCGGGGGCCCAGCTTGCCCTGACGAAGCTCAGGATCTCGGCCAGCTCCTGGTCGGCGAGCCGGGCGAACGCCGGCATCGTGTAGACCCGACTATGGGTGGCGGTTTGACTGGTCTTCCAACCGGTCAGCGTGATATGAATCAGCGTGACCGGATCGCTCGCCGCGATCACCGGGTTGCGCGCCAGCGACGGAAAGATGCCGGGCACTCCGCTGCCATCCATGCGGTGGCAATCGAGGCAAAACTGCACATAGCCCAGCCCGCCCCGGGTCGTGAAGGTCGCGGCGGGAACCGCTGCCGCCGCCATCCCCGCCGGAGCCGCCGGCATGGGCAGATCGTCGGCGCCGGGCGGCAGCGACTTCAGATAGGTGGCGATGGCGCGCAGATCAGCGTCCTGCAAGTGCTGGGTGCTTTGGTGAATGACCTCGGCCATGCTGCCCGATGCTGTCGAGAAGCTGTTCTGGCCCGTCTTCAGCATCAACGCCGTTTCTTCGACGGTCCAGAGGTTGCGCAGGCTGAGCGCGCGCCATGCTTCCACTGTCTCGCCGGCCAGAAAGTGTTTGCCTTTGGCACCCGCCTGCGTCATCGCCTTTTCCTGGAAGGCGATGCCCCGCGGCGTGTGGCACGCGCCGCAATGGCCCAGGCCTTGCACCAGATAGGCGCCCCGGTTCCAGACAGCATCCTTGCTGGCATCGGCCGTGAACGGAGTCGCATCGACGAAGGTCCAGTTCCACAGCGACAGGCCCCAGCGCATGCTGAACGGCCACTTCATTTGAGCAGGCTGATTGGCGCGAACGACGGGTGCCAGCCCCTGCCTGAGGTAGGCGTACAAGGCGGCCATGTCGTCGTCGCTCATCTTGGCGTACGAGGGGTACGGCATGGCGGGGTAGAGGTTCTGCCCGTCCGCCCTGACGCCCTTGCGCATGGCGCGATCGAACTGCGCGAAGGTATAGCCGCCGATGCCGCTTTTCGGGTCGGGCGTGATGTTGGTTGAATAGATCGTACCGAAGGGTGTTGCGAGCTCACGCCCGCCCCCCATCTCGGGGCCCTTGTCCACGGTATGGCAGGCCACGCAGTCGCCCAGCCGCGCGATGTACTTGCCGCGTTCGAGCAGCGCGGTCCGTGTCTGCAAGGCTGCGGATGACGATGCTGCGGCGGTCGATCCGACCGGCCCCGATTCGGCGGCCGGGGCGGCTTGTAGAACGCACACGGTTGCCGCCAGGAGGAATGTCAAGAGTTGCTTGAATTGCATGTGCATGGAGTCCGCCTTCGTCCATCGTGAAGTGGCCGCCTGTTTCAGCGGGTGGTTTTGCGTGCGCTGCGCCTGCGCCAGACAAGTTACGCGGATATTCCCGCGCCGTCTGTGCGGGCGACAACACAGCAGCCCCACCGGCCGCAGCAACCAACGGTCGCGAGCGCGGCGGACCGGTTGAACTTCTTTCGCGCTGGCGCCGCCGCTGGCGTGGTCGGCAGACGACTCAGATGTCCGTCATCAGCAAATAGGGCAGGGGCAGCAGGACAAGCGCCGCGCCGACGGCGCTGCCGGCGGTCAACCGTCCCTGCTGCGCCGCCGAAACCTGCATCGAGACGATCGCATCCCAGCCGCCGGCCGGCGCCGCAGCCGCCTGGGCCACCAGGCCGCAGGGCTGCTGCGCGTCGGACTCGTGGAAAACCTCCTGGCCCGCCGCCAGCTCGCTCTCGCAATGGACCAGGAACCCGCGGCGCTTGAGCGTGCCGCGGAACTGGCTGCGCGCAACGACTTCCTGGCCCGGATAGCAGCCCTTCTTGAAGTTGACGCCGCCCACCGATTCGTAGTTCAGCATCTGCGGCACGAATGCCTCGACGATCGGCGCGGTGACCGTGGCGATGCCGCTGCGGACCTCGCCCCACAACCAGAGATCGGTCGCCAGCGCTGGACCGGCGGGCGCGCTCTGGTCGGCCGGCGCAATCCACAGCGCGCGCCGCTGGCCGTCGGCCGGATACAGCGCCACCACCTGCGCCTGGCCGGTGTCGGCCTTGCTCCACGGCTCGTTCAGTCCGGCCGGCAGACCCTGCAGCGCGTCGCCGCACAGGCCGAACAGGGCGAACTCCCCGGTCGCATCGGTCAGCTTCGCCTTCGCCCGCAGCACGAACATTGAGAGCCGCTTGAGCGTCGGCGCGAGGATGTCGCGACTGCACACCAGCAGGATGTCGGTGGGCGTGCGCTGCCAGCCGATGAAGCTGGCCTGCATCCGGCCCTTGGCTGAACAGAATGCAGCCAGCCGCGCCTGCGACGGGCCCAGCAGGGCGAAATCCTGCGTCAACTGGCCCTGCAGGAAACTGGCCGCGTCGTCTCCGACGACACGAATGACACCGAGGTGGGGAAGGGCGCTGACGCCGTTGAGGGGATGACTCATTGCTGAATTATCATCGTCGCTGGATTTCACTCGACGATGTAGGGGCAGGATGCGACGGTTTCTGGGGACGGTATTTCTGCTCGCCACGCTGCTGGCCCTGGGCATGGGCGGCTGGGGCTTGTGGTGGGTCTACCAGCCGATGCGGCTGGCCGGCACCGTCGACCTGTCGATCGAGCCGGGCACGCTGCCGCGCAACGTGGCGCAGGCGGTCGCGAAAGCCGGGGTCGACGTCAACCCGGACCTGCTTTACGCATGGTTTCGCATTTCAGGCCAGGGCCGGCTGATCAAGGCTGGCAACTACGAGCTGGAGCCGGGCCTGACGCCGCACCGGCTGCTGTCCAAGCTCTCGCGCGGCGAAGAAGCGCTGCGCGCGGTGACCCTGGTGGAAGGCTGGACCTTCCGCCAGTTCCGCGCCGCCCTGGCCAGGGAAGACCAGATGAAGCCCGACACCAAGGCGCTGGCCGACGATGCGGTGATGAGCCTGGTGGGCAAGCCGGGGCTGCATCCGGAAGGGCGGTTCTATCCGGATACCTACACCTATTCCAAGGGCACCAGCGACGTGGCAGTGCTCAAGCGCGCGTTGCGGGCCATGGACAAACACCTGGCCGCGGCCTGGGAGCAGCGCTCACCGGCCACGGCGGCGAAGTCGCCGGACGAAGCCTTGATCCTGGCCAGCATCGTCGAAAAGGAAACCGGCAAGGCCGCCGATCGCGCCCATGTCGCGGCTGTGTTCAACAACCGGCTGCGCGTGGGCATGCCGCTGCAGACCGACCCGACCGTGATTTACGGGATGGGCACTTCCTTCGACGGCAACCTGCGCAAGAAGGACCTGCAGACCGACACGCGCTGGAACACCTACACCCGTCCCGGCCTGCCGCCCACGCCGATCTCGATGCCGGGCAAGGCTTCACTGGTGGCGGCCGTCCATCCCGCGGAATCGAAGGCCTTGTATTTTGTGGCCCGCGGCGACGGCAGCAGCCAGTTCAGCGAAACCCTCGACGCGCACAATCGGGCGGTGAACAAATTCCAGCGTGGCCAATGACAGCGGGCGTCTTCATCAGCTTTGAAGGCATCGACGGCGCCGGCAAGTCCACCCACATCGCGCCGCTGGCCGCGGCCCTGCGTGAATACGGAAGAACCGTGGTCCTGAGCCGGGAACCGGGCGGCACGCCGGTAGCCGAGAAGATCCGCGCCCTGGCCCTGAACGACGCGATGGACCCGCTGGCGGAAGCGCTGCTGATGTTCGCGGCCCGGCGCGATCACCTGCAGCAGGTGATCGAACCGGCGCTGGCAGCCGGGCAGGTGGTGCTATGCGACCGCTTCACCGATGCCACCTTCGCCTACCAGGGCGGCGGCCGCGGCTTCGACCTCGCGGTGCTGGCCCAGCTGGAGCAATGGGTGCAGGCGCTGCCGGGCGGAACGATCCGGCAGCCGGACCTGACCTTGCTGTTCGAGCTGGCGCCAGAGATCGCCGCCCAGCGGCTGGCCGGGGTCCGGGTGCCCGACAAATTCGAATCGCAACCGGTGGAGTTCTTCC
The DNA here is from genome assembly GCA_038244915.1 of Burkholderiales bacterium. GTDB lineage: Bacteria > Pseudomonadota > Gammaproteobacteria > Burkholderiales > Burkholderiaceae_C > Ramlibacter. The sequence continues at coordinate 58,834 of JBBRSZ010000005.1, read as the reverse complement.
GCAGTGTCGCCGCCGGCTACGACCGGCGCGCCCGGCAGGACCCGGCGCGCTTCGTCCGGGTCGCTGCCGACCGGCCACGCGATGCGGTCTGGGACGACGTGCTGGCGGCGATCCGCCGCAAGGGCTGGCTGGCATGAGCGCGCCCTGGATCGCGGCCCAGACCGAAGCCTTGCTGGCCCAGCGCGGCCATGCATGGCTGCTGCAGGGGCCTTCGGGACTGGGCCAGTACAGCCTGGCACTGGAACTGGCGCGGGCCTGGCTGTGCGATCGACCGACAGCGCAGGGCGCTTGCGGCCAGTGCGGCAGCTGCCACGCGATCGACGTGCGCACCCATGCCGACCTGTGCGTGCTGATGCCGGAAACGGTGATGCTGGAGCTGGGCTGGCCGCTGTCGGAGAAAGCCCAGTCCGACGTCGACGACAAGAAACGCAAGGCCAGCAAGGAGATCCGGGTCGACGCCATGCGCGACGCCGTGGAGTTCGCCCAGCGCACCAGCGCCCGCGGCCGCGGCAAGGCGGTGCTGGTGTATCCGGCCGAGCGGATGAACCAGATTACGGCCAACGCGCTGCTCAAGACGCTGGAAGAACCGCCGGGCGACGTGAAATTCGTGCTGGCCAGCGAGGCCGCGCACCAGTTGCTGCCGACCATCCGTAGCCGTTGCATCGCCCACACCATGGCCTGGCCGGACGAGGCGACCAGCCTCCAGTGGCTGCAGGCGCAGGGTGTACCGGCAGCCGAGGCGCCGCCATTGCTGCGCGCAGCCGGCGGCCGACCAGAGGACGCGGCGCAATTCGCCCAGGCCGGCCGCAGCGGCAAATCGTGGTCGCTGTTGCCCAAGGCGGTTGCCCGCGGCGATGCCGGCGCGGTCGCGGGCTTCAGCCCGGCACAGGCAGTGGACGCGCTGCAGAAGCTCTGCCACGACCTGTTGTCACTGCAGGCCGGCGCACAGCCGCGTTTTTTCGCCGCCGTCGACCTGCCGCCACCAGCGCCTGTGGGCGCGCTCAGCGCCTGGTGGCGCGAGCTGGCGCGCACGGCTCGCACCGTCGAACACCCCTTCAATGCCGGCCTGATGCTCGAGGCGCTTGTAAGCCAGGCCCATCTCGCCCTAAACTCGCGCTAGCCCACCCATGAGCACGATCACCCCATCGACCCCGCGCCCCAGCGTCATCCAGCTCGCCATCAAGGAGAAGGCAGCCCTGTACGCGGCGTACATTCCCTTGTTCACGGACGGCGGGGTCTTCATCCCGACGGCGCGCGATTACAAACTCGGCGATGATGTTTACGTGTTGTTGTCGCTGCCCGACGATCCGCAGCGCTATCCTGTGGCTGGCAAGGTGGCTTGGGTGACACCGGCCCGGGCCGCGGCCAATCGCACCCAGGGTGTCGGCATCCGTTTTCCCTCTGACGAGAAGTCCAAGCTGCTCAAGATCAAGATCGAAGAGATCCTGGGCGGCCACCTGGCGTCCGAGCGGCCGACCCAGACCATCTAGCCGCGGCCGTCCGGCCAGCGGTTTGCGCGTCTGCTGCGCGCACAACCACCTTTTTTGACTGTCCACGATGTTCGTCGATTCCCATTGCCATCTCACGTTTCCCGAGCTGGCGGCCATGCTTCCCGACATCCGCCAGGCCATGGCCGATGCCCAGGTCGACCGCGCACTGTGCATCTGCACCACCCTGGAGGAATTCGAGGCCGTCCACGCGCTGGCGCTTCGATACGACAACTTCTGGGCCTCGGTGGGTGTCCATCCGGACAACGAGGGCGTGACCGAACCCGATCTGGATGACCTGTTGCGACGGGGCGCACTGCCGCGGGTGGTGGCGATCGGTGAAACGGGCCTGGACTATTACCAGATGGAAGAGCGCAAGGGCGGACGCACCGTGGCCGATATGGAGTGGCAGCGCGAGCGCTTTCGCACCCACATCCATGCCGCCCGCCAGATCGGCAAACCGCTGGTGATCCACACCCGCGCCGCCTCCGGGGACACGATTGCGATCCTGAAGGAGGAGGGCGAGGATGGTTCGGCCGGCGCCGCCGGTGGCGTCTTCCACTGCTTCACGGAAACCGCGCAGGTGGCGAGGGCGGCGCTGGACCTGGGCTTTTACATCTCTTTTTCCGGCATCCTGACCTTCAAGAGCGCGCAGGACCTGCGTGACGTGGCCGCCTTCGTCCCCCTGGACCGATTGCTGATCGAGACCGACAGCCCGTACCTGGCGCCGGTGCCTTACCGCGGGAAGACCAACAACCCATCCTACGTTCCCTACGTGGCGCAGCAGATCGCTCAGTTGCGGGCAATGCCAGTGGAGGCCGTGGCTCAGGCCACGAGCCGCAATTTCGAGCGCCTGTTCCTCGGAGACGCACAGTGAGAAGTTACCTGAGGAAGTTTCTTTATCTTGTTGCTGCGCTTGGAGTTTCCATCGCGAGTGCCGGTTCTTACGAGGACTTTTTCAGCGCCATCGTGCAGGACAACGCGAGCGCCGTGCAAAGCTTGCTGACCCGTGGCTTCGACGCCAACACGCTCGATCCGAAGGGCGTGCACGGCTTGTTCATTGCCATCCGGGAGCCGGCGCCCAAGGTTGCCGACGTGCTGATCCGCTGGCCCAAGACCAACGTCGAGTTCCGCACGGGCAAGGACGAGAGCCCGTTGATGATGGCGGCGCTCAAGGGACAGCTGGAGCTGGTGAAGAGGCTGGTCGACCGCGGCGCCGACGTCAACAAGACCGGCTGGACGCCGTTGCATTACGCCGCGACCGGCGGCCACCTGGAGATCATGAGCCTGCTGCTGGATCGCTACGCCTACATCGATGCCGAGTCGCCCAACGGGACAACGCCGCTGATGATGGCAGCGCAGTACGGGTCGGCCGCGGCGGTCAAGTTGCTGCTGGAAGCTGGCGCCGATTCGACCCTGCGCAACCAGCTCGGCCTGAACGCGATCGACTTCGCCAACAAGGCGAACCGGCAGGAGTCGGCCGAACTGATCGCCGCGGCCCGACGCGGCCAGCAGCCGCGTGGCAAGTGGTAAATGCCTATTTGGCGCTGCAGGCCTGGATCAGCTGGACCCCGGCGGAAAGCTGCGCGGTCATGCGCTTGCACATCTCCATGTCCGCGTAATGGCCCTGGACCAGCACGCCGGGCGGCGTGTAGCGCAGGGTTGCATGGCTCGCCAGTGGCGCGGCACTCGAACTCTCGGCGCAGGCGGACCTGTAGATGGTGCCGCGCATCGCCGCGGAGGTCTTGGCGCACAGTTCGTCCGTCGGGTAGTCGAACTGCATCAGCAGCGTTCCGGACAGGTCGTGCAGCGTCATGTGGCGCCCGGGATGTTCCGGAGGCTGGGTGGCACATGCGGCAAGCAAGGCTGTGGTGAGGACCGCCAGGGAGGATCTGATTAGTTGCATAAGCTCGAAGATTGCGGCGCAGGCCCCGATGGCGCGCCACAGCCGGGTTTTACCGTGGAACGCCCTGGCCGGGACTTCAGTGTAACTTTATACGATGTATAGCTTTGTAAGGTGTTGATTTCATTGGAAATTCTTTCACTCGGTGACCAAAGAAGACTGTTTTTCAAGGCGCGAATCAGGGTCGGGCAGGGTGCCGCACTGGCCGCGAAGGTGGCAATTGGCAACGGCGATTCCGTCACCATCGGGGGCACACCCCCGATACCCCCTCAGGAGCGTTTCCAGGGCCTCTGAGGCTTCGAGCGCGCCCTGAACCTCGCCGAAGTACAGGTGCACCCATGGCGGAGCGTTAGCACTGGCGGAGTCGAAGGCGTCCAGGATGGCGTGTGCAATGGCGTCGGAGTGGACCAGCCGGGCGTTGAGCTGGCCCATGGACTCCAGGATCTCGCACCAGGTCGGTGTAACTGTCGAGGTAGTGGTTTTCATGAACGCCCCCCGGAACTTGTTAGCGGACGCTCACCGGCCGTGGCCGTACTCTCTACGGTCGTAATGTGTCTTTTTAATAAATTAGGGCCGGGCGGCTGCGCCGCCCGCCCGGCTACGCCGGTCGGCGCGATCGAATCCGCCCGCGGCGTGCCGCACGCGGCATCGCTCGCGGCCGGCTCCGATCGGCCCGCCCGATTGGCATGGCCGTCAAGCTCAGCACGGACGCGAGCTTCCAGACCAGCGTAATCGCGTTCACGGCCGGTTCTGAGCATGAGCATGTCGAACTGGTGCCCCCGCTCGTACTGCTCAGTCCACAGTCGGGCGCGAGTGCAAAGCAATCCCCACCAGTTGCTATCGGACGGGATGAAGGCGTGCCCCTCAGGAGACCAGAGTCGGCTGGAGTGCATGACCCAGCCTTTCCAGGCCGGGTCGGGCAGCTCAAACCGCCCAAGGATGCGGATCAGCCGATAGGCGGCGTACGGCACCGAGGTTTTGCCGGAAAACCAGTACCGGACTGTGCGCGGCGTGACGTGCAACGCCTGAGCCACAGCGTCCAAAGTCAGGGCTGCGTCGGCGCACATTACACGGAAGCGAGATGCACGTTCCATGCGGTCTAGAGCCGATTGACGCAGTTTTCTTGCTTTGCCATCCTTTCCATTCTGCTTTATACGATGTATATTATGTTAAATGAATGAAACGGATGCAGGGAGAGGTGTCGCTTGTCGTTTGTCCGGACGGCGCCAGCAGTCCCTCAGGTTGATCAGCGCATGGCCGACACCTGCCCCGCCGTCACCCCGAGCGATGTCAGGACGTTGTCGATCCGCGCGCTGATCGCCGGGTGCGACGCGCTCGAGAAGACGCCGGGCGGCGCCAGCTTGCGCAGCATGCGCGCCATCGCCAGCGGGTCGTAGCCTGCTGCGGCCAGCAGCTGGGCGCCGCGGACATCAGCGGCCTTTTCGCGGGCCTGGCTCAGGGTCGCCAGGGTCAGGGACAAGTCGGTGTCGCCCGAGTAGGCCTCGCGTGTGGTTTCCTGGATGGCGCTGGGAAGCGTCAGTTCGGCATTGCTGACATATGCCAGCGCCTCGCATGCCATCCGCTTGGAGTCCTTCAGTTCCAGGTGCGCGACTTCGTGCGCCAGCATGGCTGCCACTTCGTCATGCTCCAGGCCCTTGCTCCACGCGGCCGACGAAATGACGATCACGCCATGGTCGGCTTCATGCGCATTGAGCTGCTTCGCTGTATACGCGACCAGACTGACTTTGCGGCCCTTCAACGCTGGGGACGCCTGCACCAGGCGCTCAAGCGCTTGACGGGATGTTGCCGGCACTGGCACCCTGCCAAACTTGCGCAGCAGGTCGTGAACATTCCTTCGGTCCATGGCCTCAACTTGCGCGGAGCGAGCCGGCGAAGTCATGCACCCGTCGAAGATGGCATGGTCCAAGGGGATCACTTGTGAGACCCCCGAGCAGCAAAGAATGGTGGCCGCGAGAAACATAGTGATACATATTACACTTTTTGAATCTAATTGCAACGTAAAAGTTACATGTGCATTCGTTCACGCCGCACGCCGGGGACCGTGCGAGTGACGGACCTTTTCGATGGAGACGCGGAGCCTACGACGCCGACGCGCAGGTCCCGAAAGAATGAGTCCAGGGTCGACCCTGCTGAAGGCGGTTCGGACTTGTTGCAATTGGCGCGCCGGATGCCCTCCACGGTTCACCTCGGGACTTCCTCCTGGTCGTTTCCCGGCTGGCGGGGGCTGGTGTGGCGGAATGAGCATTCCGCAGCCCAGCTGGCCCGCAATGGGCTGGCCGCCTACGGTCGCCACCCGCTGCTGCGGTGCGTCAGCCTGGACAGATCCTTCTACCGGCCGCTGTCAGCCAGTGAATATGCCGCCTATGCGGCACAGGTGCCTGAGCACTTCCGCTTTGTCGCCAAGGCGCCGAGCCTGGTCTGCGATGCGCTGATCCGCGACAACGACGGCCGCGGACTGCAGGACAACCCTGCCTTCCTTGATCCCATGTTGGCGAGCACCGAGTTCGTCGAGCCCGCGCTTGCCGGGCTCGGCGACAAGATCGGCGCGCTTGTGTTCCAGCTCAGCCCCTTGCCGCCAAGCTCGTTGGCGAGGCTCGACGACGTGTTGGACAGACTGGCCGCCATGCTCGCCGCCCTGCCCCGTATGGAGCCCTTCGCCCCGGGCGCGGTTGTCGCCGTGGAGGTCCGGAACGCGGAGTTCCTCACCCCGGCCTTCGTGTCGGTGCTCAAAGCTGCGGGCGCGACCTATTGCCTCGGCCTGCACCCACGGATGCCCGCAATCGAACAGCAACTGCCGGTGCTGCGCGCCCTGTGGCCGGCGCCGCTGGTGTGCCGCTGGAGCCTGAACCGCAAGCACGGCGCCCACGGATACGAGCAGGCCAAGGGGCTGTACGAACCGTTCGACCGGCTGCAGGACCCGGATCCGGCGACCCGTCGGACGCTGGCCAAGGTGATCACGGCCACCGCCGGTGCGGCCATGCCTGTGTACGTAACAATTAACAACAAGGCCGAAGGGTCGGCGCCACTGTCGGTGCTCGAACTCGCCAATGAAATCGCCTGCGTCGACAGGCCGCCGGCAGCCAGTTGACGGCGGCATGCATTCAAGACCTTAATCCGAATGTTTCACAAGTAGAAAGAGCCTCGATTTCCCTTACCAACCTTATGATTTTATTGCACTTTTTCGTTAACTCCATCACATAGCGCGCTTGCGCTCCGCGGCGGATAGGCTTACCGTGAGAAATAGAAACAAGTTTTGTTTCCATGAGTGAGGAGGACAAGAAAGCATCATGCGTTGGCTCAAACCTGGTCTCAGAAATAGCATCTACGGACTGCTGGGCAATCCGGCGCCTCCGAGCGACTCGACCCTGGAAAACAGTACCGAGGACATCCGCGAGGCGATGCTGAACGTGCTCGGCGACACCGGCCAGAAGAACTTTCCCAACGTCGCGCGCCGGTTGCGCTACGCCAGCGATGTCCAGGCCTTGTGGTACCTGCGGGGCGACCTGATGGCTGCGCTTGCTGCTCTGTACAGCGAATCGGTCGCGCGGGAGAAGCTGGCTGCCATCACCGGCCAGTTCCACGGCCTGCTGCCCGGCGGCCTCCACTCACGCCCAAGCCCCCTGGTCGGCTGACTGGCCTGCGGACCTGAAAGCCCGCCCTAGTGGCGGTGCCCCCACAGAACAAACGCATCCCGCTCCTGCACCGCCAAGTGCACCGGCATGCCTACTGGTAACACCACCTTGGTGGCTACGTGGCCGAACGGCAGCCGGGTGAACACCGGACACTTCACCTGCGTGCGCAGCCAGTCCACCACGGTTTGCAGCTTGTATCCCCGGTCATGGGGGTAGGCCTTGTAGTTGGTGAAGTGCCCGAGCAGGATCGCCTTCTGCTGGCCCAGCACCCCGGCATACAGCAGCTGCGTGAGCATCCGCTCGACCCGGTACGGATGCTCGTGCACATCCTCCAGGAACAGGATGCCGCCCTTGACCTGAGGCATCCAGGGCGACCCCACCAGTGTCGTGATCACCGCGAGGTTGCCGCCCCAGAGCGTCGCGTCCTTGACCTGAAGCAGCCGCTCCCGCTGTTCGGAAACGGGCAGCTGCCAGCCGGCGCCCTCCCCCTGGCCGCTCACGAGGTCTTCGAAACAAGCCTGCATGATGTCGTCCGGTTCGCCCTCGACCCCGAAATCCTCGCCCAGGGCCGGACCCGACCAGGTCACGGCGCCGGTCTGCGCCAGTACCGCGTTCTGGAACGCCGTGAAGTCGCTCAGCCCGACGAACTGCATGCCCCGTTCGATCGCCTTGGCTACCGCCTTGTAACGGATGCCGGGCAGGATCCGGGTCAGGCCGTAGCCGCCGCGCGTGATCAGTGCCACGTCCGCGCCGCTGGCCGCGGCCCGGTGGATGGCGGCCAGCCGGGTGGCGTCGTCGCCGGCGAAACGCATGTGGCGGGCAAAGACCGCCTCGTCCAGTTCGACCTCGTGGCCCAGGGCCTTGAGCCGCGTCACGCCGCGCCGAATCACTGCCTTGTCGGCCACCGCGCTCGACGGCGAATAGATGTAGATATGTTTTTTCACCGGCGGAAGTATCCCACTGCCAGCTGGGCAATTTCGGCGCCGTCTTCCGGCACGAAATGCCCGGCCTGCTCGAGGACGAACGGCTCAGGGCAGCCACGGATCACTTTCTGCAACGACCGCATGACCGGCGGGCCGAGAACGGGATCCAGGGCGCCGACCGCCATCAGGGTCTGGCCCGACCAATCGCACGACCAGAATTTCCGCGCCTGGCGCGCGATGGCTGCTCCGTCGGCCCCGGGCGAGTCCGGCACCATGGGCGGAAAGGCGCGCAGCGCGGCGCGGTGGCCGCGATCCGGAAAGGGCATGGCGTAGGCGGCGCACTCTGCCGGACTCAGCCGGGGATTGCCTCGTGCGAACAGGCGGGCGATGTCGAATTCCGGGTTCTTCGCGTTCATCTCGCGCCAGGCCAGGAAGCCGGGGCTGAGTGGCTCGTCGCCGGTCGCCAGCGCGGTATTCATCACCAGCAGCCCGGCATAGCGCTCGGGTGCATCCATCGGCAGCGTCAAACCCAGCAGGCCGCCCCAGTCCTGCACCACCAGCACCAGCTTCTCGAGTTCCAGCCGTTCCACAAATTCCAGCAAGACCTGGCGGTGCCAGCCGAAGCTGTGGACGCTGTCCTTCTTCGGCTTGTCGCTCTTGCCGAAGCCGATCAGGTCGGGAGCGACGACCCGGTCGCCCGCCGCCAGGAACACCGGGATCATCTTGCGATAGAGGTAGCTCCAAGCGGGATTGCCGTGCAGACACAGCCAGGTGCGTGGCGCATCCGCCGGACCCTCGTCGAGGTAGTGCATGCGCCAGCCGTTGAGGGACGGCAGGTCCTGCACGTAACGGGGCGTCCAGGGGTAGCCAGGCAAGCCGTCGAAGCGCGCCTGCGGCGTGCGCAGTGCGTCGTCCTTGAGCAGCTGCTGGCTGGTTCGCGCCTGCTCGCGCCGCGACTGGAAAAAATCCGCCAGCAAGGCGCCACACTCTTGCGCCAGCGCTCCGCCCTGGACCTCGGTCTGGTGATTGAGCTGGCGCTGCCCAAACAGGTCGACCACCGAGCCGGCGGCGCCGGTCTTCGGGTCGGCGGCGCCGTAAACGACGCGCTGGATCCGGGCGTGCAGCATGGCGCCGCTGCACATCGCGCAGGGCTCCAGGGTGACGAACAGTTCGCAGCCATCGAGCCGGTAGTTGCCCAGCGTCAATGCCGCTTGCCGCAGCGCGGCGATTTCCGCATGGGCCGTGGGATCGTGCTGGCCGACGGGCGCATTGCGGCCGCGGCCGATGATGACGCCGCCTCGCACAACCACCGCCCCGACTGGCACTTCGCCCGCCGCCGCGGCTTCACGCGCCAACTGCAGCGCCTGCTGCATGAAGTCCGTGTCGCTCGCCATGGGCCGAGGCGACTGCGGATTCACTTGGTGTCGTCCGGCATCGGGCGGGCCTGCTGCATCTGCCCCCGGACCGCCTGCTGGAACTGCTGCACGGTCTGCTGCGGCGTGGCGGGTTTGGCGTCGGGCGCCGGCGCTGCGCCCGACACCGTCGGCAAGGCGGTGGGCCCGGCCAGCGATCCCATCTGCTTCTTGACCAGCACGCCGATGACGGCGACCACGATCAGCAGGCTCAGGACAGTAAAGACTCCGCGCATCTCAGCCTCCCATTCCGAGCCGGCCCATCCACTGGGCCAGCTCGCGTTGATCTTCGTTTCCCGCTGCGTACATGGCCTTTAGGGCCAGGTGCGACTCCGGCCGGTGCTGGTTGAGTTTCAGCTTGCATTGCAGATCCAGCACTTCCAGTTCGAAACCGACGATGCCGGCCAGCAGCTTGCCCGCCAGCTCCGGGGCCATCGCCCGCCATTGCTGCGCGTACGCCGGCTCGTGGTCGCAGATCAGCTTTTTCAGCAACGCATCCTTGGCCTCAGGCGCCTCCACCAGGCGGGCCCGAACCGTGCAGTGCACGGCCAGGTAATTCCAGCTCGGAACCCGCGCCAGGTCCGGATAGATCTGCGGCGAGAGATAGGCGTGCGGGCCGAGAAAGGCCACCAGCGCCGTGGGCCGGGCCTGCAGGTAGCGCCAGTGCGGGTTGGGCTTGGCGCAGTGGCCCAGCAGAGTGAAGGTGTCGCCGCTGGACTCGAGGTGCAGCGGCAGGTGCGTGACAAACGGAAGGCCGTCGTCGTCGCTGGAAATCAGGCTGGCAAACGGATGCGAGCGCATCAGCTCGCTGGCGACCGCCGGGTCGGAAGACTTGAAGTGCGGGGGCTGGTACATGGAGGCCGATTGTGCCCGGACCATGCGTCAGCCGCCTACTCCCATTCGATCGTGGCCGGCGGCTTGCTGCTGACGTCGTAGGTGACCCGGTTGATGCCGCGCACCTCGTTGATGATCCGGCTGGAGACCCGCTTGAGCAGCGCATACGGCAGCTCGGCCCAGTCGGCGGTCATGAAGTCGCTGGTCTGGACGGCCCGCAGGGCCACCACGTAGTCATAGGTGCGGCCGTCGCCCATGACGCCGACGCTCTTGACCGGCAGGAACACGGCGAAGGCCTGGCTGGTCAGGTCGTACCAGCTCTTGCCGGTGTGCTCGTCGCGGAAGTTGCGCAGTTCCTCGATGAAGATGGCGTCGGCCCGTCGCAGCAGCTCGGCGTACTCCTTCTTCACCTCGCCGAGGATCCGCACGCCCAGGCCCGGGCCCGGGAACGGGTGGCGGTAGACCATTTCCGGTGGCAGGCCCAGGGCCACGCCCAGTTCCCGCACTTCGTCCTTGAACAGGTCGCGCAGCGGCTCCAGCAGCTTCAACCCGAGCTGCTCGGGCAGGCCGCCGACGTTGTGGTGGCTCTTGATGGTGACGGCCTTCTTGCTCTTGGCGCCGCCAGACTCGATCACGTCCGGGTAGATCGTGCCCTGGGCCAGCCACTTCGCTCCCTTGGCGCCCGCGCTGGTGAGTTTCGCCGCCTCCTGCTTGAACACCGTGACGAACTCGCCGCCGATGATCTTGCGCTTGGCTTCCGGGTCGCTCACGCCGGCCAGCTTGCCCAGGAACAGCTCGCTGGCATCGACGCGGATGACCTTGGCGTGCAGCTTGCCGACGAACATCTCCATCACCATGTCGCCCTCGTTCAGGCGCAGCAGGCCGTGGTCGACGAACACGCAGGTCAGCTGGTCGCCGATGGCGCGGTGAATGAGGGCCGCTGCCACCGAGGAATCGACTCCGCCCGACAAGCCCAGGATGACTTCCTCGTCGCCCACCTGCTTGCGGATCAATTCGACGGCTTCGGCAACGTGGTCGCGCATCACCCAGTCCGGCCGCGCTTCGCAGATCTTCAGGACGAAGCGCTCCAGGATCGCCCTGCCTTGCTGGGTGTGGGTGACTTCCGGATGAAACTGCACCGCGTAGAAGCGGCGCGCCTCGTCGGCCATGCCGGCGATCGGGCAGCTCTCGGTCGACGCCATCAGCTTGAAGCCGGACGGCAACTCCGTCACCTTGTCGCCATGGCTCATCCAGACATTGAGCATGCCGTGGCCTTCGGCCGTGGTGAAGTCGGCGATGTCTTCAAGCAGCCGGGTGTGGCCACGGGCGCGCACCGAGGCAAAGCCAAATTCGCGCTTGTGGCCACCTTCCACCTTGCCACCGAGCTGGTGAGCCATGGTCTGCATGCCGTAGCAGATGCCCAGCACCGGCACGCCGAGCTCGAACACCGCCTGCGGCGCCTTGTCGGTCGTGTCTTCGTAGACGCTGGCATGGCTGCCGGACAGGATCACGCCCTTGAGCATGCCGTCGGCGGCGTACTCGCGGATCCAGGCGTCGCTGACGTCGCAGGGCTGGACCTCGCAGAACACATGGGCTTCGCGCACCCGCCGCGCGATCAGCTGCGTGACCTGGGAGCCGAAATCGAGTATCAGGATCTTCTGGTGTTTGTTCACGTCACTCGGACCGGTAGTTCGGCGCTTCCTTGGTGATCTGGACGTCGTGCACATGGCTCTCGCGCATGCCCGCCGCGGTGATCTGGACGAATTCGGCCTTGTTGCGCATGTCCTCGATGGTTTCGCAACCGCAGTAGCCCATGCTGGCGCGCAGCCCGCCGGCCATCTGGTAGACGATCGACACCAGCGAGCCTTTGTAGGGAACGCGGCCTTCGATGCCTTCGGGCACCAGCTTGTCGGCGTTGGGATTGCCGGTGGTCGCTTCCTGGAAGTAGCGGTCGGCGCTGCCTTGCTGCATCGCCCCGATCGAGCCCATGCCCCGGTAGCTCTTGTAGCTGCGGCCCTGGAACAGCACGATCTCGCCCGGCGCCTCTTCGGTGCCGGCGAACATGCCGCCCATCATCACGGTGCTGGCGCCGGCGGCGATCGCCTTTGAGATATCCCCCGAGTAGCGGATGCCGCCGTCGGCGATCAGGGGCACGCCGCTGCCGCGCAGCGCCGTGGCCACGTTGTCGATCGCGGTGATCTGCGGCACGCCGACACCGGCGACGATCCGCGTGGTGCAGATCGATCCGGGGCCGATGCCGACCTTCACCGCGTCGGCGCCCGCCTCCGCCAGCGCCAGCGCCGCGGCGCCGGTGGCGATGTTGCCGCCAATCACCTCGACCTGCGGGTAGTTCTGCTTGACCCAGCGCACCCGCTCGATCACGCCCTTGCTGTGGCCGTGCGCGGTGTCCACCACGATGGCGTCGACGCCAGCCTTGACCAGCGCCTCTACCCGTTCTTCCGTGCCTTCGCCAACACCGACCGCGGCGCCAACGCGCAGCCGGCCGGAGGCATCGCGCGCCGCGTTCGGGAAGCTGGTCTGCTTGGTGATGTCCTTGACCGTAATCAGGCCCTTGAGCTCGAACGAGTCGTTGACCACGAGCAGGCGCTCGAGCTTGTACTTGTTCAACAGCGCCTTGGCCTCGGCAGGCGTTGTTCCATCCTTGACGGTGATCAGCTTCTCGCGCGGCGTCATGATCTGGCTGACCGGCACGTCATAGCGAGTCTCGAAGCGCAGGTCGCGCCCAGTGACGATGCCGATCACCTTGCCGCCGTCCACCACGGGGAAGCCCGAGATGCCCAGTTGCTCCTGCATATCCAGCACCTGGCGCACCGTATGGGTGGGGGTGATGATCACCGGATCGCGCAACACGCCGGATTCATAGCGCTTGACCCGCGCCACCTCGAAGGCCTGCTGCTTGGCCGTCAGGTTCTTGTGGACGATTCCCATGCCGCCCTCCTGGGCGATGGCGATCGCCAGGCGCGCTTCCGTCACCGTGTCCATCGCGGCGGACACCAGCGGCAGGTTCAATGTGATGTTTCGGGAGAGGCGGGTCGCGAGGGAGGTGTCCTTGGGCAGGACCTGGGAGAACGCCGGCACCAGCAACACATCGTCGAAGGTGAGCGCTTTACCTAAAAGGCGCATGTCATAGGCTCCAAAAAAAGGATTGTACCCGTGCGGTCCGTAGTAACCCTTGGCGCGTTTGGGCAACAGCGGGTGATCAATTCCTCACTCCGCCGATCGGCAGCATCTGACTGCTAGGAGCAGTCACAGTGCCGCGCTACACTGCCCCGATGAAACTGATTCGCGCCTTTTCCCTCGGCCTGGCCCTGCTGCCGGCGCTGGCCTGCGCCCAGTGGCAATGGATCGACAAGGACGGCCACAAGGTCTTCAGCGACCGGTCGCCGCCGTCGGACATCCCGGCGAGGAACATCCTCAAGCAACCTGGCGGCAAGCCTATGCCGCCGCCGGCGGAAGCCCAGGCATCGGCCGACGGCACTGCGCCCGCTCCGGTCGCCAAGGTCGTCGCCAACGTGCCCAAGATCAGCGGCAAGGACGCGGCGCTGGAAGAAAAGAAGAAGGCTGCGGAACAGGAAGAAGACGCGAAGAAGAAGGCGCTGGAAGAGAAGTTTGCCAAGGACAAGGCCGACAACTGCGACCGGGCGAAGAAGTCGTTGCAGACCTTCACCGGTGGCCAGCGGATCCGCACCACCAACGCCAAGGGCGAGTCCGAGTTCATGAGTGAGGAGCAGCGCGCCACCGAGACCAAGCGCCTGCAGGCCATCACGGCCGACTGCAAGAGCTGACGCGGGCCCTCAGTAGCCGGACTTGGCCCCGGGGCGTTTCGTCGCGAACAGGCCGGTCGCCCTCGCTCCCTGGCTGCGAAAGCGCTCCCGCCGCGCCACCTTGGGATCGACCCGCAGCGGCCGGTACACCTCGATCCGGTCGCCTGCGTGCACCAGGTCGTCCGGCCGGGCCTTGCGGCCCCAAACACCCACCATCGCCGCGCTCAGCTCCAGCGCAGGAAACTCAACGGCGATGCCGCTCGCACGGAGCGCCTGCAGCACCGTAGCGCCCGGAGGAAGCGCCAGCGCCCACTGCCTGACCTGCCGCGGCCCCGGCGAGTGAACCACCGTCAGGCGCAGCAGCGCGGGCCCGGCCTCATTCGCCATAGACCTGCCCGGCCCGTTTGACGAAGGCTTCCACCATGGTGCTGGCAATCTTGTCGAACACCGGTCCGACCAGTGCCGCCAGCGCCATGTTCCGGAAGCCGTATTTCAGTTCCAGGTCGATCCGGCAGGCGTGCTCGCCGGGCTCGCCGACCGGCGTGAAGGTCCAATGGCCGTCGAGATCGGAGAACGGCCCATTCACCAGCTTCACGTTGACCTCGCGGCCGGAGACGTGGGTGTTGCGGGTGGTGAACTTCTGGTGGATGCCAGCGAAGGCGATGCCGATTTCGGCCAGCATCCCGTGCTCGTCGCGTTCGACCGCCCTGGCCTGGTCGCACCAGGGCAGGAACTCGGCATAGTGCTCGACGTCGACGACCAGGTCGAACATCTGCTGCGCGGTGTACCAGATCAGGACGGATTTTTGGACTGTTTTCATGGATGAACGGTGCGAGCCGCAGCAACGTAGAATCGCGCGCCCGGCGGTCTGATTGTAAGAACCCCTCTTTTGGCGGTCGGATCCGCCCCCAACTCCGCAGCATGGCCACCAAGAAAAAACCAGACCCGTCCAGCCGGATCGCCGACAACAAGAAGGCGGCCTACAACTACTTCTTCGAGGAAAAGTTCGAGGCCGGCGTGGTGCTGCAAGGCTGGGAAGTGAAGTCGCTGCGCGAGGGCAAGGTGCAGCTGACCGACGGCTACGTGGTGATCAAGGGCGGCGAGATGTACCTGATCGGCCTGCAGATCAACCCGCTGAACACGGCCTCCAGCCATGTCAGTCCCGACGCGGTGCGCACCAAGAAACTGCTGCTGCACAAGGAAGAGATCCGCCGGCTGATCGGCAAGGTGGAGCAAAAGGGTTACACGCTCGTCGCGCTCAACCTCCACTGGAAGAACGGCAAGGTCAAGGCCGAAATCGCGCTGGCCAAGGGCAAGGCCGAACACGACAAACGCGACACCATCAAGGACCGCGAAGGCAAGCGCGAGGTGGAACGCGCGATGAAGAGCCGCAGCCGCTGAGCCTCACAGCGCGCGTAGCGGATGCGCGTGGGCCGGCCAGGGACTGGCAAAAAAAGCTGCCACCTCATCTGGCGAGACGTCCTCGATCCGCGCGGGCTTCCAGATCGGGCGGTTGTCCTTGTCGATGGCCAGGGCCCGGATGCCTTCCACGGTTTCGCTCTCGCCGATCGGCCTCAGGTGGAAGCAGTTGCGCACCAGGTCGCGTTCCATCCGCAACACATCCGCCAGAGCCATGGAACGGCCGCGACGCAGCTGCTGCAGGGTGACCAGCTGCATCAGCGGCGATCGCTTGCGCACGGCCGCGGCGGTCTCGACTGCCCACGGCGCGCCGTCTGCCTCCAGCGCCCCGACGATGGCGGGAACGCTCTCCAGGCGGAAGAATTGATCAATCAGGTCGCGGTCGAACAATGCGTGCGGCGCTTCGATGGTCGGCGGGCCGGCGCCCGTCAGGGCCTGCCCGAAGGCTTGCACGCCGCCCTCACCCAGCGCGTTCCACAAGGCCGGCAACTGCGACGCGTCGACCAGCACGTCGGCCAGGTTGGCCGCAACGGCCTGCGCCCCGCCGATCACGTTGCAGGTCAGAGACAGGAACTCGCCGAGCCGGCCCGGGCAGCGCCCGAGGAAGTAGCCGCCGCCGACGTCCGGGAACAGGCCGATCTGCGTTTCGGGCATCGACATCTTCGTGCGCTCGGTGACCAGCCGCATGCGTTGGCCGCTGCGGCCATGGCCGGCAATGCCCATCCCGCCGCCGATCACGATGCCGTCGAGGAAGGAAAAATACGGCTTGGGAAAGGTGTCGACCAGGAAATTGAGCTCGTACTCCTCGGTGAAGAAGTCTTCCAGCTCCGGGTTGCCGGCCAGCGCCGCCTGATGGAAGAAGCGGATGTCGCCGCCGGCGCTGAAATTGCCGAACGGTCCTTCCCGACCTTGACCCCGGATCGCCACCGCCTGCACAGACGGGTCGTCCCGCCATGCCAGCAGCGCCGTCGCCAGCTCCCGCACCATGCCCAGCGACAGTGCGTTCAGCGCCTTCGGCCGGTTCAACGTGATCAATCCGGTGCCAGCCCGGACTTCGGTCACCACGTCGCTCATGCTCTCTGCCTCCATCCGACCAACTCATTGACCACAAGGGCCCCGATCACCAGCGCGCCACCGGCCAGCACCGCCTGGGTCGGGACCTCGTTGGCGCCGAGCCACGCCAGCAGGATGCCGAAGATCACCTCCAGCAGCCCGAGCAATGCCATCTCGGGCGCCTTCAGCACCCGGGCGCACAACACGGCCAGCGCGCAGGGAATCGCGAGCTGCACCAGGCCCAGGAATGCCAGCAGTCCGAGGTCACCGGCCGAGGCCCGCAGCGGCATCGCCAGCGGCAGCGTCACCAGCGCCGAGATCGCAGCGCCCAACAAAACCGCCGGCACCAGGTCGATGTGCCGGCCCTGGGCGCACGAGCGCTGGGTGACGGTCCAGTTCACTGCGCTGGCCAGCGGCACGAACAGAGCCACCAGCGTCCCCGCGACCTGCCCGCCGGAAACCTGGGCGCCGTACATGTAGGCGATGCCGACCCCGGCGACCACGATCGCCATCCAGGTGCGCGGGGCGATCCGGTGGCCGATAAAAATCCGCGCGAGCAGCGCCGTCAACAGGGGCCCCACGGCCAGTGTCACCAGCACGTTGGCGACGCTCGTCAGCGTCAGGGCCAGCATGAAGGCCGTGAACATCACGCTCCAGCACAGGCCGGAGATCCACAGCGCCGGCGGCGCATGGCGAATCTTGTCGAACACCGCGCGGCCCTGGAACAAGGGCAGGATCACCAGCAGCGACGCCAGCGTGAAGAAGCTGCGCCAGAACGTCACCTCGAAGCTGCGCGCGTGCTCCAGCTGGCGCGTGACGACGCCGGCGGTCGACCACATCAGGGTCACCGCCACCATCAGGAACACTGCCCTGGCGTGGGTCAGCCGCATGCGCTCAGGCGTTCAGGCGCCGCGGCCGGCGCGCTTGCGGTCGTGTTCCTTCAGGAAGCGCTTGCGCAGGCGCACGCTCTTGGGCGTGATTTCGACCAGCTCGTCTTCCTCGATGAACTCGACACCGTATTCCAGCGTGAGCTCGATCGGTGGCGTGATCTTGATCGCGTCTTCCTTGCCGGAGACCCGGAAGTTGGTCAGCTGCTTGGTGCGGGTGGCGTTGACCACCAGGTCGTTGTCGCGGCTGTGGATGCCCACGATCATGCCTTCGTACACCGGGTCGTTGGCCCGCACGAACATGCGGCCGCGGTCATCGAGCTTGCCCAGCGCGTAGGTGAAGATCTCGCCGTCGTCCATCGAAATCAGCACGCCGTTCTTGCGGCTGCCGATCTCGCCCTTGTGCGCCTCGTAGCTGTCGAAGATGTTGGAGATCAGGCCCGAGCCGCGCGTCAGGTTCAGGAATTCGTTGGTGAAGCCGATCAGGCCGCGCGCCGGGATCCGGTATTCAAGGCGGACACGGCCGCGGCCGTCCGGCTCCATGCTCACCAGGTCGCCCTTGCGCTCGCCCAGCGCCTGCATCACGCCGCCCTGGTGCTGTTCCTCGATGTCGACGGTCACCAGCTCGATCGGCTCGTGCTTCTCGCCGTTCACCGTCTTGAACACCACCCGCGGCTTGGAGACGGCCAGTTCGTAGCCTTCGCGACGCATGTTTTCCAGCAGGATCGTCAGGTGCAGTTCGCCGCGGCCCATCACCTCGAAGATGCCTTCCTCGCCGGTTTCCTTGACGCGCAGCGCCACGTTCGACTGCAACTCCTTCTGCAGGCGGTCCCAGATCTGGCGGCTGGTCACGAACTTGCCTTCGCGACCGGCCAGCGGGCTGGTGTTGACGCAGAAGTTCATGGTCAGGGTCGGCTCGTCGACCTTGAGCATCGGCAGCGGCGCCGGGTTGAGCGGGTCGGTGATGGTCACGCCGATGCCGATGTCGTTGATGCCGTTGATCAGCACGATGTCGCCCGGGCCCGCTTCGGTCACCTGCACGCGGTCCAGGCCCTGGAAAGTCAGCACCTGGTTGATCCGGCCTTTGATGGACTTGCCGTCCGGACCTTCCATCACGACGACATCCATCATGGGCTTGATGGTGCCTGCGTTGATCCGGCCGACGCCGATGCGCCCGACGAAGGACGAGAAGTCGATCGCGGAGATCTGCAGCTGCAGCGGCGCCCGTGGGTCGCCTTCGTGGGCGGGAACGTGGTTGAGGATGGTGTTGAACAGGGCCGACATGTCGGGACCCCACTGCACGCCCGGCTCACCTTCTTCCAGCGAAGTCCAGCCGTTGATGCCCGAGGCGTAGACCACCGGGAAATCGAGCTGTTCGTCGGTCGCGCCTAGCTTGTCGAACAGGTCGAAAGCGGCGTTGACGACGTAGTCGGGGCGCGCGCCCGGCTTGTCCACCTTGTTGACCACCAGGATCGGCTTCAGGCCCAGGGCCAGTGCCTTCTTGGTCACGAAGCGGGTCTGCGGCATCGGGCCTTCCTGCGCGTCGATCAGCAGCACCACGCCGTCGACCATCGACAGGGCGCGTTCCACCTCGCCGCCGAAGTCGGCGTGGCCGGGGGTGTCGACGATGTTGATGTGCGTGCCTTCCCAGGTCACCGCGCAGTTCTTGGCCAGGATCGTGATGCCACGCTCTTTTTCGATGGCGTTGTTGTCCATCACCGTGTCGACGATTTTCTCGTGCTCGGCGAAGGTGCCGGACTGGCGCAGGAGCTGGTCGACCATGGTGGTCTTGCCATGGTCCACGTGGGCGATGATGGCGATGTTGCGGATTTGCTTGTTGGTCATGTCGTCGTTTCCAGGATTTGCTGTATTTCAGGGGGGCTCAGCAGTCGCCCCGGGATCAGTTCTCCGGCCTTGATATGGCCGGTGCCAAGCAGGGCCTGCGGCTCGAGGCCGAACACCGCGACCTGCTCTTGGTCTTTCCAGTCGCCGCGCCGCCGCAGCCCGCTGAGGAACCGGCCCGCATTGTCCGCGTCGAGCGTGACACGCGCGTGTTGCGGCAGCAGCGAATCCACCGGCAGCAGGCAGGCCAGCCGCTCCTGCTCACTCATCGCCTCCAGGGCCGGCAGCGTCACGCATTGCGCCACGCCGTAGTGCCCGGTGGCCACCCGGCGCAGCGAAATCAGGTGCGCGCCGCAGCCCAGGGCCTCGCCGATGTCCTCGGCCAGGGTCCGGATGTAGGTTCCCTTGCTGACCTTGGCGACGATCCGGATAGCGTCGGCAACGCGTGGATCCTGCACCCTCGTCAGCTTCAGATCGTGCACGGTGACGTTGCGGGCTTCCCGCTCCACTTCCTCGCCAGCCCGCGCATATTCGTACAGCGCCTTGCCGTCCTTCTTCAGGGCGCTGTGCATCGGCGGCACCTGGCAGATGGGCCCGGTGAACCGATGTTCAACGTCCGCCAGCTGCTCTTGGCTGACATCGACCGGCCGGATGGCAATCACGTCGCCCTCCGCATCGCCGGTGCTGGTCTTCACGCCCAGCTGCGCGACGGCCTCGTAGGTCTTGTCGGCATCGAGCTGCAGCTGGCTGAACTTGGTCGCCGCGCCGAAGCACAGTGGCAGCACGCCGGTGGCGAGCGGGTCGAGCGTGCCGGTGTGGCCCGCCTTTTCGGCGCGCAGCAGCCACTTGCATTTCTGCAAGGCGTTGTTGCTGGAGAGATCCAGCGGTTTGTCCAGCAGCAACACCCCATGCACAGGGCGCCGCTGCACCCTGGTGCTTGGCGCGTTCATGGCTATTCGTCGTCTTTGGAACGGGAGGCGACCGCCCGCGCGATCAGCGCGTTCATGTCGGCAGCCCGCTCGGTCGTCCGGTCGAACAGGAAGTGCAGCGTCGGCACCGTGTGGATGTGAAGCCGCTTGAACAGCCCGTTGCGCAGGAACCCTGCAGCCGCGTTCAGCCCGACCTCGCACTCGGCGGGATCGCCCACCAGCACGCTGAAGAACACCTTGGCGTGGGCATAGTCCGGCGTCACTTCGACCGCCTGGATCGTGACCATGCCCAGCCGCGGGTCCTTCAACTCGCGAATCAGCTCGGTCAGGTCCCGCTGGATCTGATCGGCGACCTTGAAGGCCCGGTTCGGCGTGCTGCTCTTCTTCGGCATCTTGATCGGTCGACGCGCTTACAGCGTCCGCGCCACTTCCTTGACTTCGAAGAACTCAAGGTGGTCACCCACCGCGATGTCGTTGTAGTTCTTGAGCTTGATACCGCACTCGAAGCCTTCCTTGACCTCGCGCACGTCGTCCTTGACCCGCTTGAGCGACTCGAGCTCGCCGGTGTACACCACGACGTTGTCGCGCAGCAGCCGGAAGTGGGCCGAACGCGTCACCATGCCGGAAGTGATCATGCAACCGGCCACAGTGCCGATCTTGGACGCCACGAACACGGTGCGGATCTCGGCCATGCCGATGACTTCCTCGCGCTTTTCCGGTGTCAGCATGCCCGACATGGCGACCTTCAGCTCGTCCACCGCGTCGTAAATGATGCTGTAGTAGCGGATGTCCACGCCGGTGCTCTCGGCGGTCTTGCGCGCGCCGGCATCGGCCCGCACATTGAAGCCGATGATCACCGCCTTGGAGGCGATCGCCAGGTTGACGTCCGACTCGCTGATGGCGCCGACGGCGGAGTACACCAGCTGCACCTTCACTTCGTCGGTCGACAGCTTGAGCAGCGACTGCGCCAGCGCTTCCTGCGAGCCCTGCACGTCGGCCTTGATGATGATCGGCAGCATCTTGACTTCGCCGGCGGTCATGTCGGTGAACATGTTCTCCAGCTTGGACGCCTGCTGCTTGGCCAGCTTGGTGTTGCGGAACTTACCGGCACGGTAGGTGGCGATCTCGCGGGCCCGTCGCTCGTCGGTCATCACCATGAACTCGTCGCCGGCCTGCGGCACTTCGGTCAGGCCTTGGATTTCCACCGGGATGGATGGACCGGCCGTCTTGATCGACTTGCCATTCTCGTCGAGCATCGCGCGCACCCGGCCATAGGTCTGGCCGGCCAGCACCACGTCGCCGGTCTTGAGCGTGCCGGATTGCACCAGCACGGTGGCGACCGGGCCGCGGCCCTTGTCCAGCTGGGCTTCGATCACGAGGCCCTTGGCCAGCGCTTCGACCGGCGCCTTCAGTTCCAGCACTTCGGCCTGCAGCAGCACCTGTTCCAGCAGGGCGTCGATGCCTTCGCCGGTCTTGGCCGACACCGGCACGAACGGCGATTCGCCGCCGTACTCTTCCGGCACGACCTCTTCGGCCACCAGTTCCTGCTTGACGCGGTCGGCGTTGGCATCGGGCTTGTCGATCTTGTTGATCGCGACCACGATCGGCACACCGGCAGCTTTCGCGTGCTTGATGGCTTCCTTGGTCTGCGGCATGACGCCGTCGTCGGCGGCCACGACCAGGATGACGATGTCGGTGGCCTGCGCGCCACGGGCCCGCATGGCGGTGAACGCCTCGTGACCCGGCGTGTCCAGGAACGAAATCATGCCGCGCGGGGTTTCCACGTGGTAGGCGCCGATGTGCTGGGTGATGCCGCCCGCTTCGCCCGACGCCACCTTGGCGCGCCGAATGTAGTCCAGCCACGAGGTCTTGCCGTGGTCGACGTGACCCATAACGGTGACGACCGGTGCCCGTGGCATGGCTTCGCCCTCGGCGGCAGCCGCATCCTGGTCGGTGAAAGCTTCCGGATCGTCCAGCGCCGCCACGATGGCCTTGTGGCCCATTTCCTCGACCACGATCATGGCCGTGTCCTGGTCCAGCGGCTGGTTGATGGTGACCATCTGGCCCAGCTTCATCAGGTGCTTGATCACCTCCGACGACTTGACGGCCATCTTGTGCGCCAGTTCGGCGACCGTGATGGTCTCCGGCACGTGCACTTCGATGATCCGCGCCTCGACCGGTGCGGCTTGCACGTGGTCGTCGCCGCGGTGGTCGCGGTCGCCGCCACGGCTGCGGCCGCGCGGTCCGCCGCGCCAGCTGTTGCGGCCGACCCCGCCCGAGGCATCGCCACGGGTGGGAATGGCTTTCTTCTTGGCCGGATCGCCCGCCCAGCTGGAGGACAGCTTGGCCGACTTGACTTCCTTGCCGGCGCCGCCGGGACCGGCGGGCGCGGCTGCGCCCGGGGCCGGACGGCCAGTGCCGGTGCCGACTGCGGGCTTGTGCAGCGTGCCCTTGGCGCCGGGCTTGGCCGGTTCAGCCTTGGCAACGGCTTTCTCCGGCGGCTTGTGGGCCACCAGCACCTTCTTGGGCGCGGACATCATCGAACGGATGGCGGCGGCCTCGGCCTCGGCCTTGCGGCGGCGCTCGCCGAGGTCGGCGGCGCGTGCTGCTTCCTCGTCGGCGCGGGCCTTGGATTCGGCGGCGGCCTTTTCGCGTGCTTCAACCTGCGCTGCGGCGCGAACCGCGGCGGCATCCATGGCTTCCTGCGTCGCTTCGGCCTTCACCGTGGTGGCGGCAGCCTTCTTCTGTTCTTCGGTGGCCGCGTACTGGGCGGCGCGCTCTTCGGCTTCGCGCTCGCGCTTCTCGCCGTCCTCGCGCTGCTTGCGCTTTTCCGCCAGGTCTTCTTCCTGGCGGCGGATCAGCTCGGCCTGGCGCCGCGCCTCCTCTTCCCGGCGGCCGAGTTCGGCGTCATCGACGTGATGGCCGGCGGGCGTGGGCTGCGGCTCGTGCACTTCGGCTTCTGGCGCCTCGATCACGGCCGTGTCGCCACCCTCGTCACGCTTGACGAAGGTGCGCTTCTTTCGCACTTCCACCTGGATGGTGCGGGCCTTGCCGGACGAGTCGGCCTGCTTGATCTCGCTGGTGGATTTCTTCACCAGCGTGATCTTCTTGCGTTCGGGCGCGGCTGTGCCGTGGCTGGCCTGCAGGTAACCGAGCAGCTTCTGCTTGTCGGCTTCGCTGAGCGCGTCGGTGGGGGCCGCTTTGGCCACACCTGCGCTGCGAAGCTGCTCGAGCAGCGTGTCGGGGGATTTTTTAAGTTCGGTTGCGAACTCGGCGACGGTCGTACTGGACATGTGTTGCGATACCTTCCATCACTCTTGAGCGGCGGTGGCAGTGGTGAACCAATGCTCGCGCGCTTTCATGATCAGGGTTTTGGCCTCGTCCGCGGACTGGCCAGTGATTTCGGTAAGTTCATCGACGGCCAGGTCGGCCAGGTCGTCGCGGGTGTGGACGCCGGCTTCCGCCAGCTTGCCAATCAGTTCGGCATTGAGACCTTCGAGGTCGCGCAGGTCCTGCGAGACTTCCTCGACGCTTTCCTCGCGGGCGATCTCCTGCGTCAGCAAGGCATCCTTGGCGCGGGCGCGCAGCTCGTTGACCGTATCCTCGTCGAAGCTCTCGATCTCCAGCATCTCGGAGATGGGAACGTAAGCGACTTCTTCCAGGCTGGTGAAACCTTCGGCGAACAGGATGTCGGCGATCTCCTGGTCCACGTCCAGCTTTTCCATGAACAACGCGCGGATGGTGCCCGTTTCCTCGGCTTGCTTCTGCGCCGATTCGTTGGCGTCCATGATGTTGATCTTCCAGCCGGTCAGGTCGGAGGCCAGGCGCACGTTCTGGCCGCCCCGGCCGATCGCGATCGCCAGGTTCTCCTCGTCGACCACGACGTCCATCGCGTGCTTCTCTTCATCAACGACGATGGAGGACACGTTGGCCGGAGCCAGGGCGCCGATCACGAACTGCGCCGGGTCTTCCGACCACAGCACGATGTCGACCCGCTCGCCGGCCAGCTCGTTGGTCACGGCGTTGACGCGGGTGCCGCGCACGCCGACGCAGGTGCCGATCGGATCGACCCGCTTGTCATGCGACAGCACGGCGATCTTGGCGCGGCTGCCCGGGTCACGGGCGCAGCTCTTGATCTCCAGCAGGCCCTGCTCGATCTCGGGCACTTCCTGGCGGAACAGCTCAATCATGAATTCGGGCGCCGAACGCGACAGGATGATGGGCGCGCCGCGCAGCGTCAGGTCCACTTCCATGATCATGGCGCGGACCCGGTCGCCGTTGCGCAGGTTTTCCTTGGGGATCATCTCGCCGCGGCGCAGCCGCCCTTCGACCCGGCCGGATTCGACAATGATGTCGCCCTTGTCCATGCGCTTGACGGTGCCCACGAAGATCTTGTCGCCGCGCGACATGAAGTCGTTGAGCAGCATCTCGCGCTCGGCGTCGCGGATCTTCTGCAGGATCACCTGCTTGGCGGCCATGGCGCCGATGCGGCCGATCGGCACCGAAGGAACTGCTTCCTCGATGTACTCGTCCACCTCGATGTCGGGCATCTCTTCCTTGGCCTCGAAGTGCAGGATTTCCTGGTCGGGCAGCTGCAGGCCGGCCTCGTCGGGGACGACGTGCCAGCGGCGGAAGGTTTCGTAGTCGCCGCTGTCGCGGTCGACCACCACGCGGATGTCCACGTCGCCTTCGTACAGTTTCTTGGTCGCTTGCGCCATGGCAGATTCGACCGCGCCGAAAACAACGTCGCGTTCGACGTTCTTCTCGCGCGAGATCGCTTCCACCAGCATCAACAATTCGCGATTCATGTCACGACTCTCCTGTCTCTCAAATCTCTAAATCAGTTGGGGCCGGACGGCTCGTTCGCAACGTCCGCCGCGCCCTCGCCGCCCTTGCGGCCCTTGAAATCCACGATCGGCGCCAGCCGAGCTTCCTTCAGCTCGTCCAGAGTGAAGCCCAGCGCCCGCATCGGCACCGGCGCCCGCTTGCTGCTCACCTTCACGCCCGGCTTTACCGTCGGCGCATCGCTCCAGACGATCTGCCAGCCCCCCGCCTCGGCCCGCTCCAGCGTGCCGCGAAACTTCTTGCGGCTGGCGCTGACCTGGCCGGCGGCCGCCGCGCCCATCGGCGCCTTCAGCGTGATGTCGACCTCCTGGCCGGCAAAGCGCTCGAAATCCTGCTCGCTCTTCAACGGCCGGTCCAGTCCCGGCGAGGACACCTCGAGCCGGTCGTATTCCGTTGCTTCGACTTCCAGCGCGAACTGCAACTGCCGCGTCACCTTCTCGCAGTCCTCGACTGTGATGAACCGCTCCTGCCCCGGGCTCCACGGCAGGTCAATCGTGATGCGCAGCAGGCCCCCGGCGGAGCGTTCGATCTCCACCAGTTCGTATCCCAAACCGGTCACGGTTTGCAAAGCGATGTCCTGCAGTGCCACTGTTTTTCGTCTGCTCCAAAAGCGATCGACCAAAAAAAACGGGCGGTGAGTACCCGCCCGTTTGGTCGTGAAGCAAGGATTGTACCTCGTAAAGCCTTGATTTGCAAGGAGACGCGACTGAAATCCAGTGGCTGCCGAAGGGCCCGGGGGCCCCCCGCCTATTCGCTCACTTTGCCCCGCAGCAGCTTGACCTGCGAGCGCAGGGTCTTGCCCTCCAGCCGCCGCCGCTTGGACGCCTTGGTCGGCTTGGTCGGACGGCGGATGCGCGGCGGCTCGGCCACGCTGTCGACCAGCTCCTGCAGCCGGCCGAAGGCCTCGGCCCGGTTCATGTCCTGGCTGCGCTGGGTCTGGGCCTTGATCACCAGCACGCCGTCGCGGGTGATGCGCGAATCGGCCAGCGCTAGCAGCCGTTCCTTGTGATCGGGCGCCAGCGAGGAATTGCGGATGTCGAATCGCAGGTGGATCGCGCTGGAGACCTTGTTGACGTTCTGGCCGCCCGCGCCCTGGGAACGCACGGCCGTGATCTCGACCTCCGATTCGGGGATGACGGTTGGCGCCCGGGGCTCCATCGCCGTTCCTTTTAGAGGGCCGCCGCCACCAGTGTGCGGGTGTATTCCTGGCGCGGCGCGTTCATCACCTGGTGGACCGGGCCGCTCTCCAGAATCTCGCCGTCCTTCATCACCACCACGTCGTGGGCCATCGCGCGGATCACGTCGACGTCGTGGGTGATCAGCAGGTAGGCGAGGCCCTTTTCGCGCTGCAGCCGCTGCAGCAGCTGCAGCACCTGCTTCTGGATGGTCACGTCGAGCGCGCTGGTCGGCTCGTCCAGGATCAGCAGCTGGGGCTGCACGATCAGCGCGCGGGCGATCGCCAGCCGCTGGCGCTGGCCGCCGGAGAACTCGTGCGGATAGCGCGCCAGCAGGCCGGGGAACTGCGCCTCCTGCAGGCCGACCTCGGCCAGCGCCGTCATGACGCGCTCGCGCCGCTGCGGCAGCGGCAGGCCGGGCTCGTGCACCAGCAGGCCCTCGCCGACGATCTCTTCCACCGTCATGCGCGGCGACAGCGACGAGAACGGATCCTGGAACACCACCTGCACCAGGCGACGGATCGCCTTGTTGCCGGCGGCGTCCGGTCCCCAGCGGCGGCCCATCACGTCCAGTTCGCCGAGGTGCGGGATCAGGCCGAGCGCCGCCAGCGCCAGGGTGGACTTGCCGGAGCCGGATTCGCCCACCACGCCCAGCGTGCGACCGGGCTGGATGGCGAAGTCCGCGCCCTGCACGGCAACGAAGCTGCCCTTGCGGAACCAGCCCCGTACGCCGGCAATGGGAACCGGATAGGAGACCCGCATCCGGCTGGCCTGCATCACCGGCTGGACGTCGGGGCCGGCCTGCTCCTGCAGGTCGCGCACCGGTCGGCTGTCGATCAGCTTGCGGGTATAGGGATGGCGCGGGTGCGACAGCACGGACGCTGCAGTGCCCTCCTCCACCAGGTAGCCGTTTTCCATCACCGCCACCCGGTCGGCGAACTTGCGCACCAGGTTCAGGTCGTGCGTGATCATCAGCAGCGCCATCCCGGTTTGCCGCTGCAGCTCGGACAGCAGGTCCAGGATCTGGCCGCGCAAGGTGACGTCGAGTGCCGTGGTCGGCTCGTCCGCCAACAGCAGCTTGGGCCGGCAGGCCAGCGCCATGGCGATCATCGCGCGCTGGCGCTGGCCGCCGGAAAGCTGGTGGGCATAGGCTTGTGCGCGCCGGGCGGGCTCGGGGATACCGGTGGCGGCGAGCGCCTCGATGGCCGAGGCCCAGGCCTGCTGCCTGGTCAGGCCTTGCTTGAGTTGCAGCACCTCGGCGATCTGGTCGCCGATGGTGAACAGCGGGTTGAGCGCCGTCATCGGCTCCTGGAAGATCATGGCGATCTCGCGGCCGCGGATGCCCTGCAGTTGCCGCTCGGGCAACTGCAGCAGGTCCACCGGGCCGGTGCTGCCTTCGACTCCCGAGAGCATGGCCGCGCCGGCCACCTTCGCCCCTGCGGCCAGCCGCAATAGCGCCAGCGCCGTGACGGTCTTGCCCGAGCCCGACTCGCCCACCAGCGCCAGCTTTTCGCCCGGCGCGATCGAGAAGTCGATGCCGTGCACGACCTCCTTGCCGCCGAACGACACGCTCAGCTTGCTGACTTCGAGGAGCTTGCTCATGCGTCGGCCTTCCGTGGATCCAGCGCATCGCGTAAGGCATCGCCCATGAACGTGAGCAGCAGCAGCGTGATGACAAGCACGGCGAACGTGGCGAGCGAAATCCACCAGGCATCGATGTTGCCCTTGCCCTGCTGCAGCAACTCGCCCAGCGATGGAGTTCCCGGCGGCACGCCCAGGCCGAGGAAGTCCAGCGAGGTCAGCGCCAGGATGGCGGCGCTCATCCGGAACGGCAAGAACGTCACCACCGGCGTCATGCTGTTCGGGAGGATGTGCCGCCACATGATCCGGCTGTTGCCGACACCCAGGGCCCGGGCGGCGCGCACATAGTCCATCTGCCGGTTGCGCAGGAACTCGGCCCGCACGTAGTCGGCCAGCGACATCCAGCCGAACACGCTGAGCAGGATCAGCAGCAGTCCGACACTCGGGGCGAAGATCGAGCTGAAGATGATCAGCAGGTACAGCTCGGGCATCGCGCTCCAGATCTCGATGAAGCGCTGGAACGCCAGGTCCACCTTGCCGGCGAAGTAGCCCTGCACCGCGCCCGCCGCGATGCCCATCGCCGTGCCTACCACGGTCAGCGCCAGCGCGAACAGCACGCTGACCCGGAAGCCGTAGATCAGTTGCGCCAGCAGGTCACGGCCTCGTTCGTCGGTGCCCAGCAGGTTCTCCCGCGACGGCGCGGCGGGACTGGGGGCGCTGGCAAAGTAATTGAGGGTCCTGGAAGCGTACGGATTGGGCGCATACAACGCCCAATTGCCGCCGCTGGTGATCTTGTCGCGGATGTAGGGGTCGAGGTAATCGGCCGGTGTCGGGAAGTCGCCGCCGAAGGTGGTCTCCGGATACTCCTTCAATACCGGAAAGTAGGTCTGGCCCTGGTAGCGCACCACCAGCGGCCGGTCGTTGGACAGCACTTCGGCCAGCAGGCTCAGGACCACCATGGCGCAAAACAGCACCAGGCTCCAGTAGCCCAGCCGGTTGCGCTTGAAGCGCAGCCAGGCGCGGCGGCCGGGAGAGAGGCTGGCGCGGCCGGCCAGCGCGGCCGGCGCGGCGACGTCCGGCCGATGGGGGCGCGCCAGCGGCGCCTCGACTTCAATCGAATTTGACACGCGGATCCACCCAGACGTAGCAGAGGTCGCTGATCAGCTTGGTCAACAGGCCGATCAGCGTGAAGAAGTACAACGTTCCCATCACCACCGGGTAGTCGCGCCGGATCACGCTCTCGTAGCTCAGCAGGCCCAAGCCGTCGAGCGAGAACAGGGTCTCGATCAGCAGCGAGCCGGTGAAGAAAGCGGCAACGAACGCGGTCGGAAAGCCGGTGATGATGGGGATCAGCGCATTGCGGAAGATGTGCTTCCACAGCACTTGGCGCTCGCCCAGCCCCTTGGCCCGGGCCGTCAGCACGTATTGCTTGCGGATCTCCTCGAGGAAGGCGTTCTTGGTCAGCATGGCCGTGACCGCGAAGCTGCCCAGCACCATGGCCGTGACCGGCAGCGTGATGTGCCACAGGTAGTCGGTGATGCGCGCGCCCCAGCTCAACTCGTCCCAGTTCGACGATGTCAGGCCACGCAGCGGGAACCACTGCAACTGGCCGCCGAAGATCACCAGCAGCGCGACGCCCAGCACGAAGCCTGGAATCGCATAGCCGAACAGGATCAGGAGCGTGGTGAAGAAATCGAAGCGGGAACCGGCCCGCACCGCCTTCGCCACCCCCAGGGGCACGGCGACGCCATAGCTGATCAGGAAAGTCCACAGGCCCAGGCTGATCGACACCGGCAGCTTTTCGACGATCAGCGTCCACACGTCCTTGTTCTGGAAGAAGCTACGGCCCAGGTCGAACCGCACGAACTGCCCGAGCATCTTGCCAAAGCGCTCCAGCGGCGGCTTGTCGAAGCCGTACAGGGCCTTGATCTGTTCGATCTTCTTGGGATCCACCCCCTGCCCGCCGCGGTACACGCCACCCGGGCCGCGCCGTGCTTCGGAGATATATTGCTCGACCGGGCCGCCCGGCACAAACTGCGTCACGATGAAGGTCAGGACGATCACGCCGAACAGCGTGGGCAGCATCAGCAGGATGCGTTTGGCGATGTATGCAGCCATGGGTTCCTATTTCGACGTCTTGGGCGGCATCCGGGCCCACCAGACCGTCATCGGCCAGTCCATGTAGGGGACGCCTTCCGGTGGATATGGCGGAACGGCCGCCGGACGAGCGAGCGTCCACGCGTTATAGGCCACTCGCGTTTCCTTGGCGGCCCAGCCTGGAACCATGTAATGCCCATGGGCGATGACGCGATCGAGCGCGCGGCAGGCCGAGAGGAACTCGCCCCGGTTTTCCGCCGAAGTGAGACGGCCGAGAAGCGCGTCGACGGCCGGACTCTTGATGCCGGCCAGGTTGGCAGAACCCTGGGTGTCGGCGGCCTTGCTGCCGAACAGGTCCAGGTAGTCGGCGCCCGGGAAATGGGTCCCCGGGAAATTGATCTGCACCATCTCGAAGGCAAAGGTATCGAGCCGCTGTTGATACAGGGCGTAGTCGACATCCCGGATGCTGAGCCTGATCCCGAGCTTCTCGAGCGCGCGCTGCCAGGAGGCCGTGGTGCTGGCCGACTTCGCTTCAGGCGTTTCCAGCAGTTCGATCGTCAGGGCTTCGCCTTGCGGGTTTCGCAGCGCACCGTCGCGGACGGTCCATCCTGCTTCCTTGAGCAAAGCCTGCGCTTTCAGCAGGTTGGCCCGCAGCGAATCCTTGCCGTCGGTGCGCGGCGGGATGGCCATGGGCCCGAACACCTCCGCCGGCAACTGCGCGCGAAACGGCTCCATCAGCGCCACCTCCTCGGGCGGCGGCATGCCGTTCGCCTCGCAGTCGGTGTTGCCGAAGATGCCCTTCACGCGCTTGTAGCTGCTGCGGAACAACTGGCGGTTCATCCACTCGTAGTCGAGGGCCAGTTCCAGCGCCATGCGCACGCGCCGGTCCTGGAACCGCGGCAGGCGCCCGTTGAGCACGTAGCTCTGGAAGCCGTCGGGTCGCCGGTGGTCGAACACCTGCTTGACCAGTTCGCCGCGCTCGATTCGCGGTCCAGTCATTCGTCGTGTCCAGTCGCCCGCCGAGAAGAACTCCATCAGGTCGAATTCGCCCGCTTTCAGCGCTTCGAGCTGGGCCACATAGTCTCGGTAGATCTTGACGGTAATGCGGTCGAAGTTGTTCGTCCCACGCCGCTCGGGCAAGCCTTTGCCCCAGTACCCAGGATCGCGGACATAGGTGATGTCCTTGCCGTTGCGCACGGGCCCGATCTTGTAGGGACCGCTTGCGATGGGAATGTCGTTGATGATCTCGTCGAACTGCCGGGGCTTGCCGCTGCTGTCGGCGCCCCACTTGGCGCTGAAGACCGGCAACGCGCCGACCACCAGCGGCAGTTGCCGGTCGGCGCGCTTGAAACGGAAACGCACGGTGCGATCGTCGATCACATCGCAACCAGCCACGTCGACCATGACGGCCGCATAAGCAGGAGCAGCGTACTTGGAGTTCAGGCTGTCGTAGCTGTGCTTCACGTCCGCGGCCGTCACCCGATCGCCGTTGTGGAACCGCGCCTGCGGACGCAACCGGAAGGTAGCGGACATGCGATCAGCCGCCACGTCCACATCCTCAGCCAGCAAGGCGTAGCCGACGCCAACCTCATCCATCGAGCCGGTAAGCAGCGATTCAAACACAAGATCCGCCAGGAAGGACGGCGCGTTTCCCTTGAGCGTGAACGGGTTGAACTTGTCGAAGGTCGAAACGCGGGAACTGGCGATCATCCGCAACTCGCCGCCCTTGGGCGCTTGCGGATTGACGTAGTCGAAATGGTCGAAGCCCGGGGGGTATTTGAATTCGCCCCAGACCGAGTAGCCGGGCGCGGCGCAAACCGATTGGGCGATGAACGCCAGCAAGACAAGCCAAAACCTCATGCGACAATTCTGAATGACTTTTTACCGATTCGAGACACCATGGGCTTTTTAACGGGCAAGAAATTGTTGATCACCGGCGTGTTGTCGAACCGGTCGATCGCCTATGGCATCGCCAAGGCGTGCCACGCGCAAGGCGCCGAACTGGCGTTCAGCTACGTCGGGGAGCGCTTCAAGGAACGCATCACCGAGTTCGCCGCCGACTTCGATTCGAAGCTGGTGTTCGATTGCGATGTCGGCGACGACGCCCAGATCGAGAAGATGTTCGCCGACCTGGCGCAGGTGTGGCCGAAGTTCGACGGCTTCGTGCACGCCATCGGCTTCGCGCCGCGCGAGGCCATCACCGGCAACTTCCTCGACGGCATCACCCGCGAGAATTTCCGCATTGCCCATGACATCAGCGCCTACAGCTTTCCGGCGCTGGCCAAGGCGGCCCTGCCGATGCTCAACGACAAATCTGCGCTGCTGACCCTGAGCTACCTGGGCGCCCTGCGCACCATTCCCAACTACAACACCATGGGCCTGGCCAAGGCCAGCCTGGAAGCGTCGGTGCGTTACCTGGCCGAGGCGGTCGGCGTGACGGCTGACGGCCGCAGCATCCGGGTGAACGGCATCAGCGCCGGCCCGATCAAGACGCTGGCGGCCAGCGGCATCAAGGACTTCGGCAAGCTGCTCAATGTGGTGGCCAAGGCCTCGCCGATCCGCCGCAACGTGACGATCGAGGACGTCGGCAACGTGGCAGCCTTCCTGCTCAGCGACCTGGCCGCCGGCGTCACCGCCGAGATCACCTATGTGGATGGCGGCTTCAGCCAGACCGCGGTTGCGGTGGTCGAATCCGCGGCCTGAGCGCCACCGGCCCCACGACGCTCAGGCGCCGCGAAACAGGTGGGCGAAGCTGCGGCTGACCTCGAGCACCTCGGGGTGGCCCTGGATCTGCACCCGCTGGCGCCCGGTGTCGTCGCGCGTCACCGCCTCCACCGCGGCCAGGTTGACGATGGTCGAACGGTGGATCTGCCAGAACTGCTCGCCGTCCAGCCGCGGCATCAATTCCCGGATCGGCGTGCGGATGAACGCCTCCTGCTCGCGGGTCTGGACCCGGGTGTATTTCTCGTCGGAGCGGAAGAACAGCACGTCCTTGACGTCGATCAGGCGGGTGGTCGCGCCAACGGTGCACTGGATCCAGCGCAGCGGGGCGTCGCCGGCCGGCGCCGAACTGCGTTGCACGGCCTGCTGCGCCTGCATGAATTTGTGCAACAGCGAGTCGAGCGCGTTGTCATCCACCGCCGGCGCGCCGGCCGCCGACTGCGCCCGCCGGGAGTTCAGGCGGTTCTTCAGCCGCATGGCCGTCTGCGCCAGCCGCTCGGCTTCCACCGGCTTGAGCAGGTAGTCCAGCGCCCCCTGCTCGAAGGCGGCCACTGCGTATTCGTCATACGCCGTCACGAAGACGATCTCGCCGGTCCATCCGGGCAAGCTGACGATTTCCCGGGCCGCCTCCAGCCCGGTCAGGGCCGGCATGCGGATGTCCAGGAAGACGACATCCGGCCGAAGCGAATCGGCTTTCTCCACCGCGTCCTGCCCGTCCTTCGCTTCGCCGCAGATCACCAGTTCGGGCCAGACGTCGGCCAGCCGGCTCTTGAGCTGCTCGCGCAGCAGGCGCTCGTCGTCAGCCACCAGCGCACGCAAAAGCCTGGAGGGTGCCGCGTCTCCGCTCATGCCCGGTCGACTCCAGGCCCGGCGTTGCGCGCGGGCGCGGGCGCTTCCGGGCTGACCTGGTACGGGACCGTGATCCGGACCACCGTGCCGCTGTCCGTGTCCGAGCGCAGCATCAGGCGGGCCTTGCCCGGATACAGCATCGCCAGCCGCTCCCGGATGTTCTGCAAGCCGAGCCCGGTGCCGGTGGTCGGCCCTTCCAGCAGCTCGCCATCCGGCAAGCCGACCCCGGTGTCGCCGACCTCGACCCACAGCTGGGTGCCCTGCACGCCCGCAGCCAAGCGGACCTTGCCGCCTTCGGGCTTGGGCTCGATGCCGTGCTTGATGGCGTTCTCCACCAGCGACTGCAGCATCATCGGGGGGAATTCGGCGTTCTGCAGGGTCTCCGGAATGGCGAACTCCACCTCCAGGCGCTCCTCGATCCGCATCTTGATCAGTTCGAGGTAGGAGCTGACCAGCTTGATTTCGCGGCCCAGGGTCGATGACTCCTGCCGCATCTGGGGCAAGGCGCCGCGCAGATAGGTGATCAGCGCCTTCTGCATGCGGGAGGCCCGCGGCGGCTCGGTTTCGATCAGGTAGTCCACCGCCGCCAGCGTGTTGAAAAGGAAATGGGGCTCGACCTGCGCCTGCAGGACCTGCAGCCTGGCCTGCACCAGCTGGCGTTCCATCACCTCGCGCTCGGCCACGCCGACTGCGCTGCGCACCTTGGCATCTGCCTGGGCGACCTTGCGCACCACGATCTTGGCAGCCGCCAGGTACGCGAACAGGATGACCAGCACGACGCCGGCGAGATCGCCGAGGATGCCGCGAACCGTGATGATCTGCCGGCTGACCGGCAGGTCCTCGTCGTCGGCCTCGGCGCCGGCCCCGGTCACCGTGATCCCGCCCTGGGCCGCCTTCTCGGCCGCTTTCTCGGCGGCCCGCTCGACTTTTTCGGCGGCCTTCTCGACCGCCTTTTCAACGTCCGAGGAATCCGCACTGTCCGGGGCGGCCGTGCTCGGGTCGGCCGGCGCGCCGGGGGCGGCCGGCACGCCAGGAGGGGCGGGAGGCTTCGGTGCCGTCCTGATCCGGATCCCGTTGGGGCCGCCGATGGTGACGTTCAGGTCCTTGTGCGGCCCGGCCACGCGGACGCGGTCGTGCTTGAGGTGCAGCAGGTCGCCGATGATGGAGCTGGCGATCAGGATCACCAGGAACAGCACGATCAGGCGCCACCATGACATCGATGCCGCCCACTGCGACACCTGGGTGTTGACGCGCGCGAGCCACCCCAGCAGGGGTGGCGGCACGGTTGTGGAGTTGTTGCGGTTGCCGGTCATTGGCGAAGATTATCGCCAGTGGCAGACATCCCGATCATGGCATCGGCCGAGGCCGTCCGGGCCGGCATACCGGCAGTGCGATTCGCCGCAACCGGCGCCGGCTGGTCGGCAGGCTCACGGCGGCCCACGATCGTCACGGTCGGCAGGGCTTGCGCATACCTGACGGTCGGGCCGACGGACGCCGGTGCCGCGGTCTGCACCGGTGGGGTGGCCGGGGCCCGGGCTTCGGCAGGCAATTCGCCGGACGGCAGGCCCAAGCCGGCCATCATCACCACCGACAGTCCGACCAGGCCAGTGGCAGTGCCGGCGGCGGCCAGCGCCACCAGGCGTCCGGTCCAGCCCTGGCCAGCGGGCGCGTTGTTCTTCAGCCAGTTGTCGAATTCGTTGTTCATGACCGCTCCAGGAATCCGGCGAAGAGCCGGTGGAGGCAGACTTTAGTCAGCCGGCCGCGGGGCCGCCTGCCCTTTGCGACGAACTGCGAAACGGCGCGACGGGCTGCGCAAACGCCGGGTCGAGCGGGGCCCGGGCCCGCCCTCAGACCGTGCGTCCGAACGGCCCCTCGTTGCCCAGCTGGACCAGTTTTCCAGCCGGCGTGGCCGGCGGTGTGACCTTGCCCGGATCCTTGGCCACGCAGTCGGCGAAGTAACGGACCTTGCCGTCCTCGCCCTGGATTTCGACCAGGCCGTGGATGTCGGTCTCGAAGCCCGGGCACTGCGCGTTGAATTCCCGGGAGAACTTCAGGTAGTCGACGATCTTCTTGTTGAACACCTCGCCCGGGATCAGCAGCGGAATGCCCGGCGGGTATGGCGTCACCAGGGAGGTGGTGATCCGGCCTTCCAGCTCGTCGATCTCCACCCGCTCGGTCCGGCGGTGGGCGATGTAGGCATAGGCGTCGCTCGGCTTCATCGCCGGGGTCAGGTCCGACAGGTACATCTCGGTGGTCAACCGCGCGATGTCGTACTTGGCGTACAGCTCGTGCACGTACTGGCACAGGTCGGCCAGGCCCATCCGCTCGTATTTCGGGTACTGCTGGCAGAACTCCGGCAGGATCCGCCACATCGGCTGGTTCTTGGCGAAATCGTCCTTGAACTGCTGCAGCGCCGACAGCAGCGTGTTCCAGCGGCCCTTGGTGATGCCGATGGTGAACAGGATGAAGAAGCTGTACAGCCCGGTCTTCTCCACGATGATCCCGTGCTCGGCCAGGAATTTGGTGACGATGGAGGCCGGGATGCCGGTCTTGGCGAACTTGCCGTTCAGGTCCAGGCCGGGGGTGACGATGGTGGACTTGATCGGGTCCAGCATGTTGAAGCCCTCGGCCAGATTGCCGAAGCCGTGCCACTTGGCTGTCCTTGCTTCCCCTTTGATGATCCAGTCGTCGGCCCGGCCGATCCCCTCGTCCACCAGCTTGTCCGGGCCCCAGACCTTGAACCACCAGTCCGACTTGCCGTACTCGCCTTCCACCTTGCGCATGGCGCGGCGGAAGTCCAGCGCCTCCAGGATGCTCTCTTCCACCAGCGCGGTGCCGCCGGGCGGCTCCATCATGGCAGCGGCGACGTCGCAGCTGGCGATGATCGAATACTGCGGGCTGGTCGAGGTGTGCATCAGGTAGGCCTCGTTGAACAGGTGGCGATCGAGCTTCCTGTTCTGCGAATCCTGCACCAGCACGTGGCTGGCCTGGCTGATGCCGGCCAGCAGCTTGTGGGTGGACTGGGTGGCGAAGGTCAGCGCCTCCTTGGGCCGGACCCGGTTCTTGCCCATCGCGTGGTACGGGCCGTAGAAGGGATGGAACGCGGCGTGCGGCAGCCAGGCCTCGTCGAAGTGCAGCGTGTCCACATAGCCGTCCAGCATCTTCTTGATGGTCTCGGTGTTGTAGATGACGCCGTCATAGGTGGACTGGGTCAGCGTCATCACCCGCGGCTTGACGGTCTCGGGGTCGACGTGCTTGAGTAGCGGGTTGGCCTTGATCTTGGCCCGGATCGCGGCCGGCTCGAACTCGCTCTGGGGAATCGGGCCGATGATGCCGAAGTGGTTGCGGGTCGGCTTCATGAAAACCGGGATCGAGCCGGTCATGATGATCGCATGCAGGATCGACTTGTGGCAGTTGCGGTCCACCACCACCACGTCGTCCGGCGCCACGGTGTGGTGCCACACCATCTTGTTGCTGGTGCTGGTGCCGTTGGTGACGAAAAAGCAGTGGTCGGCATTGAAGATCCGCGCCGCGTTGCGCTCGCTGGCGGCCACCGGGCCGGTGTGGTCCAGTAGCTGGCCGAGCTCCTCCACGGCGTTGCAGACGTCGGCCCGCAGCATGTTCTCGCCGAAGAACTGGTGGAACATCTGGCCGACCGGGCTCTTCAGGAAGGCGACGCCGCCCGAATGCCCGGGGCAGTGCCAGGAATAGGAGCCGTCCTCGGCGTAATCGAGCAGCGCCTTGAAGAACGGCGGCTGCACCCCTTCCAGATAGCTTTTCGCTTCCCGGATGATGTGGCGGGCCACGAACTCCGGGGTGTCCTCGAACATGTGGATGAAGCCGTGCAGCTCGCGCAGGATGTCGTTGGGGATGTGGCGCGAGGTCTTGGTCTCGCCGTAGACGTAGATCGGCACTTCCAGGTTCTTGCGCCGCACCTCCTCGATGAACTTGCGCAGGTTCAGCACCGCGGGGTCCAGGTCAGGGCCGGGAGTGAACTCCTCGTCGTCGATCGACAGGATGAAGGCGCTGGCGCGCGACTGCTGCTGGGCGAACTGCGACAGGTCGCCATAACCGGTGACGCCCAGGATCTCGAAGCCCTCGGACTCGATCGCATGCGCCAGCGCGCGGATGCCCAGGCCGGAGGTGTTCTCGGAGCGGAAGTCTTCGTCGATGATGACGATGGGGAAGCGGAATTTCATGCGCGGGGGCCTCCAGGACGTGGCCAAAAAGGGCAAAACAGCCGCGAAGTGTATGCAAATAAAGAGCGTGTCTTCGGGCCTGCGGGGAATTGACTCAAAATAGCCCGACAACAAAGGAGCGGGACATGGCTGAATCGACCCTCTGGTGGCTGCTGGCCGGGAGCGCCGTCGCCGTCGAATTGCTGACCGGCACCTTTTACCTGCTGATGCTCGCCATTGGCCTGGCCGCGGCGGCGTTGGCCGCGCACCTGGGATTCCCGATGCCGGTGCAGCTGGTGGTGGCCGCCCTGGTGGGCGGCGGCGCGGTGGTCGGCTGGCACATGGTCCGCCTGCGCCGGCCCCGGGAACAGCCCGCCGCCTCCAATCGGGACGTCAACCTGGACATCGGCGAAACGGTGCAGGTGACGCGCTGGGCCCCGGACGGCACCACCCAGGTCAAGTACCGGGGCGCCCAGTGGACCGCCGTGCCCGCCGCCGGCGCGATTCCAGTGGCCGGGCCGCACCGGATCCGGGAAGTGGTCGGCAGCCGCCTCGTCATCGAACAACTCCAGGAAACCTGAACCATGTCCTCCTATGTCGCGCTCATCCTGATCGTCGTCGCGGCGATCTTCATCGCCCGCTCCCTGAAAGTGGTGCCCCAGCAGCACGCCTGGGTGGTGGAGCGGCTGGGCAAGTACCACGCCACCCTGACGCCGGGGTTGAGCATCCTGGTGCCTTTCGTGGACCGGGTCGCCTACAAGCACAGCCTCAAGGAAATCCCGCTGGACGTGCCCAGCCAGATCTGCATCACCCGCGACAACACCCAGCTGCAGGTGGACGGCATCCTGTATTTCCAGGTGACCGACCCGATGCGGGCCAGCTACGGCTCGTCCAACTACATCGTGGCCGTCACCCAGCTGGCCCAGACCTCGCTGCGCAGCGTGATCGGCAAGCTGGAGCTGGACAAGACTTTCGAGGAGCGCGACATCATCAATGCCCAGGTGGTCCAGGCGATCGACGAGGCGGCGCTGAACTGGGGCGTCAAGGTGCTGCGCTACGAGATCAAGGACCTGACGCCGCCCAAGGAGATCCTGCACGCCATGCAGTCGCAGATCACCGCCGAGCGGGAAAAGCGGGCCCTGATCGCCGCTTCGGAAGGCCGGCGGCAGGAGCAGATCAACATCGCCACCGGCGAGCGCGAGGCCTTCATCGCCCGCTCCGAGGGCGAAAAGCAGTCGATCATCAACAATGCACAGGGCCAGGCGGCCTCGATCACCGCCGTGGCGGAAGCCACCGCCCTGGCGATCGAGCGGATCGCCGCCGCCATCCGCCAGCCGGGCGGCGAGCAGGCCGTGCAGCTGAAGGTGGCCGAACGGGCGGTCGATGCCTATAGCAAGGTGGCGGCCGACGCCACCACCACGCTGATCGTGCCCAGCAACATGACCGAAACCTCGGCCCTGATTGCTTCGGCCATGCGCATGGTGCAGGGCGTCAAGGCACCCTGAGCTAACGCCGCACGGCGCGATCGCCATCGCGCCGTCCGCGCCTGGGCGCCACGCCCGAGCGCATTTCACGTCCTGCCGGTCGCGCCCTCGCGCCCTCGCCCAGCGAGTCAATTGCAGCCCAAAAAGCCAGTCCGCAAGGCTGGCCGCGGCTTTGCTGCGCCCGCTTCCTTGTTCCCAGCACGCCTGCAGCAGGTCGCACAGCGCACCCAACTGTTTAACTGTCTAACTGTATAACTACTACTGTCTAATTAGACAGATGACTGTCTAATACAAGTGCGCAGCATGCGTTGGCTTGGGTTGGCAGCGCGTCACATCAAGAAAAGCACCTCCAAGGCTAAACAGCTGAGCTTGTGTCTCTTTTTGACTGCACAGTCTGCTCTAGTGATCTGTCCATGTTGACAGTCCATATACTTTTGTTCAGTATCACTAGACAGACCAACCAGAGGCAGCCTTGCTCAACAGCAAAGAGATCTTGGAACAGACGGGAATTTCCCGGGCCACGCTCAACAACTACATCGGTTGGGGAATCGTGCCCAGGCCCGAAGTCCTGCCGCCCGGGCCGCAGGACGGCGAAGCGCCGCGCATCGGCTACTTCCCGGACGAGATCGTTGGTCGCATCGTGGAGATCCAGCGCCTGAAGAAGGACGGCTGGAGCATGGCCAGGATCGCCCAGCATTTCGGCGCTCCGGTTGCCGCGCCCGAAGCGGCGCAAAGCCCGGTGTCGGCGCCGCCTCCTCGCGCTCCCCAAACGCAGAACGAACCGGACCGGGCGGCCGCGCCCAGGCCGGCGGCTGAACCGGCGAGCCCTGCGCCGCACGCGACCACCGAACCGCGGCGCAAGCGCCTTCCGGTGCTGGCCGACGTCGCGGTGCTGGTCGCCGGCCTCCAGCACTCGACCAGCATCTGGTCCGAATTGCCGCCGCAAGAGTATTTCGAGCTGATCAACGACATCTGGTCGACGGCGGACCCGATCTTCCGGCGCCATGCGGGAACCCATGGCAAGCACCCGGCCGACGGCATGGTCTGCTACTTCTTCCCTCTTCCATCGGGCAGCTACCTGTGGAACGCCCTGGCGGCGGCGCAGGAGCTGCGCGAAGCGATGCGCCGGGTCAGCAAGGAGTGGCAGCTGCGCAAGGGCTGGACCAACGAGCTGTACATGAACATCGGGATCGACGAGGGCCAGGAGTGGCTGGGCACCTTCAAGTCGGACAGCAACGTCGACTTCACCTCACTCGCGAACACGATCAACCAGGCAGCCCGGATCTCGGACTTTTCCCGCTTCGGCGCCATCTGGGCCACCAAGAACCTGCTGGGCAAGCTCTCTGCACAGGAGCGCCAGCGGGTGAGATACGGCGTGCGCCGCAAGGGCAGCGACGGGCAGCACGTCTTCGTCCCCCACGTGTTCTCGAACGTCCGGCGACGCAGCAGTCACGCGGCCGGCGCTGGCGAGGCGGCGAACGACGTCGCCTTGCTGCCGATCGCGGAAATCGTCGACATCTCACCGGCCCCGGCGCGCTAGCGGCCTGGGCCCGACACCAGTCACAACTTCAAGAACAGAGGCAAGCTATGCGTTGGTTCAAGCCGAATATGAGAAGCAGCTTTTACGCCTTGCTGGCACGAATCCATCCGCCCGAGCCGGAATCGACCGTTCTTGAATACAGCGTCGACGGCATCCGCGAGTCGATGCTGGAACTGGTCGGCGACGCTCCCGACAGCTCCTACCGCCACATCGGCCGCCGCATCCGTTATGCGGTCGATGTGCATTCGCTCTGGTACCTGCGCGGCGACCTGATGGCGCTGCTGGCCGGCCGCCACGGAGAAGCGGTTGCGCGCGAAAAGATCGAACTGCTGACCGAAATGTTCGAGGACTTCCTGCCCCGCGGCCTGAAGTCGCGGCCCAGCCCGTTGAACCCGCTGTCCAGGAATGAGTGAGCGATCTCCAGGGGCACGGCCGCACGCTGCGGAGAGCTGAAACGGGTCGATTCCGAACTGCGCCCAGCCGAGGAGGACCTGTTCTTGCTCAGGCCATCCTCGCCCGTCGGACCGCTGCACGCTGCTACAATCGAGGGCTCCGGAGCGGTGGATGAGCGGTTTAAGTCGCACGCCTGGAAAGCGTGTGAGGGTTAATAGCCCTCCGAGGGTTCGAATCCCTCCTGCTCCGCCAGAAAATGAAATGCACAAGTGGCCGTTTGGCCCTTGTGCTTTTTTTTTGCCCCAGCCGTGTGCGGGTCGTCCCGGGGTTGCCCGGCTTGCCGTTTGGCTTATATTTGAGCCTGACCATAGACCGATACAGCAAGGAGTTCCCATGAAAGCCTTCACCCGAATGCTGGCGACCGCCGCCGCCGCGCTGCTGCTGGCCCTGCCCGCGCTGGCGCAGGACAAGGTCGTCTATCACATCGACAACGCCGAAACCCAGGCGACCAAGGGCCTGCGCAATGTGCGCAACCACCTGGACGTGGCGCCAGACACCAAGATCGTGGTGGTCACGCATGCCGAAGGCATCGACTTCCTGATGGAGGGCGCCAAGGACAAAAAGAACCCCAACATCGACTACCCCTCGCTGGTGAGCGCGCTCAAGGCCCGCGGCGTGCGCTTCGAAGTCTGCGAGATCACGCTGAGGAACCGAAACCTCAAGAAGGAGCAGTTCATCATGGACGCCGACTTCACCCCGTCGGGCGTGGTCCGGATCGGCCAGCTGCAGGCGCGCGAACATTACGCGTACATCAAGCCCTGAGCGCCCGCCGCGCCCCGTCAACCATGGCCAAACGATCGCTCAGCACCAACGGTTCGGCACCGGTCGAGTCGGACGAGGTGTTCGAACTCGCCGCCGAAGTGTTCCGGGTGATGTCGGCGCCGATGCGCCTGAAGATCATCGCCAGCCTGTGCAACGGCGAAAAGAACGTGAGCGAACTGCTGTCCGAGATCGACACCACCCAGCCCAACATGTCGCAGCACCTGAACACGCTGTATCAAGCCGGCGTGCTCGGCAAGCGGCGCGACGGCGTGCAGATCTATTACCGGATCACCAACGACCGCGTGGTGACCCTGTGCCGGGCGGTGTGCACCCAGATCGCGATCGAAACCGACGGGGCGCGCTGACCGCGCCGCCGGATTCCATGACCTTCGGCGCGCGGCTGGCGTTCATTGTTCGGGCCGGGGTCGCCCTGCTGGCCCTGGGCGCGGCGTTCGCCATCCAGGCCCAGCCGGCCACCGCGCCGTCCACCATGGTTGCGCAGCAAGTGTCGGCGTCGACCTGGTACGTGCAGGGTGAGTCGGCCCTGGGCAGCCCGGCGAACCGCAATTTCATCTCCAACGCCGGCTTCGTCGTGACGCCGGCCGGCGTGGTGGTCATCGACGCGCTGGGCTCGCCCGAGCTGGCACGCGAGTTGATCGCAGAGGTGAGGCGCCGCACCGGCAAGGCCGTCACCCATGTCATCCTGACCCACTATCACGCCGACCACATCTATGGCCTGCAGGAGTTCAAGCGGGCCGGCGCCCGGATCATCGCGCAGCGCGCCGGACTGGAGTACCTGAATTCGGACACGGCGCAGTCGCGCCTGGAGGCCTCACGCAAGGATCTGGCGCCCTGGATCGATGCGGACACCCGGCTCGTCCCCGCCGACGAATGGATCGACGGTCCGCGCGAACTGGTGGTCGGCGGCGTACGCCTGCTGCTGCAGCCGGTGGGCCCGGCCCACACGCCGGAAGACCTGGTGGTGTTCCTGCCGGTCGAGAAGGTGCTGTTCGCCGGCGACATCGTGTTCCGCGGCCGCCTCCCCTACGTGGGCCAGGCCGACAGCCGGCACTGGATCGCCGCCTTGAACACCGTCCTGGCCTTCGATGCGAAGGCTGTCGTGCCCGGCCACGGCCCGCTGTCGACGTCGGCCCGGCAAGACATGGAGTTCACGCGCGACTACCTGGCCTACCTGCGCGAAACCATGGGCCGCGCCGCCCGCAACATGGAACCGTTCGACGACGCCTACCAGCAGACCGACTGGTCGCGCTTCGACCAGCTGCCGCTGTTCCGGGCCGCCAACCGCATGAACGCCTACAACACCTACCTGCTGATGGAGCACGAGCCGCAGTGACAGCGCCGCTCGCAGTGCGCACGGCTGATGCCAGTGGCTTGCTCAGCCGGCGCCGCTTCGCGTTGTTGCCGCTGGTCCTGGGCGCAGGCGCATTGGGCGCGAGCCGGCGAGCCAGCGCGGCGACGCTGCCGTCAGCCCAGTCGCTGCAAGCCGAGCTCGCGGCAGCCCTGCGCGCCGGCAAGCCGCTGGTGGTGCTGGCCAGCCTCGACGGCTGTCCGTTCTGCAAGATGGCGCGCGACAGCTACCTGGCGCCGCTGCGGCTGGAGACGGGCCAGCCCGTGGTGCAGCTCGACATGGGAAGCCGACAGCCGGTGCTTGATTTCGGCGGCACGTCCAGCACGCACGACGCGCTGCTGCGCGGCTGGCGCGTCGGCGTCGCGCCGACGGTCCTCTTCTTCGGCCCGGGCGGCCGGGAAGTTGCTCCGCGGATGGCGGGCGCCTCGATCCCGGACTTCTA
Organism: Burkholderiales bacterium; assembly: GCA_038244915.1. Taxonomy (GTDB): domain Bacteria; phylum Pseudomonadota; class Gammaproteobacteria; order Burkholderiales; family Burkholderiaceae_C; genus Ramlibacter. The sequence continues at coordinate 15,211 of JBBRSZ010000005.1, read as the reverse complement.
CGGCGCCTATCTCGACGACCGGCTGCGGACCGCGCAGCGCAACCTGCCCTAGCGGCGCGATCAGCGTAAACCCTCGGACCGCTGCGGCAGCTAACTGATATATTGCTACATATGCATATAGCAATCGAGATGCCATGACGATCACCGGCCGGCTGCGCAAGGCGCCAGAGAATTTCATCCAGGGTGACGCCGTCGCCCGCGTGGCTGCCGAGGCCCGCGGCGGCCGGCGCGACTTTCTGCGGGGTGCGTTCGCCGCGGCCGCGGCCGGCGTGGCCTTGCCGGCCGCGCGGGCGCAGAACGCCGTACCCGCGGACGGCGATCCCAACATCCTCAAGCTGCCCGAACATTCGACCGGTCTGGGCCAGGGGGTCGCCACCGACGGCTATGGCAAGCCCTCGAAGTGGGAGGCCAACGTCCAGCGCCGGCCCAGCCCCGGCCTGACGCAGACCCGTCAGGCCTCGGTGTCGTTCGCCCCGCTGCAGTCACTGTTCGGCATCGTGACGCCCAGCGGCCTGCACTTCGAGCGGCACCACCAGGGCTGGTGGGACATCGATCCCTCCAAGCACCGGTTCATGGTCAACGGCATGGTCAAGTCGCCCAAGGTGTTCACGATGGACGAACTGATGCGGCTGCCCGCGGTGTCGCGCTTCCACTTCATCGAATGCGGCGCCAACACCGGCATGGAGTGGGGCAATGTGGCCGTGCCCACCTGCCAGTACACGCACGGCATGCTGTCGTGCAGCGAGTTCACCGGCGTGCCGCTGATCACCCTGCTGGAGATGGCGGGCGCCGACCTCACCAACGGCAAGTTCGTGCTGGCCGAAGGCGGCGACGGCTCCTCGATGACGCGCACGATCCCCATGAGCCTGGTGCGCTCGGGTGAGGTGCTGGTCGCCTACGGCCAGAACGGCGAAATGCTGCGGCCGGAAAATGGCTATCCCTTACGCCTGGTCGTGCCCGGCGTGCAGGGCGTGAGCTGGGTCAAGTACCTGCGGCGGGTCGAAGTGGGCGACCAGCCCTATGGCACCAAGGACGAAACGGTGCACTACATCGACCTGATGCCGGACGGCCAGCATCGCCAGTACACCAGCACCCAGGAATGCAAGAGCGTGGTCACCACGCCTTCGGGCGGCCAGACGCTGCTGGACAAGGGGTTCTACAGCGTGAACGGGCTGGCCTGGTCCGGCCGCGGCAAGGTCAAGCGGGTCGACGTCTCGGTCGACGGCGGGCGCAACTGGCGCACCGCCCGGCTGGAAACACCGGTGCTGAGCAAGTGCCTCACGCGCTTTTCGATCGACTGGGTCTGGGACGGCAAGCCGGCCATCATCCAGAGCCGGGCCACCGACGAGACCGGCTACGTGCAGCCCAATTACCGGCAACTGCGGACCGTGCGCGGGACGCGCTCGATCTATCACAACAACGCCATCCAGTCCTGGCTGGTGGAGCAAAGCGGCGAGGTGAAGAATGTCCAGGTGGGTTAATGCGTTGGCGCTGGCGGCCCTCGCGGCCGCGACGACTGTCAGCTGGGGACAGGGCAAGGCCGGCTTCGCCGGCGTCGGGCGCGATGCCACGCCACGCGAAGTGGCTGCCTGGGACATCGATGTGCGGCCGGATTTCAAGGGCTTGCCGGCAGGTTCCGGCAGCGTGGCCAGGGGGCAGGACGTGTGGGAAAGCAAATGCGCCTCGTGCCATGGCGTGTTCGGCGAATCGAACCAGGTGTTCAACCCGCTGGTGGGCGGCACCAGCACCGAGGATGTGAAGACCGGCCACGTCGCCAGCCTCAAGCGCAACGACTATCCCGGCCGCACCACCTTGATGAAGGTCTCCAGCCTGTCGACCCTGTGGGACTACATCAACCGCGCGATGCCCTGGACGCAGCCCAAGTCACTCACTGCCGACGAGGTGTACGCCGTCACGGCCTACATGCTGAACCTGGGTGACGTGATTCCCGCTGATTTCACGCTCTCGGACAAGAACATCCGCGACGTGCAGCTGCGCCTGCCGAACCGCAACGGCACCACGGTGGACCACGCGCTCTGGCCGGGCGCTGAACTCGGGGGCAAGGCCCGGCCCGATGTGACCGGCACCGCCTGCATGAAGGATTGCGCGGTCGATGCCAAGGTCACTTCGGCGCTGCCCGACTTCGCCCGCAATGCCCACGGCAACCTGGCGCAGCAAAATCGCCTGGTCGGCGCGCAACGCGGCATCGCCACCGCGCCGGCTGCCGCTGCTGCGACCGCCGCGCCGACGGCGAAGGTCGCGGCGCAGGCGCTCGCGCAGCAGAACAACTGCACGGCCTGCCATGCTGTCGACCACCGGGTGGTCGGCCCGAGCTGGCAGGAAATCGCTGACAAGCACGAAGGCAAGGCCGACTATATTGCGGCGAAAATCCGCTCTGGCGGGTCCGGCGTGTGGGGAGCCATCCCGATGCCGGCGCAGACCCTGGACGAAACGCAGGCTCGCCAGATTGCCAACTGGTTGGCAGCGGGCGCGAAAAACTAGGCGCAGCAGGGATATTCCCGATAGGCCGGGCTTATCGATTCATTAGCATTCACTTAATCATTCAGGAGCCGTTCATGCAATCCCGTCGCGACATCCTCAAGCACAGCACCACGGTCGCCGGCCTGCTGGCAGCCACCGGCCTGTTCCCGCGCTACGCGCTGGCCTGGAACGCCCCCGCCTTCGAGAGCAAGACCGTTGCCGACGTCATGAAGGCGCTGGGCGCCGGCGCCCCGGTCGAAAGCAAGTCCGTGACGCTCACCGCCCCCGACATCGCCGAGAACGGCGCCGTCGTGCCGTTCGTGATCGCAACGAGCCTGCCCAACGTGAAGCAGTTGCTGCTGCTGGTCGAGAAGAACCCCAGCACGCTGGTCGCCAAGTTCGACGTCACCGACGCAGTGGAGGCAAACTTCTCCACCCGCGCCAAGATGGGCCAGTCGTCGGACGTCTACGCCGTCGCCATCACCGCGGACGGCAAGGCGCACTTCGCCAAGAAGGAAGTCAAGGTCACACTCGGCGGCTGCGGCGGCTGAAGCCGCCCGCGTCCGTATCAAGCAAACATCTTCAGGAGTACCACCATGGCAGATCCGATGCGCATTCGCGCCCAAGCAGCCGCCGGCAACGCGACCGTCCGCGTCCTCATGAGCCACGAGATGGAAACCGGCCAGCGCAAGGACGCCGCCGGCAAGACCATCCCGGCCTGGCACATCACCGACGTCAGCGCCACCCTCAACGGCAAGACAGTGCTCACCGCCGAATGGGGCCCGGCCGTCGCCAAGAACCCGTTCCTGCAGTTCACCGTCAAGGGCGCCAAGGCCGGCGACAAGATCGGCGTGACCTGGAAGGACACCAAGGGCGATACCCGCACCGACGAAGCCGTGGTCTCCTGAAGCACTGACCACAACCCGGAGACAAGCGCATGAGAAAAACAATCGCGTTGCTGGTGCTCGGCGGCCTGGCCGCCGGCGCCGCGCTGGCGCAGAAATCGGCCATCGAATCGATCGAGGAATACCGGGCGATGCTGGCGGACGGCAACCCGGCCGACCTGTTCGAGGCCAAGGGCGAGGGACTGTGGAAGCAAAAGCGCGGCCCCAAGAACGCGTCACTGGAAGCCTGCGACCTCGGCAAGGGACCGGGCGTGGTCAAGGGCGCGTTCGTGGAGCTGCCGCGCTATTTCGCAGACACCAAACGGGTCCAGGACCTGGAGTCGCGGCTGGTCAGCTGCATGGAAACGCTGCAGGGCTTCGACGGCAAGCAGATCGCCGACACGCCGTTCGGCAAGGGCGAGCAGAACAACGTGACGGCGCTGGCCACTTACGTCGCCGCCGAGTCCAAGGGCATGCAATTCAACCTGCCGCAGGCGCACCAGCAGGAAAAAGTCATGTACGAGGTCGGCAAGCGCCTGTTCTTCCAGCGCGGCGGCCCGCACGATTTCGCCTGCGCCTCCTGCCACGGCGAGGACGCCAAGCGCATCCGCCTGCAGGACCTGCCCAACCTGACCAAGAATCCCGGCGCAGGGAACGGCTTCGGCGCCTGGCCGGCCTACCGCGTCTCCAACGGCCAGATGTGGGGCATGCAGCTGCGCCTGAACGATTGCTACCGCCAGCAGCGCTTTCCCTATCCGGGCTTCGGCAGCGACGCCACCATCGCGCTGGGCGTCTATCTCGGTGTCAACGGCAAGGGCGGCACCACCACCGCTCCCGCCATCAAGCGCTAGGCCAGGAACACATGACCAAGAGCATCAAGATCACCACGCGTCACCATCTCGCCGTGCTGGCGTTCGCCGCCACCGTCGCCGGCTGCGCGTCATTGCCCAGTTCGGCAGAACTCGACCGCATCACCGCCGAGACCGTGAAGTCGTCGTTCCGCGACGAAGGCACGGTCAAGGTCGACCGGCTGGTGCAGGACGACTCCAATCGCGAGTGCAGCACCGCGCAGGCCGAAGGCCGCCCGATCGATCCGGTGCGCGCCAAGGCCATCGAAGCCGAAAACCTCAAGACCGTCAAGTGGCCCAGCGACGGCAAGTTCCTGGGCGACTGGAAGGCCGGTGAGGCGATCGCGCAGAACGGCCGGGGCCTGACCTGGACCGATGACGCGAAGGTCGCCAACGGCGGCAACTGCTACAACTGCCACCAGATCACCAAGGAGGAGATCTCCTTCGGCACGATCGGCCCCAGCCTGTACAACTACGGCAAACTGCGCGGCGTGACGGACCCCAACAGCCCGGCCTCGCGCCAGATGGTCGAATACACCTGGGGCAAGATCTGGAACGCCAAGGCCTACAACGCCTGTTCCAACATGCCGCGCGCCGGCCACTCCGGCATCCTGAGCGAAGCCCAGGTCAGGCACGTCGTCGCCCTGCTGCTCGACCCCCAGTCTCCCGTGAACAAGTAAACGCCGGTGAACCTCAGCAAACGCGAATTCATGCAGGTGCTGGCCGCCGCCAGCGTCGGCGGCATGAGCCTGGGCCGCTGGGCGCAGGCCGATGCGGCGACGGCCGCCGACGGCCTGTACGACCTGCCCCGCTTCGGCAACGTGTCGTTCCTGCACATGACGGACTGCCACGCGCAGTTGAAGCCGATCCATTTCCGCGAGCCCAGCGTCAACCTGGGGATCGGCAGCATGAACGGCCGGCTGCCGCACCTGGTGGGCGAGCAGTTGCTGCGCGTCGCCGGCATCCCGCCCGGCTCCGCCGATGCCCACGCCCTCACCTGCCTGGATTTCGAAGCGGCCGCGCGCCGCTACGGCAAGGTCGGCGGCTTTGCCCACCTGGCCACGCTGGTCAAGCGGATGAAGGCCAGCCGCCCGGGCGCGTTGCTGCTGGACGGCGGGGACACCTGGCAGGGCTCGGCCACGGCCCTGTGGACCAAGGGCCAGGACATGGTCGACGCCGCCAAGCTGCTGGGCGTGGACATCATGACCGGTCACTGGGAGTTCACGCTCGGCATGGACCGCGTCAAGGAGATCATCGAGAAAGACTTCGCCGGCGAGGTCGACTTTCTGGCCCAGAACGTCAAGACGGCCGACTTCGGCGACCCGGTGTTCAAGCCCTACGTGATCCGCGAGATCAACGGCGTGCCCTGCGCCATCATCGGCCAGGCGTTTCCGTACACGCCGATCGCCAACCCCCGCTATTTCGTTGCCGACTGGACCTTCGGCATCCAGGAGCAGGAACTGCAGAAGGTGGTCGCCGAGGTCCGGGCCAAGGGCGCCCAGGTGGTGGTGCTCCTGAGCCACAACGGCATGGACGTGGATCTGAAAATGGCCAGCCGCGTCACCGGCATCGACGCCATCATGGGCGGCCACACGCACGACGGCATGCCGGTGGCGAGCGTGGTCGCCAACCCGGGCGGCCAGACGCTGGTGACCAACGCCGGCTCCAACGGCAAGTTCCTGGCGGTGATGGACTTCGACGTCAAGGGCGGCAAGGTGGCCGACTTCCGCTACCGCCTGCTGCCGGTGTTCGCGAACATGCTGCCCGCCGATCGGGAGATGGACGCGCTGATCACCGGCGTGCGCGCGCCCTACGAGGCACGGCTGGGCGAGCAGCTGGCCGTGACCCAGGGAACGCTTTACCGGCGCGGCAACTTCAACGGCACCGGCGACCAGCTGCTGCTGGACGCGCTGATGGACGTGCAAGGCGCGGAGATCGGCTTCTCGCCGGGCTTTCGCTGGGGCACTTCGCTGCTGGCCGGTCAGCCCATCACCCGCGAATGGCTGATGGACATGACGGCCACCACCTATTCGTATGCCACCGTCAGCAGCATGAGCGGGGAAACCATCAAGACCGTGCTGGAAGATGTGTGCGACAACCTGTTCAATCCGGATCCCTACTACCAGCAGGGCGGCGACATGGTTCGCGTCGGCGGCCTCCAATACAGCTGCAACCCGCTCGAGACCATGGGCAAGCGGATCACCGACATGCGCCTCAACGGCAAGCCGCTGGAGCCGTCGCGCCAGTACAAGGTGGCGGGCTGGGCGCCGGTCGCCGAAGAGGCGCGCAGCGCCGGCAACAAACCGGTGTGGGAGCTGGTGGAGCAATGGCTCAAGGCCCGCGGCGGCATCGTGACCGCGCGCCACAGCAACGTGCCCACGCTCACCGGCGGCGTGCCCAACCCCGGCTACCTGCCGGCATCGGCATGAAAGCGATCCAGTCCGGCGCCCTCGCCCTCACGCTCGCTGCGCTCTGCGGCGCGAGCCAGGCGCAGCAGGCCACCTATGCGGTGCGCTCCATCACGCCCGACGCAGCGCTGCGCGCGGCCCGCGCGGCGCTGGCCACCTGCACGGCCAACGGCCACCAGGTCGCGGTCGCCGTGACCGATCGCGGCGGCACTGCGCTGGTGATGCTGCGCGAGCGCCACGCGGGCCCCCACACGCCAGCCACCGCGACCGGCAAGGCCTGGACGGCGCTCACGTTCAAACAGGACACGCTCTCCTTCGCGCGCACGACCCAGTCCGGCGAAGCGTCATCGGGCATCCGGCAATTGCCCGGGGTGGTCGCCATCGGCGGCGGCCGGCCGATCGAATCCGCCGGCTCGCTGGTGGGCGCGATCGGTGTGTCGGGTGCCCCGGGCGGCGACGCTGACGACCTGTGCGCCAAGGCCGGACTCGCCGCGATCGCCGACGACCTCGAATTCTGACAAGCCCGGCTCAGGCGATGGCAGGGCGCGCCAGCGCCGGCAGCATGCGGGCGAGTTCATCGGCCGGCACCGGCTTGCTGTAGAGAAATCCCTGTGCCTGGTCGCAATCGAGCTTGCGCAAGGCCTGGGCCTGTTCCTCGGTCTCCACGCCTTCGGCCACCACTTTCAGCTTGAGGCTGTGCGCCAGCGTGATGCAGGTCTCGACGATGCCGTAGTAGGCCGGATCGGTGGTGATCTTGCGGATGAAGGCCCGGTCCACCTTGAGCTCGTCGATCGGCAACGTCACCAGGTAGGCCAGCGAGGAGTAGCCGGTGCCGAAATCGTCGATCGCCACCGGAATCCCGAGGGCCCGCACCTCCGACAGGATGTCGATGGCCCGCTCCATGTTGGTGATCAGGATGCTTTCCGTGACTTCGATCGACAGCGCCGCCGGGTTGCCGTCCACCGCTGCCAGCGCCGCTTGCAGGCCGGCGACGAAATTGTTGCCGCGCAACTGTTCGGCCGCGACATTCACCGCGATCCGCGGCGCGTCCAACCCGACGGCCCGCCATTTCCACCAGTCCGAGATGGCGCGCTGGATCACCTGGCCGCCGGCTTCGGCGATCAGCCCGGTCAGTTCCAGCGCCGGTACGAACTCCATCGGCGACACCAGGCCGCGCTCGGGGTGGATCCAGCGGATCAGCGCCTCCACCCCGGCGATGGCGCCGGTGGCCAGGTCGATCTTGGGCTGGTAGTAGTTGACGAATTCGTTGAGCCGCAGGCCGCGCCGCAACTGCGGCTCAAGCCGGTAGTGGCGGCTAAGCTGGTTGTCCACCGACTTGTCGAAGAACATGAACGGTTCGTCGCGCTCGATGGCGACTTGCAGCGCGCTGTCGGCCGCGGTCACCAGGTCGTCCAGCTTGCTGCCGTCGTCCGGATACACCGCGACCCCCAGATGCACCGGGCACACCAGCGCCAGCGCTTCGATGTTGTAGGGCTCGCACAGGCTGGCGCTGATCATGCCGGCGACGGCTTTGCGGAAGTCCGCCGGGGCCAGGTCGGGGAAGTACATCACGAACAGGCCGCGCTTGATGCGGCCGACGAACGCGTCCTGCCTCAGGCAGGACTGCAGCCGCTGCGCGGTCTGCTTGATCATCGCGTCGGCGGTGCGAAATCCGTGGGCGGAAGTGATCTGGCCGACCGTCTTGAGCCGCACCAGCGCAAGCACGCCGCGCGCCGACTTGCTGCGCTCGAACTGCGATTCGAAATGGAACCAGTTGGGCAGGCCCGTGAGGCGGTCGGATTCGGTCGCGATCCGCAATTCGCGCCGCATTGTCAGCTGGGTGCTGACGGTGTGGGCCAGCTTGGCCAGCGCCTCGCGCTGGGTGGCGGTCAGGCTGCGCGGCTCAACGTCCATCACGCACAGCGTCCCCACGGCGCTGCCTTCCCGGGTCTGCAATGGGTAGCCCGCATAGAAGCGCACCGGCGGCACCTCCGGCCCCAGCAGGTTGGTGACGAAGCGCGGATCGGTCTCGACGTCATGCACTTCCAGCAGGCGGTCCGGCTCGAGGATGGTGTAGGCGCAAAAAGCCAGGTCGCGCGGCGTCGCAGTGATGTCGATGCCGACCCGGGACTTGAACCACTGGCGCTGGCTGTCGATGAAGGCGATGGCGCCGATCGGAGCCTGGCAGATCGTCGTCGCGAGCTGCACCAGCCGGTCGAACTCCTTCTCAGGCTCGGTGTCCAGGATGGCCAGCTGCTCCAGCGCGGCCAGTCGCTCGGCTTCATCCGCAGGCAGTGGAGGCGCGATGTGGGCCATGTCATTGACTCCGCGCGTGGTCCTTGCGGGCCTGCTGCGGGTCGGCCAGCATCGACAGCAGCAGATTGACGTCGGCCGGCTTGACCATGTGGAAATCGAAGCCGGCCTGGGCTGAGCGCGAGCGGCTTTCCGCCTCGCCATAGCCCGTCAGCGCGATCAGCAGCGCCTCCTGGCAGCACGGCGTGCCGCGCAGCCGGTTGGCCACCTCGAAGCCGTTCATGCCCGGCAGGCCGATGTCCAGCAGCACCACGTCGGGCCGGAACTCCTGGGCGATCCGCAGCGCCGTCGCGCCTTCGTTGGCGACGCGCACCTCGAAGCCTTCCATCTCCAGCAGGGTCATCAGTGTGTCTGCCGAAGCGGCCAGGTCGTCCACCACCAGGATGCGCGCCGGCTTGCTGGCCGGCACCGCCTTCTTGCGGGGCACCGGCACCGGCCTGGGTTGCGCCGTCATCGGCTGCGCTGGGAGCCAGACCGACACTTCGGCGCCCTGCCCCGGGCCGGCGCTGCTCGCGCTGACCCGGCCGCCATGCAGTTCGACCAGGTGCTTGACCAGCGTCAGGCCGATGCCCAGCCCGCCCTGGGTGCGGTCCAGCGTCTGGTCGCCCTGCACGAACAGGTCGAAGATATGCGGCAGGAAGACCGGGTCGATCCCCGCGCCTTCGTCGCGCACCGAGATCCGCAGCTGGCCGTCGGCGAAGCTCGCCGTCAGCAGGATCCGGGTGCCCGGCGCCGAGAATTTGGACGCGTTGTTGATCAGGTTGGACAGCACCTGCGACAAGCGCACCAGGTCGCCATCCAGGGCGATCTCCTGCTGCGGCAACTCCACGCTGAGCGTCTGGTCCTGCGCCGCCACCCGCGGCGCCGTGGCTTCGACCGCGCGCTCCACCAGAATCGACAAGTGCAGCCGCTCGGGCTGCACCACCACCTTGCCCTGAACGATCCGCGAGACGTCGAGCAGGTCGTCGATCAGGCGCGCCATGTGGTCGGCCTGGCGGCCGATGATGTCACGGGCCCAGTTGAACTTCGCCGGCGCGACGTCGTCGCCTTGCATGATGTGCACCGCATTGCGGATCGGCGCCAGCGGATTGCGCAGTTCGTGGGCCAGCATGGCCAGGAATTCGTTCTTGCGCCGATCGGCGTCCTGCACCGCGTGGTACAGCCGCGCGTTTTCCATCGCAATCGAGGCGCGGCTGACCACCTCCTTGATCAGCGCCAGCCGGGCGGAATCGAACTGGGCATGGGCGCCGATCAGCACCAGCGCCCCCAGCACGCGGTCGCCGGCCAGCAGCGGACAGACCGCAACGCCCTGCCCGAGTTCTTCCCGCAGCTCGAAGCGGCGATCGCCCAGCGCGACGCGCAAGCACTCTTGCAGCTGGTCGTCGCCCAGCCCGACGCCGGACCGCGCCGGCCAGCGCTCGGTGCGCTTGATCTCGCCCTCCGGACCGGCCAGGGCCAGCACCGCACGTTCGCCGAGGAAGGGCACGGCAACCTCGAACAGCGCCTTGATGGTGTCGTCCAGGTCCAGCGAGCGCGACAGGCTCTGGCTGGCTTGGGACAGGTAGTCGGCCCGGTGGATCGCCTCCTGCGCGGCGGCGCGCGCGGCTTCGGAGCGGGCCAGCGCCTCTCGCTCGGCGGCCTGCTCCTTGAGCTGCCGGTTCATCCGGAACAGCTCGACGAACACCCGCACCTTCGAGCGCAACACCTCGGGCACCACCGGCGAAGGGATGTAGTCGACGGCACCGAGCGCGTAGCCGCGCTGGGCCTGGATCTCGTCGACGTAGGCGGTGATGAAGACGATCGGCGTCTGGGCCGACTTGCGGTATTGGCGAATCAGGCCGGCAGTCTCCAGCCCGTCGATGTCGGGCATGTTGACATCCAGCAGGATCACCGCGAACTCCATCTCCAGGATGTAGCGCAACGCCTCCTGGCCGGACCGGGCACTGACGATGTTCTGGTCCAGCTCGTCCAGGATGGTGCGGAAGACGACGTGCTTTTCGGGCAGGTCGTCCACCACCAGGATGTTGACTTTCTCCTGAGCCGTGGGCTCTCCCGCCGGCGCCATTGCGGTTTTCACTGATGCAGCCATGCGCGCAGGACCGACAGCAGGTCCTGCGTGTTGACGGGCTTGGACAGGTAGTCCCAGGCGCCCGCTTCGATGCACTTTTCGCGGTCACCCTTCATGGCCTTGGCCGTCACCGCCACCATCGGCAGGTTCTTGCCCTGCGGCAGCTTGCGGATCTCCTTCATGGTGGCCATGCCGTCCATCTCCGGCATCATGATGTCCATCAGCACGATCTTGATCTGCGGGTCGCTGGCCACCCGGCTGATCGCGTCGCGGCCGTTGTCGGACCAGACGATGTCCATGCCGTGCTCTTCCAGCACGGTGGCCAGCGCGAAGATGTTGCGCATGTCGTCGTCGACGATCAGCACCCGCTTGCCGGTCAGCGGCTTGCTGGTCTGGTGGATCTCGTCGAGCATCGAGCGCTTTGCTTCCGGCAGCCGCGCCAGGTTGTGGTGCAGCGCCATCAGGGTCAGGTCGAACAGCCTGGGCACCGTGTGCGCTTCCTGCACCGTCACCGTGTCGTCGGAGGTCCAGGGCGTGCGGCCCTCGGCCGGCGGCCCGTAGCGCAATACCAGCAGCGGCAGCGGCCCGATGGTGGACTGGCCCGCCAGCGCGCGTTTGCAGTCGTGCGGATTGAGGTTGCCGAAACCGTCCTCGATCACCACGCTGTCGAACCGGTCCTCCTGCAGCGCCTGCAGGAATTTCTCGGTGCTCTTGACCACCACGGCGTGGATCTCTTCCTCCTCCAGCTGCGTCGTCAGCTCCTTGCGGGCGGCCACGTCTTTCATGGCGATCAGCACGCTGCGCTGCGGCCGGCCGACGTAGGTGCGCAGGTTGTCGAGCACCTCGTCGAGCACCTCCTTGGAGCGGATCGGTTTTTCGACGAACGCCATGGCGCCGGACTTGAAGGCCCGTTCCTTGGAGTCGTCGGTGGAGATCACGCAGACCGGGATGTGGCGCGCGCCCAGGTCCTGCTTCATGCGGTCCAGCACGCGCCAGCCGTCGACGTCGGGCAGGTACATGTCCAGGGTGATGGCGGACGGCTTGAACTGGTTGGCCAGCGTCAGCGCACCGGCGCCCATCGAGGTGACCAGGCCCTTGAAACCCTTGGCGCGGGCTGCGTCCAGCAGGAAGCGCGCGAACGCCAGGTCGTTCTCGACGATCAGCAGCACCAGGTCGCCCTGGACGATGCTGTCGCGGTCGTCATCGGCTTCATTCAGTGGCGGCGCGTTTTCTTCCGACACCACAACCGCGTTCTCCACCTGCTGCGGCGGGGTCGCCGGCGTGCGCTTCATGCCGGGCACCGTCAGGTCGGCGCGGCCCGAATCGCTGTAGCCGGTCGGCCGGCGCGCCGTGCGAGCCGCGGAATACACCAGCGGCAGGTACAGCGTGAAGGTGCTGCCCTGGCCAGGCGCGCTGGAAAGGCGGATCTCGCCGCCCAGCAGCTTCGACAGCTCGCGCGAAATCGCCAGGCCCAGGCCCGTGCCGCCGTACTTGCGGCTGGTGGAACCATCGGCCTGCTGGAAGGCCTCGAAGATAATCTGCTGCTTGTCGCCCGAAATGCCGATGCCGGTGTCGGAGACAGAGAATGCGATCACCTGCTGGCTGCGGTTCAACTCCTCGTTATCCGGGCTCCAGCCGGTGAACGCCTCCTCGACCGTCAGCGTCACATGGCCCTGGTGCGTGAACTTGAAGGCGTTCGATAGCAGGTTCTTCAGGATCTGCTGCAGGCGCTTGACGTCCGTCACCATCGATGTCGGCAGTTGCAGGCCGGTGTGGATCATGAAGTCCACCGCCTTGGCCTCGGCCACGTGGCGGAAGGTGCGCTCCACGTACAGCTGAAGGTCCGACAGGCGCAGCTCGTTGATGTCCACCACCACCGTGCCGGACTCGATCTTGGACAAGTCCAGGATGTCGTTGATCAGCATCAGCAGGTCGTTGCCCGACGAGTGGATGGTCTTGGCGAATTCCACCTGCTTGGTGGTCAGGTTGCCGTCCGGGTTCTTGCACAGCTGGTCCGACAGGATCAGCAGCGAGTTCAGCGGTGTGCGCAGCTCGTGCGACATGTTGGCCAGGAACTCGGACTTGTACTTGGACGTCAGCGCCAGCTGCTTGGCCTTTTCTTCCAGCGCCTGCCGGGCCTGCTCCACTTCCTGGTTCTTGCGTTCCACCTCGTGGTTCTGGTGCACCAGCAAGCGGGCCTTTTCCTGCAGCTCCTCGTTGGTCTGCTGCAGTTCCTGCTGCCGGCTTTGCAGTTCCTGCGCCAGCGACTGCGACTGCGTCAGCAGGTCTTCGGTCCGCATGTTGGCTTCGATCGTGTTGATCACGATACCGATCGACTCCGTCAGCTGGTCGAGGAAGGCCTGGTGGGTCGGGTTGAAGCGCTCGATCGACGCCAGTTCGACCACGCCCCGGACTTGCCCTTCGAAGATGATCGGCAGAACGAGAACGTTGAGTGGCGCCACTTCAGTCAGGCCGGACGAGATCCGCAGGCTGTCGGGAATCGACGAGGTCAGCAGGATCTTCTTCTTGTCGTACGCGCACTGGCCGACCAGGCCCTGGCCCAGGTCCACTTCCTTGCCGTAGGAGCCGTGGCCGTCGGACGCGTAGCTGGCCATCAGGCGCAGCTTTGGCTGTTCGTGGGTGTAGCGCAGCACATAGAACTCGGCCTGCTGCGCGCCGACCACGGGCGCGAGCTCGGACAGGATCAGGTGGCCCACGGCCACCAGGTCCTTCTGGCCCTGCAGCATCCGGGAGAATTTCGCCAGGTTGGTCTTGAGCCAGTCCTGCTCGGTGTTGACCTGCGTGGTGTCCTTGAGGTTGCGGATCATCTCGTTGATGGTGTCCTTCAGCGCCGCCACCTCGCCGAGCGCCTCCACCGTGATCGACCGGGTCAAGTCGCCCTGCGTCACCGCCGTCGCCACCTCGGCGATCGCTCGCACCTGGGTGGTCAGGTTGGCGGCCAGCTGGTTCACGTTTTCCGTCAGGCCCTTCCAGGTGCCGGACGCGCCAGGCACCTTGGCCTGGCCGCCCAGCTTGCCTTCCACGCCCACTTCGCGCGCCACCGTCGTCACCTGGTCGGCGAACGTCGCCAGCGTATCGGTCATGCCGTTGATGGTGTCGGCCAGCGCGGCCACCTCGCCCTTGGCTTCCACGGTCAGCTTCTGGTCCAGGTCGCCGTTGGCCACCGCGGTCACCACCTTGGCGATACCGCGCACCTGCGACGTCAGGTTGCCGGCCATGAAGTTCACGTTGTCGGTCAGGTCCTTCCAGGTGCCGGCCACTCCCTGCACGTCGGCCTGGCCACCCAGCTTGCCTTCGGTGCCCACTTCCCGCGCCACCCGCGTCACTTCCGAGGCGAAGGACCGCAGCTGGTCCACCATGGTGTTGATGGTGTTCTTCAGTTCCAGGATTTCACCCTTCACGTCCACGGTGATCTTCTTGGAGAGGTCCCCGGCGGCCACCGCCTTGGTCACGTCGGCGATGTTGCGCACCTGCGAGGTCAGGTTGCCGGCCATGAAGTTCACGTTGTCGGTCAGGTCCTTCCACGTGCCGGCAACGCCCTGCACGTCGGCCTGTCCGCCAAGCTTGCCTTCCGTACCCACTTCGCGCGCCACGCGGGTCACTTCCGAGGCGAAGGACCGCAGCTGGTCCACCATGGTGTTGATGGTGTTCTTCAGTTCGAGAATCTCGCCCTTCACGTCCACCGTGATCTTCTTGGACAAGTCACCAGCCGCCACGGCAGTCGTCACGTCGGCAATGTTCCGCACCTGGGAGGTCAGGTTGCCGGCCATGAAGTTCACCGAGTCGGTCAAGTCCTTCCAGGTGCCGGCCACTCCCTGCACGTCGGCCTGGCCACCCAGCTTGCCTTCGGTGCCCACTTCCCGTGCCACTCGAGTCACTTCCGAAGCGAAGGACCGCAGCTGGTCCACCATCGTGTTGATGGTGTTCTTCAGTTCCAGGATTTCGCCCTTCACGTCCACCGTGATCTTCTTGGACAGGTCGCCGGCCGCCACGGCCTTGGTCACGTCCGCGATGTTGCGCACCTGTGATGTCAGGTTGGAACCCATCGAGTTCACCGAATCGGTCAGATCCTTCCACGTGCCAGCCACGCCCTGCACGTCGGCCTGGCCGCCCAGCTTGCCCTCGGTGCCTACTTCCCGCGCCACCCGCGTCACTTCCGAAGCGAACGAGGAGAGCTGGTCCACCATG
>JBBRSZ010000004.1:0-174862 GCA_038244915.1 Burkholderiales bacterium | reverse complement strand
TGTGGGTGAAGTCGAAGCGGGTCTTGTCGGGATCGACCAGCGAGCCCTTCTGCTGCACGTGCGCGCCCAGCACCTCGCGCAGGGCCTTGTGCATCAGGTGGGTGACGCTGTGGTTGCGCATGGTGGCGTGGCGGCGCTGCGCATCGACACGGGCGGTGACCTGGTCGCCCAACTTGAGCGTGCCCTGGGCCTGGCTGCCGTGGTGGCCGTACACATCGGCCTTGATCTTCTGGGTGTCGCCGACCCCGAACTCGACGCCCTCGGCCTCGAGCACGCCGCAGTCGCCGACTTGGCCGCCGCTCTCGGCGTAGAACGGCGTGGTGTCCAGCACCACGACGCCGTCATCGCCCTGCTGCAGCTGCTGCACCGGCGTGCCGTCCTTGTACAGCGCCACGACCCGCGCCGTCTCTTCAAGCTGCTCATAGCCGCTGAACTTGTGGCCAACGCCGGTGTATTCCAGCGCCCGGTCCATGCGGAACTTGCCGGCGGCGCGGCCGGCGGCCTTCTGCTTGTCCATCGCGGCCTGGAAGCCGGCCTCGTCGACCGTCACGCCACGCTCGCGGCAGACGTCGGCCGACAGGTCCAGCGGGAAGCCGTAGGTGTCGTGCAGCTTGAAGGCCACCTCGCCCGGCAGCACTTTCTGGCCGCCTTCCAGCGCCGCGTCGAGGATTTCCATGCCGTTGGCCAGGGTTTCGAAGAAGCGTTCCTCCTCCGCCTTGAGCACGTCGGTGATGCGCTTCTCGTCGGCGCGCAGGCGCGGATAGGCGTCGCCCATCAGCCGCACGACGTCCGCCACCAGCTTGTGGAAGAACGGCGTCTTCTTGCCCAGCTTGTAGCCGTGACGGATCGCCCGCCGCACGATGCGGCGCTGCACGTAGCCGCGGCCTTCGTTGCCGGGGATCACGCCGTCGCTCACCAGGAACGCCGTGGCGCGGATGTGGTCGGCGATGACGCGCAATGACTTGTTGTCCAGATCCTGTTCGCCGGTGGCCTTCGAAGCCGACTTGATCAGGTCGTCGAACAGGTCGATCTCGTAGTTGCTGTGCACGTGCTGCAGGATGGCGGCCAGCCGCTCCAGGCCCATGCCGGTGTCCACGCACGGCGCGGGCAGCGGCCTGACGCTGCCGTCCTCCTGCATGTCGAACTGCATGAACACGTTGTTCCAGATCTCGATGTAGCGGTCGCCGTCCTGCTCGGGCGAGCCGGGCGGGCCGCCGGCGATCTCGGGGCCGTGGTCGTAGAAGATTTCCGAGCAGGGACCGCAGGGCCCGGTGTCGGCCATCATCCAGAAGTTGTCGGACTGGTACTTGGCGCCCTTGTTGTCGCCGATGCGCACCACGCGCTCCGGCGGCAGGCCGATCTCCTTCGTCCAGATGTCGTAGGCCTCGTCGTCGTCGATGTAGACCGTGGCCCAGAGTTTGTCGGCCGGCAGCTTGTAGACCTCGGTCAACAGCTCCCAGGCCCATTTCAGCGCGTCGCGCTTGAAGTAATCGCCGAAGCTCCAGTTGCCCAGCATCTCGAAGAAGGTGTGATGGCGCGCGGTGTAGCCCACGTTCTCCAGGTCGTTGTGCTTGCCGCCGGCGCGCAGGCAGGCCTGCACCGATGCCGCGCGCACGTAGGGGCGCTTGTCCGCGCCCAGGAACACGTCCTTGAACTGCACCATGCCGGAGTTGGTGAACATCAGCGTCGGGTCGTTGCCCGGCACCAGCGGGCTGGACGGCACGACGGTGTGGCCCTTGGACGCGAAGAAGTCCAGGAAAGTCTTGCGAATGTCGGCGACGGAAGATGTGGAATTGCTCATCGGATCCTGGGGAGTGCGGCTGAACGCCAGACCGCACCACTGCCGGATGCGGCTCAACCTTTGATTATAAGTTTGCCAAGCAGTGCGATAATCGCCTGCGCTGCGGGTGTAGTTCAATGGTAGAACGGCAGCTTCCCAAGCTTCATACGAGGGTTCGATTCCCTTCACCCGCTCCAGTCACTTCGCGGTCTTGCCCGCCCCGCCAAAGCTGACCACCCTCACATCAAGGTCGAAGCCGCGCACTGCTTCCAGAGCGCGGGCCATCGCCGCCTCGATCCATTGCGGCGGATTGCCGAAGGCACCGCCGCCCAGGCTGGTGAGGAAGACAGTCGGACAGCCTGTCCGCTCCCGGTTGAGCACGGCGGCCAGCAGCGTTGCCTCGTAGGCCGCCTCCAGCACCAGAGTGGCGAAGCGCTCCCACTGAGCGGGCGCCACATCCGAATAGGCAACCGGCAAAGCCGAACAGAACGCCTGCGAAACGCGCTGGCCCGGCGCCGGCGCTTCGGTGACTTCGACATCCCAGTGCAGCCCGATCCGCAGCAGCCCGCGCAGCTGCTCCAGGTCCTCGGCGGACATGGCCGCCATCGCAGCGTCGATCGTGGCCAGCCCCTGGTGCGAGCACAGCGCATAGCCATTGCGCATTTCCCAGAGGCTGTGGCCCTGACCGCCCAGCGCCTGCCCGATCCCGGCCAGGCAATCGATCTGGCGCACCGCGCTCTGGCCCATGCCGCCAGCCAGCGGCACCAGGTAATTGCGATAGATCGTGGCCGCGCCGGCGGCGATGGCGCAGGCCGGCCCCTGCGTGCGGTCATCCTGATAGCGCGTGACGCCGTCTTCCGGCGTCAGGTCGGGTGCGGCCATCTCCAGCAGGTTGAACTGCGAAGCCACCTGGAACAGCGCCTGGCTGTTCAGCGGCTGGCCATGCAGCCGTCGCACATCGCCCTGGAGCGTGGAGAGCTTGACTTGCGCGCCAGGCTTGCCGGCGACCGCGCCGGCGCGCTGGCGCAGTTCGGCCAGGCTGGGCATCTCGAGTTCGCCGACCCAGCAGGCGCGGTCGCTGTGCGTCGAACGCAGCCGCCCACCCACCACGCTCAGCGCGGCCTGGGTCTCGGCGTAGCCCGCCTCCGGGAACCCTGTGATGCGTTCGAACCAATCCATTGCCCGGATCTCCCTCGCGGCGCGAGCCGCAGCTCCATTAGGCACCCGCCGCCGAGCCGCTCGCAAGCTTCTTGCGCGCCTGCATTGACGAAGGACAAGCCGTCGCCGACGATCGGGTTCCCACCAGATCCGGATCCACTCCATGAAACAAGCAGCGGGACTCATCGGGCTCGGCGCCATGGGCGCAGGCATCGCAGCCACCTTGCGCGCCAAGGGCTATGACATGCACGTGTGCGACGCGCGGCCGCAGGCCGCCGCAAGCTTCGCGGCCCAGGGCGGCGTCGCCTGTGCCACGCCGGCCGCAGTCGGCGCGGCCTGCGACGTCGTGATCAGCGTCGTCGTCAACGCGCAGCAGACCGACAGCGTGTTGTTCGGCGACTCGGGCGCCGCGGCCGCCATGCGGCCCGGCAGCGTGTTCGTGATGTGTTCGACGGTCGACCCCAACTGGTCGATCGCGCTCGAGGGCCGGCTCAATGCAATGGGCATCCATTACATCGACGCGCCGATTTCCGGCGGCGCGGCCAAGGCCGCGAGCGGCCAGATGACGGTGATGAGTTCGGCCAAGCCGGATGCCTATGCGGTCGCGGACCCGGTGCTCGATGCCATGGCGGGCAAGGTCTACCGGCTCGGCGACCGGGCCGGCGCCGGCAGCAAGGTCAAGATCATCAACCAGCTGCTGGCCGGCGTGCACATCGCCGCCGCGGCCGAGGCGATGGCGCTGGGCCTGCGCGAAGGCGTCGCGCCCGACGCCCTGTACGAGGTGATCACCCACAGCGCCGGCAACAGCTGGATGTTCGAGAACCGGATGGCCCATGTGCTGGCGGCCGACTACACGCCGCTGTCGGCGGTCGACATCTTCGTCAAGGACCTGGGCCTGGTGCTGGACACCGCACGTGCCAGCAAGTTTCCGCTGCCGCTGGCCTCCACCGCGCACCAGATGTTCATGCAGGCCTCCACCGCCGGCTATGGCAAGGAGGACGACAGCGCCGTGATCAAGATCTTTCCGGGGATCGAGCTGCCGCGTGCCGTCACGCAGGACTGAACTGCGACAGCAGGACGATTCCTCCTTCGGATCTGGCCCTGGCGAAATACTGCTGGTCGGCGGTGACCAATGTCGCGCCGGGAGTTGTCAGGGCAACTGCGTGGTAGAGGGTGTCGAACAGGTGATGCCGCAGCTTCACGGCCAGCGCCGTCGCCTTCGCGTAGGTCGCGGGGGTATCGAGCGTCCGGAACTCGATCTGCAAGAGATCAAGCAGGTCCTCCTGGACATCGTGCGGCTTCAGCCGCGACAGGACCGCAGCGACTTCCGCGATGAAGTGGGGCGGCTGGACCATCTCCATGGCGCCCAGAACCGATCGTTCCAGGATTTTCAAAGCCAGGTCAGCATGGGCTTCATCTGGTTGCGTGGAAACGAACCACTTGATCGCAACGCTGGCGTCGACGACAACGATCACGGGCGGCCGGCCTGCCTGGCGGCTCGAATCTGGGCTTCGGTCACCGGCGGACGGCTCAGCCTGCGCTTGACGATCCGTTGGTAGGCTTGTTCACTGCGCTGCCGGCTGCGCGCCCGCTCTACTGCCTCGAGCATGAGCCCGGCAATGATCGCGCTCTTGTTGTCATTCTGGAATGTCTCGTTGAAAACCTGCTTGATCTCTTGCGGAACGCTGAAATTGACGGTGGCCATCGCTGCTTTCCTTTGTTGAAGATTTCAACAACATTGTGAAACTCCGGTCATGCCGTGTCAAACCACCTTCAATGGAAGTCCCGGCTGGAAGTGCCCTGCTCGGCCAGCCGCCCCAGCAGCGGCGTCAGGTCCTTCAGCTTGCGGGCCAGCAGGTGGCGCACCTTGCCGCCGCTTTCCAGGTCGCGCTGCCACACGCCTTCGACCGCCAGCAGGCGCGACTTGAGCAGGGCGTCGCGCTGCGCCTCCACCACATGGTTCCAGACGATGACGTTGACCGTGCCGGTCTCGTCTTCCAGCGTGACGAACACCGTGCCCTTGGCGGTCGGCGGCCGCTGGCGCACCGTGACGATGCCGCAGGCACGGGCGGGCGTGCCATGGGCGAGCGGCCGCAACTGGGTGGAGGTGAGCAGCTGCATTCGCTCCAGGCGCGGCCGGAGCACCGCCAGCGGATGGCGCCGCAAGGTCAGGCCGGTGGCCGCATAGTCGAACACGATGTCCTCGCCTTCGGTGGCATGTTGAAGGTGCAGCCGCTCTTCCTCGATCGGCGCGTCCTTCAGCAGGGCCGGCGCCCGGCGCTGGGCCGACGCGGCCCAGGCCTGCTGGCGCCGGTGGCCGGCCAGGCTGGACAGGGCATCGGCCGCGGCCAGCGCATTCATGTCCTTGAGATCCAGCTCCGCGCGCAAGGCGAGGTCCTCGACACTCGTGAAGGGGGCTCGTTGCCGGGCCTGGACGATGCGCTCGCAGCCCTGCTCGCTCAGGGTGGCGACCATGCGCAGGCCGAGGCGGACGCAGGGTTGGAGCACATTGCCCTGCCCCGGGTGCGAGGCCTGCTCTTGCAGGTCCTCGGGCGATTCGAGCGTGCAGTCGACGGCGCTGAGCGTGACGTCCACCGGCCGCACCTCGATGCCATGGCGGCGCGAGTCCTGGATCAGCTGCGAGGGCGTGTAGAACCCCATCGGCTGCGAGTTGAGCATCGCCGCCAGGAAGCAACCCGGCTCATGGCACTTCATCCAGCTGCTGCTGTAGGCCAGCAGGGCGAAGCTGGCGGCATGGCTTTCCGGGAAGCCGTATTCGCCGAAGCCCTCGATCTGCTTGAAGATGTTCTCGGCGAACTCCCGCTCGTAGCCCCGCTCCACCATGCCGCCCACCAGGCGCTCGTAGAAGATGCTGACGTGGCCGTTGTGCTTCCACGCCGCCATCGATCGCCGTAGCCGGTCGGCCTCGCCGGGAGTGAAACCGGCGGCCAGGATCGCCACCTGCATCACCTGCTCCTGGAAGATCGGCACGCCCAGCGTGCGGCCCAGCGCCGCCTTCAGCGCCTCGCTCGGGTACGTGACCAGCTCCGGATGCAGCCGGCGCTTGAGGTAGGGATGGACCATGCCGCCCTGGATCGGGCCGGGCCGCACGATCGCCACCTCCACCACCAGGTCGTAGAACTTGCGCGGCTTCAGGCGCGGCAGCATCGACATCTGGGCCCGGCTCTCGATCTGGAACACGCCCACCGTGTCGGCGGCGCAGATCATGTCGTAGGTGGCGACGTCCTCCTTCGGGATCTCGGCCAGCGACCACACCTGCCCCCGCCACTGCGCCCGCAGGTCCAGCGTGCGCCGCAGCGCAGTCAACATGCCCAGCGCCAGCACGTCGACCTTCATCAGGCCCACCGCTTCCAGGTCGTCCTTCTCCCACTGGATGATGGAGCGGTCCTGCATCGCGGCGTTCTCCACCGGCACCAGCCGGGTCAGCTTGGTCTGGGTGAGCACGAAGCCGCCGACGTGCTGGCTGAGGTGCCGCGGAAAGCCGCGCAGCTGGTAAGCCAGCTCCATCCACTGGTCGATCTTCCACGGCTGCTCCTGCACTCCGATGGAAGCCGCCACTTCCAGCAGGCGCTGGGTCAGGATCTCCTTGTCGAACCAGAAGTGGTCTTTGGCGAAGGCGTCGACCAGGGCCTCGTTCACGCCCAGGGCCTTGCCGACATCGCGGATCGCCATCCGGGACCGGTACCGCACCACCACTGCAGCAATCGCCGCGCGCTCACGGCCGTATTTTTCGTAGATGTACTGGATCACTTCCTCGCGCCGCTGGTGCTCGAAGTCGACGTCGATGTCGGGCGCCTCGTTGCGTTCGATGCTGATGAAGCGCTCGAACAGCAGGCTGGTCATCTCCGGTGGCACCTCGGTGATGTGCAGGCAGTAGCAGACGGTGGAATTGGCCGCCGAGCCCCGGCCCTGGCACAGGATGCCCCGGCTGCGGGCGAAGCGCACGATGTCCTCCACCGTCAGGAAATACATCTCGTAGGTCTTGATCCGGATGATGCGCAGCTCGTGCCGGATCTGGGTCCGGTGCCGTTGCGGGATCTTCCTGCCGTAGCGCCGGTAAGCCCCCCGCAGCGTGAGCCGGGTCAATGCCCCCAGCGGGGTCTGCCCTGGCGGCACCGTCTCCCGCGGGTAGTTGTAGCGGATCTCGTCCAGGCTGAAGCTGCAGCGGCTCGCCACTTCGAGCGTGTTGGCCAGCAGGCCGGCCGGATAGATGCTTCCCAGCCGCAGCCTGGAACGCAGATGCCGCTCGGCGTTCGATTGCAGGGCGAAGCCGCAATCCTCCACTGTCCTGCCTTGCTGCACGGCAGTGATCACGTCCTGCAGGCGCTTGCGCGAACGCACGTGCATGTGAACGTCGCCGGCCGCCACCAGCGCCACAGCGGTGAGCTGGGACAACTCCTGTAATGAAGCCAGCCAGAGCTCGTCGTCCAGCTCGTGCAGCAACTCGGCGACCAGCCACAGGTGGCTGGAAAAGAGGTGCGCCATCCGGCCGATCAGCAGGCTGGCCGCTTCCAGGTCCAGCGCTGCGCCAGCGATCCTTTGCGGCAGCCACAGGACCTCGCACCCCTGCAGCAGTTCCAGTTCGCTTTGCTGCCAGTCGACCCGATACTGGCCCTTGACCGTGCCTTCCCCCATCCGTGCCGCGCTGATGAACTGGCACAAGCCGCCCCAGCCGGTCAGATCGCGCGCGATCGCGACCAGCCGGCCTTCGGGGAACACGAACTCGCTGCCCAGCAGCAGCCTGAAGGGATGGCGCAGCGGCCCTTCTTGCGGATGCTCCTGCTCGCGCTTGTCCAGTTCCTCCAGGTAGCGCTTCAGGCCGACGTGGGCCCGCACCACGCCGGCCACCGAACATTCGTCGGTGATCGCCAGCGCCTGGTAGCCAAGCTGGTAGGCGCGCTGCACCAGTTCCTCCGGATGGGAAGCGCCGCGCTGGAAACTGAAGTTGCTGATGCAATGCAGCTCCGCATACCCGGGCAGCCACTGGGCCGCCAGGCCCGATTGCGTCGGCGGCAACTGGGTGGCGGCGGCCGGACCGGACTGCAGGTCTTTTTGGGGCGACTCAGGCATACAGGCCCTGCAGGAACCAGCGGGCCTGGGCCGGCTGCGATTCGCTGTCGGCCAGCGAAGCCGGCCGCTCCCGGTAGATCCAGACCAGGCCCACGGCCTCGCTGCGGGCGATGAAATAGTCGCGCAACGCCAGCCCCTGGCCTTCTTCATCCCACCAGCCGGCCTCGATCCGGTGGGGCCGCGTCAGCAGCCGCAGGGGGCCGTGGTAGTGCGGCGTGTCGCGCTCCACTTTCAAGCGCAGCGGCTGGGGCAGCAACCAGGGCGGCTGGATGGCATCGGCGGGTGGCGCGCTGGTTCTGCTTTTTCGCGCAGGATTGTCTCCGGAAATTTGCTGCGCCTGCACCCAGCGCTGCCGGTGTTCGGGCCGGTGGTCGGCCAGGGCTTGCGGCACCAGCACCTGTTGCGGGCCCAGCCTGGCGCTGAGGCGCTCGACCAGCTGGTGCAGCGCGTCGCCCTTGACCCGGTCTTCCACCAGCAGGCTGTGGCTGGCGCCGGCCCAGGCCGTGGTGGCCAGCGATCGCAATCGCAAATGGTTGGCCGGGGCGCTGAGGCTGGCGCGGTCCAGGTGCTCGCCCACCAGCTTGCGCAGGTGCGCCATGTCCTGCGTGGGTTGCGCGGTGCGGATCACCAGTTGCTCGTGGGACGGCAGCCTGACGCCGTCCAGGCGCTTCAAGTCCAGCGTCCATTCGAATTCGAAGGCCAGCACGCCGAGCTGCCTGGCCTGCAGCCAGACCTGCAGCTGCGAGAGCAGCCGGCTGGCGCTCCACATCAATTCGGGCGCGCTGGTGGCGAGCGCCGGCAGCTCCAGCTTCTGGTCGAACACGTCCGGCAGCAGCAACCAGGGATAGCGCTCGGGGCGCATTCCCATGGCGCTGTCCAGGGCCGCGAGCAACCCGGCTCCGAAGCGACGCGACACACCGCCGCGCGGCAATGCTTCCAGGTCGCCCCAGCTGCGGCAGCCCGCGCGGGCCAGCGTCTCCACATGCTCGCGGGCAGCAGTGAGCGTGTCCAGCGGCAGCTTCCTGGCCTGGGCAGGAACGGGACGCCCGGCGCACTTTTGCCGCAACAAACCCAGTGCGATCAGCGAGGTCGCGCCCCGGGCCCATTGCTGCGGCACCAGTTCCGGATGGCCTTGCAGCAACAGCATCAGCAGCGCCTTCCTGCCACCCCAAAGCCGCAGCGACCCGGACAGCTCCAGCAACAAAGCCTCATCGACGTTGGCGACGCGAGGCGTGTATTGCAAGCCCCACCATCCCCAGGCCATGCGCTGCTGATCATCCGATGGCAGCAAAGCGATCCAGAACATGCGATCTCCTGGCTGGGGCCGCAACGGGGACCAGCGGTTTGGGGTTGGAAAGGCAAGCCGGGCGACGCTTGCGGGCCTCCAGCAAAGCCATGAGGCGGGCCGGAGCACCCGGCAGTTGCAGCGGCGATTCCAGCGGCGGCCCCCTGCGTTTGAGGATGCGCACCTCCATGGCCCCGGTTCCACCAAGCTGCAGCCGGATGCGGGCCGGCGATGCATCCTGGATGCTGCGCAGCGTGCGGAACACGAACAGCAGGTGGTTGTGCTGCTGGGCCGCGATCTGCAGGCGTCGCAATTCAGCGCTTCTGGCCTGCGGCAACCAGGCCAGCACCGCGGTCACCTCGGCGCAGCGCAACGCCTGTTCGGTCGCCCACAGGCGCTCGGCGGGTTTGGCGGCGCGGATCCAGAGCAGCCGCTCGCCGGCAATTCCCTGGGCCTGCAGGCTGGGCACGAAGGGCACGAAGGGAGCGGCCACCAGCACGACCGGACCCGCGTGGGATTGCAGGCTGTGCGCCAGGGCCGGACCGGCCAGCTGCCAGACGTGCTGCCCGGGCCGCTCCTGCAGCACCTCCACCAGGCCCATGGGCCAGCCGCCTCCCGGCAGTTCGGCATCCAGGCTGGCATGGCCGGTGGCCACCACGCCTTCCTCGGCGCAGGCCATCTCCTGCCCCTGCCAGACATGGGGCAGGTCGCCGGGGATCACACGAAGAGCTGAGGTGGACACGGGAAGGAACTGGCAACAACAACAACTGGTTGTTTATACAGTATTTAGGCTCCCATGAGGACTCTGGAAGTCCCAAATTGGGACTAACATCCGGCCTTGATCGAAGCCTGCGAAACCCGGCACTTCTGTCGGTCAAGGACCTCGAAGCAGGGGGACGACTGATGGCGGCCAGGCAGTTGCGGCCCGAGGACTTTCTGGGCGACTCGCAGGCCATGGCACGGGACCTGATCGGCTGCACGCTGCTGGTCGACGGCGTCGGCGGCGTGATCGTGGAGACCGAGGCCTACGACCGGGAAGACCCGGCTTCGCACAGTTTTTCCGGGCCGACCCCACGCAACCAGGCGATGTTCGGTCCGCCCGGCCGGGCCTATGTCTACCGTTCGTACGGCATCCACTGGTGCCTGAACTTCGTCTGCCGGGAGCAAGGCCATGGCGCCGGGGTGCTGATCCGGGCCCTGGAGCCGACGGCTGGCATCGACCGGATGCAGTCCCGGCGGGGGATGGACGACTTGCGGCTGCTTTGTTCCGGCCCAGGCAAGATCGGCCAGGCGCTGGCGATCACGCATGATTTCAACGGTTGCCGGCTGGACCGGGAACCGTTCCGGGTGCTGGCATCACCAACCGGGGTCGAAGTCATCAGTGGCCCGCGCATCGGCATTTCAAAAGCGATGGACGTCCCGTGGCGGTTCGGTCTGGCCGGATCGCGCTTCGTCAGCACAAAGTTTCGTTAAACCAGCTATGTTTGCCACCATGAAAACCACTCACCTGCTCAGTTCCGCCCTGCTTGCCAGCCTGCTCGCCCTCACCGGCTGCAAGGACGCGAGCCAGGCCCCAGCGGCCGGCGCGGCGCCGGCAGCCGCGTCCGCGGTGTCGATCCCGGCGATCGCCACCGAGGCCAAGGGCTTCACCGTCGGATCGGCAATGAGCGTGCGCACGGTCTATGTGTTCTTCGATCCGCAGTGCCCCCATTGCGCGGTGCTCTGGGAACAGGCCAAGCCGCTGAAGTCGCAAGCCAAGTTCGTGTGGATTCCAGTGGGACTGATCAACCCGGCGAGCACATCGCAAGGCGCGGCCATCCTGGCGGCGGCCGATCCGGCGGCAGCCATGGACGCGCACGAGGCGTCGATGACGCAAAAGACCGGCGGGATTACCGCCACCGGCAACCTCGACGCCTTCAAAGCCGCGGTCGAGGCCAACACCAAGCTGATGAACCGCTTCCAGTTCCAGGGCGTGCCCACCCTGGTCGCCAAGCACGCCGTCACCGGCGAACTGGTGGTCAAGGAAGGCGCTCAGCCGACGGCCATCCTGGCCGCCGAACTGGGGCTGGTGCCGCCAGCGGGAAATTGACGGTCAGCGCAGTTCGCTGACCACCATTGCGCCCTGCTGCACCACCGTCAACGGCGGGTTGTGCAGTTCGGTGATCACCGTGTCACGCGCCCGGCTGCGCTGCGCCAGGATGGCCGGGGCGACAGCCGGAACCGGCGAAGCGCTCGGGATCGCGGCCAGACTGGCCGTCATGATGGCCGACGGCTGGCTGATCAGGGCCACGCCGGACGGCAGGATGGTGTGCGGAACCTTCAGCGTTTCGGCGGTGCGGCGATCGGTCAGCAGCGGCGAGGGCTTGGCAGGAGCCGGCGTCGCCACCAGCCTGGCCGGTTGCTCCCGCGGGCAATCGTTGCCCGAGCCGAACACCATCGTGCCACCGGGGAAGGCCACCGGCACCGTTTCGCTGATCGGCCGGCTCATGTCGACCGGCGGCGTCTGCGCGTTGTAGACCATCTGGTTGTCCCGGTCGTAGACCGTGTAGCACGCCATGGCGTTGACCGAGGCCAGGCCGATGGCACAGACAAGAGCGAGTTTCAGTTTCATGATCAGCCTCCCCGGAGACCGGGAGTTGGAATGAGCTGATCATGGGTCGGGCTGCGCGGCCGGCAAGCAGGCCAATCGTCTGTCTGATTGTCAGACAGTACCTGCACGCTGCCGCTGAACATTACCAGTGGGGCGGCGAGTGTCCTGGCGGGACGGACGGCCGCGAGTAGCGCGCTGGCGTGCGTTCCAGCTGCGCGCTGGGCTGCACACCGCTGAGTTCGCCGAAGCCGGAGGCAGCGGTTTCCAGGTAGGGCTCGCGCGCCGGTGCCGGAACCGAAAACCCGTTCGCGACCCGACCCAGGCCGCGCAGCCAGAGCGCCGTCTGCGCCAGCGACACTTGCACCTGCCAGCTGCCGCCCTCGCGCCGCTGGCGCCAGAGCGCAGCACAGGCGGCAAAGGCCAGCAGGTAGCCCGTGGCTTCGTCCAGGACCTGCATCGGCAGCGGCCGCGGGCGGCCATTGCCGGCCGCCTCGCCCTCTGCGTGGTTGAAGCCCATGGCAGTCTGCAGCAGCGAATCGAAACCGCGGCGCGCCGACCAGGGACCGCTGTTGCCATAGGCGCTGAGCGACACGCAGACGATGCCGGGCCGATGTTTCGCCAGCTGGAGCGGTCCGTAGCCAAGCGCCTGCAGGCCGCCAGGCCGGTAGCCCTGGATGAAGACATGCGCATCGGCCAGCAGCCGATCCATCGCCACCCGGCCCGCCGCATCGCGCAGGTCGACATGCGCGGAGCGCTTGCCGCGGCTGGTGTCGGCGATCGCTTCGATGTTGGGCAGGTGCGGCGAATTCACCAGCATCACGTCGGCGCCATGGGAAGCCAGGGCGCGGCCGCCGACCGGCCCGGCCAGGATGCGCGTGAGATCGAGCACCCGAACGCCTTCCAGCGGCTGTTGCTGCGCCGACAGCGGCGGCAATTCCAGCGGCGCCGCATCGCCGATGCGCTCGATGCTCAACAGGGGCTGGCGGGCGAGCGCTTGCGCTTGCGGGGTGGCGTCCCACTGCGCGAAGCTGCGCAAGGCGGCGGCGACCAGGCCGGCATCGGCCGCGGCGGTTTCGAAGTCGATCGCCGGCCAGCGCAGCATCGCTGCCTCGGCATCGGCGCGGGTGGCGACCTGCGGGTCCAGCCGCAGCAGCCGCAGCGCGCCTTCGCGGTGATGCGCGAAATTGGCATGCACGCGCACCCAGCCGTCGGCGCAGCGGTACAGGCCGGACAACGGATCCCACGGATCAGGCACGCGGCCGTCCACGCTGAACCAGGCCGTGCATTCGACGGCGGCGTGCTCCATCGCCACGCTCACGCGCTGGCGCGGCACGCCCCGCGCATAACCGAGCTCGCAGGCCGCCAGGGCGGCAGCCGCGATCGTGGCCTGGGCGGCAGTGCCCACGCAAAAGGAGGAAGGAAACGCCGGCTCGGCGCCGGTGAGGCTGGCGAGCGCCAGCGCCGGGCCGGGCAGCCCGGCGAGCTGCCACAGGCCGTCCAGCGCAGCGGCGGGATTCAAATCAGCTTGACGCCAGTCTTGGACTGGATCGTTTCGCGGGTCACGCCGGGCGCGAGTTCGACAATCTTCAGGCCTTGCGGCGTCACGTCCATCACGCCCAGGTCGGTGATGATGCGGTCGACCACGCCGACGCCGGTCAGCGGCAGCGTGCACTTGGACAGGATCTTCATGTCCTCGGTGCCGTCCTTCTTCTTCGCCACGTGCTCCATCAGCACGATCACCCGCTTGACGCCTGCCACCAGGTCCATCGCGCCGCCCATGCCCTTGACCATCTTGCCCGGGATCATCCAGTTGGCCAGATCGCCGTGCTCGCTGACCTGCATCGCGCCCAGGATCGACAGGTTGATCTTGCCGCCGCGGATCATGGCGAAGCTCTCATGGCTGCCGAAGATCGACGAGCCCTTGATGGTGGTGACGGTCTGCTTGCCGGCGTTGATCAGGTCGGCGTCGACCTGGTCGTCGGTCGGGAACGCGCCGATGCCCAGCATGCCGTTCTCGCTCTGCAGCCACACTTCCTTGTCGGTCGGCACGAAGTTGGCCACCAGCGTCGGGATGCCGATGCCCAGGTTGACGTAGAAGCCGTCTTCGAGTTCAAGGGCCGCGCGCGCGGCCATCTGGTCTTGGGTCCAAGGCATGTTCAGGCTCCGGTGGAAATGGTGCGCTTCTCGATGCGCTTCTCGGGATTGGCATTGAGCACGATGCGGTGCACGTAGATGCCCGGCAGGTGGATGTGGTCCGGCAGCAGCGTGCCGGTCTCCACGATGTGCTCGACCTCGACGATGCAGACCTTGCCGGCCATCGCGGCGGCCGGGTTGAAGTTGCGGGCCGTCAAGCGGAACTGCAGGTTGCCGGACTTGTCGGCCACGTGCGCCTTGACCAGCGAGACGTCGGGCACCAGCGAGCGCTCCATCACGTACTGCTCGCCGTCGAATTCGCGGATCTCCTTGCCTTCGGCCACCAGGGTGCCGACGCCGGTCTTGGTGAAAAAGGCCGGGATGCCGGCGCCGCCGGCGCGCAGCTTCTCGGCCAGCGTGCCCTGCGGCGTGAATTCCAGCTCGAGTTCGCCGGCCAGGTACTGGCGCTCGAACTCCTTGTTCTCGCCGACGTAGCTGGAAATCATCCGCTTGATCTGCCGCGTTTCCAGCAGCTTGCCCAGGCCGAAGCCGTCGACCCCGGCGTTGTTGGAAATGACGGTGAGGTTCTTCGTGCCGCTGGCCTTGAGCGCCTCGATCAGGGCCTCCGGAATGCCGCACAGGCCGAAGCCGCCAACGGCCATCAACTGGCCGTCCTTGACGACGCCCTCGAGCGCCGCTTTCGCGGAGGGAAATATCTTGTTCACGAGTGTCTCCTGATCAGATCGATGCCCACGTTCTTGCGGGCCTGGATGGCCGGTACCATACTACCTAACGCGTTACGTAGTACCCCCTAAAGGTTAGCCCGATGGACGTCGATTACAGGCTGGCATTCAATCTCGCTCCGGTGGGCCTGGTGCTGTCGCGCAACCGGTCGATTGTGGACTGCAACCAGCAGCTGTGCGAGATGTTCGGCGCCTCGCGCGAGCTGTTGATCGGCCAGTCGTTCCAGGTGCTCTATCCGAGTGCCGACGAATACGAACGGCTGGGCGCGCGGATGGAGCCGATCCTCAACGCGAAAGGGCACTACGCCGACGACCGCATCATGAAGCGGGCCAGCGGCGAGGTGTTCTGGTGCCACGTGACCGGCCGCGCGCTGAACCGCGACGCACCGCACCAGGCCGGCATCTGGTCGTTCGAGGACCTGAGCTCGCGCCGGCCGGTGAAGGCCGAACTGACGGCGCGCGAGCGCGAGGTGGCGGCGCGCCTGCTCGATGGCATGACCTCCAAGGAGATCGGCAAGGCGCTGGCCATCAGCCACCGGACGGTGGAGATCTACCGGGCCCGGCTGATGCGCAAGTACAAGGCCAGCACCACCGGCGACCTGGTGCACAAGCTGATGGCCGGCTGAGCCAGGGCATCAGGGCGCGTCGCTCAGCCGGTCGAACGGCAGCGACTGCTTGACCAGAATCACCGTGCACGGCGCCTCCATCGCCACCTTCACCGGCGCCGTCAGCAGCAATCGCTGCAGCTGCAGGCCATGGGTGGCCGCGCCCATCACGATGATGCTGACGTGGTTGCCGCGCGCGTAGCGCAGCAGCGCCTGCGCGACGTCGCTCGATTCGAGGATGTGGAACGACGCGGTCTGCCGCTCCAGGTCCAGCGGCTGGGCCCAGCGCCGCAACATGCCCATGTAGCGCCGGTGCACGGTGGTCTCGCTGGTGGCGGTGTCGTGGCCCGGCGTCTCACCCGGGTCGATGACGGTCACGCAGGCCAGCCGCGCGCCGGGCACCGTACCGACCGCGCGGGACGCCGCATCGCGCAGCGAATACAGGGTGGCTTCGCTCACGTCGTGGTTCGGCACCGCCACCATGACGATCGGCACGCGGTCGACCTGCCGCGACGGCAGCGGGCTGGGCTCGTATTGCATGCCGGCGGCCCGCAGCCAGCGCCTGAAGTGCGGCCAGAAGCCGGTCGGCCGCTCGCGCCGGCCGAGCTCGCTGATGACGATCTGCTGCGAATCGGCCAGGTCGAAGGCCAGGTGCGCAGCCGACGGATAGCGCCTCGCCGCTTCCGGCTCCAGGCAGCGCAGGATCACCTCCTGCAGCCACTCGGGCAAGTCGGCGCGCCATTTGCGCGGCGGCACCGGGTCCATCCACAGACGCTGTCGCAGCCCGCCCTTGGTCTGCGGATTGCCGAACGGCAACTCCCGCGTCGCCAGCTCGTAGAGCATGACGCCGATGGCGAAGATGTCGCTGCGCGGATCGCCGCGCCGGCCCACCACCTGCTCGGGCGCCATCCACACCGGCGAGCCGATGGCGGGCCGCAGTTCCTCGGCCAGCAGGTCGGGGTAATGGGCATGGCAGGACAGGCCGAAGTCCAGCAGCACCGCAACGCCGTCCGGCCGGACCAGCACGTTGGCGGGCTTGAGGTCCATGTGGCAGACGTCCTGCAGGTGCAGGCTGTGGACGGCCTGGGCGACGGCCAAGCCGAGCCGCGCGATCTCATCGGGCGCCAGTGGCGACTTCGATTCGTCCAGCCATTGCTGCAACGTCCGCCCGGGCACCTGCTCCATCACCAGGTAAGGCAGCTTCTCGAGGTCGCCGGCGGCCACGAAGCGCGGCACATGCGGGCCCGTCAACACCGACAGGATCTGCAGTTCCACCTCGAAACTCACCACGTTCTCGGCGCCGTCGCCCTGGGTCATGCGCGGGATCTTCATGACCATGGGAAAGGGCTCGCGCCGGGACGTGTCGGCATAGCCGACCTGGTAGATGTGGGCCATGCCGCCGGCATGCAGGCATTGCCCGATGCGAAAGCCGTCGACCAGCGTGCCCGGCTCCAGCAGCTTCACCGGCCCTGCTCCAGCCGCGACGCGAATAACTCGGGCAAACCCGCCGCCCGCACCAGGGCGGCGGCGGCCAGGTGGTCGTAGGGAACGCGGTGGAACGTCAGCTCGGCCCGGCCCGCATCGAAGATGGCATACATGGCGTCGGTGTCGCCGTCGCGCGGTTGTCCCACCGAGCCGACGGTGGCGATCCAGCGCCGGTGGGGCGGCACCGGGATGGCCGCGCCCGGCGTCGGCTCGAAGCGCATCAGGCCGCGGCCGCTGCCCCGGAAATACAGGGTCTGGCGGTGCACGTGGCCGCCGAAGACATGGCGCACGCCTGGGTCCGCGCAAGCGGCGTCGAGGCTTGCCCCGGCGCGCTGCTCGTTGTCCACGTAGTGCCAGCGCTGCGGCGCGTCGGCGCTGGCGTGGACCAGGAAAGCGGGGCCGTCGGTGGCGGTCAGGGGCAGGCCGGCGAGAAAGGCCAGCTCGTCGCCGGCCAGCCGCGAATGGGTCCAGGCCGCGCCGCTCTCGTCGAGCGTGCGCACTGTCGCCGGCGGCGCCACGGCCAGCGCGTCATGGTTGCCTTGCAGCACGATGGCGCCGGCCGCTGACAGCTCGCGCACCCGCCGCACCACCTCCGCCGGC
The DNA here is from genome assembly GCA_038244915.1 of Burkholderiales bacterium. Lineage (GTDB taxonomy): Bacteria > Pseudomonadota > Gammaproteobacteria > Burkholderiales > Burkholderiaceae_C > Ramlibacter. The sequence continues at coordinate 157,392 of JBBRSZ010000004.1, read as the reverse complement.
TGCGCGCCGTAACCGACCAGGTCGCCCAGCACGGCGAACCGCCCTGCTCCCTGCGCGCCGGCGTGCGCGAGACACGCCTGCAGTGCGCCCAGGTTGGCATGGATGTCGGACAGCAGGGCGAGTTTCATGGGCATGAAGGTGGACACCCCGTAGCCTACGCCCACCCGGGCCGCAACCGGAAGCTCACTCCTTGACGGAGCCGGTCATTCCCGAGACGTAGTATTCGACGAAGAACGAGTAGATGAAGGCCACCGGCAGCGAGCCGAACAGCGCGCCCGCCATCAGCGAGCCCCAGTGGTACACGTCGCCTTCCACCAGTTCGGTGACCACGCCGATCGGCAGCGTCTTGAGCTCGCTGGACGAGATGAAGGTGAGCGCGTAGATGAATTCGTTCCAGGACAGCGTGAAGGCGAAGATGCCGGCCGAGATCAGCCCCGGCACCGCCAGCGGCAGCACGATCTTGACCAGGATCTGCCAGCGGCTGGCGCCGTCGATCAGCGCGCACTCCTCCAGCTCGAACGGGATCGAGCGGAAGTACCCCATCAGCAGCCAGGTGCAGAACGGGATCAGGAAGGTGGGGTAGGTCAGGATCAGCGCCAGCCGGCTGTCGAACAGGCCGAGCTGGAACACCACCGCCGCCAGCGGGATGAACAGGATCGAAGGCGGCACCAGGTAGGCCAGGAAGATCGCCAGCCCGACCTGCTTGGCGCCCGAGAAACGCAAGCGCTCGATCGCATAGGCGGCGAACACGGAAGCGGCCAGCGAGAAGAAGGTGGAAACCACCGACACCAGCACGGTGTTCCACATCCACTGCGGATAGGAGGTTTCGAACAGCAGCTTCTTCACGTGCGCCAGCGTCGGCGCCACGACCCAGAACGGGTTGCCGTCGCGCGACAGCAGTTCGTTGTCCGGCTTGAAGGCGGTGATCGCCATCCAGTAGAACGGGAACAGCAGCACGAACAGGAAGATGCACAGCGGCAGGTAGACCGTGGTCAGCTTGCGGGCCCGCGTGTCCAGGAAGCCCATGCCGCCCATGTCGGTACCGGAGCTCGTCGTCGTGCTCGTGCTGGTGCTCATTTGTCGGCCCCGCCCTGTTGCCATGCGCGCCGCTGCAGGCCGAAGTAGCTGAACATGATGGCGGCCAGCAGGAACGGCACCATCGCGATCGAGATCGCCGCCCCTTCGCCGAGCGCGCCGCCGGAGATCGCGCGCTGGAACGACAGCGTCGCCATCAAGTGCGTCGCATTGAGCGGGCCGCCGCGCGTGATCACGTAGATCAGCTGGAAGTCGGTGAAGGTGAACAGCACCGAGAAGGTCATCACCACCGCGATGATGGGCGTCAGCAGCGGCAGCGTCACGTGCAGGAACTGCTGCCAGGGCGTTGCGCCGTCGATCGCCGAGGCTTCGTAGTACGAGGGCGAGATGGTCTGCAGGCCGGCCAGCAGCGTGATGGCCACGAAGGGCACGCCGCGCCAGATGTTGGCCGCGATCACCGAGAAGCGGGCGTTCCAGGGGCTGCCCAGGAAGTCGATGTACTGGTCGATGATGCCCATCTTCACCAGCACCCAGCTGATGATGGAGAACTGGGCGTCGTACAGCCACCAGAAGGCGATCGCCGACAGCGCCGTCGGCACGATGTAGGGCAGCAGGATCACGGCCCTGAAGAACGTCTTGAAGCGGATGTTCTTGTTCAGCAGCAGCGCCAGCCACAGGCCCAGGAAGAACTTCACCACGCTGGCCAGCGTGGTGTAGAACAAGGTGTTGAACAGGGCCAGCTGCGTCACCGCGTCCTGCGCGATGAAGACGTAGTTCTCCAGCCCGATCCACTGGCCGGGCCGGCCGACCTTGGCGTCGGTGAAGCCCAGCCAGACGCCCAGCCCGAGCGGATAGGTCAGGAACAGCAGCAGCAGCACCGCCGCGGGCAGCAGGAAGATGAGCCCGAGCGCGTTGCGACTGTTCTGAAGTTTATCGAGCATGGGAACCACCGGCCGCCGTCAGCGTCCGCTCACCCTTTCCGCCAGATTGACCGCCATGCGCCGTCAGGCCGCATGTGCGTGTCGAATCAGGCGGCAGGTTGAGCGGCACCTTCGGTGTCCGCTCAAACCTTGTAATAGCGTTCAGCGCGCTTCTGGGCCCGCTCCATTGCTTCCTTCGGCGTTTTCGAGCCACTGATCGCCTCGGCGACCATGTTGATGACGATGAAGTCCGCCGCCGCGCCCGCCGAGGCGTACCCCAGCTTGCCGGCATAACCCGCAGGCCGCATGTTTTTCACAGCATCGCGGTAGGGCGTGTTCTTGGGGTCGGAGGTCCAGATCGGAAGCTTGGAGTAGCCGTCGAGCGGAGTCGCAACGTAGGCTTGCGCACCGGTCAACCATGGCCCGAACTGTTCCTGTTCCATCATGAAACGCAGGAACTCCTTCGCCGCCTGCGGATACTTTGTGTACTTCAGGATCATCTGGTTGAAGAAGATGGTCGACTCCGTCGCCACGCCGACCGGCCCGATCGGGTACACGGCGTGCTGGATGTCGGCGGCCATCTCCTTTAACTTGGGCTCGGTGGAGTTCTTCGCCGCGACGTAGATCGAGATGCCGTTGTTGGTGACCGAGATCTGGCCGTCGAGGAAGGCCTTGTTGTTGTTCGGATCGAGCCAGGACAGCGTGCCGGGGATGAAGGTGGCGTAGAGCTCCTTGCCGTACTCGAGCGCCTTCAGCGTCTCGGCGCTGTCGATCGCCACCTTGTTGTTGGTGTCGACCAGCTTGCCGCCGAACGACCAGACCAGCCAGTTGCACCACAGCCCGTCGCCGGTGGCGTTGCCCAGCGCCATGCCGCCCGGCGTGCCCTTGGCGTGCAGCGCCTTCATCATCTTCAGGAAGTTGTCGGTGTCCTTCGGGAACGAGTCGAAGCCGGCGGCCTTCACCATGCTCTCCCGGTAGACCATCATCGCTCCGGCGGCACCCAGCGGCAAGCCGATCCACTTCTTGCCGTCCGGCTTGAGGAAGGCCTGGCCAGCAGGATACCAGCCGCCGTACTTCTTGCCGAGGTACTCGGCCAGGTCGGTCACGTCCAGCAGCTTGTCGGGATAGAGGTTGGCGTCGTCGTTGGTCGACAGGATGATGTCGGGGCCGGCGCCGGTGTTGGCCGCCACCGCGGCCTTGGGCCGCACGTCTTCCCAGCCCTCGTTGTCCACCCGCACCTCGATGCCGGTCTTCTCGGTGAACTTCTTGACGTTGACCATGTAGGCGTCGATGTCGCCCTGCACGAAGCGGCTCCAGCGCAGCACCCGCAGCTTGGCGCCCTTTTCCGGCTTGAACGAGAGGTTCTGCGCGTGCACCGCCGGCGCGAAGACAGCGGCCCCGGTGCCCAGCGTGGCCGCGGCGGCGACGCTGGCGGAACCTTCGATGAACTTGCGGCGATTGAACTCGGTCATGGCTTGTCTCCTTGTGTGATCGGTCGGTGTTGACGTGGGAAAGGGCAGCGGAAATCGATTCCTTGTCAGGCCGCCAGCCGCTGGCCGGTCTCGGCGTCGAACAGGTGGGCGCGCTGCCGGTCCGGCAGCAGGTGGATGGTGCTGCCGGGCGCGAAGTCGTGCCGCTCGCGGAACACCGCCGACAGCTCGACCCCCGCGTGGCGGCAGGCGACGAAGGTGTCCATGCCGGTCGGCTCCATCACCACCACCCGCGCCGGGATGCCGGCGCCGTCGGTCAGCGTCAGGTGTTCGGGCCGGGTGCCGAAGACCACCGGCTGGCCGTCGGCGCCGGCGGCCAGCGGCGGGGCGTCGAGCCGGGTGCCGTCATCGAGTTCCACCTGGTCGACGGCGCCGCCGCGGCGCAGCGTGGCGGGCAGGAAATTCATCGCCGGCGAGCCGATGAAACCGGCCACGAACTGGTTGACCGGATGGTCGTAGAGCTCCAGCGGGCTGCCGGTCTGCTCGATCCGGCCGTCGCGCATCACCACGATCTGGTCGCCCATGGTCATCGCTTCGATCTGGTCGTGCGTCACGTAGATCGAGGTGGTCTTGAGGCGCAGGTGCAGCTCCTTGATCTCGCTGCGCATCGCCACCCGCAGCTTGGCGTCGAGGTTGGACAGCGGCTCGTCGAACAGAAACACCTGCGGGTCGCGCACGATCGCCCGGCCCATGGCCACGCGCTGGCGCTGGCCGCCGGAGAGCTGGCGTGGATAGCGGTCGAGCAGGGTGCCCAGTGCCAGGATCTCGGCGGCGCGCGCCACCTTGGCCTCGATGGTGGGCTTGTCCTGCTTGGCCATCTCGAGCGCAAACGCCATGTTCTGACGCACCGTCATGTGCGGATAGAGCGCGTAGTTCTGGAACACCATCGCGATGTCCCGTTCCTTGGGCTGCAGCTCGTTGACGCGCCGGTTGCCGATGCGGACCTCGCCGGCGGTAATCTGCTCCAGCCCGGCGATCATGCGCAGCAGCGTGGACTTGCCGCAGCCGGACGGGCCGACCAGCACCGTGAAGGAGCCATCCGGGATGTCGATGTCGACTCCGTGGAGGATGGGGACTTCGCCGAAGTTCTTCCTGACTGCCTCGATGGTGACGCTGGCCATGCAACTCGCTTCCCTGATGAGCCGCTGCAGTGTGTTCCCGGTGGCCGCGCCCGCCATCGGGTCAAACCATTAGCGCTGCGGCGGGCTCAGGCCGTCGATCACTTCGGCGGCGGCGCGGAAGGCGTCGACGGCGGCGGGAAAGCCCCGATAAACGCTGGAGTGCAGCAACACCTCCTGGATCTCCCGCACGGTAGCGCCGTTGTTGAGGGCGCCCCGCACATGGGCCTTGAGTTCGTGCTGGTTGCCCTGGCCGATCAGCATCGCCACCGTGACCAGGCTGCGGGTGCGCAGGTCCAGCCCGTCGCGCTGCCAGGTCTCGCCCCAGGCGCGGCGGGTGATCGCCTCCTGGATCGGCTGGGTGAAGTCGGTGGCGCCGGCCAGCGCCTTGGTCACATATTCGTCGCCCATCGCCTTGCGCCGCAGCGCCAGGCCCTTGTCGTACTGGGAATCCATCGCGTCGCCTCCTGCGAACAAGACAAGCCATGAGCATAAGCCGGCGGCTGGCCTGGATGACGCGGCCGCGTTACGCTTGCGCCCAAGGAGACCCCCATGACCACCGCCCCACGCTACCCCGCCCCCGACCTGAAGGACCTGCCCGACGACATCCGCGCCAAGGTGCTGGAAGTGCAGGACAAGGCCGGCTTCATCCCCAACGTGTTCCTGGCCTTCGCCCGCCGGCCGGCCGAGTGGCGCGCCTTCTTCGCGTACCACGACGCGCTGATGCTGCCGGACGAAGCGTCCATGAAGGACCGCACCCTGACCAAGGGCGACCGCGAGATGATCGTCACCGCGACCAGCGCGGCCAACAAGTGCCTGTACTGCGTGGTGGCCCACGGCGCGCTGCTGCGCATCTACGAGAAGAAGCCGCTGGTGGCCGACCAGGTGGCGGTGAATTACCGCAAGGCCGACATCACACCCCGGCAGATGGCGATGCTGGACTTCGCGATGACGGTCTGCCTGGACTCAGACGACCTCGACGAGGACGACTTCGAGGCGCTGGCCGGACACGGCTTCACCGACGAGGACATCTGGGACATCGCCGCCATCACCGCCTTCTTCGGCCTGTCCAACCGCATGGCCAGCTTCGCCGGGATGCTGCCCAACCCCGAGTTCTACCTGATGGGGCGGGTGCCCAAGGCGAAGAAGTGACCCGCGCAGGCGCGATTCAGGCGGGCGGCGCCGCTTCGATCGTTTCCTGCAGAACGTTGTCGACCACCAGTGGCGTCTCGAAGTAGCGAACCGAGGGCACGCTGCCGTATTTTTCCAGGATGCCGCGGCGCCAGGCGTCGCCATGGGCCTGCTGCGCAGCCTGCCGGTTCTTCCACAGGTAGAAGGCGCCGGCCTGACCGCCCTGGGCGTCGTAGACGAAGGTCTTGCGGATCAGGTCCGGATTCGCGCGCCAGCGCGGCGCGACCTCCCGCATGCCCGCCACCACCTGCTCCCGCGTCAAGTGGCGGGGAACATCGAACAGCACGTACTCGGAAATCATGGTTGCTCCTTGTCGAAGGCGGGCGTCAGGCAATCAACTCGCGCAGCCACTCGGGCAGGGGCGCGGACTTCTGGGCCGGGAAGTCGACCCAGACGGTGGTGGCGCCGCCCGCGGCGCAGATCACGCCAGGCGTGTCGCTGCGCTCCATCGTGCCCCAGCTCTCGAAGCTGCTGCGCCCGGGGTCGCTGGTGTACATCTTCAGCAGCACGTCGCCGGGATACTCGAACTGCCGGAAGAAGTTGCAAAAGGCGTTGACGATCACGATGCCCTCGCCTTTCGGGTCCGGCTCGCAGCCGACCGAGCGCGCCCATTCGATCCGGGCGATCTCCAGGTAGCGGAAATAGCTGGTGTTGTTGACGTGGCCCATCGCGTCCATGTCGCCCCAACGGATCGGAATGATCATCTCGTACACCAGCTTCTTGTTCTCGGGAATCTCGATCTTCATCGGTGGGCCTTCACGGATGCCAGGATGCCCAGCGTGAACAGCAGGCAGGCGGCGGATTGCGCGAGGGTCGGCCAGCGGCCGTCCCATGCGAAAGAATAAAGCAAGGCGAACAGCGTTTCGCTGACGATCAGCTGGCCGCACAGGCTGGCGGGGAGCCGCCGGCTGGCCATGTTCCACAGGATGGTGGCCAGCCAGGCCGAGCCGAAGCCGGTGGCGGCGCACAGCAGGGCGAACCGCGCCAGCCCGGGCTGAACGGCCAGCTCGCTCACCGGCGAACCGGCCGCCAGCCACAGCCCCAGCGCCCCGAAGCCGGTCGCGACGCCCAGCCAGTTGGCCCAGTCGGTGAGGCTCACTTGCGGATGGCGCTTGAGCCATGCCGAATTGAGCAGCGCGAAAGCCGTCCAGCAGGCCAGCGAGGCAACGGCCAGGGCGACACCCCGCAGGAAGTGCGGTCCCGCCGTGCCGGACGCAGGCGCCGCCATCATCAAGCCCAGTCCGGCCGCCGTCAGCGCGATGCCCGGCGCCAGCGCAGACCAGCGCAGGTGCCCGGGCTTGCCCAGCAACATCACCCAAAGCGGAATGGTGCCGATGATCAGCGCCGGCACTTCCGTTCCCGCGTCGCGGATCGCCAGCACCAGCAGCAGGTAGTAGCCGGTGAATCCCAGCACGCTCATCCCGGCGGCAGTGCCGGCTTGCGCCAGTGTCGGCAGCTGACGCGTCCTCGCGCCGAGCAGCATCGCAGCGAACGCGACCAGCCCGTAGGCCACGAAGCGGCCGGCCGTCAGGTCCACCGGGGGGAACCCGGGCGCCATGCGCGGCGCGACGAAGACAAGCCCCCAGAGCGCGCCGGCCGCGAGGCCGGCAATGATGCCCCGGATCATCCAGTGATCAAACGCCGAAGCCGTCGTCGGCGGCGATCACCGCGCCGTTGATGAAATGGCTCTGGCTGCTGGCCAGCAGCACGATCAGCGCGTCCAGATCTTCCGGCTGGCCGACGCGCTTGCGCGGCAGCATCTGCATCAGCCTTTGCCCCTGTTCGGTCTGCCAGTGGTGGTGGTTGATCTCGGTGTCGATGTAGCCGGGGCAGATGGCGTTGACGTTGATGCCGAAGCGCCCCCACTCCAGCGCCAGCGCCTTGGTCATCTGCACCACCGCGGCCTTGCTCATCGCATAGACACCGATCTGCGGCAGCACCTTCAGGCCCGCCATCGACGCGATGTTGATGATCCGCCCGCCGATGTAGGTGCCCGGGGCGGCGCCGCGGGCCCGGGCCAGCATGCGCTTGCCCACTTCCTGCGCCACGAAAAACGCGCCTTTCACATTGGTGTCGAAGATGTAGTCGTAGTCTTCCTCGGCCACGTCCTGGATCCGCTGGGTGGTGCTGACGCCGGAGTTGTTGACCAGGATGTCGATGGCACCCACCTCGGTCTCGGCGTGGGCGACGGCGGCCTTCACGCTGTCCAGGTCGGTGACGTCCATCGCGAGCACGTGGGCGTCGCCGCCGCCGGCCTCGATCTGCGCCCGCAGGTCCTTGAGTTTTTCCACCCGGCGGCTGGCCAGCACCACGGCTGCGCCGGCGCGCGACAGAGTGCGCGCGAACTGCGCGCCGAGCCCACCCGACGCTCCGGTGATGAAGGCCACACGGCCCGAAAGATCGATGCTGTAAGACACGGGACTCTCCTGCCGGCTTCGGCTCGTAAAATGTTGCAACCCATTATCAGGTAGCTGCAATGAACCAAGAACAAATCCTGGCCCAGTTCGGACCGCGCGAGGCGATGGAATACGACGTGGTGGTGGTGGGCGGTGGCCCGTCCGGCCTGTCGACCGCCATCCACCTGAAGCAGCAGGCGGCGCTGCACGGCAAGGAGATCTCGGTGGTCGTGCTCGAGAAGGGCTCCGAGCCCGGCGCCCACATCCTGTCGGGAGCGGTGATGGACCCGCGGGCGCTGTACGAGCTGTTCCCCGACTGGAAGGCGATGGGCGCGCCGCTGAACCAGCCGGTGACCGAGGACATCTTCCTGTTCACCACCGAGACCGGCGCCAGCCGCACGCCCAATGTCATGCTGCCCCAGTGCTTCCAGAACGAGGGCTACTACATCGTCAGCCTGGGCAACGTGACGCGCTGGCTGGCGCAGCAGGCCGAAGCCCTGGGCGTGGAGATCTTTCCCGGCTTTCCGGCAGCCGAAGTGCTCTACAACGAGAACGGCTCGGTCAAGGGCGTCGCCACCGGCAACATGGGGATCGGCAAGGATGGCGAGCCGACCGACCACTTCCAGCTCGGGATGGAGCTGTACGGCAAGTACACGATCTTCGCCGAGGGCTCGCGCGGCCAGCTCGGCCGCCAGCTGATCAGCCGCTTCAAGCTCGACGCCGACAGCGACCCGCAAAGCTACAGCATCGGGATCAAGGAGCTGTGGGAGGTGGACCCTGAGCGCCACACTCCCGGCCTGGTGCTGCACAGCGCCGGCTGGCCGCTGGACAATGACACCTACGGCGGCTCTTTCATGTACCACATGGAGAACAACCAGATCGCCATCGGCTACGTCGTCGGCCTGGACTACAAGAACCCGTACCTGAGCCCGTTCGAGGAATTCCAGCGCTTCAAGACCCATCCCAATATCCGCTGGTACTTCGAGGGCAGCGGCAAACCGGCCAAGCGGATCGGCTACGGCGCCCGTTCGCTCACCGTCGGCGGCCTGCTCTCGATCCCCAAGACGGTGTTCCCCGGCGGCGCGCTGGTGGGCTGCGAGGCCGGGTACCTGAATGCGTCACGGATCAAGGGCATCCACGCGGCCATCAAGACCGGGATGCTGGCGGCGCAGGCGGCCTATGAAGCCGTCACCAGCGGCCGGCAACACGACGAACTGAGCGCCTATCCGGACCTGTTCGAGAAATCCTGGCTGCGCGCCGAGCTGAACAAGTCGCGCAACTTCAAGCAGTGGTTCAAGAAGGGCCGCACGGTCGCCACCGTGATGACCGGCATCGAGCAGTTCGTGCTGGGCGGCCGCATGCCCTGGACCATCCACCGCGCAAAGCCCGACCACGTGTACCTCAAGCCCGCGGCCGATTGCAAGCCGATCGTCTATCCCAAGCCGGATGGCAAGCTCACCTTCGACCGGCTCAGTTCCGTCTTCATCTCCAACGCCAACCACGAGGAAAACCAGCCGCCGCACCTGACGCTGAAGGATCCCTCGGTGCCGGTGAACATCAACCTGGCGAAGTACGCCGGGCCGGAGGCTCGCTACTGCCCGGCCGGCGTCTACGAATTCGTCAAAAACGAAGACAACACCGACCGGTTGCAGATCAACGCCCAGAACTGCGTGCACTGCAAGACCTGCGACATCAAGGATCCGACCCAGAACATCGTCTGGGTCGCGCCCGAAGGCGGCGGCGGCCCGACTTACGTGGGCATGTGACCGGCTGGCCGCGTCGTCGGTAGAAATCCCGTGGCGCAAGGCCCGCACGCTCATGCATAGTCGCTGTTTCGCAGTCCCATTCCTCCAGGAGCTCCCGTGAAAGTAACCCGTTTGTTCGCAGCCCTCGCCGTCGGCCTCGTCATAAGCAGCGCCGCGCTGGCCCAGACCGTGATGAAGATCAGCATCTCCACCGCCCAGAATTCCCACCAGGGCGTGGGGATCGACACCTTTGCCCGCGAAGTCGCCAAGCGCACCAATGGCCGCTACAAAGTCGAGACCTTCTACAACGGCGCCCTGGGCGGCGAGCGCGAGTCGATCGAAGCGGTGCAGCTGGGCACGCAGGAACTGACCTTCTCGTCCACCGGCCCGGTGCCCAATTTCGTGCCAGAGACCAAGATCCTGGACGTGCCCTTCCTGTTCCGCGACAAGGCCCATGCCCGCGCCGTCCTGGACGGCCCGATCGGCCAGGAAATGCTCACCAAGTTCGACGCCAAGGGCTTCAAGGCGCTGGCCTGGGCGGAAAACGGCTTTCGCCACATGACCAACAGCAAACGTGACGTCAAGCTGCCGGAGGACCTCAAGGGCCTGAAGATGCGCACCATGGAGAATCCGGTGCACATCGCCGCCTACAAGGGCTTCGGCATCATCACCACGCCGATGGCCTTCCCCGAAGTGTTCACCGCCCTGCAGCAGGGCACCGTCGACGGCCAGGAAAACCCGCTGTCGGTGATCATCTCGGCCAAGTTCGACCAGGTGCAGAAGCACCTGACACTCACCGGCCACGTCTACTCGCCCTGCATCTTCCTGATGAACAAGGCCGCGTTCGACAAGCTGTCGGCCGCCGACAAGCAGGCCTTCCTGGACGCCGCCAAGGAGGGCACCAAGGCCAACCGCGCGCGCGTTGACGAGGACGACGCCAAGGGCGTGGCCGACCTGCGCGCCAAGGGCATGACCGTGATCGACAACGTCGACAAGGCCAAGTTCGTCGCCGCGCTGGCGCCGGTCAACGCCACCTTCGAGAAGGAATTCGGCAAGGCCAACATCGACCGCATCCGCAACTACAAGTGACATGCCGGCCGTGCCACGGCACGGCAAGGCAAGGCATGTCATCCCCGCGAAGGCGGGGATCCAGAGTCCGCGCAGGCGGGGACCCAGGAGCCCCCGCGAGCGGGCCCTCGCGTCTGGATCCCCGCCGGCGCGGGGATGACATGGCAACAAGGAGCCCCGTGAAAGAAACCTTCCTGCGCTTCGAGCGCTTCACCAGCGGGGCCGCCATGCTCGGCGCCTGCCTGATGCTGGTGATCGCCAGCAGCCTGGGCCTATTCCAGATCATCACCCGCTTCGTGCTGGAGCAGCCGGCCGAGTGGAGCGAGATCCTGATCCGGCTGTCGCTGATCTGGATGGTGTTCCTGGGCATCCCCACGGCCTTCCGCCAGGGCGCGATGGTGAGCGTCGACGTGCTGTATCGCTGGAGCCCGCCCAGGATCAAGCGGGTCCTCGACTGGGTGGTGGCGCTGGCGGCGCTGGCGCTGATCTGCATCATCCTCTGGTGGGGCTGGGATTACGCGCAGCGCGGTCGGGTGCAGTCGATGGCGGGGCTGGAATCGATCTCCATGTTCTGGGGCTACCTGGCGCTGCCGGTGGGCGCGCTGTTCTGCATCGTCGGCATCATCGCCAACCTGATCGACCCGAAGCGCCTCGAGCTGGAGACTGCGCAATGACCGCAGTGATGATTTCGACGATGGTGCTGTGCTTCGCGCTCACCGTCTCCGTGGCCGTTTCCATCGGCCTGGCGTCCATCCTGGGCATCCAGGCCTCGAACGCCAACATGCTGATCTCCGTCAAGGAGATGTTCAACGCGATCAACAAGTTTCCGCTGGCGGCGATCCCCTTCTTCATCCTGGCCGGCAACCTGATGGAAAGCGGCGGCATCTCGCGGCGGCTGGTCGAATTCGCCAAGAGCATCGTCGGCGGCGTCCAGGGCGGCCTGCCCATGACCTGCGTGCTGACCTGCATGATCTTCGCGGCGGTGTCGGGCTCCTCGGTGGCCACCACCTTCGCCATCGGCGCGATCCTGATCCCGGCGCTGATCAAGCACGGCTATCCCACCAGCTACGCGGCGGCGCTGCAGGCCACCAGTGCGGAGCTCGGCGTGATCATTCCGCCGTCGATCCCGTTGATCCTGTACGGCGTCAGCGCCGAGGTCTCGATCGGCGAGCTGTTCATCGCCGGCTTCGGCCCGGGCCTGCTGATCGGCGGCGCGCTGATGCTGTTCGTCTGGGTCTGGTGCAAGTACAAGGGCTGGGGCAAGAACGACGGCGACGGCCGGCTGAAATTTTTCCCGGCGACGCTGCAGGCCGGCTGGGCGCTGCTGATGCCGGTCATCATCCTGGGCGGCATCTACGGCGGCATCTTCACGCCGACCGAGGCCTCGGCCGTGGCCGTGTTCTATGCGCTGGTGGTCGGCCTGGTGATCTACCGCGAGATCACACCCGGAAACCTGTACAACATCCTGCGCAAGTCGGTGATCTCGTCGGCGGTGATCATGTTCATCATCGCCAACGCCGGCCTGTTCGCTTTCCTGATCACCCGCGCCGGCGTGCCGGACGCGATCGGCCGCTGGCTGGAGGAGGTGCTCAAGAGCCCAGGCATGTTCCTGCTGGGCGTCAACGCCGCGCTGTTCATCATCGGCATGTTCATCGAGACCAGCGCCGCCATCATCGTGCTGGCGCCGATCCTGGCGCCGGTGGCGATGCACTTCGGCATCGACCCGGTGCACTTCGGCCTGATCATGGTGGTCAACCTGGCGCTGGGCATGATCACGCCGCCGTTCGGGGTCAACCTGTTCGCCGCCTGCACGGTGGCGCGGATTTCGCTGGACCGGATTGTCAAGGACCTGATTCCCTTCGTGCTGGTCATCCTGGCCTGCCTGATGGTCATCACCTACGTGCCCCAGCTGTCGCTCGGCCTGCGCGACCTGGTTTATTCGAAATCGAAGTAGCCGCCGTTATACTGCTGGCGTCAGGAGAGCGCTCCCCCGGGGAGCCGCCGAAGGCGCAGGATGATTCCGAACGCTCAGGCACCAAGGACTGACGAGGCGCCCCGGTCGCGGGGCGTTTCCCTGCTGGAGAGAGGCCCGGCCGACAGAGCGGGCCCACCGAAGGAGCAAACCCCGTCGCGGGGCGAATCTCTCAGGTAAAGCGGACAGCAGGGGCACACCATGGCATCGTCCATGCTTGCTGTTTGCCCCTGGAGAATCCGCTTGAGCGAAACCCAAGACCAAGACCTGCTGAAGACGCCGCTGCACGCGCTGCACTTGGAGCTGGGCGCCCGCATGGTGCCCTTCGCCGGCTACTCGATGCCGGTCCAGTATCCCGCCGGCCTGATGGCCGAACACAGGCACACCCGCGACGCCGCCGGCCTGTTCGACGTCTCCCACATGGGCCAGTTGCGGCTGGCCGGCACCCATGCGGCTGCCGCCTTCGAATCGCTGGTGCCGGTCGACGTGATCGGTCTGGGCGTCAACAAGCAGCGCTACGGCCTGCTGCTCACCGACCAAGGCACCATCATCGACGACCTGATGATGGTCAACCGGGGTGATCATCTCTTCGTGATCGTCAACGGCGCCTGCAAGGGCGGCGACATCGCCCACATCCAGCAGCACATCGGCGCACGCTGCCAGGTCATCCCGATGCCCGAGCGCGGGCTGCTGGCGCTGCAGGGCCCGAAGGCAGTCGACGCGTTGCCCCGCCTGATGCCGGGTGTCGAGCAGCTGGTGTTCATGACCGGCGGCGCCTTCCGGTGGAACGGCGCCGACCTGTTCGTCACCCGCAGCGGCTACACCGGCGAGGACGGCTTCGAAATCTCGGTGCCTGCGGCGCAGGCCGAGGCGCTGGCGCGCGCCTTGCTGGCGCAGCCCGAGGTCAAGCCGGTGGGCCTGGGCGCGCGCAACTCGCTGCGCCTCGAAGCGGGCCTGTGCCTGTACGGCAACGACATCGACACCACCACCACGCCGGTGGAAGCGGCGCTGAGCTGGGCGATCCAGAAGGTGCGCCGCAGCGGCGGCGAGCGCGCGGGCGGTTTCCCCGGCGCCAACACGGTGCTGGCGCAACTGCAGGAGCCGGCGACGGTGCAGCGCAAGCGCGTCGGGCTGGTGGCGCTGGCACGCATCCCCGTGCGCGAGCACACCGAACTGCAGGATGCGGCCGGGCAACGCGTCGGCGAAGTCACCAGCGGGCTACTCGGTCCCACTGTCGACAAACCGGTGGCGATGGGCTACGTGCTGTCGCAGCACGCCGCCCCCGGCACCAAACTCAATGCCATGGTACGCGGCAAGCCCGTTCCCATGGAAGTGACGGCGATGCCGTTCGTCCCCAACCGTTATCACCGCGGCTGACTCAAACCCGAACCAAGGAGCAACCTCATGACCGTCAAATACACGTCCGACCACGAATGGATCCAGCTCGAGGACCACGAAGCCGCGGTCGTCGGCATCACGCTGCACGCGCAGGACGCGCTCGGCGACGTGGTGTTCGTCGACCTGCCGGAGGTGGGCCGCAGCTACGCCAAGGGCGAGGTCGCCGGGGTCGTCGAGTCGGTGAAAGCCGCCGCCGACGTCTACATGCCGATCGCCGGCGAAGTCACCGAGGTCAACGAGGCGCTGCGCTCCGACCCGTCGCTCGCCAACAGCGACCCGATGGGCAACGGCTGGTTCTTCAAGATCCTGATCAAGGACATGGCCGAGTTCGACGTGCTGATGGACAAGCCCGACTACGACAAGATCGTCAAGGAAGCCTGAGACCCATGCCGATGCAATCCGCCCGCCCGCTCGGCGAACTCGAGAACCACGCCGAATTCATCGCCCGCCACATCGGCATCGACGAGGCCGGCGAGCGTCACATGCTGTCGGTGATCGGCGAAGCGTCCCGGCGCGCGCTGATCGACAGCATCGTGCCGCGCTCGATCGCCCGCGCCAGGCCGATGCAGCTGCCGCCGCCGGCCACCGAGGCCCAGGCGCTGCGCGAGCTCAAGGCGATGGCGGCAGGCAACAAGGTGTTCAAGAGCTTCATCGGCCAGGGCTACTACGGCACGCACACGCCGGGAGTGATCCTGCGCAACGTGCTTGAGAACCCGGCCTGGTACACCGCGTACACGCCCTACCAGGCGGAAATCTCCCAGGGCCGGATGGAGGCGCTGGTGAATTTCCAGACCATGGTCTGCGACCTCACGGCGATGCCGATCGCCAACGCCTCGATGCTCGATGAAGCGACCGCCGCGGCAGAGGCGATGACGCTGGCCAAACGCAGCGTCAGGAGCAAGAGCAACGTCTTCGTGGTCGCCGGCGACTGCCATCCGCAGACCATCGAGGTGGTGCAGACCCGTGCCAAGCCGCTGGGCATCGAGGTTCTGCTCGCCAACTCCGCCGACGAGTGGGCCAAGGCGCTGGAGGGCGACTATTTCGCCGTGCTGGCGCAATATCCGGCGACCAGCGGCCGCATCGACGACCTGCGCGCCGATGCGGAGACGGTGCACGGCAAGCAGGCCGCCTTCATCGTCGCTGCCGACCTGCTGGCCCTGACGCTGCTGGTGCCACCGGGCGAATTCGGCGCCGACATCGTGGTCGGCACCACGCAACGCTTCGGCATGCCGATGGGCGCCGGCGGCCCGCACGCCGCCTACATGGCCTGCCGCGACGAGCTCAAGCGCAACCTGCCGGGCCGGCTGGTCGGGGTGAGCATCGACGTGCACGGCAACCCGGCCTACCGGCTCGCACTGCAGACCCGCGAGCAGCACATCCGGCGCGAGAAGGCCACCTCCAACATCTGCACGGCGCAGGTGCTGCCGGCGGTGATCGCCAGCATGTACGCGGTCTACCACGGCCCGCAGGGCCTCAGGCGCATTGCGCAACGGGTCGCGAGCTACACCGCGATCCTGGCCAGGGGACTGGAGCAACTAGGCCACCAGCCGCGACCCGGCGGAGCCTTCGACACCCTGAGCCTGCACACCGGCGACGTCACCGAATCGATCGCCGGCCGGGCCCGCGCGCTGCAGGCCAACGTGCGGATCTATTTCGAGCAATACGTCTGCGTTTCGCTGGACGAGACCACCACCCGCGACGACGTTGACTTGCTGTGGAAGATCTTCGCTGGCGACGGCCAGCCGCTGCCGAACTTCGACGTTTTCGAGCAGGGCATCGAGCCGATGATCCCGCCCGAACTGCGCCGCACCAGCGCGTTCCTGACGCACCCGGTGTTCAACACGCACCACAGCGAGACCGGCATGCTGCGCTACATCCGCGCCCTGTCCGACAAGGACCTGGCGCTGGACCGCAGCATGATTCCGCTGGGCAGCTGCACCATGAAGCTGAACGCGACCAGCGAGATGATCCCCATCACCTGGCCGGAGTTCGCCCATGTCCATCCGTTCGCGCCGGCCGACCAGCTGGTTGGCTATGCCGAACTCGACAAGCAGCTGCGCGCCTGGCTGTGCGAGGCGACCGGCTACGCCGGCATCAGCCTGCAACCCAACGCCGGCTCGCAGGGCGAGTACGCCGGCCTGCTGGCGATCAGGGCCTTCCACGAGAGCAAGGGCCAGGGGCAGCGCAACATCTGCCTGATCCCGTCGTCCGCGCATGGCACCAACCCGGCCAGCGCGCAGATGGCCGGCATGCAGGTGGTGGTGACGGCTTGCGACCAGAACGGCAACGTGGACCTGGCGGACCTGCGGTCCAAATGCGAGCAGCATTCGGACCAGCTGGCCTGCGTGATGATCACCTACCCCAGCACCCACGGCGTGTTCGAGATGCAGGTCAAGGAACTGTGCGCCCTGGTGCACAGGCACGGCGGCCGGGTCTATGTCGACGGCGCCAACATGAATGCGCTGGTCGGCGTGGCGGCGCCCGGCGAGTTCGGCGGCGACGTCAGCCACCTGAACCTGCACAAGACCTTCTGCATTCCGCACGGCGGCGGCGGCCCGGGCGTGGGACCGGTGTGCGTGGTCGAGGACCTGGTGCCATTCCTGCCCGGCCATCACACG
Organism: Burkholderiales bacterium; assembly: GCA_038244915.1. GTDB lineage: Bacteria > Pseudomonadota > Gammaproteobacteria > Burkholderiales > Burkholderiaceae_C > Ramlibacter. Next base: position 140,441 of record JBBRSZ010000004.1, on the reverse strand, counting down.
GGCGGCGTGCCCGGCAAAGTCGGCGCGGTGTCGGCGGCCCCGCTGGGCAATGCCGCGGTGCTGCCGATCAGCTGGATGTACTGCCGGATGATGGGCGCCGACGGCCTGAAGCTGGCCACCGAAACCGCCATCCTGTCGGCCAACTACATCAGCGCGCGCTTGCGCGACCACTACCCGACGCTGTACGCCAGCGCCAACGGCCACGTCGCCCATGAATGCATCCTGGACCTGCGGCCGCTCAAGGACAGCAGCGGCGTGACGGCCGAAGACGTCGCCAAGCGGCTGATCGACTACGGCTTCCACGCGCCGACGCTGAGCTTCCCGGTGCCCGGCACGCTGATGGTGGAGCCGACCGAAAGCGAGACGCTGGACGAGATCGACCGCTTCGTCGGCGCGATGATCGCGATCCGCGACGAGATCCGGCGGATCGAGAACGGGCAGTGGCCGCAGGACGACAACCCGCTCAAGCACGCGCCGCACACGGCCGCCGCCCTGCTCAAGGGCCAGTGGCCGCACGCTTATCCGCGCGACGTCGGCGCGGCGGTGCTGGATGAACGCATCCACGCCAAGTACTGGCCGCCGATCGGCCGGGTGGACAACGTCTATGGCGACCGCAACCTGTTCTGCAGCTGCGTGCCGATGACGGCCTACGAGTGATCGTCAGCCGGCCTGGGTGAGCTGCTGCAGCCAGCCCATGGCGTCACGCAGTTCCGCCGGCCGCAACTCGTGGCCGCCGGGGTATTCGCTGTAGCTGAGCGCGATCGGCATGGGCGCCACGCGGTCGCGGATGGCGTGGGCGTTGGCCAGCGGGATCATCCCGTCGTCCCGTCCGTGACTGACCCAGAGCTGCCGGCCCTGCAGCCGCTGAGGCGCCGCCAGCAGCGGCAGCACTTCCGGCAGCAGCCGGCTGTGCATCACCATCGCCGCGTGCAGCAGTTCCGGTTGGGTCAGCAGCAGGGACAGCGACATGATCCCGCCCTGGCTGAAGCCCCCCACCACCACCCGCTCGGGCGGCACGCCGAGCTGCTCGCCGGCGGCCTGGATCGCCTGCGCCAGCAGCGGCCGGCTGGCCGCCTCCTGCGCCGCATTGATGACGCGGCCGCCATCCGGGCCGACTCCGAACGTGAACCAGGCGTAGGCGTCGGGGCCCAGCATCAGCGGCCCGCGCAGGCTCACCACGTGGAACTGCGGCGGCACCTGGGGCGCCAGGCCGAACAGGTCCTGCTCGTTGCTGCCGACGCCGTGCAGCAGCACCAGCAGCCAGGCCCCGGCCACGCCGGCCGCGGCCGGGCGGTGCAGGAAAGACAGCGGCAGCTCGGAAGTCTTGATGGTCATGGTCATCGTCATGCCGGCTCGGCCAGCGCCGGCAGCGCGAACGAGTCCATCGCCAGGATGCCGTACATCACTTCGCGTGAAACGTATTGCGGCTGCACCGCTGATGCACCCTGGCCGAAGCCGCCGGCGCCCAGCGCGAAGAACAGCGGCAGAAAATGGTCGTCGCTCGGGTGCGCGCGCTCGGCATGCGGCGCCTGCTTGCGGTAGTCGAACAACACGGCCAGGTCGCCGCGGCCGATCGCGGATTCCACCCAGCGGCTGAACTCCAGCACGTAGGGCGCGGCTTCGCGCTGGCCGCCGAAGAACTCGGCCAGGTTGTGCGTCATGCTGCCGGTGCCCACCAGCAGCACGCCGCGCTCGCGCAGTGGCTGCAAGGCCTGGCCCATCGCATAGACCTGCTCCGGCCCCCAACCGGCCGGCAGCGCGAGCTGCACCACCGGCACGTCGGCCTGCGGGAACAGGTGCATCAGCGGCACCCAGGCGCCGTGGTCGAACGGCCGCTTGGCGTCGGCCCGCACCGCGATGCCGTGCTTGCGCAGCAATTCCCCCACTTCGCCGGCCAGCTCCGGTGCGCCGGACGCCGGGTAGTCGAGCTTGTACAACTCCGCCGGGAAGCCGCCGAAGTCATGCCAGGTCTGCGGTTTGGGGGTGCTCATGATCGCCGGCTCACGCGCCATCCAGTGCGGCGACATGATCACCACGCCGCGCAGGCCGGTGCCGGCCTGCTGCTTGATCCGCTGGCCCAGCCGGGTCAGCGCCGGGCCGCTTTCGCCGGCGTCCATGGCGAACAGGGGCGCGCCATGGGAAATGAACAGGGCGGGCAGGGAGGGACCGGGCATGAAGAAGCTCCTGGGTGCGGGAACCCTGCAGATGATGCCTTGGGGCGGGAACGAAAGTGGCCGACGGCGCGACAGACTGTCCCGCGGACAAGGGACAATCGGCCGGTGCATCGCTTCGCCCTTCCCCTTGCCCGCCCCGGGAGCCGCCCTTGAGCGTGCGCCGGATCGGCTGGTTCATCGCCGTCGGCAGCGCGGCGGCAGCGGTCCATCTGGGCACCGTGGTCGCCCTGGTCCGCTGGGGCGGCTGGTCGCCGGCCGTCGCCAACGTGCTGGGCTGGCTGACGGCGTTCGTGTGTTCGTTCTTCGGCCATCACTTCACCACCTTCAGCGATGCCCAGGCGCCGATGGCACGGGCGGCGCGCCGCTTCTTCGCCGTTTCCGCCCTGGGCTTCGCCGCCAACCAGACAGCCTACGTGTTGCTGCTGCGGCTGTCCGGAATGCGCTACGACGTCGCGCTGGCCCTGGTGCTGGTGGGCATCGCGGTGATGACCTACCTGCTCGGGCGCCGCTGGGCCTTCCGCCCCGCCGGCTCCTAGCCGCCGGGCCGGGTCCAGCGCAACAGCTTGTGCGACGGGGTGACGGCGACCGCGGTCACCTGCTCGCGCAGCGCTTGCGGCAGCAGGTCCCAGCGGTCGTTGGCGATGATCACGTAGGTCACCCGGCCGGTGGCCAGGACCGGGAGGTCTTCCCCGTAGCGCAGGCCCTTGGCCCGGCCCTGGGCGTAGAAGTCGGTGGAAAACGAGACGCTGGGCACTTCCATCAGCGTGTCGCCGGACCCGGCCACCTGCTGGTACACCTTGACCAGCGGCAGCAGCGAATGGCGGTCGAACTGCCCGGCCCGCTGGACACCGACCAGCAGCGCGGGAATCGCCAGCGCCAGCAGCAGCAACACCGCCGCGAGCAAGCGGTCCATCCGCTGCGGCCTGCTGGCGGCCGCCGTCCAGCCGGCGCCCAGCAGCGCCAGCGCCGGCATCCCCGGCAGCACATACGTCCACAGGATGTTGCCGGCCATGGTGAAGAACACGCAGGGCCAGAGCACCCACAGCAGCAGGTAGCGCAGCTCGCTGCTCGCCAGCACGGTGGAGCGGCGGGCACCGCCGGCCAGCCAAGCCAGCGGCAGCACCACCGCCCAGGGCAGCGCTGCAGCCACCCCGAACAGCCAGACCGTGCCATGCGCCATGCCGTGGGCGTTGCTGTACAGGTCGCCGGTCCAGCCGCGCACCAGGAAGCGGTCGATGTGTTCGCCGACGATGAAATACTGGAGGAAACCCGGACTGCGTTCCTCGGCCAGCAGGTACCACGGCAGCACCAGCAGCGCCACCGCGAGCAGGCCGGCAATCCAGGGGATCCGGCGCCAGGCCTCGCCCCATTGCCGCTGCCACAGGACCCAGCCGCCGATCGGCACCGCGCACAGCGCCAGCGCCAGCGGGCCCTTGGCCAGCAGGCCGATGGCCAGCCCCAGGACCAGCGCAAGCCGGGGCGCCAGGCCGCTGCGGCCAGTCACGCACCACCAGAAGCCGCTCATCACCATCGTGGTCCCGAGCACCAGCGCCATGTCGGTCATGACGGCGCCGGCCGACAACAGGAACAGCAACGAGCCCGCCAGCAGCGCCACCGCGTGCCAGGCCAGCCGGCGCGACGAATCGCGCCCATGGAACCACACCAGCGCTGCGACTCCCAGCCCCATCAGGAAGTGCGGGACCCGCGCCGCCCAGGCGTTGACGCCGAACAGTTTGAGCCCGGCGGCGGTGGCCCAGAACGAGAGCGCAGGCTTGCCCCAGAAAGTCCGCATCTCGTCCAGCGACAAGGTGATCCAGTCGCCGCTGGCGGCCATCCGGCGGGCGATGTCGGCATAGCGCGCCTCGGTCATGTCCATCAGCGGATAGAAGGCCAGCGACAGCAGGCGTGCCAACGCCAGCAGCAGCAGCGCCGCCAGCAGCAGCCGGCTGGTCCGGTCGGTCGTCAGTTCACGAGACATGAGGCAGGGGGCGCGGGAAGAATCCGGGACAGGGTGGGTTCGGTATTGTCGTGATATTCGCGCCTGGCCTTCCTGGGTGCCGCGTAAAGCACCCTGGCCCGACGGTGCCGTTTTATTTGTGAAAAATCGCGCTCCATGCGTTCCCGCGACGCCAGCGGCCCCGGCGCCGTGCGATCATCGCGGTCGGGCGCCCCGTGCGCAAGGAGACTGGTTTGAGGTTGATGGCGTTTGTGGTCGAAGACAATGCGGCGATCCGCGAGAGCCTGGTGGAGGCGCTGGCCGAACTGGCCGACGTCGGCACAGCCGGCGTCGCCAGCAGCGAAAAATCGGCGATCGACTGGCTCTGCAACCCGTCCAACGAGTGGGACATCGCCATCGTCGACCTCACCCTGGAGCGCGGCGGCAGCGGGTTCGGCGTGCTCAGCGCCATCCGCAACCGCAAGCCCGGCCGCAAGGTGGTGGTGCTGACCGGTAGCGCCAACCCGGACGTGCGCAAACAGTGCGAGGCCCTGGGCAGCGACGGCGTATTCGACAAGTCGATCGAAACCGACGCCCTGATCGAGTACTGCCAGGCCCTGCCCGGCCCGTCGGGCGCCGGCTGAGCGCCCGCCAGGCCCGGCGGTATGGGAAAATCGCCGCACTCCAGGCCTGAACCATGAAAGACGCGGCAGTTCTCGTCGTCGATGACAACCCCGACCATCTCGAACTGACGGTGATGGCGCTGGCCGAGTGCTGCGACCCGGAGCGCATCGTGACCGCCGACGACGGCATCGAAGCGCTGGACTACCTGTTCGGCCGCGGCAACCATGAAGGCCGCGACACCCGCAAGCAACCCTCCCTGATCCTGCTGGACATGAAGCTGATCCGCCTGAACGGCGTGCAGGTGCTGCGGGCGATCCGGGACGACCCGCGCACCGCCGCCGTCCCGGTGATCATGCATTCGTCGTCGACCGAAAAAGCCGACATCGCCGCCTGTTACGCCAACGGTGCCAACAGCTACGTGCGCAAGGCCACCGACTTCGACGAACTGCGGCGCAAGATGCGCCAGGTCCACGATTTCTGGATCACCGTGAACGAGCGCTTCCGCTCCTCGGTCTGACAGCCCTCAGGCGGTCTGGGCGATCTGCCGCAGCGCCTGCTCGAACACCTCGGCCGGCTGGCCGCCCTGGATCAGGTGCTTGCCGTTGATGATGACGGCCGGCACGGCATGGATGCCGTTGTCCAGGTAGAACTGCTCGCGCTCGCGCACCTCGGCGGCATAAGCATCGCTGTCCAGCACGGTCCGCGCCTGCTCCACGTCCAGCCCCGCCTGCGCCACCGCCGCCAGCAGCACCTCACGGTCCTCCGGGCTCTTGCCGTCGGTGAAGTAGGCGCCCAGCAGCGCCTTCTTCAGGGCGTGCTGGCGCGCCGGATCCTGAAGTTCGGCCCAGTGCAGCAGCCGGTGGGCGTTGAACGTGTTGTAGATCCTGCCCCGGCCCTCCTTGCGGAAGGTGAATCCCACGCTCTCACCGCGCTGGCGGATCGCCTCGCGCGAGCCGGCCTGCTGCTCGGGCGTGGAGCCGTACTTCTGCGTGAGGTGTTCGGTGATGTCCTGGCCGCCGGCCGGCATCTGCGGGTTGAGCTCGAACGGCTGGAAGCGCAGTTCGGCCTGCACGTCGCCCTGCAGGTTGTTCAGGGCCTGTTCCAGCGAGGCCAGCCCGATGGCGCACCACGGGCAGGAAACGTCGGAGACGAAATCGATCTTGAGATGGGAAGTCATGCGCCAATGCTATTGGCTTTCGGTCATCCCTGCAGGCGTCCTGGCTCAGCCGGGCTCGCGCAGCTGGGCCAGCGCCGCCAGCCGCACCGGCGCGTTGATGGCGCCGTACGAGGAATAGCCGCCGCGCCGCTCGATGAACTCGAAGTAGAAGCGATCCTCGAACGGCGTGGTGTAGCAGTGCAGGAATTCGCCCTCGCCCGAGCGGTCGTACAGCACATGGTTGCGGCGCAGCTGGTCGAGGAACTCCGGCCCCAGGCCGAAGCGCGCTTCCAGGTCGTCGTAGTAGTTGTCCGGAATCTGCAGCATCGGCGCGCCGCGCGTGCGCAGCGCCTGCGCCGTCGCCAGCACGTCGGTCACGCGCAAGGCGATGTGGTGGACGCCGGCGCCGCCGAACTTGCTGACCGATCGGCCGGCGGCGGTGTTCTGCCGCTCCGACACGTTCATCGAATAGCGCACCGCCTGGTCGGCCGACTCCACCGCGCGGCTGCGCACCACGCCGTACGGGTCGTTCATCACCACGCTGGCCAGCGGCGTCAGCCCCAGCACGGCGCGGTAGAACAGCACCCAGGCATCGAGGCTGCCGACCGGCACCACCTGCGAGATGTGGTCGACCCGGGCGCCCTCGCCCATCGGGCTGCCCGCGGCGGCCGTTGCATCGACCACGAAGTCGGCCTCAAAGCCGTGCTCGCCGCCATGGTGCGTGTCGAAGAAATACACCAGGCTGCCGTCCGGCGCCCGCACCGCCGGGATGGTCAGTTCGTTGACGCCGATCCGGCCCGCCAACCGCTGGCATCCGAATGCCTCGGCCCGCGACAGCGCCGCCGGCGCGTCGGTGGTGCCCAGGGCCACGGCGCAGACCGACGGTCCATGCAGCCCGAAGTAGGAACGGGCAAAGGATTCGTCTTCCCGATTGAGCACCACCCGCACTTCGCCCTGGCCGTACAGGTCGACCTGCTTGGAGCGGTGGTGGCCGATGCGCTCGAAGCCGGTGGCGGCCAGGAAGTCGCCCAGGCGCTGCGCCGTCACCGCGTTGGCGGCGAATTCGATGAACGACCAGCCGCTGAGCCTGGGTGGCGACGGCGGATCGAGCAGTGCCACCCGGTGGCTCTCGCCGAGGGTCAGTCCCTGGCCCGGCCCGTCCTTGCGCTGCGGCAGGTGCCGCACCTGCTCTTCCAGCCATTGCAGCGAACGCATCGCGTCGCCGGCGGTCGGCCGCGCCGGCGAGGCGCGGAATTCGTCGTTGAAGATCTCCAGCGAGATCGGGCCGGTGTAGCCCGATTCCAGCACCGCGCCGACGAAGGGCACGACCGGCAATTCGCCCTGGCCTGGGAAGCAGCGGTAGTGCCGGCTGTGCGACAGCACGTCCAGTTGCAGCCACGGCGCATCGGCCAGCTGCACATAGAAGATGCGGTCACCGGGCAGGTCGGCGATCGGCCCGATGTCGTCCTTCAGCACCAGGGTGTGGAAGCTGTCCAGGATCAGTCCCAGGTGCGGATGGTCGGCCAGCTTCACGGCCTCCCAGGCCTGCGAAAAGCGGTTGGTCTGCGTGCCCCAGGCCAGCGCCTCGTAGCCGATGCGCAGGCCGCGGCGGCCGGCGCGCTCGGCCAGCTCGCGCAGCTGCGCGGCGATCAGCTCGCGGTCGGCCGAGGTGCCGGGCTGGGCGTTGGAACACACCAGCATCAGCGGCGCGCCCAGCTCCTGCATCAGGTCGAACTTGCGCTCGGCCCGGTCCAGGTTGCGCTGCAGCTGCGCCGGGCTGACGCCCTCGAAATCGCGGAACGGCTGGAACAGGTCGATCGCCAGCCCCAGGTCCTCGGCGATCTTGCGCACGTCGGCCGGCGTGCCGGGGAACTGCAGCAGGTCGTTCTCGAAGATCTCCACGCCGTCGAAGCGGGCGGCCGAGATCGCGGCCAGCTTTTCGCGCAGCATGCCGCTGACGGAGACGGTGGCAATGGACTTCTTCATGTCACTCGCCGCTGCGCTCGGCCAGCAGGCTGCGCAAGTGGCGTTCCATGCGGTCGGCGTCGGCCTTGACACCGGTGAACAGCTCGAAGGCGCCGATGGCCTGGCCCACGGCCATGGTGCCGCCGTCGACGGTGGCGCAGCCGCGCGCGCGCGCCGCCCGCAGCAGCTGCGTCTCCAGCGGGAAATAGACGATCTCCGCCACCCACAGGTCGGGCCGCAGCAGCGATTCCGCCAGCGGCAGTCCGGGCAGCTTGTCCATGCCGGTCGGCGTGGCGTGGATCAGCCCGGTGGCACCGGCCAATGCCTGTGCCACATCGCTGAAGGCAGTGACCCGGCCGGCGCCGTACTGGCTGTTCAGTCGCTGCGCCAACAGGCTGGCGCGTTCGCCGTCGCTGTCCACCAGCCGCAGTTCGTCGGCGCCAAGCCGCAGCACGGAATGCGCGATGGCCGAGCCGGCGCCGCCGGCGCCCAGCAGCACCACCCGGCGCAGGTCGGCCTGCGGCAGCGCGCGCCGGAAGCCCCAGCTCCAGCCCGAGCCGTCGGTGTTGTGGCCGACCAGCTTGCCGCCCTGGTTGACCACCGTGTTCACCGCGCCCATGGACCGCGCTTGCTCCGACAGCTCGTCCAGCAGCGGAATCACCGCCTGCTTGCAGGGATAGGTGATATTCAGCCCGGCGAACCCCATGGTGCGGGCGGCGGCCAGCAACCCCGGCAGCTCGGCCTCGCTGCCGCCGCCGCGGTCCAGGTCGATCAACTGGTAGTGCAGGCGCAGGCCGTGGTGGCGGGCCTCCTCCTCGTGCATCGCCGGCGTCAGCGAGCGCTGGATGCCGGCGCCGATCAGCCCCACCAGCACCTTGCGCGCGGCGGCCGGGGCCGGCTCGGGAGCGATCGCTGAACCAGGCATCACGCTGGCATTCATCCGCTTTACTTGCGCAGCTTGGCCAGTTCGGCCTGCACTTCCTTCACCGTCGCTTCGCCGACGCTGGCCGCGTGCTTGTCGATCACCGGCTTCATCTTGAGGTGCAGCTTGGCCATCTCCGCGGCCGGCAGTTCGGTCACCTGCATGCCGGCTTTCTTCAGCTGGTCGATGGTGGAGGCGGCCTGGTCACGCGAGACCTGGCGCTCGTACTTGCCGGCTTCGTCGGCGGCGTCCTGGATGATCCTCTTCTCGGCCGGGCTCATGGTGTCCCAGACCTTCTTGCTGATGATCACCGACTGCGGGTTGTACTGGTGGTGGGTCAGCGTCAGGTACTTCTGCACTTCGGCGAACTTGTTGGCCAGGATCACGCTGACCGGGTTCTCCTGGCCGTCGACGGCTTTCTGTTCCAGGGCGGCGTACAGCTCGGGGAAGGCCAGCGGCGTCGGGTTGGCGTCCAGCGCCTTGACCCAGTCGATGTTGATCGGGTTGGGGATCACCCGCAGCTTCAGGCCGGCGATGTCCTCCACCTTGTTGATCGGGCGGCGGCCGTTGGTCAGGTCGCGAAAGCCCAGCTCCCAGTAGGCCAGGCCGATGATGCCTTTGTCGGCCAGCTTGGCGTGCAAGCCCTTGCCGAACGGCCCGTCGACGATGGCGTCGGCTTCCTTGGCATTGGCGAACAGGAACGGGAAGTCGTAGATCGCGAATTCCTTGACCTGCGAGGCCAGGATGCCGGAGTTGAGCACGGTCATTTCCACCGTGCCGCCCTGCAGCGCCGAGACCGTCGGCGCGTCGCCGCCCAGCACGCCGCCGGGGAACAGGTTGACCTTGATCTTGCCGCCCGACCTGGCGGCGACGATCTCGGCGAACTTCTCCGCGCCCATCACGGCCGGATGGCCCTTGGGATTCTGCAGGCCCATCTTGAGCGTGCGCTCCTTGATGTCCTGGGCCGACGCCAGGCCAAGCGCCAGGACGGCCGCCGTGGCCAGCAGGGTTTTGATCATCAGACGTTTCATGGTTGTCTCCTCGGGGGTCGTTGGGGAAAGGAAAAGAAAACTCAGTTGGCCAGCCAGCGCGCCGGCACCATCACCAGGTCGGGGAACAGGACCATCAGGAACATGATGGCGAACTGAGCCCACATGAACGGCAGCACGCCTCTGGTGACGTCGTCCATGCTCACGCGGCCGACGCCGGCCACGGTGTTGAGCACGGTCCCCACCGGTGGCGTGATCAGGCCGATGGCGTTGTTGATGATGAACAGCACGCCGAAGTAGACCGGGTCGATTCCCGCCGCCTTCACCACCGGCATCAGCACCGGCGTCAGCAGCAGGATGGTCGGCGTCATGTCCAGCGCCGTCCCGACCACCATGACCAGCACCATGATCGCGACCAGTAGCAGCTTCGGATGGCCGAGCAATGGCTCCAGCAGCGCCACGACCTGCGCCGGCAACTGCGCCACGGTGATCAGCCAGGCCGAGACCATCGCCGCGGCCACCAGGAACATGATGACGGCCGTGGTCTTGGCCGCGGCCAGGAACACCGGGTAGAGGTGGCGCCACTTCAGTTCGCGGTACACCAGGGTCGAGACCAGCAGCGCATAGACAGCCGCCACCACGGCCGCTTCGGTCGGGGTGAAGACGCCGAACTTCAGGCCCACCACCACGATCACCGGCAACACCAGCGCCCAGGTCGATTCGCGGAACGCGGTCATCACCTCGCCGCGGGTGCGGCGCGGCGGCGCCTTCACCTGCTCCTTGCGCACCAGCCACCACCAGGTGAACCACAGCGACGCACCCAGCAGCAGGCCCGGGAAGATGCCGGCCAGGAACAGCTTGGAGATCGAGACGTTGGCGGCGACGCCGAAGATGACGAAGCCGATGCTGGGCGGAATCACCGGGGCGATGATGCCGGCCGAGGCGATCAACCCGGCCGAGCGCGCCTTGTCGTGGCCGGCCGCGACCATCATCGGCAGCAGCAGCGCCGTCAGCGCGGCGGCGTCGGCGACGGCGGAGCCGGACAGCGCCGCCATGATGCAGGCGGCGACGATCGTGACGTAGCCCAGGCCGCCCTTGATGTGGCCCACCAGCGCCATCGCCAGGTTGACGATGCGCCTGGACAGGCCGCCCTCGTTCATCAGTTCGCCGGCCAGCATGAAGAACGGCACGGCCAGCAGCGGGAAGCTGTCGGCGCCGTTGATGACGTTCTGGGCCAGGATCTGGGCGTCGAACAGCTGCAGGTGCCACATCAGCGCCGCGCCGCACAGCAGCAGCGAAAACGCGATCGGGATGCCCAGCGCCATGGCACCGAGCAGCGAGCCGAGGAAGACCACGATGGTCATGAACCGTTCCTGACTTCATTTTCCGGACCGGGCTGGACGGCGGGCGTCACTTCCTCCGATTCCTGGATCGCCACCAGTTCGTCGTCACCCATCCGGCCGGTGAGCAGGCGCCAGAAATCCAGCAGCAGGATCAGCGCGCCCGAGACCGCGAACACCATTCCGCTCGAATAGAACCAGGCCATCGAGGCCTCCATCGTGGCGCTGGTGGTGGTGAGGTTGATGCGGCTCTGCTCCAGCGAGCCTTTGAACAACAGCCAGCAGACGTACAGCATCAGCAGGTAGCCGATCACCAGGCAGACCTTCTTGCCCCAGGCCGGCAACCGCGACACCACCATGTCGCTGCCCAGGTGGGCGTGGTCGCGCATCGCGACCACGGCGCCCAGGAAGGTCATCCAGACGAACAGCCAGCGCGACAGCTCCTCCGACATCGCGATGCCGGAGTTGGCCGCGTAGCGCAGCACCACGTTGCCGAACACCAGCACCACCATCAGGGCCAGGCAGGCCACCATGACGACGGACAGCAACTGGCAGTAGCGATCGATCACCTTCTGAAGCATCGGCTGTCTCCGGGTTTCGTCCAGGCGTGGGCGCCGGAATCGGGCAGCGGCGCCTGCTCCGGCGCCGTCGGACCGAAGTATGTACGAACTGGTTAGTTTTATAGAATTCGGGCAAACCCGTAGCCGGCTCCGACTTCGGCTCCGTCGGCGCGGCGGCTACTTGCGCACGAACCGCACCACCATCTCGATGATGCTGTCGCGCCGGGCCACGATGGCGGCCGGCGACTCGAGGTCGCGCTTGAAGATCAGCGAGAAGGTGTGGCGGTTGGAGACGTTGAAGAAGCTCAGCGCGCTGATCGACATGTGCAGGTCCACCGGGTCGATGCCCGAGCGGAACACCTTGTCCTTCACGCCGCGCTCATAGACTTGCCGTACGGCGTTGATCGCCGGCACGTTCAGCGTCTGGATCATCTTGCTCTGGCCGAGGAACTCGCCACGGTGGATGTTCTCGTTCATCACCAGCCGGATGAAGTCCGGGTTGGCCAGCTGGTAGTCCACGGTGAAGCCGACCAGCTTGCGCAGCGCGTCTTCGGGCGCCAGGTCTTCCAGGTGCAGGTCGGCCTCGATGTGGCGGATCCGGCGGTAGGCCTCCTCCAGCACGGCGACGTACAGCGCCTCCTTGCTGCCGAAGTAGTAGTAGATCATCCGCTTGCTGGTGCGCATCGCCTGCGCGATGACGTCGATGCGGGCGCCGGCCAGGCCTTTTTCGGAGAACTCGTGGGTCGCCACCTCGATGATGTCGGCCCGGGTGCGCTCGGGATCGTTGGTGCGCGGCGCCGCCTTCGCCTGCTTGCGCGCAACCGGAGAATGTACTGGCTGGTTCATAAGCCGCCAGTGTAGAAGAACCGGCTGCGCAGGCGCAAATCGCCGCGCCGCGGCGCGCGTCAGAACGCGGCGAGCGCGGCGATGGCCAGCGGGTAGCCCTGCACGCCGAACCCCGCCATCACCGCGCGCGCCGCGGGCGAGATGTAGGAGTGGTGGCGGAAGGCCTCCCGCGCATGCACATTGCTGATGTGCAATTCGATCAACGTGACCCCGGCGCCCTTGATCGCGTCATGCAGGGCGATGCTGGTGTGGGTGTAGGCACCGGCGTTGAGGATGACGCCGGCCACGCTGCCGTCCTGCTGGCCGCGGCCGGCTTCCTGGATCCAGTCGACCAGCACGCCTTCATGGTTGCTCTGGCGGAAATCGAGTTGCAGTCCATGGCTGGCGCAGGCGTCGGCGCAGAGTTTTTCGACGTCGGCCAGCGTCTGCGAGCCGTACACCTGGGGCTCGCGGGTGCCGAGCAGGTTGAGGTTGGGACCGTTGAGGACCAGTGCGGTTTTCATGGCGCGAGCTTAGCAAACCGGCGCGCGCGAACGCCTCAGGAGATGCCCTCGGCGTGGCAGAACTCGGTGAATTCCTCGCCGGTCATCACCAGCGACAGGTGGCGCTGGCCGGCCTGCGCGTCGGCCGTCTTGATCACGTGAACCAGCCAGATCTCCGGGTCTTCCTCGGCATGGGTGGTGCGCAGCACGACCCATTCCTGGCCACTGGTGCCGATCAGGCGGGCACCGACAACGGGCGCGGGCGGCGGGGGCAGGTTCGTATTCAAGCCAGTTGCGCCGGTTGTTGCGCGCCCTGGCCGGCGGTCGCGGAAACGCCGTTCAGGGCAAGGTAGTCGCGGATCAGCCGCCGCACCACCTGCGACGGTGTCACATCCTGCTCGGCGCAGAGCTTTTCCAGCGCGAGCTTCTTGCCGGGATCGATCAGGATGGTGATCCGGGCGGTCTTCAGTTCCATGGGGAGCGGCCTTTCGGGGACATGCCTTGCGGATCTGCCGCCTCGAACATCCGCATCGGATGCGAAGGACAGTCGCATCCAGCAATCATATGGCGCAAACCCGGTTCCATGGTTCCCGAACGAGGTCGAAAGTCCAAAAATAGGGATCAGCTTCCGACGCTGCCGGTATGGACGATGAAGGCGGCGGCGCCGGGCCGGAACGCGCCTACAGCCGCTCGAGCCTGGCGACCCGCCATGCGCACAGCGTGCCCAGCGCCGCCAGCAGCGCGGCGACGCCGAACATCGCCTGGAAGCCGAAGCGCGACGCGAACGCCCCGCCGGCCAGCACGCCGACCACTCCGCCGACGCCGTACCCGATCACGGTGAACAGCGCCTGGCCGCGGCCGCGCAGCCGGCCCGGAAAGTGATGGCTGACCATCGCGATGCAGGCGGTGTGGTGGGTGGCGAAGGTGAGCGCGTGCAGCATCTGCGCGAGGAACAGCGCCGCCAGCGAGAATCCGAGCCCGCCGGTGAGCGCCATCCGCAGCACCGTGGCGGCGCCGCAGACCACCAGCCAGCGCGCCATCGGCAACCGGGAAATGAGCCTGCCCTGGCTGAAGAACCAGCCGATCTCCACCGCCACCGAGACCGCCCACAGCACGCCGATCATGGCCTTGTTGTAGCCCAGCGCATCGAGGTAGAGCGACAGGAAGCCGTAGATGGCGAAGTGCGCCATCACGTGGAACAGCAGCGAGGCGAAGAACCAGCGCACCACCGGCTGGCGCAGCACCGGCCCGACCGGCTGCTTCTCACGCTTGGCGTGGGCAGCCGGCTGTTCGCGCGTGTCCGGCAACAGGAAGGTGCACAGCAGCACCAGGGCGAGCGTGACCGCCGCCCAAGCCGGGAAGCCGCCCATGCCGAAGCGCTGGAACCAGGCGCCAGCCAGGAACACGGTGAGCAGGAAGCCGGCCGAGCCCCACAGCCGCACCCGCCCATAGCGGCCCCAGTCGCCGGCCACCAGGTGGGCCATCGCCGCTTCGGTCAGCGACATCATCGAGCTGGTGTGGGTGAACAGCACCAGCAGCACCAGCCCCACCCACCACGGGCCGCCGTCGATCCACAGCCCGGCCGAGGCGACCAGCGCCACGGCGGCACTCAGGCGCAGCAGCCGGACCCGCTCGCCGGTATGGTCCGACAGCGCGCCCCATGCATAGGGCGCGAACACGCGGGTGAACGACTGCACCGAGGCCAGCAGGCTGATCACCACGATCGGAAAGCCCAGGTCCTTGAGCCACAGCGGCAGGTAGGGGTTGAAAAAGCCGATGTGCGCGAAATAGCTCGCGGACAAGGCCGCGAACGGCACCAGCCCATTGCGCTCGCGCATCGGCGGCGTCAGAGGAACGAGGACTGGATCGGCGCCAGCGGCGGGTTGACGTCGGCGTTCTGGGCCCGCTGGCGCAGCGCATGCTCGATCACCACCAGCGCCAGCATCGCTTCGGCGATCGGCGTGGCGCGGATGCCGACGCAGGGGTCGTGCCGCCCCTTGGTCACCACCTCGGTCGGCTCGCCCTTGAGGTTGATGGTCTCGCGCGGGCTGATGATCGAGCTGGTCGGCTTGACGGCGATCGACACTTCCAGGTCCTGGCCGGTGCTGATGCCACCCAGCACGCCGCCGGCGTTGTTGGTGCGAAAGCCCTGCGGCGTCATCGAATCGCCGTGGGTGGTGCCACGCTGCGTCACGCTGGCAAAGCCGGCGCCGATCTCCACGCCCTTGACGGCATTGATGCCCATCATGGCCCAGGCGATGTCGGCATCGAGCTTGTCGTACAGCGGCTCGCCCAGGCCCGGCGGCACGTTGGAGGCGGTGATGCGGATTCGGGCGCCGCACGAATCGCCGGCCTTGCGCAGGCTGTCCATGTAGCCCTCCAGCGCCGAGACATCGGCCACCGGCGCGAAGAACGGATTGTTCGGGACGTGGTCCCAGTGCTCGAACGGGATGACGACGTCGCCGATCTGCGTCATGCAGCCACGCAACACCGTGCCGTACTTCTGTGCCAGCCACTTCTTGGCGACCGCGCCCGCCGCCACCATGGGCGCGGTGAGCCGGGCAGAAGACCGGCCGCCGCCGCGCGGGTCGCGCAGGCCGTACTTCTGCAGGTAGCTATAGTCGGCGTGGCCGGGACGGAAGGTCTGGGCGATCTCGCTGTAATCCTTGCTGCGCTGGTCGGTGTTGCGGATCAGCAGGCAGATCGGCGTGCCGGTGGTGCGGCCTTCGTAGACGCCGGACAGGATCTCGACCTTGTCTTCTTCCTTGCGCTGCGTCACGTGGCGGCTGGTGCCGGGCCGGCGCCGGTCCAGGTCGGGCTGGATGTCGGCTTCGGACAGCGCCATCCCCGGCGGGCAGCCATCGATCACACAGCCGATCGCCGGGCCGTGCGACTCGCCGAAATTCGTGACCGCGAACAAGGTGCCGAAGGTGTTTCCGCTCATGCCGGGATTATCCCAGAGCGCAATTGCCCGCAACGGCGCGTCCACCGCAATGGGTGTGCTTCCTGCGCCTATTGACCGGCAATGGTTCCGCCGAATCTGATGACATAGGGAACGGTATTCGTGCCTGAGCCGGAAGTCGCTTGATTGGTGCACTGGAAAGTGGAGCTCATGTCGTCGAACGGGTAGGTATAGCAGGTAGGGCAGGATTTCTTCAGCCAGGCGATGCTGGGCAGGACGTACTGCGTCCAGTAGTAGCTGGACCCAAAGGTATTGTTCGCCGTACAGGCAACCGACGGTGTCGCAACTTGCGCAGTAAAGGGGGCATCCCCAGCGGCGCTCGCCAGCGAGCTGTCACCCCAGTTGGAGCAGCCACAGACCAGCGACGAATCGGTGATCGTGGCGGGCGCGGCGTACCCGCTGACGGTGGGTGCCGTACAGACGAAGAGCTGGTCGAACTGAACCTTGTTTCCGGCGCTGTCGCTGTAAGTTCCGGCGAACTTGAATGGCGCCGCGTTGGTCGCGTTGGCGTTCAACGCCCAGAGCGCATTGGCCGACAGCCATGCAAGATGAGTGCCGCAACTCGTCTTGTAGTCGGAGTTGTTGCCATTGTTGACGGCGTTGCTGTCATAGCCGCAAACAGAACCCGGGGTCGTACAACGATCAGTGCTACATCCCTGATTCTTGCGGGGAGATTCCGTCGATACGAATCGATAGTAGGCCTTGGATGCCGGGTTTGCGGTCTGGGCGGTCAGACTGAATGCGCCCGCGCTTGCGACCAATGGATCGTTGACGTGCGTTGCCATGCTCCAGTCCGATGCCAGCAAGCCGCCCTGCGCCGTGCTGGCGCCGGCAGTTCCGCACATGTAGAGCTTGGCGGTCGGGACCGGAATGGCGGGAGATGCAGAGTTGTCGGGGCCGAAGGAGGTGGCAACGTTCGCGCCGCCGATGATCGACAGATCGTAATAGTCGGTGCCGTTTTTCTGCAGCGTTACTTCCGGCAGGGTGGCAACCGCCGGAGTTCCTCCGGTCCCCGGGGCGCACGCCTGGCCGGAGGATGCATTTCCGCAACTGGCGATGGTGCACTTCAACACGCCTTGGTCCAGCGCGCACCCTTGCCTTGGATAGAAATTGCCCGACCAGGTGATGTCGGCTATCGGATCGTAGGATGAATCCGAAATGCTGATGCTGGTCGTGGCCGGCAGAGTCGTCGAGCCGGCCACAATCTGGTATCCACTTGAAGGCACAGGCTGGTCCCAATAACAGAAATAGCTTGTTTTCGCGTCTGGTGCGGCTCCGCCCTGCTGACAAGTGGAACCCGTGGGGCACGCACCCGCCGGGTTGGATGGCCCGCACATCTTGTTGGGGCCGCTGGTCGCCGGATCCACGGTCGAAATCAACGCGTTCGTCTGGTAGCTGTTCGACGTGCCTCCGGTAATGCCAACCCAGACCGGGCTGCTGCCGCTGTTCGCAAATTTGATGACGCGAGACGTGGAAAGCGGCGCGTTCACGGAAAGCGCGAGCGGTTTGATTGCGTAGCTGCCGGGGCTCGACGTAGCGCCGATCGTGGCGATGCCGGCGGTGACGCCCTTGACGCCGAAGCCGCAAACCGGATTGTCGGAGTTCAGGGTGCAGGACAGGGTCTGATAGCGCCCGCTGCCGACGGAAACACCGGAGTTGATGGCAATCTTCTGATTCGACGCGCTCAACGTGACGACGGTATCGCCGACCCCGGAGCTATCGCGCAGGACCGCCCAGATCGGGGCCGACATTCCCAGCGCGGTATTGGAACCTGTTCCCTGGAGCGCGATCGTTCCAGGGACGGGATTGGATTGCGTTTTTATGGTGACGGTTGGTGAATTCCACGTCTGGAAGGAAGATGGATTGCCCACCACTTTCGCAGTCACCGTCACTGTATTGCCGGCGGGGGCGGTGGCGGGCAGCTGCAGCTCGTAAATGCAATAGTGATTCGCGTCGGCTCCGCTGTCGACATTGCACTGGGGATTCCCTTTGATCGAACCTGCCGTCGTGCTCAGAAGTATCGGTACCCCATCCAGCGTGGTATCGAAGCCTGTCAAGCTCGCTTGCAGTTTGACGCTGGTCCCCAATTGGGCCGCCATATCGAAATTCGATGTGGACGGCTCGCCGGAGCTGGGAAACGCGCCGATCTGGACAGCGCCATACAGTGCCTCCTTTGGCGCAGCGCCGCCGAAGGAGGCGAAGAGAGTCACCGGCGCATACCCCGGCGCCGACGCTGTCAGGGTGGCACTACCGGCAGCCACTGCGCGCACAAGCAGCTGGCACCTGTTCCCTGTTTCGTGGTCGGACAGGTGGCATTTGCCAGACGATACCGTCGCTATCGTGGGATCGCTGCTGGTCACATCGACGGCAAGCGCAATCTCGCCGCCGCCGCGGCTCAACGCCACAGGGACGGCTACCGCCTTTCCGACCGTATAGAGCTTGATCGGCGCTGCGTTGTTGATAGACAGCAGTCCCGGGGCCGGCGCGGCTGTCGCGGAATCATTGTTGGAACAAGCGGACAGGCTGAGCGCCACGGCTGCCGCAGCGGCGATCCGCTGAAGCTGTCGGCATGAATTTTTCATGATCTGCGCCTTTCCGTCGATGGGAGAGTGCCTGGCAAGCGGGCCCAGGAGCTGGTCCGCCTCAGCGGCGTCGTCACTCGGGTCTGCACATTCGTTGATGCGGGGTCGCCACGCAAGCCTGGTTTCCTATTGCACGCCGGCCTGGAAAAGGATCCAGCCCGGAACCTGATCGGCCGACGTGGTCGGAATGTTGTTTTGTATCTCAAGATTCACGGGATATGCGGGGATGAAGGCGGTGTTCTTACAGAGTTGGGGGCCGAAAAAGTCGATCGGATTGAGGAAATAATTTCCGTTGTAAGTGAGGTTCCCGACCGGGAGGCACCCGCCAAAATCGGCCCCGTAGGAAAGAACGCCGGTTGCCGCACACAAGGGGGAAATCGAGGACCCGGCAAGGCAGGGACCGAAATCGACAGTTCCGACCGGGTTATTGAGCGACACATTCTGCCGGAGCGTGACGAATCGGCTTCCGCCATCGGTGTAGTAGATATTGCTTCCCGCGCCGGGCCGCTTGTTCTGGGCGACATTCAATTTGATCAGCAGGCCATTGGCCAGATCCGGTCCTTGCGAACCGTTGGTGTAGATCGCTCCGCCATCCCAGAGCTGTTCCAGGAAGTTTTCGAATTTATTGCTGCTGATCTCGTTGTTGCTCGCGATGGTCGCAGTTGTGTACGTGCCCCACATCCCGGGCGTTGCATTCGGCAATCCCGGGAAACCAGGATAGTCCAGCAATCCCCAGCCCCAGCCGATGGCGATGCTGCTCCAGGGCGTGTGGCTGACAGTGTTGTGGGTTATGCGGGTGCCGGTCGTGAAGCCAACGAATATGCCCGCCGAATCGTAGTAATCCTGGCCGGTATGGGAAATGCTGTTGTTCTCCACCAGGTTGCGGCGGGTCGCCTGTGCTGCGTCCGGCCGTGCGTCGATGGGTGACAGTCCGCCGATCTGCAGCGCAGTCGACGATATGTCGGTAAACGTATTGTTGACGATCGAATTGTCCTGGCTGCCGGTATCCAGATCGAGCGCCACGCCGCCCAGGTGGCTGAAGGTATTGCCTGTGAACGCAATGTTGCGCGCGTACTGAAGCGTCACGTTGCCCAGCGTTTTATAGGTCATCTGCTGGTGGCCGATGGTGTTCGCGTGATAGCCACTGCCCCGCAGTGTGTAGCTGCTCTGGTCGGTCACATAGCCGCTGCTGCCGTTGGGCTCCAGCCAGGTGGCGTGGGAAAACTGCAGGCCCTGGAAGCTGATGTACTCCACCGGATCGGCAGGCGTTCCCTTCAATTCGACCAGGCGTTCCAGCACCGGCAGGATGCCGTCCTTGGGGATGCCGGCACCAGTGTTGAAATAGGTCAGCTTCTGGCTGTAGGGATCGAGAAACCAGGTATTGGGTTGGGTCACGAACTCCGGAGCGTTCTCCAGCCAGCTGAGAAGCTGAAAATTCCAAGGAACCGCGGAGGTATTCGCATTGTTCCAGCAGGGCTCCTGCATGACGAGCGTGGTGCCAGAGAGACTCGCCACGGGACAGCGCATCATTTTCCACTGGGTGTTCGTCACCGCCTCGAGCAATTCGGGGTGGACGAAGGACTGGGGAAGAACTTGCGAATAGCCATTCGCGACGCGCATGTAATTGAGGTTGACCGCCTGGCCGTAATTCGAGCGTGCGCGGATGGCGCGCTGGCCATTGACATAGAACTGGCGCGGCATCCTGCCGGCCGGCAGGCCTGACACGCTGCCGGTGCAAAGATTGGCTGGCGTGCAGGTGAAACTGGTCACGGGAACGCCACCGGACAGGATCGCTGGAGCGTTGTTGCCGGCAGCAGCCCGGTAGACGACTTTCGCGCTGGAAGAACCGGAATCAAGTCCGTCGAACACCAGCGGCGTTGTCAGCGCATAAGTCCCCGGCCCGACATTGACATTGATGGTGCATAGCCCCCTGGACTGATCTTGTCTGACCGCCAGCCGCGCGCGCTCGAGTGTCAGGAACGGCGCGGCGGCGCTGCCGTTCGCACTGTCGCTGCCGGTGGTGGAAACCCAGTAATCCAGGCTGCAGCCCGAGTCGCTGGCCGGATCGGATCCTCCGGACCCACAGCCGCCAAGCAAGACAAGCAACAGCATCCCCAGCGCCCGGCATCCTGACAGAGATTTCATAAGCGGTCTTATCCTCGTCCCACTGGGTGAAGCGCTCGCTGCCGTGGTGGCGAAACGGCGGAACAATTTGTTTCACACAATCTATCACGCCCCATCAAAGGGATGTCGAGGAAAATTTCGGCATGCGTTTCGAATCGGTGGCGCCGGTCCTCGATGTCCCCACTGGAATGGGAACGCTTCCTGCTTGCGGCAACGGCGCGCTCCCCTGCGCACCAAGGAGAAGCCATGCTGGATCGGACCAAGACCAAGTTCTCCCACATCAAGCCCGGCGACACCGAATTCGTGTCCGGCGGCTTGCGTGATTTCTTCCTTTACCGGGACCTCGGGGTGGCCGAAGCCACCAACGGCAAGGTCATCGCGCACCTTGTCAAGGCGAACATGGCACCTGAGAAGGGCACGGGCTGGCACCGCCATGAGGCGGATTTCCAGATCGTGATCATGCTCAAGGGCTGGGCCCGCTTCATGTACGAGGACCAGGAGACGCTGGTCTCGGCCGGCGACTGCATCCACCAGCGCCCCGGCATCCGGCACTTCCTGTTCGACTACTCGCCCGACATGGAGTACCTGGAGATCGTCTCGCCGGCCGACTTCAAGTCGATCGACGTCGATCCGGTCTGCGCGATTCCGGATCCGACGCCCTGGTGACCGTCATTCCCGCGCAGGCGGGAATCCAGAGCGTAGAAAGCGGATGCCCTGGGTCCCCGCCTGCGCGGGGATGACGTCAGAATTCCGCGTCCAGTTCGTCGATCTCCTCGGGCTCCTGCTTGGCAGCGGCGAACCATTCCTTCATCGCCGGCAACTCCATGACGCGCTTGCAATAGGCCAGGCCGGCCTTGTCCAGCGCCACGTCATAGGTGAGGAAACGCGTCACCACCGGCGCATACATCGCGTCGGCCATGCAGGGCTGCTTGCCGAACAGGAACGGCCCGCCGTACGTGCCCAGGCATTCCTTCCAGATCGCCAGCACCCGGTCGATGTCGGCCTGGGCCCGCGACCAGACCTTGAAATTGGGAAAGTGGGCCTTGATGTTCATCGGCAGCGCACCGCGCATCGACGCGAAGCCAGAGTGCATCTCCCCGCAGATCGCGCGGCAATGGGCCCGGGCGGCGACGTCGGCCGGCAGCAGGCCGGCCTTGGGCTTGATCTCGTTGAGGTACTCGCCGATGGCCAGCGTGTCCCAGACCTTGACGCCGTTGTGCTGCAGCGAAGGCACCAGCATCGACGACGACAGCAGCAGCATCTCCGCCTTCATCGCCGGGTCGTCCGGCGGGATCACCTGCTCGGTGAAGTCCAGGCCGGCCAGCCTGGCCATCAGCCAGCCGCGCAGCGACCAGGCGCCGTAGTTCTTGCTGCTGATGGTGAGGACGGCCTTGGCCATGAGTGTCTCCTGCCCGGGGCGGAAGGCCCCTGCGCCCTGTGATCGAGCAAGGGTTGTGCCACAAGGTGGCCCGCAACTTGCCTGCATGCACCGCATGCGGGCCACGCCCGCTTCAAAGGTCATGAGATGGCGATGCTCTACCAGGCTTACCAGGCGCAATCGGACCTGCTGTCACCGCTGCGGCTGCTGGCGCAGCACCAGGGCGCGCAACTGTGGTTCCAGCGCACCGAAGGCACGCTGCTGCGCAAGATCGCGGCGGCCAGCGAGGTGATCTCGCGCCTGCGGTTGACCCACACCCGACCGGCCTACGGCATCGACGCCGTGACCGTGCTCGGCGAAAACGTCCCCGTGGTGGAAGAACAAACCCTGTCGCTGCCCTTTGGCACGCTGCTGCACTTCCGCAAGCCCGGCGTCACCGGCCAGCCGCCGGTGCTGCTGGTGGCGCCGCTGTCAGGCCATTTCGCCACGCTGCTGCGCGAGACCGCGCGCACCCTGCTGCAGGACCACGACGTCTACATCACCGACTGGCACAACGCGCGCGACGTGCCGCTGCGGAACGGCCCGTTCGGGCTGGACGACTATATCGAGCACATGATGAAGTTCCTGGCAGCCATCGGTCCCGGCGTGCATGCGGTGGCGGTGTGCCAGCCCTGTGTGGCTGCGCTCGCGGCGGTGGCGCTGATGGCCGAAGACGACCACCCGGCCCAGCCGCGCAGCCTGACGCTGATGGCCGGCCCGGTCGACTGCCGGGTGAACCCGACCGGCGTCAACCAGCTGGCGACCAGCAAGCCGATCGAATGGTTCGAGCAGAACCTGATCAACCACGTGCCGCTGCCGCACGCCGGCTTCATGCGCCGGGTCTATCCCGGCTTCATCCAGCTCTCCGCTTTCCTTTCCATGAACCTGGACCGGCACAAGAAATCGTTCGCCGATCTGTACCGCCACCTGGTGGACGGCGACATCGAGAAGGCCAACGTGATCCGGGTGTTCTACGAGGAATACCTCGCCGTCAACGACCTGCCGGCGGAGTTCTACCTGGAGACGGTCGAAAAGGTGTTCCAGACCTACGAGCTGCCATTGGGCAAGCTGCACTACCGCGGCCACCGGGTCGATCCGGCGGCAATCCGGCGCACGGCGCTGTTCACGGTGGAGGGCGAGCGGGACGACATCTGCGCGGTGGGCCAGACCGTGGCGGCCCAGGACCTGTGCAGCAGCATCCGGCCCTCCATGAAGACCCACCACATCCAGACCGGGGTCGGCCATTACGGCGTCTTCAGCGGGCGGCGCTGGAACACCCAGATCTACCCGCGGGTGCGCGACGTCATCTACGCGGCGACGGCCTGAGCCGCCGGCCGACTCAGGCGCGCGGCGCTTCCGCTTCTTCCTCGCCGCCGGGCCAGTCGCGGATGTAGGCCTTGAGCATCTTGTTCTCGAAATTCTGGCTGTCGACCACCGCCCTGGCGACGTCGTAGAAGCTGATCACGCCCATCAGCATGCGGCGCTCCATCACCGGCATGTAACGCGCATGGCGGTCCAGCATCATGCGGCGCACTTCGTCCAGGTCGGTTTCGGCGGTGCAGGTGAGCGGATGGTCGTCCATCGCCGTGCGGACCAGGGTGGCCCCGACGGCGCCACCATTCTTGACGATGCACAGGATCACTTCGCGGAAGGTGAGCATGCCCACCAGGTCGCCGTGCTCCATCACCACCAGCGAGCCGATGTCCTTTTCGGCCATGGCGTCGATCGCCCGCGCCAGGGGCTCGTCCGGCGTGACGGTGTAAAGGGTGTTGCCCTTGACGCGCAGGATGTCGCTGACTTTCATGATGGTCTCCCTGGGACCCGGAGAGGGCACCGTCAAACGAATATAGCCCACAATCACGGGCGTCACAACGCAAGGGGCCCGCCCCGAGGAGACTCCATGCCCGGTTATTCCGACCCCGGCTTCGACACGCTGGCGCTGCACGCCGGCGCGGCGCCCGACCCGGCCACCGGCGCCCGGGCGGTGCCGATCCACCTGACGACGTCGTTCGTCTTCGAATCCAGCGACCACGCGGCGGCGCTGTTCAACCTCGAGCGTGCCGGCCACGTCTATTCCCGCATCAGCAATCCGACCAACGCCGTGCTCGAGCAGCGGGTGGCGGCGCTGGAAGGCGGCATCGGGGCGATCACCACCGCCAGCGGCCAGGCGGCCCTGCACCTGTCGATCGCCACGCTGATGGGCGCGGGTTCGCACATCGTGGCATCCACCGCGCTGTACGGCGGCTCGCAGAACCTGCTGCACTACACCATGCGCCGCTTCGGCATCGAGACCAGCTTCGTCAAGCCGGGCGACATCGACGGCTGGCGCGCCGCCGTGCGGCCCAACACCAAGCTGCTGTTCGGGGAAACGGTCGGCAACCCCGGCCTGGACGTGCTGGACATCCCGGTGGTGAGCGCGATCGCCCACGAGGCCGGCGTGCCCTTGCTGGTGGATTCGACCCTCACCACGCCTTACCTGATGAAACCGCTGGAGCTCGGCGCCGACCTGGTCTACCACTCTGCCACCAAGTTCCTTTCGGGCCACGGCACGGTGATCGGCGGCGTGGTGGTGGACGGCGGCAGCTTCGACTGGGACGGGCCACGAGCCAGGGGCCGGTTCACCGAACTCACCGCGCCCTACGAAGGCTTCCACAACATGGTGTTCAGCGAGGAGTCCACCGTCGGCGCCTTCCTGCTGCGGGCCCGGCGCGAGGGCCTGCGCGACTTCGGCGCCAGCATGAGCCCGCACACCGCCTGGCTGATCCTGCAGGGCATCGAGACGCTGTCGCTGCGGATGGAGCGGCACATGAGCAACACCCGCAAGATCGTGGAGTTCCTCGTCGCCCAGCCGTTCGTGTCGCGGGTCGGCCATCCGATGCTGGAGTCACACCCCAGCCATGCGTTGGCGCAAAAGCTGCTGCCCAAGGGCGCCGGTTCGGTGTTCAGCTTCGACATCAAAGGGCAGAGGGAACAGGGCAAGAAATTCATCGACACCCTCAAGGTGTTCAGCCACCTGGCCAACGTCGGCGATTGCCGCTCGCTGGTGATTCACCCGGCCAGCACAACGCATTTCCGGATGAGCGACGAGGCGCTGGCCGGCGCGGGCATCACCCAGGGCACCATCCGCCTCTCGATCGGGCTGGAGGATGCGGACGACCTGATCGACGACCTGAAGCGGGCCTTGAGGTCCGCGGAAAGGATGATATGAGCCCCCACGTTCGCTTGCGTTCTCTGCCCCCCGAGGGGGTGCATGCCTCCCTAGAGGCGGCTCGTCGGGAGGCATGATGAACCTCACAGTCAACGGCCACGACACCTTCTGCTACACCGGCGGCAAGCCCTTCGATCCGCGACAGCCGACGGTGGTGTTCCTGCACGGCGTGCTGAACGACCACAGCGTCTGGATCCTGCAGACCCGCGCGTTCGC
Source organism: Burkholderiales bacterium (assembly GCA_038244915.1). GTDB lineage: Bacteria > Pseudomonadota > Gammaproteobacteria > Burkholderiales > Burkholderiaceae_C > Ramlibacter. Next base: position 114,938 of record JBBRSZ010000004.1, on the reverse strand, counting down.
CCACCACGGCTGGAACGTGCTGGCGCCCGACCTGCCGGGCCACTGCAAGAGCGCCGGCGACGCGCCGCAATCGGTCGAGGCAGGAGCGGCGTTCACGATCGCCCTGCTCGATGCCGCGGGGGTGAAGCAGGCGGCGCTGGTCGGCCACAGCTTCGGCTCGCTGATCGCGCTGCAGGCGGCGGCGACGGCGCCGGAGCGCGTGACCCATCTCGCGCTGGTCGGCACCGCCTTCCCGATGAAGGTGTCGCCGGCCCTGCTGGAGAGCTCGCTGAACCAGCCGATGAAGGCAATCGACATGGTCAACGTGTTCTCGCACTCGATGCTGGCGCCGCCGCCGTCCGCGCTCGGGCCCGGCACCTGGCTGTACGGCGGATCGAAAGCGCTGATGCGGCGCGTGCTGGCCAGCAACAGCGCGGTGAACGTCTTCCACCGCGGCTTCAAGGCCTGCGACGACTACCGCGGCGGCGAAGCGGCGATGGAGAAGGTGCGCTGCCCGGTGCTGTTCATCCTGGGCCGTAACGATGCGATGACGCTGCCGAAGATGGCGCAGCCGCTGATCGCCAGGGCGGCGGATGCGAAGGTGGTGACAGTCGAGGCCGGCCACCAGATGATGGTGGAGGCGCCAGAAGGCGTGCTGGCCGCGCTGGTCGACTTCCTGCGCCCATGAGCGTCGTCGTCACGCCGGCAATGACGCGCCAGCGCGCCGAAGGAATTGCCGGCAGCTTCGACCTGCGGGCCCTGCCGCCGGATTTCTACGCCAATCCCTATCCCGTCTACCAGGTGCTGCGCGAGACAGCGCCGGTCAGGCCGATGCCGGACGGCTCGTACTTCCTCAGCCGCTACGCCGACCTGGTCGCGGTGTATCGCGACGCGCAGTCCTTCAGCTCGGACAAGAAAGTGGAGTTCACGCCGAAATACAACCACGGCCCCGACGGTGACGACGGCCCCGCCTCGCCGCTGCTGGAGCACCACACGACCAGCCTGGTGTTCAACGACCCGCCGCTGCACACCCGCGTGCGCAAGCTGATCATGGGCGCCCTCACCCGGCGGGCGATCGCGCAACTTGAGCCGGCACTGGTGTCCCTGGTCGAGCGCCTGCTCGATGCCATCGAGCGCAAGGGCTGCAGCGACCTGATCGAGGACTTCGCCTGTGCGATTCCCGTCGAAGTCATCGGCAACCTGCTGGATATCCCGCATGCGGACCGCGGACCGCTGCGCGGCTGGTCGCTGGCCATCCTGGGCGCGCTGGAGCCGAAGCTCACGCCACAGCAGGAAGCGCTGGGCAACCGCAGCGTCACCGAGTTCACCGCTTACCTGCGCGAGCTGGTGGCGCAGCGCCGCCGCAATCCCGGCGACCCGGAGCATGACGTGCTGACGCGCCTGATCCGGGGCGAGGACGACGCCGGCGGCCAGTTGAGCGAGACCGAGCTGCTGCACAACTGCGTGTTCATCCTCAACGCCGGCCACGAGACCACCACCAACCTGATCGGCAACGCGCTGGTCGCATTGCAGGAATGGCCGCACGCCAAGGCGGCGCTGCTGCGCAAGCTGGCGCCGGGACCGGAGGTGGACCTGTCGCTGGAGGTCGACGAATTCCTGCGCTTCGAATCCTCCAACCAGCTTGGCAACCGCCGGGCCATCCGGGCCTGCTCGGTCGGCGGCATCGCGTTGCCCGAAGGCGCGCTGGTGACGCTGGGCATCGGCGCGGCCAACCGCGATCCGGCGCAGTTCGCCGATCCGGACCGGCTTCTATTTTCGCGTGCCGACAACCGCCACCTGGCGTTCGGCCTGGGCATCCACCAGTGCGCGGGCCTGAGCCTGGCGCGGCTCGAAGCGCGCGTCGCCATCGCCGGCTTCCTGCGGCGTTTCCCAGCCTATCGGCTGACCGCCAGTCCCACCCGCGGCGGTCGCGCCCGCTTTCGCGGCTTCTTGCGGGCGCCGTTCAGCGTGGCGTAGAGTCTGCCCAAACTGGAGACAAACCATGAACAGTGCAGGCGCCACCACGAGCGACCCGAAGGCTTTCCACAGCTTCGCCGAGTTCTACCCGTTCTACCTGAGCGAGCACAGCAACCGAACCTGCCGGCGCCTGCATTTCGCCGGTTCCACGCTGTCGCTGGCGTGCCTGGCCATACTGGTGGCCAGTGGCAACCCGCTGTGGCTGCTGGCCGGCCTGCTGACGGGCTACGGCTTCGCGTGGATCGGCCACTTCGGCTTCGAGAAGAACAAGCCGGCCAGCTTCAAGCGCCCGCTCTACAGCTTCATGGGCGACTGGGTCATGTACAAGGACATCTGGACCGGCCGGATTCCGCTCTAGCCGCTCAGACCACGTCCTTCAGGGCCACGTCTGCCAGGCGGCTGGCCTTCCACAGCGTGGCGGTCGCATCGCTGTCGGCCAGCAGCAGGTTGCGCAGCAAGGGCTCCAGCGCCGTCGACTCGGGATCGGCAAGCAGCAGGTAGCGGGTGCGCTCCTCGTCCTCGATCTCGTTGATGCGCCCGATCCAGTTCAGTCCCACCAGGATCTCCAGCACCGGCTCGAGCTGCAGCGGATCCAGCCGCAGTTGGTGCGCCAGCTCTGGCAAGCTCCTGCCGTGCCGGGCCGACGACCGCGCCTGGGCCAGCTGCTGCAGCACTTCGAGCGCCAGCTGGAACTGCCAGCCCGGCCCGCCGCCGTCCCGGCCGCCGCCGATCAGCAGCACCGGCATGTAGGCCGCGATCACGGCGCCGAGCAGCACCACCAACCAGGCCACATAGATCCACACCAGCAGGATCGGCAGGGTCGCAAACACGCCATAGACCATCGAGTAAGTCGGCACCACGCCGAAGTAGAGCGTCACCAGCTTCTTGGCCAGCTCGATGCCCGCGGCCGCGAACACGGCACCGGCCCATGCGTGGCGGCGTCGCACGTGGGTGTGCGGAACATACCGGTACAGGGCCGCGAGCCCCGCCGACAGCAGCAGGAATTCCGCCAGGTCGAGCGCGATGCGGATGCTGCCCGGCATCACACCGACCAGGCCCCGCGAGGCCGAGATCACGTACGAGGAGATGCTGAGGCTGGCGCCGAGCAGCAGCGGGCCGAGCGTCATCACCGTCCAGTAGATCAGGACCCGCCGCGCCAGCGGCCGCGGCCGTCGCACCCGCCAGATGTTGTTGAGGGTCTTGTCGATGGTGAGGATCAGTGCGAATGCCGAAACGAACAGCGCCGCCAGGCCGGCGGTCCCGAGCCGGCTGGCCTTGCCAGCAAACTGGGTGAGGTAGCCAAGCACCTGGCGCGCGATCGCATCGGGGACCAGGCTCTGCACCAGCCACCCCTGCAGCGCGCCCTGGACCTTGCTGAACATCGGGAACGCCGTGAAGATGGCCAGGGCCACGGTGAAGAACGGCACCAGTGCAATCATGGTGGTGAAGGTCAGGCTGCTGGCCGTGAGGCTGAGCCGGTCCTCGCGGAAGCGCTCGGCCAGCTTCAGGGCCGTGGACTTCCAGGGGAAGCGCCGCAGGTCCGTGAGAAGTTGGCGCAGGTTCATCGCCCGCTATGATGCCATCGCCCATGCCGCCTGCCGCCCAAGCCTCCCCCGTCGCCGCCAACCCCACTGTCGCCATCACGCGTGCCCTGGCGGTGGGCTGCGTGCTGGCGCTGATCGTGCTGGGGCTGGCCTGGGAGTTGTGGCTGGCGCCGGTGCGCAGTGGCGGCACCTGGCTGGCACTGAAGGTGCTGCCGCTGTGCTTCCCGCTGGCCGGCCTGCTGCGCAACCGCATGTACACCTATCGCTGGGTGAGCCTGCTGGTCTGGCTCTATTTCACCGAAGGCGTGGTCCGCGCGGCCAGCGACCGCGGACCGGGCCGCTGGCTGGCCGCGATCGAAGTGGTGCTGTGCCTGCTGCTGTTCGCCGCCTGCGTCCTGCACGTTCGCACGCGGCTGGGGAAGGCCAAGCCATGAACCTCATCGAGACACTGCGCGGCATCGTCGGCGCGGCCCATGTGTTGACCGAAGGCGACTTGCGGGCGTGGGAAGAAGACTGGCGCAAGCGCGATCGCGGCAAGGCCCTGGCCGTGGTGCGCCCCGCCTCCACCGAACAGGTCGCGGCGGTGGTCAAGGCATGCGCCGCCGCGGGCACGTCCATCGTCCCGCAGGGCGGCAACACCGGCCTGGTCGGCGGTTCGACGCCGGACGGTTCCGGCACCCAGGTTCTTCTCAGCCTGCAGCGCATGAACAAGGTGCGCAACGTCGACGCGGCCAACCTGACCATGACGGTCGAAGCCGGCTGCGTGCTGCAGGCGCTGCAGGAGACGGCCGAACAACAGGGACTGCTGTTTCCCCTGAGCCTGGCCGCCGAAGGCAGCTGCACCATCGGCGGCAACCTCGGCACCAATGCCGGCGGCACTCAGGTGCTTCGCTACGGCAATGCGCGCGAACTGTGCCTGGGCCTGGAAGTGGTGACGCCGCAAGGCGACGTGTGGGAAGGGCTCACCGGCCTGCGCAAAGACAACACCGGCTACGATCTGCGCGACCTGTTCATCGGCAGCGAGGGCACGCTGGGCATCATCACTGCGGCGACGATGAAGCTGTATCCGCTGCCGGCCGCCAGCCTGACCGCCTGGGCTGCCGTGCCCTCGCTGGAAGCGGCCGTCACCTTGCTGGGGCTGGCGCACCACGGCCTGGGCGCCGGCCTCACCGGCTTCGAGGTGATGGGCCAGTTCGCGCTGGAGCTGACGGCGAAACACTTCCCGCAGCTGCGCGTTCCCCTGTATCAGCAGACGCCCTACTGCGTGCTGCTGGAAAACTCCGACCACGAGTCGGAACTGCACGCGCGCGGCCAGTTCGAGCGCCTGCTGGAGGCCGCGCTGGAGGATGGTTGCGTCACCGACGCGGTGCTGGCCGAAAACATCGCCCAGGCGCGCCAGCTCTGGCACATCCGCGAAAGCATTCCGCTGGCCCAGGCCGAGGAAGGCCTGAACATCAAGCACGACATCTCGATTCCGGTGTCCCGCATCCCCGACTTCTGCCGCGAGGCCGACGCGCTGCTGCGCCAGGCGATCCCGGGCGTGCGGCTGGTCAACTTCGGCCACCTGGGCGACGGCAACCTGCACTACAACGTGCAGGCGCCGGTGGGCGGCGACATGGCGGCATTCCTGCGCGATTGCGAGCCGATGGTCAACACCATCGTGTACGAGGCGGTGACGCGCTACGAAGGCTCGATCTCGGCCGAGCACGGCGTCGGCACGCTCAAGCGCGACAAGCTGGAGACGCACAAGTCGCCCGTGGCGCTGAGCCTGATGCGCGCCATCAAGCAGTCGATCGACCCGCACAACCTGTTCAATCCCGGGCGGGTGCTCAAGGCATAAGTGCCGGCACCGGCAATTGCATAATTGCAGGCCATGATCTCCCCCCGCCCGATCCGCTCGCAATACGAAGACTTCATGCGCCACGTGTACACGCATGGCACGCCGAAATCCGACCGCACCGGCACCGGGACGCGCAGCGTCTTCGGCTACCAGATGCGCTTCGACCTGAACGAAGGCTTTCCGCTGGTCACGACCAAGAAGGTGCACGTGAAGTCCATCATCCAAGAACTGTTGTGGTTCCTGGAGGGCTCGAGCGACAATCACAAGCTGCGCGAGCGCGGCGTCACGATCTGGGACGAGTGGGCCCGGCCCGACGGCGACCTGGGGCCGGTCTACGGCGTCCAGTGGCGCAGCTGGCCGACGCCCGACGGCGGCCACATCGACCAGATCGCCGAAGCTGTCAAGACCATCAAGACCAATCCCGATTCGCGCCGCATCATCGTCAGCGCCTGGAACGTCGCCGACATCCCGAAGATGGCGCTGGCTCCCTGCCACGCGTTCTTCCAGTTCTACGTGGCGCCATCGAAGGTGGCTGGTGAGCCTGGAAAACTGTCGTGCCAGCTGTACCAGCGCAGCGCCGACATGTTCCTGGGCGTGCCGTTCAACATCGCCAGTTATGCGCTGCTCACGCACATGATGGCGCAGCAGTGCGACCTGGGCGTCGGCGACTTCATCTGGACCGGCGGCGACTGCCACATCTACGACAACCATCACCAACAGGTGGAACTGCAATTGAGCCGCGAGCCCTTCCCCTATCCGGTGTTGCAGATCAGGCGCAAGCCGGCGTCGATCTTCGACTACGAGTACGAGGATTTCCAGTTCGTCAACTACGACAGCCACGGGCCGATCAAGGCGCCCGTCGCAGTGTGAAGCGCCTGCATTTGATCTTCGCCCGCGCCGCCAACGGCGTGATCGGCAAGGACGGCGGGCTGCCGTGGCAGCTGCCGGAAGACATGGCGCACTTCAAGCGCACCACCAGCGGCCAGCCGGTCATCATGGGGCGCAAGACCTGGGACTCGCTGCCGCCGAAGTTCAGGCCGCTGCCGGGCCGCACCAACATCGTCGTGACACGGCAGGCCGACTGGCAGGCGCAGGGTGCGTTGCGCGCCGCTTCGCTGGCGGATGCGCTGGCGCTGTGCCCGACCGACGGCGACGCCTGGGTGATCGGCGGCGCCGAAATCTACCGGGAGGCGCTGCCGCTGGCGCACACGGCGGTGGTCACGGAAATCGACGCCGAATTCGAAGGCGACGCGCAAGCGCCGCAGTTCGGGCCGCAATGGCGTGAAACCGGGCGCGAGCGCCACACGGCGGCCAACGGGCTGGTCTTCAGCTTCGTCACCTACCAGAACACACAACGAGGAGACTGATATGTCGGGAGCAGGATTTCATGTACACGGGCCGCACGAGCACGAACTCGAGCATGCGGCGCAGGGCGCGCATGACGGGGCGCACGGCGCTGCCGGCGGGATGATCAACCAGATCGCGATGTTCACCGCCATCATCGCCACCGTGGGGGCGATCTTCAGCTACATGGGCGGGTTCACCCAGGCCAACGCCGGCCTGTTCAAGAACAACGCGGCGATCAAAAAGACCGAAGCTTCCAACCAGTGGAACTACTTCCAGTCCAAGAGCACCAAGCAGTCGCTGGCCGAGGTCTCGCGCGACCTGTCGCCGGAGGACAAGAAGCCCGTCTACCAGGCCAAGATCGAGCGCTACGAAAAGGAGAAGAAGGAGATCGAGACCGACGCCCGCAAGCTGGAGGCGCAGGCCACCGAATGGGACAAGCGCAGCGACGAGCAGATGCACCAGCACCATCGCTGGGCCCAGGCCACCACGGTGCTGCAGGTCTCGATCGCGCTGGCCGCCATCGCGCTGCTGACGCGCAAGAAATGGCTGGAGTACGCCATGTTCGGCGTGGCCGGCGTCGGCGTGGTGGTGGGCGTGCTGGCGATCATGCACATCTGATGCAGCGATGAAGATCACCACCTGGAACGTCAACTCGCTGACGGCGCGGCTGCAGCACGTGCAGGACTGGCTGGCGGCCAACCCGGTCGACGTGCTGTGCCTGCAGGAACTCAAGCTCACCGACGACAAGTTCCCGCTGGAGGCGTTGCAGTCCATCGGTTACGGCCATTGCGCCGTGTTCGGGCAGAAGACCTACAACGGCGTGGCGATCATGAGCCGCACGCCGGTGCGCGACGTGGTGAAGAACATCACCGGCTTCGAGGACCCGCACTCGCGCGTGATCGCCGCGACGCTGGACACCCCCGCCGGCGAGTTGCGGCTGGTCAACGGCTACTTCGTCAACGGCCAGGCGCCCGGCTCGGAAAAGTTCGACTACAAGATGAACTGGTTGCGCGGGCTGCGCAACTACCTGCAGGACGAAGTGGCGAAGCACCCGCGGCTGGTGCTGCTCGGCGACTTCAACATCACGCCGGAAGACCGCGATTCCTTCGACCCGGTGGGACTGGCCGAAACCATCCACCACACGACGCAGGAGCGCGACCACTTCAAGCAGTTACTGGCGCTCGGACTGGTCGACAGCTTCCGGCTGTTCGAGCAGCCGGACAAGAGCTTCAGCTGGTGGGACTACCGGATGCTGGGCTACCCGAAGAACCGCGGCCTGCGCATCGACCATATCCTGGTCAGCGAGCCGCTGCGCGGCGCAGTCAGGGCCTGCAGCATCGACCGCGTCCCGCGCAAGTGGAAGCAGCCCAGCGACCACGCCCCGGTGACTGTGGAAATCTGAGCAGGATCGTCATTCCCGCGCAGGTGACGCAATTGCGTCGTCCCCGCGCAGGCGGGGACCCAGATCTGCTTTTTGAATGCCCTGGACCCCCGCCTGCGCGGGGGTGACAGAAACCCGCCTTATTCCAGACCCAGCTCCTGGATCTTGCGGGTGATGGTGTTGCGGCCGATGCCGAGCTTTTGCGCCGCCTCGATGCGGCGACCCCGTGTGTTGGACAGCGCCGTGAGGATCAGTTTGGATTCGAAGCGCTTGGTCAGCTCTTCCCACACGTCGTGCCGGCCGCTGGCCAGCAGTTCCAGCGCCTCCGCCTCCAACCCGGCCTCCCAGGCCTGCGGTCCGGCGACCCGCACGGCCGTCGGCGCGATCCCGGCCAGCGGCTCCGCCAGCGCGGCGTCCACGCTCCTGGCCTCCTGAACGGATGCGGCGGCGCGTGTCGGCTCGGGCGGATGGGGCGCCACTTCGGGCGGCAGGTCCTTGGGCTCGATCAGCTGCGCCGGCGCCATCACCGTCAACCAGTGGCAGATATTTTCCAGCTGCCGCACGTTGCCCGGGAATGCGAAGTGCGTCAGGTAGGTCAGCGCCGCATCGGAAATGCGCTTGGGTTCGACCCCGAGCTGCTTGGCGCTGACGCCCAGGAAATGCCGCGTCAGCATCGGGATGTCTTCCAGCCGTTCTCGCAGGGCCGGCAGCCGCAGCCGGATCACGTTGAGGCGGTGGAACAGGTCCTCGCGGAACGCTCCGTCCTTCACGCGCTGCTCCAGGTCCTGGTGCGTCGCGGCGATCACGCGCACGTTGGCCTTGACCGAGTTGTGGCCGCCGACGCGATAGAAGTGGCCGTCGGACAGCACGCGCAGCAGCCGCGTCTGCAGGTCGAACGGCATGTCGCCGATCTCGTCGAGGAACAGCGTGCCGCCCTCGGCCTGCTCGAACCGTCCGCGCCGCATCGTCTGCGCGCCGGTGAAGGCGCCGCGTTCGTGGCCGAACAGCTCGCTTTCCAGCAGGTCCTTCGGGATCGCCGCGGTGTTGATCGCGACGAACGGGCCGGTGGCGCGCGGCGAATGCTTGTGCAGCGCGCGGGCCACCAGTTCCTTGCCGGAGCCGGATTCGCCGGTGATCATCACCGTCACGTTGCTTTGCGAGAGCCGGCCGATGGCGCGGAACACGTCCTGCATCGCCGGGGCCTGGCCCAGCATCTCGGGCGCGGCGGCCATCCGCTCTTCGGCCACTTCCTCACGCTGGCTTTCTTCCACCGCGCGGCGGATCAACTCCACCGCCTTGGGCAGGTCGAACGGCTTGGGCAGGTATTCGAAGGCGCCGCCCTGGAAGGCGGAGACCGCGCTGTCCAGGTCGGAGAACGCCGTCATGATGATCACCGGCAGGCCGGGATGCTTTTCCTTGACCTTGGTCAGCAGGTCCAGGCCGGAGCCACCGGGCATCCGGATGTCGCTCACCAGAATCTGCGGCCCGTCCTCATCGCCCGCATCCTCGAGCGCCGCCAGCACTTCGCGCGGATTGGTGAAGCTGCGAGTGGGAAGGTCTTCGCGCAACAGCGCCTTCTCCAGCACGAAGCGGATGGATTGGTCATCGTCAACGATCCAGATCGGCTTCATGCAGTGCCCGCCCGGCCGCCCGAAGGGCACTGCGCGCCCCCCCGGGGGGCAGAGAACGAAGTGAACGTGGGGGCTGTCATTACTGTTTCTACCTCAGGTCAATCGACTACGAACATCAGGGCAACGGAATCAATATCTTGAAATCCGTCCGGCCGGGAACGCTGTCGCACTCGATCAGGCCATGATGCTGCTGGACGAATGTTTGCGCCAGCGTCAACCCCAGCCCCGAACCGCCTTCCCTGCCCGACACCAGCGGATAGAAGATACGGTCCTTGATCGAGTCCGGCACGCCGGGCCCGTTGTCGATGACATGCAATTCCAGTGCCAGTCGATAGCGCTGTTTGCCGAAAGTGACCTGGCGGGCGATGCGGGTGCGGAAAACCAGCTGCGCATCGCCGACGCCGATGCGGTCCGCGAGCGCCTGGCAGGCATTGTGCGCGACGTTGAGCACCGCCTGGATCAACTGCTCGCGGTCGCCGCGAAACTCCGGAATCGAGGTGTCGTACTCGCGCACGACGCGCAAGCCGCGCGGAAATTCCGCCAGGATCAGGGAGCGCACGCGCTCGATCACCTCGTGGATGTTGACATCGCCGACCACGTGCGGTCGCCGGTGTGGGGCCAGCAGCCGGTCCACCAGCGTCTGCAGCCGGTCGGCCTCGTGGATGATGACCTGGGTGTATTCGATCAGGTCCTTCGAATCGACTTCCATCTGCAGCAACTGCGCCGCGCCGCGGATGCCACCCAGCGGATTCTTGATCTCGTGCGCGAGGTTGCGAATCAATTCCTTGTTGGCCTGCGCCTGGTCGATCAGCCGCTCCTCGCGATCCTGCTTGGCCTGCGACTCCAGCGGCAGCAACTCGACGACGATCTCGCCGGGCTGGTCGGTCTGCGCCACGATCACATGGACCGGGATCGGATCGTGCGCCGGCCGGATGAGGTACGCGTCATAGCGCAGGGCGGCGAACTCGTTGCTGGCGGCGCCCTCCAGCGCGTTTTGCAGGATGTGCGGCTCGGTGAAGCATTGCGCGAAGGCGGAGCCTTCGATGGTCCGGCGCGAGGTCCCCAGCGCGTCCTCGAGGGCAGCGTTTGCGAACAGGACGGTGCCGTCGGCGTGCACCACGGCCACCAGGGTGGCCAGGAGATCGAAGGACTGGAAGCTGGAGTGCGGTGGGAGTGGCTTGCTCAAGCAGCCTATTTTGACGCAGATACCCGATCGAGCTCGCGCTTGAGGCCGGCGATGTCGCTCTGGTTGCGGGCGATGCTGGCCTTGAGTTCGGCCACGCGGTCCAGGTACTTCTGGTAGTTGCGGCCCTCGGCACCTTGCTTGTCGGGCTCGCCGTTGTTGTATTCCTTGACCAGTTCGCCCTGGCGGGACTCGGCCTTCTTCAGCTCGGACTCGAGGATCTGGCGGGCGTCGGAATCGCGCGCCTTCTGGTCGGCGGAATCGACACGGGTGCCAGCGGACGATGGTGCGGCCGTCGCGACCTTGGTCGAGCCGCCATTGGCGCCGCCGCTGCCGGAGGCGCCCTGCACACGGGTGCCTTCGACGACGGTGATGTAGCCGCCCTCGACCAGCTTGCAGTTCTTGGTGCGGGCCTCGGCGCCGTCGTTGGTGTAGGAGTTGCCGCAGCGGTAGATGCGGCCCTGGCCCTGGGCGTGGCTGTTCGCAACCAGAACGAGAGCAGCCAGGGGAATCAGGTAAGCGTATTTCATGAAGGCGTTTCTCCTCGCATGGGAATGCAGGGACAAGGCCTTGCAGTATCGCGCTTTTCCTTCAGAAGTCCAATTAACCCATTGATTCACAAAGGAAAAGGACGGCTATTGCCGTCCTTTTCGTGCCACAGACTGTGAGAAATTACAGTCGTCGGGAGCCCGCCTTACAGCGAGTAGTACATGTCGAATTCCACCGGGTGGGTGGCCATGCGGAAGCGTGTCACTTCCGACATCTTCAGCTCGATGTAGGCGTCGATCATGGTGTCGGTGAACACGCCACCCTTGGTCAGGAAGCCGCGGCCCTTGTCCAGGTAATCCAGCGCCTGGTCCAGGCTATGGCACACGGTCGGGACCTTCGCGTCCTCTTCCGGCGGCAGGTGATACAGATCCTTGGTGGCGGCTTCGCCCGGATGGATCTTGTTTTCCACGCCATCCAGGCCGGCCATCATCAGCGCGGCGAAGCCCATGTAGGGGTTCATCAGCGGATCCGGGAAACGCGCTTCGATGCGGCGGCCCTTGGGGTTGGCCACGTACGGAATGCGGATCGAGGCCGAGCGGTTCTTGGCCGAATAGGCCAGCTTCACCGGGGCTTCAAAGCCCGGGACCAGCCGCTTGTAGCTGTTGGTGCCAGGATTCGTGATCGCGTTCAGCGCGCGGGCGTGCTTGATGATGCCGCCGATGTAGTACAGCGCGAAGTCCGACAGGCCGGCATAGCCGTCGCCTGCGAACAGGTTCTTGCCGTCCTTCCAGATCGACTGGTGCACGTGCATGCCGGAGCCGTTGTCGCCGACCAGGGGCTTGGGCATGAACGTGGCGGTCTTGCCGTAGGCATTGGCGACATTGTGCACCACGTACTTGAGCAGCTGGCACCAGTCGGCGCGCTGCACCAGCGTGCTGAACTTGGTGCCGATCTCGTTCTGGCCGGCGCCGCCCACCTCGTGGTGGAACACCTCGACCGGGATGCCCAGCGATTCGAGGATCAGCGACATCTCGGCGCGCATGTCCTGCATGCTGTCGACCGGGGGCACCGGGAAATAGCCGCCTTTGACCGTCGGACGGTGACCCTTGTTGCCGCCTTCGAGCTTCTTGCCGCTGTTCCACGGCGCTTCGTATTCGTCGACCTTGTAGAACGTGCCCGACATGTCGGTGTTCCAGCGCACGTCGTCGAAGATGAAGAACTCTGGCTCGGGACCGAAGTAGGCCGTGTCACCCAGGCCCGAGGATTTCAGGTACGCCTCGGCGCGGTGGGCGATGGAACGCGGGTCGCGGTCATAGGCCTTGCCGTCGCCCGGTTCGAGCACGTCGCAGGTCAGCAGCAGCGTGGTTTCCTCGAAGAAGGGGTCGATGTTGGCGGTGTTCGGATCGGGCATGAGCAGCATGTCCGAGGCTTCGATGCCCTTCCAGCCCGCGATCGACGAGCCGTCGAAGGCGTGGCCGGCGCTGAATTTGTCATCGTCGAAATGCGACACGGGCACGGTGACGTGTTGCTCCTTGCCGCGGGTGTCGGTGAAGCGGAAGTCGACAAACTTGACTTCGTTCTCCTTCACCATCTTCATCACGTCGGCGACGGTCTTGGCTGCCATCAGGTTCTCCTGGTTGGATGGTTGTTGAATCAATAGGACGGAAACGGGAATGCAGTTTTTGTGCCAAAGCTGGTGCATGGGCGCAGCCGGCAAAGCAGGCGATTGTCGTCGAAGTTTCGGGCTTTCCTACGCCGGCGCGGGGTCAGGATGATGAGTCGCGCGCTTACTTGGTGCAAACTGTGAAATGCACCAATTAAGTGCAATCTCTCATCGCACCAATTCCGGGCCCAATTTGACGCCGAGCTTGCGCAAGCCCTCCAGCAAGTCGGCGTAGGCGGGCCCGACGCTGGACGGCTCACCCTTGACGCCAAGGTCAATGTGCCGCCCGTACTGCGGATGGTCGACGCTCGGCAGGCTGAACACCTTGATTCCGGCATGGTCGCGCTCCAACTTCTCCATGAGCGGCGTCAATGTCGCCTCCATCGACCCGTAGACGATGACCGACTTCTCCACATAGGCGGATTGCCGGAACAAGTGGAAATATTGCTGGTCCAGCACCCACTCCATCATCGGCCAGGCCATGACCGGGAAACCGGGGACAAAGTGCACGTGGCCGACGCTGAAGCCGGGAATCTTGTTGTACGGATTGGGAATGATCCGCGCGCCCTTCGGAAACACGCCCATGTTCAGGCGGTGAATGTTGTCCGGACGATCCGGCTCGTAGACCGTACCCTGCTCCTTCGCCGTGTCCTGCATCCGTTCGCGGATCAATGCTTCCGCCTGCGGGTGCAATTCGATCTCCACGCCCAAGGCGCGGCCGGCGCACTGGCGCGTGTGGTCGTCGGGGGTGGCGCCGATTCCGCCGCAGGAAAACACGACGTCGCCCGAGGCGAACGCGCGCTTGAGGGTCGCCGTGATGCGCTCGGGCGAGTCGCCGACGTATTCGGCCCATTCCAGCTGCAGGCCGCGCGCGGCGAGCAACTCGATCAGCTTGGGCATGTGCTTGTCGGCACGCTTACCCGACAGGATCTCGTCGCCGACGATGACCAGGCCGAAGGCCGGGGACTCAGAAAGAGGGAGGTTGGACATCCCCCAATGCTACCGGGCCCGGCGCGGCTGCGTCGGCCGCCGCCGCATCGGCCCGCAGTTTCTCCAGAGCGGCCAGGCAGTAGTGGGCGAACCAGAGCGACGAGAAGGCAAACACCAGCGTGTAGATCCAGATCGCCACTGGCACCAGCAACACGAAAGCCGCGGCGAACAACGCGCCGGAGGCCCAGACGATGCTCGGCGCCGCGCCCATGTAGCCGGTGACCACGCCCATCGCGAGCAGCCACATCCGGTGCTGGCGAAAGATCTGCCGCCGTTCCTCCTGGCTTGCATGGTCGGCCAGCGCGTCGAAGGTCATCACGCGGTAGGTCAGCCAGCCCCAGATCAGCGGCGGCAGCAGCAGGATCAGGGGTGGCACCAGCCACAGCGGAAGCGAGACCACGAGCGCGATGAGCGCCAGCAGCGTGGAGCCCAGCGACCAGAGCACGCTCACGAGCAGCGAGCCGCCGTGCTTGCGTTCCAGCCGCGGAAACCGCCGCTGTGCGACCAGCGCCGCCAGGGCCGGCGCCATCAGCACGGCAACGACCAGCAGCGACAGCACCACCACGACCGGGGTCACGCTGAAGATGACCAGCAACGGTGCCACCACGGTCTTGAGGTTGCCGGCGCCCATGGACTGCAGCCAGCCCCAGACGCTCTTGAGCAGATCCCAGGATTCCAGCCGTACGAACACCCAGTCCACGGCCGCGTCCCAGAAGAAATAACCTAGCCCCAACGACAGGGGGACCATGATCAGCAGCGGCAGGAACGACAGCGCGATCACGCGCGGGCGCAGGCAGTAGGCGACCGCTCGCCAGAATGAGTCGAGAAACAGGGTCATGGCGCGCAGCTTACCCGCGAGGGCTTCCCGTAACATTCCGCCGATGGAAATGATTCAAGTCAACGGCGTCGGGCTGGAGGTCCAACGGCTGGACGGAGCCCCCGGCCGCCAGCTTGCGCCGATTGTTTTCCTGCACGAAGGACTGGGATCGGTGGCCATGTGGCGGGACTGGCCGGCGCAGGTCTGCTCAGCCACTGGAAGGACTGGAGTCATGTATTCGCGGCGCGGCTACGGAAACTCGGATCCGGTCCCCGACGTGCGCAGCCAGGGTCGCCTCGCGCCGGACTACATGCACCGCGAGGCCTGGGAGGTGCTGCCCGCATTGCTGGCCGCATTGGGCATCGATCGGCCCGTGCTCCTGGGCCATTCGGACGGCGGCAGCATTGCCCTGCTCTACGCCAGCCGGCATCCTGTCGCTGCCTGTATCGTGATGGCGCCGCATGTCATGGTCGAAGACATGTCGGTGCGTTCGATCGAGGCCGCGCGGCAGGCTTATCCGGCATTGCGCGAGCGCCTGCAGCGCTATCACGCAGACGTCGACGTCGCGTTCTGGCAATGGAACGACATCTGGCTCAGCCCCGCCTTCCGCGGCTTCGACATCCGCGCGGACTGCCGCCGGATCAGCGCCGCGGTACTGGCAATCCAGGGCCGGGACGACGTCTACGGCACGATGCGGCAGATCGAGGAGATCGCGCCGACACGGGGCAGCTTCAGGACGGAACAGCCGGCCAACTGCGGCCACTCGCCGCACAAGGACCAGCCTGAACTGACCTGCGACCTGGTCACCGAGTTCCTCAGGCCCCTGTCCTAGCCCCTTATCCTCGAAGCGCTGCCAGCTCGCTCTCGCCCAGCCAGCGCCACTGTCCGGGCGCCAGGTCCGGCGGCAGCGCCAGCTCACCGATGCGCGAGCGGTGCAGCCCCTCCACCCGGTTGCTCACGGCAGCAAGCATGCGCTTGACCTGGTGGTACTTGCCTTCGGTCAGCGTCAGTCGCAGAAGATGGTCGCCGGCGATCTCGCAGGCGGCGGCACGGACCGGGCGCGGATCGTCGTCGAGCACCACTCCCTCGAGCAAACGGCGCACCTGGGTACCGTCCAGCGGATGCTTGGTGGTCACCTCGTAGACCTTGGGCACATGATGCCGCGGTGAATTCATGCGGTGAATGAACTGCCCGTCGTCGGTCAGCAGCAGCAGCCCGGTGGTGTCCTGGTCCAGTCGTCCCACGGCCTGCACGCCCTGCACGGATCCTTTTTGCGGCCGTTGCCGCAGCGGCGCAGGCAGCAGCGTGTAGATGCTGGGATAGGTCGATGGCTTCTGCGAGCACTCCGTGCCGGCGGGCTTGTGCAGCATCACGTAGGCCTTCTCGTGGTACTCCCACAGCGTGCCCTGGACCTGGAAGCGCAAGCCGTCGGTATCGACATCGGCCGCAGCGTCTGTCCCCACCTTCCCACCGACCGAGACCAGGCCCTGCTGGATCAAGCCGGCGCACACGCGGCGCGTGCCGAAACCCTGGGAATAAAGAACGTCCTGCAGTTGCATGGGTCGAGTATCGCAAACGGCCCAGGACGCGGGACTGTCCCGGCGAGACTGCAAGACGGGCGCGCAAGCTGCGCCGAACCTGCGGCGCTAGCGCGCGGGCGCAGCGGCGGCGAGCTGCCGCTCCAGCGGCGACAGCTGCCGCCCGACGCCATGCAGTTGCTCGTACAGGCCTTGACGCGCCCAGACGTCCGGCTCAGCGCTGATCCGGGCGCGAATGTCGTTGCGCTCGATCTGCAGCTGCGCCATCCGGTTGGTCAGCAAGCCAAGCTCCTCTGGCGACAGGACCACGCGCAGGCGCTGTTGCTGGGCCGTCGGATCCCAGGTCCACGCATCGCGCACGACCGAAACGGTGGAACAGCCGGCCATCAGGGCCGCGGCGGCAAGCGAAATGAGGAAACGCATGGGCACTCCAACGGGGACAGGAGGCCATCGTAAAAGAAAAAGGCCGCTGACGATCTCTCGTTAGCGGCCTTTGTCAGGTCAGATGGTGGAGCTGGCGGGAATTGAACCCGCGTCCGCAAGCCTTCTTCGCACAGTTCTACATGTTTAGCCGTCTGGTTTGGATCTCGCTTCCCGTATCGCACAGCGGCACGCTATACAGGACGCCAGCAACCTATTTTCTCGTCCCATGCCAAGTTACCCGACACGGAACCAGCCGATGAAATTATCTTTGCAGCCGGGAGCCTTCAACTTGCGCTAAAGACCCCTTGCCCAGCCCATCGGCCTGCTGTTGCAAAGCTCACCGGCAATTAAGCGGCGAGTGCGAAACGTTCGTCGTTTGCAGTTAGTTTTTTTGAATCAGTTTTACGAGCACATTCAGCTCGACATGCCCTGCCGCGCGTCCGAACCCACGTCGAAACCAGTGCAGCCCCAGGAACTCGTATCTTACGCCGGGACGCGGGATTTCAAGAGCGCCAGCAGATCAAAGGGGGATTCGATGCGCGCATGTGCACCCCAGGCCATCGTGTTGGCATTGCTGCCAAGGTAACCGTAGGTGGCCGCGACTGTCGGCATGCCGGCGGCCAGCCCGGCCGCGATATCGCGCTCGTCGTCGCCCACATAGACGCAACGGCCGGGCTCGATCTGCATCCGCCTGGCTGCTTCGAGCAAGGGTGCCGGGTGCGGCTTGGGGTGCGGCGTGGTGTCGCCGCAAACGACCGCCGCCGCGCTGGCAAACAACGGCATGCGCCGGGTCAGCGGCAGGGTGAACCGCATCGCCTTGTTGGTCACCACGCCCCAGGGCAAGCCGAGCCGGCCCAATTCGCCGATCATTTCCTTCACGCCTTCGAACGCATAGGTGCGCTGGGTCATGCAGTTCTCGTAATTGACGAAGAACTCTTCGCGCAACGCGGGGAACTCTGGATGGTCTGGCGTCATCGAGAACGCAATCCCGAGCATCCCCCGGGCGCCGGCTCCAGCCATTGCGCGGTAATGCTCCAGGGGCAGCGAGGGCATCCCGCGATCGGTGCGCATCTTGTCCGCTGCAGCACCCAGATCTGGCGCGCTGTCGATCAGAGTCCCGTCCAGGTCGAACAAAACGGCACGAACGGCGTTGAACATCAGATCTTCCGTGTCGAAATGAGGTAATTGACGCTGGTGTCACCCGACATGCGGTAACGCCGCGTCAGCGGGTTGTACTCCATCCCCCGACTTTGCTGCAGGGCCAGGCCGCCGGCGCGGCAAAAGCTCGCCAGTTCGCTTGGACGCAGGAATTTGGCGTATTCGTGGGTGCCGCGCGGCAACAGGTTGAGCAGGTATTCCGCGCCGACGATGGCAAGCACGAACGCCTTCGGATTGCGGTTGATGGTCGAGAAGAACACCCAGCCACCAGGCTTGACCAAGGTGGCACAGGCCCGCACCACGGACGCCGGGTCGGGCACATGCTCGAGCATCTCCATGCATGTCACCGCGTCGAAGCTGGCGGGCTCCTCAGCCGCCAGCGCCTCGACGCTGACCTCACGGTAATGCACTCGCGGCGTCTGGGCCTCCAGCGCGTGCAGTTGCGCCACCCGCAGTGCCTTGCCGGCCAGGTCGATGCCCAGCACGTCGGCGCCCTTGCGCGCCATCGCATCGGCCAGGATGCCGCCGCCGCAGCCCACATCGAGCACGCGCTTGCCCGCGAGCGGGAACTGGGACTGGATCCACTCCAGCCGAAGCGGGTTGATCTGGTGCAGCGGACGGAACTCGCTCTCGGGGTCCCACCAGCGGTGGGCCAGGTCGGAGAACTTGGCCAACTCGGCGGGGTCGGCATTAAGGGTCGGATCACTCATGGGACGATTTTCGGCGACGGAAATGAAAAAAGCCCCGTTGCCGGGGCTTTTTTTCAGCAGTCCGAGAGGATTACTTGTTGGCGCGGGTGCCGACCACTTCGATTTCCACGCGGCGGTTCTTGGCGCGGCCTTCAGCGGTCTTGTTGTCTGCGACCGGCTGCTTCTCGCCCTTGCCTTCGGTGTACACGCGGTTCTTCTCGATGCCCTTGGACACGAGGTAGGCCTTGACGGCTTCAGCGCGGCGGACCGACAGGCGCTGGTTGTAAGCATCGGTGCCGACCGAGTCGGTGTGGCCGACGGCGATGATCACTTCCAGGTTGATGTCCTTGACCTTGCCGACCAGGTCGTCGAGCTTGGCCTTGCCTTCGGGCTTGAGAACCGACTTGTCGAAGTCGAAGAATGCGTCGGCAGCGTAGGTCACCTTGGTGGCTGCGGGCGGCTGGGCAGCAGCGGCGACCGGAGCGCGAGCGGGAGCGGGAGCTGCAGCCGGAGCGGCAGGAGCAGCTGGCGAGGCAGCCGGAGCCGGAGCCGCGGGAGCGGCTTGCACCAGGGCGCCATCGCAACCCACGGCAGCAGTGGCGGGGGTCCAGTTGGCATCACGCCAGCACAGTTCGTTGGTGCCGTTCTTCCAGACGAGTTCACCGGTGCCGTTTTGCCAGTTGTCGATCTGGTTGCCGCCATTGGCCGCGGTCACCCGGGTTTGGGCGACGGCTGTGGTTGCCAGCGCGACGGAGGCAAACAGCATCGCCACTTTGTTCAGTTTCTTCATGGTTCTCCTCTTGGGGAAAAAGCCGCAGCCGCGCTGCGTAAACACTACGATTAAGGTGACCATCACCAAAAACGTCAAAGTCATTGTGCCACACGTCCTTACACAATCAACGGTTATCAAGGTCGGGCCCCGTAGGACAAAACCTCAATAGACGGCTTATGTTGCTGCTTTGCGACATCGGCCCGCGCAACGTAAAATCAGTCGCTTCGCCCTGCCGCCCCCTCCTCCTTCCTCATGACCCAGTTCGCCAAAGAAACCCTGCCAATCAGTCTTGAAGAGGAAATGCGGCGCAGCTACCTCGACTACGCGATGAGCGTGATCGTGGGCCGGGCCCTTCCGGATGCGCGCGATGGCCTCAAGCCCGTGCACCGGCGCGTCCTGTACGCGATGCACGAACTCAATAACGACTGGAACCGGCCGTACAAGAAGTCGGCCCGTATCGTCGGCGATGTCATCGGCAAGTACCACCCGCACGGCGACCAGTCGGTCTACGACACCATCGTGCGGCTGGCGCAGGACTTCTCCATGCGCCACATGCTGGTGGACGGCCAGGGCAATTTCGGCTCGGTCGACGGCGACAACGCGGCGGCGATGCGCTACACCGAAATCCGGCTGGCCAAGATCGCGCACGAGATGCTGGCCGACATCGACAAGGAGACGGTCGACTTCGGTCCCAACTACGACGGCAGCGAGCGCGAGCCGCTGGTGCTGCCGAGCAAGTTGCCCAACCTGCTGGTCAACGGCTCCGGCGGCATCGCGGTCGGCATGGCCACCAACATCCCGCCGCACAACCTGAACGAAGTGGTGGACGCCTGCCTGCACCTGCTGCGGCACCCGGAAGCGACGATCGACGAGCTGATGGAGATCATCCCGTCGCCCGACTTCCCCACCGCCGGCATCATCTACGGCATCAACGGCGTCAAGGACGGCTATCGCACCGGACGCGGCAAGGTGGTCATGCGGGCCAAGTGCCATTTCGAGGACATCGACAAGGGCCAGCGCCAGTCGATCATCGTCGACGAGCTGCCTTACCAGGTCAACAAGAAGACGCTGCAGGAGCGGATGGCCGAACTGGTCAACGAGAAGAAGATCGAGGGCATCAGCCACATCCAGGACGAGAGCGACAAGTCCGGCATGCGGCTGGTGATCGAACTCAAGCGCGGCGAAGTGCCCGAGGTGGTGCTCAACAACCTGTACAAGCAGACCCAGCTGCAGGACACCTTCGGCATCAACATGGTGGCCCTGATCGACGGGCAGCCGCGCCTGTGCAACCTGAAGGACCTGATCTCGGTCTTCCTGCAGCACCGCCGCGAAGTGGTGACGCGCCGCACCGTGTTCGAGCTGCGCAAGGCGCGCGAGCGCGGCCATGTGCTGGAAGGCCTGGCGATCGCGCTGGCCAACATTGACGACTTCATCGCCATCATCCGCAACGCGCCGACCCCGCCGGTCGCCAAGGCCGAACTGATGACCCGCTCCTGGGACAGCCAGCTGGTGCGCGAGATGCTCACCCGCGCGCGCACCGACGGCGGCGTCGTCAATGCCGACGACTACCGCCCCGATGGCCTCGGCCGGGAATTCGGCATGGGCAGCGACGGGCTGTACCGCCTCTCCGACACCCAGGCCCAGGAAATCCTGCAGATGCGCCTGCAGCGCCTGACCGGCCTGGAACAGGACAAGATCGTCGCCGAGTACAAGGAAGTGATGGCCGAGATCGAGGACCTGCTCGACATCCTGGCCAGGCCGGAGCGCGTCTCCACCATCATTGGCGACGAACTGACGGCCATCAAGCAGGAGTTCGGCCAGACCAAGCTGGGCGCCCGCCGCAGCCTGGTGGAGCACAGCTCATTCGACCTGTCGACCGAAGACCTGATCACGCCGACCGACATGGTGGTAACGCTCTCCCACAGTGGCTACATCAAGAGCCAGCCGCTATCCGAGTACCGCGCCCAGAAGCGCGGCGGCCGCGGCAAGCAGGCCACGGCGACCAAGGAAGACGACTGGATCGACCAGCTGTTCATCGCCAACACGCACGACTACATCCTGTGCTTCTCCAACCGCGGCCGGCTGTACTGGCTCAAGGTCTGGGAGGTTCCCGCGGGTTCGCGCGGCTCGCGCGGCCGTCCGATCGTCAACATGTTCCCGCTGCAGGAAGGCGAGAAGATCAACGTGGTGCTGCCGCTGACCGGCGAGTTCCGAAGCTTCCCGGCCGACCACTACGTCTTCATGTCCACCTCGATGGGAACCGTCAAGAAGACGGCGCTGGACGAATTCAGCAACCCGCGCAAGGCCGGCATCATCGCCGTGGACCTCGACGAAGGCGATTACCTGATCGGCGCTGCCCTGACCGACGGCAAGCACGACGTGATGCTGTTCTCCGACGGTGGCAAGGCCGTGCGCTTCGACGAAAACGACGTCCGCCCGATGGGCCGCAACGCCCGCGGCGTGCGCGGCATGATGCTCGACGACGGCCAGGGCGTGATCGCCATGCTGGTGGCGGAGGACGAGCAACAGAGCGTGCTGACGGCCACGGCCAACGGCTACGGCAAGCGCACCAGCATCACCGAATACACCCGCCACGGCCGCGGCACCAAGGGCATGATCGCCATCCAGCAAAGCGAGCGCAACGGCAAGGTCGTGGCCGCGACCCTGGTGCATGCCGACGACGAGATCATGCTGATCACCGACAAGGGCGTGCTGGTTCGCACCCGTGTCAGCGAAATCCGCGAACTCGGCCGCGCCACCCAGGGCGTGACGCTGATCGGGCTGGACGAGGGCTCCAAACTGAGCGGCCTGCAGCGCATCGTGGAAAATGACGCCAACCCCGTTGACGCCGAAGCGGCCGAGCCGGGCGCGGAAGAACCCGGCCCAACCTGATCGCGCCGGGGCGACGTTCAGCGGTGGGGATCCGCTGACTGTCGATTGCATGTTTTTTTATGAGTACAGCAAAGAAGAATCTCAGCCAGCTGCGCGCCGCCATCGACGAGGTGGATCGCGAGCTGCTGGCCGTGCTCAATCGCCGCGCCGGCTTCGCCAACGAAGTGGGCGAGCTCAAGCGCGCCGAAGGCTCGACCGTGTTCCGGCCGGAGCGCGAAGCGCAGGTCATCAACACGCTGCAGGCCGCCAATCCGGGGCCGCTGAAAGGCGAGAATGTCGCCACCATCTGGCGCGAGATCATGTCGGCCTGCCGCGCGCTGGAGGCGCCGCAGCGCGTCGCGTACCTCGGTCCGGCCGGGACCTTCAGCGAACAGGCCGCGGTGCAGTTCTTCGGCTCCAGCATCGAGCACGTGCCCTGCGTCAACTTCGACGAGGTGTTCCACGCCGCCACCGCCGGCACCGCCGACTTTGGCGTGGTCCCGGTGGAGAACAACAGCGAAGGCGTGGTCACCCGCTCGCTCGACCTGCTGCTGCAGTCTCCGCTGCACATCGTCGGCGAAGTGAGCCTGCTGGTGCGGCACCACCTGCTGCGCCTGTCGAATTCGACCGCAGGCATCGAAGTGGTTCTGGCGCATCCACAGGCCCTGGCACAGTGCCAGGGCTGGCTGACCAAGCACCTGCCCGACGCGGAGCGGCGCGCCGTCTCCAGCAACGCCGAAGGCGCGCGACTGGCCGCCACCAACCCGGCCTGGGCCGGCATCGCCAGCGAGCGGGCGGCCAGCGAGTTCGGCCTGCACGTCGCCGTCCACGCGATCCAGGACGATCCGTTCAACCGCACCCGCTTCGCCGTGATCTGCCTGCCGCAGACGCTCCAGGCGCCGCAGGCCTCCGGCCGCGACTGCGTCAGCCTGATCGTGTCCGTGCCCAACAAGCCGGGCGCTGTGCACGACATCCTGGTGCCGCTCAAGCAGCACGGCGTGTCGATGACGCGTTTCGAATCCCGGCCGGCCCGTTCCGGCCAGTGGGAATACTATTTCTACATCGACCTGCAAGGCCATCCCTCGCAGCCGCACGTCGCGGCGGCGCTCAAGGACCTGCAGGCGCTGTGTGCGTTCTACAAGGTCCTGGGAACTTATCCGGTCGGCGAATGATGAAAGCTTCCCATGTTTGAGCAGTTGGGTCTGATCGGCTGCGGCCTGATGGGCGGCTCGTTCGCGCTTGCCCTCAAGCGCGCCGGGCTGGTTAAGCGGGTGGTCGGCTACAGCAAGTCGCCTTCCACCACCGAGCGGGCACGCCAGATGGGCGTGATCGACGTGGAAGCACCTTCGGCCCTGCTGGCCGTGTCCGGCGCGGACATCGTGCTGCTGGCCGTCCCGGTCGCGGCGACCGAAGCCACGCTCAAGGCGATCCGGCACCTGGTCAACAACGACATGCTGATCATGGACGTGGGCTCGACCAAGCGCGACGTCGTCGACGCCGCCCGCCGCGTGCTGCGCGACCACATCGGCTCCTTCGTGCCGTGCCACCCGATCACCGGCAAGGAAGTGTCGGGCGTCGAGCACGCCGACCCGGACCTGTACACCGGCAAGACCGTGATCCTCACCCCGATCGAACGCACCCAGGTCAGCCAGCTCAAGCGGGCCACCGACGTCTGGCAGGCGCTGCAGTGCAACGTCGTGCAGATGTCGCCGGACGCCCATGACGCCGCGTTCGCCGCCGTGAGCCACCTGCCGCACCTGATCGCCTTCGCGCTGATGAACGGCATCACCGGCCAGAGCAATGGCAAGGACATGCTGTCGCTGGCCGGCCCGGGCTTTCGCGATTTCAGCCGCATCGCGGCCAGCGATCCCAAGATGTGGCGCGACGTGCTGCTGGCCAACAAGCAGGAACTGCTGGAGCAGTCCCAGATGTTCCAGCGCGCCCTGCAGGCGATGGAGCTGATGATCAGCAACAACAACGGCGAGGCGCTGGAGGAATCGATCGCCAGCGCCAGTCGCGCGCGCGCCGGCTGGCGCATGGGATACCCGAAAAAATGAGTCTCCGGGGGGCCTGATGTTTACCACGGTCTTCCTGGATGTTCCGCCACTGAGCAGTGCGACGGGAACGGTGAGCCTGCCCGGCTCCAAGAGCATCTCCAACCGCGTGCTGCTGCTGGCCGCATTAAGTGGCGGCACCACCGTGGTTCACGACCTGCTCGACTCCGACGACACGCGGGTGATGCTCGATGCCCTGCGCGCCCTGGGCTGCGGCGTGCGGCACGACGGCGCTGCGCTCGAGATCACCGGCCTGGGCGGCCGGGCTCCGGCCTCGCCGGCCCGCCTGTTTCTCGGTAATGCCGGCACCGCGATGCGCCCGTTGACGGCGGCGCTGGCGCTGATCGGTGGCGAGTTCGAGCTCAGCGGCGTGCCGCGCATGCACGAGCGGCCGATCGGCGACCTGGTGGACGCGTTGCGCCAACTCGGTTGCGTTATCGACTATGTCGGCACCGAGGGCTACCCGCCCCTGCGCATCGGCCAGCCGCAGCTGCAGCTCCACGCGCCGATCCAGGTCCGCGGCGACGTCTCCAGCCAGTTCCTCACCGCGCTGCTGATGGCGCTGCCGCTGGTCGCGAGGAGCAGGGCCCCCACGCTCAGCACTGACGTGTATTCGCTGCCCCCCGAGAAGGCTGTGCCTAAGGGCGGCCTGTCGGCGTCACAGGACATCGTCATCGAAGTGGTCGGCGAGCTGATCTCCCGGCCCTACATCGAGATCACGCTCAAGCTGCTGGAGCGCTTCGGCATCGCCGTGAAGCGCGACGGCTGGTCGCGCTTCACGATTCCCGCCGGCAGTGCTTATCGCTCGCCGGGCCGAATCCACGTGGAGTCCGACGCGTCGTCGGCCAGCTACTTCATCGCGCTCGGCGCGCTGGCAGCCCCGGCGCAGGCGCCCTTGCGCATCCAGGGCGTCGGCCTCGATTCGATCCAGGGCGACATCCGGTTCGTCGAGGCGGCGCGGCTGATGGGCGCGAACATCGAGGGCGAAGCCAACGGCCTGTCGATTTCCCGCGGCGCCTGGCCCTTGAGGCCGATCGACCTGGATTGCAACCACATCCCGGACGCCGCCATGACGCTGGCGGTGATGGCGCTGTATGCCCGTGGCCCGACCACCCTGAGGAACATCGCAAGCTGGCGGGTCAAGGAAACGGACCGGCTGGCGGCGATGGCGACGGAGCTGACCAAGCTCGGCGCGCTGGTCGAGGAAGGCGCCGATTTCCTGCGGATCACGCCGCCCACGGCCTGGAACGCAGCCGCCATCCATACCTACGACGACCACCGGATCGCCATGTGCTTCTCGCTGGCGGCGTTCAACCCGGCGCGGCTGCCGGTGCGCATCCTCGACCCGAAATGCGTGGCCAAGACCTTTCCGGACTACTTCGAGACGCTGTTCTCGGTGGCGCAGGCCCGGCCGGCGGACATCCCGGTGCTGTGCGTCGACGGGCCGACAGCCTCCGGCAAGGGCACGCTGGCCTCCGAAGTGGCGCACCGCCTCGGTTACCACTATCTGGACTCCGGCGCGCTGTATCGACTGACGGCGCTGGCCGCCTTGCAGGCCGGCATGGAACTCACGCCGCCGCACGAGGCGGCCATCGCCGCCCTGGCGCAGGCCCTGCCCGTGCGGTTCGTCCGCGGCACGGTGCTGCTGGAAGGCGTGGACGTCAGCGAGGCGATCCGCACCGAGCAAGCCGGGATGAACGCCTCCAGGGTCTCCGCCCTGCCGGCGGTCCGCACGGCGCTGCTGGAGCTGCAGCACAGCTTCCGCCGCCTGCCCGGCCTGGTGGCCGACGGTCGCGACATGGGCACAGTGGTCTTTCCCGCCGCCCAGGTCAAGGTGTACCTCACAGCCAGCGCCGCCCAGCGTGCCGAGCGGCGCCATAAGCAGTTGATTTCAAAGGGAATTCCCGCTACAATCGACAGTCTTCGGCAGGATCTGGAGGCGCGCGATGCAAGGGATTCGTCCCGGCCCGTGGCGCCTCTGAAACCCGCCGCAGATTCCCTCCTGCTGGATAACTCGAGCCTCTCGATCGAAGAATCGGTGGCCCAGGTGCTCCGGTGGTGGGACGCAAGGCAGCCTTTCGGATCATCCTGAAGGCGCCCAGCGAAGAAGACAAGCAACAGGCGACCAGCTGTTGCGCAAGCCCGCAGTGCCCCTCTCGCGCGTCAGCGCCCAGGCAGTGCGGTTCGACAACTTAACCCGCGGTTCCAGGCCGCAAACAACGCCGTCTCAGTCCTAGAAACATTCCGCAATCCCGCGGATGGAAACCTGCTGACGCGCAAGGAAAAATCAATGTCTGACTCCATGGAATCTTTTGCCTCGATGTTCGAGGAATCGCTGCAGCGCTCTGAAATGCGCACCGGCGAAGTGATCACCTCCGAAGTGGTCCGTATTGAACACAGCTTCGTGGTCGTGAATGCCGGCCTCAAGTCCGAAGCCTACGTGCCGATCGACGAATTCAAGAACGACAAGGGCGAGATCGAAGTCCAGGTCGGCGACTTCGTCTCGGTGGCCATCGACGCCATCGAAAACGGTTATGGCGACACCATCCTGTCGCGCGACAAGGCCAAGCGCCTCGCATCCTGGATGAGCCTCGAGAAGGCCCTGGAATCCGGCGAATTCGTCACCGGCACCACCAGCGGCAAGGTCAAGGGCGGCCTGACAGTGCTGGTCAACGGCATCCGCGCCTTCCTGCCGGGTTCGCTGATCGACACCCGTCCGATCAAGGACCTGACTCCGTACGAAAACAAGACGATGGAGTTCAAGGTCATCAAGCTGGACCGCAAGCGCAACAACGTGGTGCTGAGCCGCCGCGCCGTTGTGGAAGCCTCGATGGGCGAAGAGCGCGCCAAGCTGATGGAAACGCTGAAGGAAGGCTCCGTCGTCCGCGGTGTCGTCAAGAACATCACCGAATACGGTGCGTTCGTGGACCTCGGCGGCATCGACGGCCTGCTGCACATCACCGACATGGCCTGGCGCCGTGTCCGCCACCCGAGCGAAGTCGTTCAGGCCGGCCAGGAAATCACCGCCAAGATCCTCAAGTTCGACACCGAGAAGAACCGGGTCTCGCTGGGTCTCAAGCAGATGGGCGACGACCCGTGGATGGGCGTGAACCGCCGCTACCCGCAGGGCACGCGCATGTTCGGCAAGATCACCAACATCGCCGACTACGGCGCGTTCGTCGAACTGGAACCCGGCATCGAAGGCCTGGTCCACGTCTCCGAAATGGACTGGACCAACAAGAACGTCGCTCCGTCCAAGATCGTCGCCCTGGGTGACGAAGTCGAAGTCATGGTGCTTGAGATCGACGAAGACAAGCGCCGCATCTCGCTGGGCATGAAGCAGTGCAAGGCCAACCCTTGGCAGGAATTCGCGCAGAACACCAAGCGCGGCGACCGCGTCAAGGGCCCGATCAAGTCGATCACCGACTTCGGCGTGTTCGTCGGCCTGGCAGCGGGCATCGACGGCCTGGTGCACCTGTCGGACCTGTCCTGGAACGAGCCGGGCGAAGCCGCAGTGCGCAACTACAAGAAGGGCCAGGAAGTCGACGCGATCGTGCTGGCCGTCGACGTCGACCGCGAGCGCATCAGCCTGGGCATCAAGCAGCTGGACGGCGACCCGTTCGCCACCTTCGTGTCCATCCATGACAAGGGCGCCGTCGTCTCCGGCAAGGTCAAGACCGTCGACGCCAAGGGCGCCGAGATCGACCTGGGCGAAGACATCATCGGCTACCTGCGTGCTTCGGAAATCTCCCGCGACCGCGTGGAAGATGCCCGCAACGTGCTCAAGGAAGGCGACGAAGTGTCGGCCGTGGTGGTGAACGTGGATCGCAAGACCCGCAACATCCAGCTGTCGGTGAAGGCCAAGGACATGGCCGACGAACAAGGCCAGATGGCCAACCTGAGCCAGCAATCCTCGCGCGAGAATGCCGGCACCACCAGCCTGGGCGCCCTGCTGCGCGCCAAGCTGGACAGCTCTGAATCTAAGTAACTTTGCGGGACAGACCACGGATGCGGCGCAGCCGCTGACGTGCTCTGTCCCCAACTTGCTAAGACATGACCCGATCCGATCTCGTCGAAGAACTGGCAGCGCGATTCAGCCAGCTCACCCATCGCGACGCCGAATACGCCGTCAAGACCATTCTTGACGCGATGGGCGAAGCGCTGGTGCGCGGGCACCGGATCGAGATCCGCGGCTTCGGCAGCTTCTCGATCAACCGGCGGCCGCCGCGCATGGGGCGCAATCCCCGCTCCGGCGAGAGCGTGCAGATCCCGGAAAAGCGCGTTCCCCACTTCAAGCCGGGCAAGGCCCTGCGCGAGGCGGTGGACAGGCGGACCGCCGAAATCGAGGCCGGCAGCTAGGCGCTGGCGGCAGCCCCTAGAATTCGCTGTTCGAGGAGCTCGATGAAATACGTCCTGTGGCTGCTCAAGGCAGCCATTTTTTTTACCCTGTTCGCTTTCGCGCTGAACAACCAGCAGGACGCGACGGTGCACTTCTTCTTCGGCACCCAGTGGCGCGCGCCGCTGGTGCTGGTAGTGCTGTCCGCCTTCGCGCTGGGCCTGGCGGTCGGCGCGCTGGGCATGGTGCCGCGCTGGTGGAAGCACCGCGTGGCGGCGCACCGCGCCCATGCCGCGCGGGCCCAGCCGCCCGAAACGCCGGTTCCCCCGATGCACCATGGACTTTGACCTCAGCTGGGTGCTCTGGGGTCTGCCGATCGCCTTCGTGCTGGGCTGGGCGGCGTCGCGCTTCGACCTGCGCCAGCTGCGCATCGAGAACCGGCAGGCGCCCAAGGCCTATTTCCGCGGCCTGAACTTCCTGCTCAACGAGCAACAGGACCAGGCCATCGACGCCTTCATCGAGGCGGTCCAGAACGATCCCGATACCTCCGAGCTGCACTTCGCGCTGGGCAACCTGTTCCGCCGGCGCGGCGAATACGAGCGGGCCGTGCGGGTCCATGAGCACCTCCTGTCGCGCGGCGACCTGGGGCGCGCCGACCGCCAGCGGGCCCAGCATGCGCTGGCGCTGGATTACCTGAAGGCCGGCCTGCTGGACCGGGCCGAGGAAGCGCTGCGCAAGCTGGAAGGCACGGCCTTCGAAGAACAGGCGCTGCTGGCATTGCTGTCGATCTACGAGCGCTCGCGCGACTGGGTGCAGGCCGGCGAGACCGCCGCCAAGCTCGAAGCCTCCGGCCATGGCAACTTCAGCACCCGGCTGTCGCACTACCTGTGCGAGCAGTCCGCGCAGGCGCCCAGCGACAAAGCCGAGCGGCTGCTGCGCGACGCGATGAAGATGGCGCCCGGCGCGGCCCGGCCCGGCATGGACCTGGCGGCGCTGCAATGGCGAGCCGGCGAGGTCGCGCGTGCCTATGAGACGCTGTCCAGGCTGGCCCAGTCGGCGCCGTCGGCGATCCCGCTGATCGCCAGTCCGCTGGGCGAAACCGCGGTGGCTTGCGGCATGCAGGCCGAGGCCCTGGAGACGCTCAAGGCCAGCTACGAACTGGCGCCCTCGATCGACGTGCTGGAAGGCATCGTCGCGCTCGATCCGGACCGCGAGTCGGCCCGCGGCTGGTATGTGGAGCACCTGGGCCGCGAGCTGTCGCTGGTGGCGGCCACCCGCTGGCTGGCCGACGAAAGGCTCGAGCACGAGCAGTTTCATCCGCAGGTGCAACGGGCGCTCGAACATGCCGTGAAGCCGCTGACCCGCTACCGGTGCGCCGCCTGCGGCTTCGAGGCCAAGCAGCATTTCTGGCAATGTCCGGGCTGCCAGGCCTGGGATAGCTATCCTGCAAGACGGGTCGAAGAATTGTGATGAACCCAACCAAAGAACAGTTGTCCAACGCCAGCGTCCTGGTGGTCGGCGACGCCATGCTGGACCGCTACTGGCATGGCGCGGTCGACCGGATCTCGCCGGAAGCGCCGGTGCCGGTGGTCAAGGTCACGCGCGAGGAAGAACGCATCGGCGCCGCCGCCAACGTGGCCTACAACGTCGTCACATTGGGCGCCAAGGCGAGCTTCCTGGGCGTCGTCGGCGACGACGAGCCCGGCCGCAAGCTGGAGGCGCTGCTCAGGGAAACCGGCATCGCCACCCATCTCAAGCGCGACCCCGCCCTGCGCACGACGGTGAAACTGCGGGTGATCGGCCGCCAGCAACAGCTGCTGCGCCTGGACTTCGAGAGCGAGCCGGACCACGAGGCGCTGGCCTCGCAGACCGAGGCATTCGCGCAGCTGGCTCCATCGCACGGAGCCATCCTGTTCTCCGACTACGGCAAGGGCGGGCTGGCGCACATCCAGGCGATGATCTCGGCGGCCCGCGGCGCCGGCCAGCCGGTGCTGGTCGACCCCAAGGGCAGCGACTATTCCCGCTACAGCGGCGCCAGCGTGATCACCCCGAACCGGGCCGAATTGCAGCAGGTGGTCGGCAGCTGGCGCGATCCGCAGGAACTGGCCGCCAAGGCGCAGCAGTTGCGCCGGCAACTGAAACTGGGCGCCCTCCTGGTGACGCTGGGCGAGGACGGCATGACGCTGTTCGACGACCAGGGCGCGCTGCATGTGGAGGCCCAGGCGCGCGAAGTGTTCGACGTCACCGGCGCGGGCGACACGGTGATCGCCACGCTGGCGGCACTGGTGGCCGCGGGCATGGACCTGCGCCAGGCCATGCCGCTGGCCAACAAGGCCGGCGGCATCGTGGTCGGCAAGTTCGGCACCGCCACCATCACGTACGAGGAGTTGTTCACATGAGGATCGTGGTGACCGGGGCTGCGGGTTTTATCGGCAGCAACATCGTCAAGGGCCTGAACGCGCGGGGGATCGACGACATCATTGCCGTCGACGACCTGACGCAGGGCGACAAATTCCGCAACCTGGCCGACCTGAAGATCACCGACTACGTCGATGCCGGCGATTTCTACCCGCGCTTCGCCGAGGCCGGCTACGGCAAGGTGGAGGCGGTATTCCATGAGGGCGCCTGCAGCGACACGATGGAGACCGACGGCAAGTACATGATGGCGAACAACTACACGCTGTCGTGCGAGCTGTTCACCGCCTGCCAGCGCCTGCGCACGCGGCTGCTGTACGCGTCGTCGGCCGCCACGTATGGAGAGTCGAAACCCGACCAGGCTTCGACGGGAGGCCCCGCCTCTTTCCGCGAAACGCCGCAGTTCGAGCAGCCGCTGAACGTCTACGGCTACTCCAAGCTGCTGTTCGACCAGAAGATGCGGCGCGAGCTGGGCGCGCGCTTCGAGGCCGCGACCAACCAGGTCGTGGGCTTTCGCTATTTCAACGTCTATGGCCCGCGCGAGCAGCACAAGGGCCGGATGGCCAGCGTGGCCTTCCACCAGTTCAACCAGTTTCGCGCCGAGGGCAAGGTCCGGCTGTTCGGCGAGTACGGCGGCTACGGTCCGGGCCAGCAGCAGCGCGACTTCGTGTTCATCGACGACGTGGTGGCGGTGAACCTCTGGTTCCTCGATCATCCCGGCCAATCCGGCATCTTCAACCTGGGCACCGGCCGGGCCCAGCCGTTCAACGACGTGGCCACCGCCGTGGTGAACGCCCTGCGGCCGGGCCAGCCGGCGCTGGACGCAGCCGGCGCCGCGGCCCAGGGCCTGATCGAGTACTTCCCGTTTCCGGACGCCCTGCGGGGCAAGTACCAGTGCTACACCGAGGCCGACCCGACGGCCTTGCGGGCGACCGGCTGCGACCACGCGTTTGCGGACGTGCAAACGGGCGTCGCCAGCTACATGGCCGCGATGGCGAACTCACCCTAGGTTTCCCCTCAGTTTTGCGGTCAACGCCGCCGCGCCGCTGCCGTTATATGAGGGAGCCCGGCGTCGGCCGGATTTTTGGTCCCTGTGAGGAGAACCCCATGCTGAAGAAAATCCTGGCCTTCGTGGTCATGCTGTACGCCGCGGCGTCGTTCGCCGCCGTCGATGCCAACAAGGCGACTGCTGCCGAACTCGACGGCCTCAAGGGCATCGGCCCGGCCATCTCGGCCAAGATCATCGACGAGCGCAAGAAGGGCAGCTTCAAGGACTGGCAGGACTTCATCGACCGCGTCAAGGGCGTCGGTGAAAACAACGCCGTCAAGTTCTCCGCCGAGGGCCTCACGGTGAACGGCGCAACCTTCAAGGGTGTCGCCGCCACGCCGGCAGCCGCCAGGAAGGAAGCCAAGGCCGACGCCAAGGCCGAGAAGAAGGAAGCCAAGGCGGACGCGAAGTCCGAGAAGGCTGTCGCCAAGGCCGACAAGCAGGAGACCAATGCCAAGGCCGATGCGAAGGCCGACAAGGCGATCGCCAAGGCCGACGCCAAGGCGGACAAGAAGGAAGCCAAGGCCGACGCCAAGGCCGAGAAGGCTGTCGCCAAGGCCGACGCCGCCAAGCCGGCTGCCAGCGCCGCCAAGAAGTAAGCTCCTTGCGCCCATGAAAAGACCCGCCTCGGCGGGTTTTTTCATGGGGCTGGCGCCAGCGCGATGAGGTCCGTCATGCCCGGATCGACGCCGGCCTGCATCAGCAGCGCCGTCACCTGGCCGCGGTGGTGGGCCTGGTGGTTGAAGAAGTGGGTCAGCGCCATCCACGCCGGATGTTCGCGCCGCACGCCCTTGCTGTTGCTGTAGCGCATGGTGCGCGGCGGGAAGTCGGGCGGCATGCCACTCACCCAGCGCTCGATTGCGTCGTCGAGCCTTGCGCGTTGCGCGCGCAGCGCGTCCCAGTCGGCGTAGAGCTCGGTCTCGTGCACGGCGCCCGGCGGCAGGTCCAGCAGTCCGCCTCCCAAGGCATCGGCGCCCGCGCCCTCCTGCGCGGCGAAGCGGGCCAGCCAGAGCTGGTCGCCCCACACCAGGTGGTTCAGCGTGTTGTGGATCGAGCCGAAGAAGGCGCCGCGGTCGCGCTTGCGCTCCTGGTCGCCCAAAGGCTCGCAGGCGTCGTACAGGCGCTGGTTGAACCAGCGGTTGTAGCGGGCCAGCCAGCGGTAGTTGTCGACGAAGCTGCTGTCCATGACCGTCAGGCCTTGCCGTAGCCGCCGCCGCCCGGCGTGTGGATCTCGAAGATGTCGCCCGGCTCCATCTGCGCCTTGCCGATGTGCTCCAACGCCTCCACGCTGCCGTCGGCGCGCACCACCCGGTTGATGCCCACCTGCCCGGGCTCGCCGCCGGCCATGCCGAACGCGCCGTGGATTCTGCCGTTGGACAGGATGCTGGCCGTCATCGGCTCCAGGAAACGCACCCGGCGCACGCCGCCGTTGCCGCCTTTCCAGCGGCCGTTGCCGCCCGAGCCGGCGCGGATCTCGTAGCTCTCCAGCCGCACCGGGAAGCGGAACTCCAGCACCTCGGGGTCGGTCAGGCGCGAGTTGGTCATGTGGGTCTGCACGACGCTGGTGCCGTCGAAACCTTCCCCGGCACCGCTGCCCCCGGAGATCGTCTCGTAGTACTGATGGCGCGCGTTGCCGAAGGTGAAATTGTTCATCGTGCACTGGCTGGAGGCCATCACGCCCAGCGCGCCGAACAGCGCATTGGTGATGCACGACGAGGTCTCCACGTTGCCCGCCACCACCGAGGCCGGCGGGTTGGGGTTGAGCATCGAGCCGGGCGGGATGATCACCTTCAGCGGCTTGAGGCAGCCGGCGTTCAGCGGGATGTCGTCGTCCACCAGGGTGCGGAACACGTACAGCACGGCCGCCATGCAGACCGCCGTCGGCGCGTTGAAGTTGTTGGTCTGCTGCGGCGACGTGCCGGTGAAATCGATCTCGGCGCTGCGATTGCCTGCATCGACGCGGATCGCCACCTGGATCTGCGCACCGTTGTCCAGCGGCAGCATGAACCTGCCGTCCTTCAATCGCGTGATCACGCGCCGCACCGACTCTTCGGCGTTGTCCTGCACGTGGCCCATGTAGGCCTGCACCACGTCGAGGCTGAACTGCTCCACCATCTTGCGCAGTTCCTGCACGCCTTTCTCGTTGGCGGCGATCTGCGCCTTCAGGTCGGCCATGTTCTGCTCGGGATTGCGGCTGGGGTAATCACCGCTTCTGAGCAGGTTGATCATCTCCGCTTCGCGCAACACACCGCGGTCGACCAGCTTGACATTGTCGATCTGCACGCCCTCTTCCTCGATGCGCGTCGAGAACGGCGGCATCGAACCGGGTGAGGTTCCACCAATATCCGCGTGGTGTCCACGCGAGCCGACGTAGAACAGCGGCTGCGCCTCGTCGTGGAGGTACACCGGCGTGATCACCGTCACGTCCGGCAAGTGGGTGCCGCCGTGGTACGGGTCGTTCAGCACGTAGACATCGCCCGGCGACATCCTGCCCGCGTTCTCGCGGATGACGGTCTTGATGCTCTCGCCCATCGAACCCAGGTGCACCGGCATGTGCGGCGCGTTGGCGATCAGGTTGCCGGCGGCGTCGAACAGCGCGCAGGAGAAGTCCAGCCGCTCCTTGATGTTCACCGAGTAGGCGGTGTTCTGCAGCTGCAGCCCCATCTGCTCGGCGATGTTCATGAACAGGTTGTTGAACACCTCCAGCAGCACCGGGTCCACGTGGGTGCCGGCGGCAAAGGTGATGGTGCGCGCCGTGATGCGTTGGAGCACCAGGTGGTCCAGCGCCGTCAGCTTCGCTTCCCAGCCGGGTTCGACGACCGTCGTGGCGTTCTTCTCGGCGATGATCGCCGGCCCCGGGATGACATCGCCGGCGCGCAGGTCTTCCCGCACGACCAGCGCGGCCTCGTGCCACTGCCCGCCCGAGTACATGCGCACTGTCTCGCGGCGCGGCACCTCGCGCACCCCATGCATTTCATGGGTCGGCTCGTGCGGTGCGTCGCCGGCGATCACCGCCTCGACCGAAACGGCCTCCACGACCAGCGCCTTGTTCTTCATCAGGAAGGAGAAACGCTGGCGGTACGCAGCCTCGAAACCCGAGGTGATCGTCGCCAGATCGCCGAACGGCACCACCAGCGCCGAGTCGCTGCCCTGGTAACGCACATGGACGCGGCGCTGCACGCTGATCGTTCCGGTGTTCACCTGCTGTTTTTCCAGTTCGCCCCGGGCAGCAGCCCCCAGCGCATCGAGCCGCATCGCCACCTCGGGCAGCGAGCTGGCTGCCAGCGGCAGTTCCACCGCCTGCTCGCGGATCACGTTCTGGTCGGCCAGCCCCATGCCGTAGGCGCTCAGCACGCCAGCCAGCGGATGGACGAACACCCGCGTCATGCCCAGCGCGTCGGCCACCAGGCAGGCGTGCTGGCCGCCGGCGCCGCCGAAGCACTGCAAGGTGTAGCGGGTGACGTCGTAGCCGCGCGCCACCGAGATCTTCTTGATGGCGTTGGCCATCTGCTGCACCGCGATGTTGATGAAGCCCTCGGCGATCACCTCGGTGGCGCGGCCGGTCTGGCGCGCCAGCGCATCGAACTGCTCCTGCGCCGCCTCGAAGCTCAGCGCCTCGTTGCCATGGACGCCGAACACCTTCGGAAAATAGCGTGGCTGGATCTTGCCGACCATCAGGTTGGCGTCGGTCACGGCCAGCGGGCCGCCGCGGCGGTAGCTGGCCGGGCCCGGGTTGGCGCCCGCGCTTTGCGGCCCGACGCGAAAGCGCGCGCCGTCGAAGCCCAGGATCGAACCGCCGCCGGCCGCCACCGTGTGGATGCTCATCATCGGCGCGCGCATCCGCACGCCGGCCACCTGGGTTTCGAACTCGCGCTCGAACTGGCCGGCGAAGTGCGACACATCGGTGGAGGTGCCGCCCATGTCGAAGCCGATCACCTTGTCGTGCCCGCCCAGAGCCGCTGTCCGGGCCATGCCGACGATGCCGCCGGCCGGGCCCGAGAGGATCGCGTCCTTGCCCTGGAAGGCATGGGCATCGGTCAGGCCGCCGGAGGACTGCATGAAGAACAGCTGCACGCCCGGCATCTCGCCGGCCACCTGATCGACGTAGCGGCGCAGGATCGGCGACAGGTAGGCATCGACCACGGTGGTGTCGCCGCGGCTGACGAACTTCATCATCGGGCTGGTTTCATGCGAGCTGCTCACCTGGGTGAAGCCGACCTCGCGCGCGATCCGCGCGGCCGCCTGCTCGTGACCGGTGAATCGGTAGCCGTGCATGAAGACCACCGCCACGCTGCGCAGGCCGCGACCATGCGCCGCCTGCAGCTGGAACCGCAGCAAGGCCTCGTCCAGCGGCTGCAGCAGCTCGCCCTGGGCACCGACCCGCTCCTGCGCCTCGATCACCTCGCTGTACAGCAACTCGGGCAGCACGATGTGGCGGTCGAACAGGCGCGGCCGGTTCTGGTAGCCGATCCGCAGCGCATCGCGAAAGCCCCGCGTGGTCACCAGCAGCGTCGGTTCGCCCTTGCGTTCCAGCAGCGCGTTGGTGGCGACCGTTGTCCCCATCTTCACCGACTCCACCTGCGCCGGCGTCACCGGCTCGCCGGTCTTGAGCCCCAACAAGTGGCGGATGCCGGCGACCGCCGCATCGCGGTACTGCTCCGGGTTCTCCGACAGCAGCTTGTGGGTGGCCAGGCTGCCGTCCGGGCGCCGGCCGACGATGTCGGTGAAGGTGCCGCCGCGGTCGATCCAGAATTGCCAGCGCGCGCCAGCTTTCGGGGAAAGTCGATTCATGGAGCAATGCTACCCCGGGGGAAACACCCAGGACACTGGCGCGATCCTTGCATTTATCCTCTGAGCCCTGTTCATCCCGACTTCCCCCCGGAGACACCATGAAATTCAGACACGCCCTGCTGGCCGCCGCCCTCACCCTGTCCGGCGGCGCCTTTGCCCAGACCAAATGGGACCTGCCCGCCGCCTACCCGGCTTCCAACTTCCACACGGTCAACCTGGAGGCCTTCGCCAGCGACGTCGACAAGGCCACCGGCGGCAAGCTCAAGATCCAGGTGCACGCCAACGCCTCGCTGTTCAAGGCCGACCAGATCAAGCGCGCCGTGCAGCAAGGCCAGGCCCAGATCGGCGAGATCCTGCTGGTGAACTACCAGAACGAATGGCAGATCTTCGGCGCCGACGGCCTGCCCTTCCTGGCCGACAGCTATGACGAAGCGATGAAGCTGTACAAGGCGCAGCGGCCCTTGCTGGACAAGAAGCTGGCCGAACAGGGCATGTTCCTGCTGTACGCGGTGGCCTGGCCGCCGCAGGGCATCTACTCCAAGAAGCCGCTCAACTCCGCTGCCGACATGAAGGGCCTGAAGTGGCGCGCCTACAGCCCAGCCACCGCGCGCATCGCCGAACTGGTGGGCGCCCAGCCCGTCACCATCCAGGCGGCGGAACTGTCGCAGGCCATGGCCACCGGCGTGATCGATTCCTACATGTCGTCCGGCTCCACCGGCTACGACACCAAGACCTACGAGCACATCAAGAACTGGTATGACACCCAGGCCTGGCTGCCCAAGAACGCCGTGCTGGTGAACCGCGCCGCCTTCGCCGCGCTGGACAAGCCCACGCAGGACGCGCTGATGAAAGCCGGCGCCGACGCCGAAGCGCGCGGCTGGGCCGCTTCGAAGGCGGAGAACAACCGCACCGTCGGCTTGCTCAAGCAAAACGGCATGAACATCATCGCGCCGTCGCCGCAGCTGAAGGCCGACATGAAGAAGGTCGGCGACGTGATGCTCAAGGAATGGCTGGAAAAGGCGGGCGCCGAAGGCAAAACCGTGGTCGACGCCTACAACAAGTGATGCGCAGGAGCCTGGACCTGCTTTACGACGGCGCCGCCTGGCTGGCCGCGCTGGCGATGATCGGCGTGCTGGTCGCGGTGCTGCTGTCGATCGTCAGCCGGCAGCTCGGCTTCCACGTACCGGGCACCGACGCCTACGCCGGCTACAGCATGGCGGGCGCCGGCTTCCTGGCGCTGGCGCACACGCTCAAGCACAACGAGCACATCCGCGTCACGTTGTTGCTGGGGCGCCTGCAAGGCAAGGCCAAGCATGCGCTGGAGATGTGGGCGCTGAGCGTGGCCGTGCTGCTGGCCGGCCTGTTCGCCTTCTATTCCGTGCGGCTGGCGTGGCAGTCGCATGTGCTCAACGACATCTCCACCGGCAACGACGCCACCCGCCTGTGGATTCCGCAGCTGATGATGGCGGCCGGCACCGTCGTGATGCTGGTCGCCTTCATCGACGAATGGTGGCTGGAGCTCACCGGCCGCCGCGTGACGCTCGAAAGCGACGAGGCTTTGCACAATGAATGACTTCGCCATCACCACGTTGCTGATCGTGGCGTTGTTCGCACTGCTTGGCAGCGGCGTCTGGATCGGGCTCACCCTGGCCGGCGTGGCCTGGATCGGCATGCAGCTGTTCTCCTCGCGGCCGGCCGGCGACGCGATGGCGATCACCGTCTGGGGTTCATCCTCCAGCTGGACCCTCACCGCGCTGCCGCTGTTCATCTGGATGGGAGAGATCCTGTTTCGCACCAAGTTGAGCGAGAGCATGTTCAAGGGCCTGGCGCCCTGGGTCAACGCCCTGCCGGGCCGGCTGCTGCACACCAA
The DNA here is from genome assembly GCA_038244915.1 of Burkholderiales bacterium. Taxonomy (GTDB): domain Bacteria; phylum Pseudomonadota; class Gammaproteobacteria; order Burkholderiales; family Burkholderiaceae_C; genus Ramlibacter. Next base: position 76,132 of record JBBRSZ010000004.1, on the reverse strand, counting down.
CGTGATCGGCTGCACCATCTTCGCCGCAGTGTCGGGTTCGTCGGCGGCCACCTGCGCCACCATCGGCAAGATGACGCTGCCCGAGCTGGCCAAGCGCGGCTACCCCGAGGAGATCACCATCGGCTCGCTGGCCGGCGCCGGCACGCTGGGCCTGCTGATCCCGCCCTCGATCATCATGATCGTCTACGGCGTCTCGGCCGACGTCTCGATCGCGCGGCTGTTCGTGGCCGGCATCTTCCCGGGCATCCTGCTGGCGTCGCTGTTCTCCGGCTACCTCGCTATCTGGGCATTGCTCAACCCGGGCCGCATCCCGCGCGCCGATTCGGTCATGAGCTTCGGCCAGAAGCTGTTCGAGTCGCGCCACCTGATTCCGGTGGTGCTGCTGATCGCCGCCGTGCTCGGCTCGATCTACTCCGGCGTCGCCACGGCAACGGAGGCAGCCGCGGTCGGCGTGGTCGGCTCGCTGCTGCTGTCGGCCGCCCAGCGCTCGCTGAACTGGCAGACCTTCCGTGACTCGATGATGGGCGCCACCCGGCTGTACTGCATGATCGCGCTGATCCTGGCCGGCGCCGCCTTCCTGACGCTGGCCATGGGCTACATCGGGCTGCCGCGGCACCTGGCCGAATTCGTCGCCTCGCTGGGCCTGAGCCCCTTCCTGCTGATGGTGGCGCTGGCGGTCTTCTACATCATCCTCGGCTGCTTTCTGGACGGCATCTCGATGGTGGTGCTGACCATGGGCGTGATCCTGCCGACGGTGCAGGCCGCCCACATCGACCTGATCTGGTTCGGCATTTTCGTCGTGATCGTGGTGGAGATGGCGCAGATCACGCCGCCGGTGGGCTTCAACCTGTTCGTGCTGCAGGGCATGACCGGCAAGGAGATCACCTGGATCGCCCGCGTCACCCTGCCGTTCTTCCTGCTGATGTGCGTGATGGCCCTGTTGCTGTGGTTCTTCCCGCAGATCGCCACCTGGCTGCCGGGAAAGATGTAGGGGCGCACGGGCGAGTGACGCTTGTCAGCTGCTGCGCATCGCCCTCACGGCCAAGCGATCAGGCGAGATCGTAGCGGTCCAGGTTCATCACCTTGTTCCATGCGGCGACGAACTCGCGCACGAACTTGCCTTGCGCGTCGCTCGATCCATAGACTTCGGCCAACGCCCGCAGCTGCGAGTTGGAACCGAACACCAGGTCGACCACGGTGGCTTTCCACTTGAGCTCACCGGTCTTGCGGTCGCGGCCTTCCAGCAAGTCTTCGCGGTTCTCGGCCTTCTTCCACTTGGTGTTCATGTCCAGCAGGTTGACGAAGAAGTCGTTGGTCAGCGTGCCCGGCCGCGCGGTCATCACGCCAAGCCGAGACTTGCCGACGTTCGCATCGAGCGCGCGCATGCCGGCCACCAGCACTGTCATCTCCGGCGCTGTCAAGCGCAGCAGGTTGGCCTTGTCCAGCAGCAGTTCGGCCGCCGAGTCCTCAACGCCCTTGCGGGACCAGTTCCGGAAACCGTCCGCCTTCGGCTCCAGCGCGTCGACCGATTCCACATCGGTCTGCGCCTGCGAGGCGTCCATGCGCCCCGGGGTGAAGGAAACATTCACGGCGTTCCCGCCCTTCTTCGCGGCTTCCTCGACGGCGGCGCAGCCACCCAGCACGATCAGGTCGGCCAGCGAGACTTTCTTCTTGCCGCCACCCGCGTTGAACTCCTTCTGGATTGCTTCGAGCTTGGTCAGCACACTGGCCAGTTCGGCGGGCTGGTTCACTTCCCAGTCTTTCATCGGCGCCAGGCGGATGCGGGCCCCGTTGGCGCCGCCGCGCTTGTCGCTGTTGCGAAAGCTCGAGGCCGAGGCCCATGCGGTGGTAACCAGTTGCGAGGTCGACAGGCCGGAGCCGAGGATCCTGGCCTTCAGGGCGGCGATGTCCTGCTCGCCGATCAGTTCATGGTCGACCGCCGGGATCGGGTCCTGCCACAGCAATTCTTCCTTCGGTACCAGCGGGCCGAGATAGCGCCCGACCGGGCCCATGTCGCGGTGCGTCAGCTTGTACCAGGCCCTGGCGAAGGCGTCGGCCAGTTGCTGCGGGTTCTCGTAGAAGCGGCGCGAGATCTGCTCGTAGGCAGGGTCCATCTTCAGGGCCAGGTCGGAAGTGGCCATCATCGGCGCGTGCTTCTTCGACGGATCGTGGGCGTCGGGCACCGTGTTGTCACCGGCGTGGTCCTTCGGCGTCCACTGATGCGCGCCGGCCGGGCTTTTGGTCAGTTCCCAGTCGTAGCCGAACAGGTTCTCGAAGTAGTTGTTGTCCCACTTGATCGGGTTGGTGGTCCAGGCGCCTTCCAGGCCGCTGCTGATGGTGTGGACACCGCTGCCGCTGCCGTGGGTGCTCATCCAGCCGAACCCCTGGTCGACGATGTCGCCCCCCTCGGGCGCATGGCTGACGTACTGGGCCGGCGGGGCGGCCCCGTGGCACTTGCCGAACGTGTGGCCGCCGGCCACCAGGGCCACCGTCTCTTCGTCGTTCATCGCCATGCGGGCGAAGGTCTCGCGGATGTCGCGCGCCGAGGCCACCGGGTCCGGCTTGCCGTTGGGGCCTTCCGGATTGACATAGATCAGGCCCATCTGCACGGCGCCCAGGGGGCTCTCGAGTTCACGATCGCCGGCGTAACGCTTGTCATCGAGCCACTCCGACTCGGGGCCCCAGTAAATGGCCTCGTCCGGTTCCCATACGTCCTCGCGGCCGCCCGCGAAGCCGAAGGTCTTGAAGCCCATCGACTCCAGGGCCACGTTGCCGGTGAGGATCATCAGATCGGCCCAGGAGATCTTGCGGCCGTACTTCTGCTTGATCGGCCACAGCAGGCGGCGGGCCTTGTCCAGGTTGACGTTATCGGGCCAGCTGTTGAGGGGCGCGAAGCGCTGCGTGCCGGATCCCGAGCCGCCGCGTCCGTCCGAGACGCGGTAGGTGCCGGCGCTGTGCCACGCCATGCGGATGAAGAAGGGGCCATAGTGGCCGTAGTCGGCGGGCCACCAGTCGACCGAGTCGGTCATCAGGGCATGCAGGTCCTTGATCACGGCCTGCAGGTCCAGGCTCCTGAACTCTTGCGCGTAGTTGAAATCCGGCTCCATCGGATTGGACAGCGCCGAATTCTGGCGCAGGACGCTCAGGTTCAGCTGGTCCGGCCACCAGCTGGCATTGGTCCTGGCCCCGGCCGAGGTGTGCTTGTGGGTGGTGCCCATCACGGGGCATTTGGCTTCAGTCGTCATGCTTGGTTCTTTCGGTTGCACTCCCAGTGTAGGGACGCAGCCGCGGTCGAGCCAGTGAGTCTTGGCAATCACGGCGATAGTGGGCCGGACATGCGCGTCCGACCCTCAAGCGATCGTGGCCATTGCCTCGAAGTCCGGCATGGCGCCGCTGGCGAAACCGGCCCCGGCGAGCGAACCGAGCGCAATGCGGCCGTCGCGGATGGAGAGGCGAACCGCCCCTTCGCTGTCTTGGTACAGGTCGGGGTGCGCGGCCAGGAAAGCCTGCTGCTCTCGCGTGGACTGCGCCGCCATCCCGTTGACGTAGTGGTGGCCGTTGCGCTCCACATGCGTGATGCCCAGCAGGTTCACCAGCGCCAGGTCCTGCTGCACCGACAACCCGGCCTGCGTCGTCAGGTCCTCGGCAGACATGAAGCAGACCTCGCGGCCAGCCTCGGAATTCCACTTCGCGCAGCGCGCAGCATTGAGCACCGACTTGTACAAGCCCTTGCAGGTCTTGGAGGAAACACCGGCGTAGCCGCGCCCGCGCGCCTGCAGGAAGGTGTCGAGCTCGCCGTCGGATTCGTCGATGATCACCGGCTTGCCGAAGCCGCCATCGCGCAGGTCGATGTCGAGCGCATGGAGTCGCGAGATCGGCTGCTCGATGAACAGGATGGAATCGTCCAGCCGGCGCAGCGCCGGTGTCTCCCGGATGCGGGCCAGCAGTTCGGCAACGCCGGCAGCGTCCTGGAATTGCTCGTTGCCGTCCAGCGAAGCGTAGTACGGCTGAGGCAGCCGGTCCAGCACCGAAGCGATCGCCATCAGCCGCTCGATGTCGGCCTGCAGCTTGCCGCCGACCTTGAGCTTGAAGTAGCGGTGGCCGTAGCGCTGCACCACCTGCTCCAGCGTCTCCGGCAGGCCGTCGTTGACCGGCGCCACCAGGTCGGCGGCCGTGATGGCATCCACCATGCCGACGGTGTGGCGCGCCTCGATCGTCACGGCCGGCTTGAGAGCGGCCAGGAAGCCATCGAAGTCCATGCCGGCGAACTCGGGCCGTTGCGCGCCGATGCCCGCCAGGTTGGTCTGCATCGCGGCATAAAAGGAAACCTCCCGGGCGCGGCACAGCGCATCGAGGATCGCGCGGTCCACCAGCGCCGGCCCGTAGTTGGCCAGCAGCGGGTTGTAGCCCTTCGCCGCGGCGGCCCGCAGGTGGCCGTCGTAATGGCGGGCGAAATGGCCGAAGGCCGTGGCCGGGGCGCCGTCACACAGGTAGGCTGCACGCGCCATTTTCAGCACGTCGCGCAGCTGGTTGAAGTTGTCCTCGTTGGACAGCGCCAGGTTCTTGTCGAACCACTTGGGCGCCATCATCTCCGCCGCCGCGCCCCACGCGCTTTTTCCGTCGGCGAATTCGATCCGGGCGCGCGCGAAAGCCTGCGGGCATTCGGTCAGAGTGACCACGCCGAAGCGGAACGGCAGCCGCAGCACCACCGGCCGCTGGAACAACTCGATCTCGCGCACCGAGAAGCGCGGCGCTTCAGCCACGGTTCAAGCCCTCCACGATTCCCTTGAGGTAGCCGATGGCGCGGGCCGCGCAGGTGGGCCCGTCCGGCAGGTAGTCGAACGGCTCAACCGCCACGATGCCGGAGTAGTCGCCGCTGGCCTGCAGCTGCGCGATCGCCCGCAGGATCGGCGCGAACTGCAGGTCGCCCTGCCCCGGCCCGCGCCGGTTCGGGTCGTTCACCTGCACGTGGGCGATGTGGCCGCTGGGCATCCAGCGCCGCAGCAACACCTCGATCGGCTCGCGCTCGACCTGGCCGGCGGCGCTGCAATCGAGCATGGTCTTCAGGCCGGGGGAGCCGATCGCATCGACGATCGTCACCGCTTCGGCCACGGTGTTGACCAGATCGGTCTCTCGCGTCGAGAGCGGCTCGATGCAATAGACCACGCCGCTGTCGCGTGCCGTGACTGCAACCCTTGAGAAGCATTCGGTGGCCCGTTCCAGGGCCTGCTCGCGGCTGGAGCCGGCCGGCACCGAGCGCTGCTTGGGCGAGCCGTGCACCAGGTAGCTGCCGCCCATCAGCGCGCACAGCTCCACCAGCCGCTGCATCACGGAGACGGTGCGTTGCCGGACGGCATCCGACGCATCGACGATCGACAGGCCAGCCGGCGCGACCAGCAGCCAGTGCAGTCCGGAAATGGCCAGCCCCGCATCCTGCGCCGTGCGGCGCAACCGCGCAGCCTGCGCGTCGGTGATCGCCATCGGGTCGTCGGCCAGCGTGAACGGCGCCACTTCCAGCGCGTCGTAGCCCATGGCCGCGGCGGCGGCGCACTGCTGCCCGAACGGCTGCGGCTGCAGCACCTCGTTGCACAGGGCGAATTTCATGGCGCCGATCTTCTCAGGTCCGGTGCCCGAACAGCGAACGCACACCCGAACCGACTCCAGCCTTGGCCTTGGCGACCAGCAACTTGAAGGCCGGCACGTACAGCAGGATCATGAAGATCGTCACGCCGGCGAACAGCATGCTGATGGGTCGGGTGAAGAACGGCGTGAGGCTGCCGTCCGACAGCACCAGGCCGCGCCGCAGGCTCTTGTCCAGCAAAGGCCCCAGCACCAGCCCCAGCACGAAGGGCGCCATCTCGTAACCGCGCCGGCGCAGGAAGAAGGCGCCGATGCCGATCGCCAGCATGGCGTAGATGTCGAACAGGCGCGAGGCGCTGGCGAAGGCGCCGACGGTGCACAGCAGGAACACGATCGGCATCAGGATCGAGCGCTTCACACGCAGCACCTGCAGCAGTGGCCGCACGCCGAACAGGCCGAACAGCAGGATGGTGATCGAGGCCAGCGTGGTCATCGCCACCACCTCGTAGATGAAGTGCGGGTGCTGGATCATCAGCATCGGCCCGGGCTGGATGCCGTGGATGATCATCGCCGCCATCAGCACCGCCGATGGCGCCGAGCCCGGGATGCCCAGCGCCAGCGAGGGAATGATGTGGCCCGGGATGGAGGCCATGTCGCCGGTCTCCGCCGCCATCAGGCCGTCGATCGAGCCCTTGCCGAACTGGTCCTTCTCCTTGCTCACGGCCTTGGCCGCCGCATACGACATCCATGCGCCGGCGTCTTCGCCCACGCCCGGCAGCAGGCCGGTGAACACGCCGATCAGGCCGGAGCGCAGCACGGTGCGCCAATACTTCACCACCTCGCGAAAGCGCGGCAGCACCGAGTCCTTCAGTTCCACCATCTTGCGTTCGACCGGGTCCGACAGCGTGGTCAGCACCTCCGCCAGGCCGAAGGCGCCGACCAGGGCCGGGATCAGCGAGATGCCGCCGGACAGCTGGTCCCAGTCGAAGGTGAAGCGGTTGTAGGCGTACAGGCCCTCCTGGCCGATCTGCGCCACGAACAGGCCCAGCAACCCCATCAGCCAGCCCTTGAGCGGGTCGTTGCCGACGATGCTGCCGGACATGGTGACGCCGAACAGCGCCAGCCAGAAGAATTCGAAGGCACCGAAGGACAGCGCCACTTCCGCCAGCGCCGGCGTGAACATCGCCAGGCAGACCACGCCGATCAGCGTGCTGACGAAGGCGCCCGAGGTGGCGATGCCGATCGCGCGGCCCGCTTCGCCGCGTTGCGCCAGCGCATAGCCGTCCGCGCACGACGCGGCGTTGGCGGCCGTGCCGGGGATGTTCAGCAGGATCGCCGTGCGGGAGCCGCCGTACAGCGCGCCGACATACGAGCAGATCAGCACCAGGATGGCATCGTTGGCCTGCAGCTTGATGGTCAAGGTGGTGAGCAGCGCGATCGCCAGCGTGGCCGACAGCCCCGGCAGGATGCCCATCACGATGCCGACGAAGGCGCCGCCCAGGCCATAGGCCAGCGTCATCGGATTCATGAAGCTGAGGTATGCGTGCCCCAGGTCGGACAGTCCTTGGAACATGAAAAACCTTCGCGGAAAGACTCAGGGCATGCGCACCAGGAACAGTTCCTGGAACACCAGCTGCGTGATGACCGACGCGGCCACGCCGATCACCAGCGCCTTGATCCAGGCCCTGGTACCGAGGCGTCGCTCCTGCTGGTCGCGGCTCAGGCGCTGCAGGATCAGGATCGATCCGGTGACGTAGATCGAGGAGGCCAGCCAGAAGGGGATGCCGTGGCCCACCAGCACCACGCCGTAGCCCAGGCACAGGCCGATGACCAGCCAGAAGCGCCGCCGTTCCTCCCGCTGCAACGCGGTGACGGCCGGGGCCGGCTGCGCCAGCGCGCCGCGCCGCCAGCTGCGCAGCATCAGCACGCCGCCTAGCAGCGTCATCACGATGCCGAGCAGCCCGGGCAACAGGCCGGGCACTGTGTACGGGTTCACGTCCTGCCGCTCGAGCCGGTCCATGGTGAGCGAGCCGACCAGGATGGCGATGCCCAGCAGCGTCCAGCCCACTGCGGCCCACAGGTCCTGGCGCGGCGTGCTGCGCTCCTCGCCCTCCTCGACGGCCGAGGGCATGCTGCCTTCAGAAACGATGTGTGCCGGCTCGGTCATGCGGGACGCGCTTGCGATCTCAAGGCTTGGGGATGCCGACCGTGTCGGGCGAGACCTTGGCCTTGCCGCCGTTGAACAGCAGCCAGGCGTTGGCCTGGATGGCAGGGAACACGGCCTTCTGCGCTGCCTCGCCCTGCAGCGGGCTGAACAGCGCGCCGCGGCTGGTGGCGTATTTCTTCAGCGCCTCGCTCTTGACGATCTGCTCGTTCCAGATCCGCTCCACGGTCTTCACCACGTCGTCCGGAACGCCCTTGGGAATGAAGATGCCGAAGTAATTGGCCGGGGCCGTGAAGCCGGGCAGCGTCTGCGACAGCGGGGGAATGGTGCCGTAGCCTTCCAGCTCCAGCGGCTTGTCGCTCACGGTGGCGAGCGGACGCAGGCGCTTGCCGCGGATCATGTCGGCCTGCTCCACCGCCAGCTGGGTCGTCACGTCGGCTTCGCCCGCGACCGTGGCGACCACCGCTGGATTGCCGCCGTCGTAGGTGACGTGGCGATACTTCACGCCGGTGACCTTGCTGATCAACTCCATCGCGTTGTGGCCGGCGGAGGTGACGCCGGCGGTGGCGACGCTGATCTGGCCCGGCTTGGCCTTCATCGCGTCCAGCAGCTCCTTGGCGTTGTTGTACGGGGTCTTGGGGTTGACGCCGATCACCTGGATGTTGGCGACGTTCAGGAACAGGTGCCAGTCCTTGATGCTGGTCTTGAGCGACCCCAGGGTTTCATAGGTGCCCAGGTCCTGCGCCGCGCCGGCGGTCCAGGTGTAGCCGTCCTTGGGTGCGTCCAGCGCGCTCTTGGTCCCGATGGACCCGGAGGCGCCCGGCTGGTTGATGATGACGATGGTCTGGCCGAGGGCCTTTTCCATCTCCGCCGCGGTGACGCGCGTGACCTGGTCGGTGGAGCCGCCTGCCGCCCAGGGCACGATCAGGTTGATCGGCCGCGTCGGCTTCCACTGCTGCGCCATGACGGGGCCGGCGGCGGCCAGGGCGGCAACGGCAAAGGAAACGGCCTGCAGGAAATAGCGCTTTTGCATGGGATCTCCGGTTGGGGTTTTAATTCACTAAACGGTTAATTGAGCCACTCTACGGTCTGGCCTGGACGCTGTCAACGAGGTATGCCCTAGGCCAGGCTAGGCCAGCCAGCGCTCGCGGTTGGCGGCGACGAACTCGTCGTCATGCAGGTGCGGATAAGCAGCGTGGACGCGCGTGAGTTGGTCGGCCTGGCCCGGGCTCAAGCCCTCGTGCGGGTCGAGGCACCAGGTGCCTTGCAGCAGGCCCTGGCGGCGCAGGATTTCGTGGCAGCCGGCGATGCAGCCGTGGAACGCGTGGGCGACGTCGAACAGCGCGCTGTTGCAGTCCGTGACCTGCGAATCGAGCGCCAGCAGGTCCGCCGACACGTTGCCGCTTTCCACCGCCGCGTGGATGCGCTCCAGCAGTTCCACCGCGCGCCGGGTCCACACGCTCCAGTGGCCCAGCAGGCCGCCCTTGATCCGCACGGTGACGTCGGCGCCATCGCGCTGGAACGTGAACGGCGCCAGCAGGTCCAGCACGATGTGGTCGTCGTTGCCGGTGTAGAGCGTCACCCGCTCCTCGGCCTGCGCCGCCACCACGCCGCGCAGCACGTCGAGCGTGCGGTAGCGGTTGAACGGCGCCATCTTGATCGCCACCACGTTGGCGATGGCGGCGAAGCGCTGCCAGAAGCTGACCGGCAATTCGATGCCGCCCACCGCCGGTTGCAGGTAGAAGCCCACCAACGGCATCACGTCGGCCACGGCCTGGCAATGGGCGATCAGTTCGTCCTCGCTGGCGCCCTTGAGCGCCGCCAGGCTGAGCAGGCCGGCGTGATAGCCCAGGCCGCGCGCGAGGCCCGCTTCGCTGACCGCCTGCGCCGTCTTGCCGGCCAGGCCGGCCACCATGAACAGCGGACGCTGGCCGCCGATCGGCTCCCACTCGCGCGCCGTTTCCATCGCGAGCTGGAGGACCGGCTGGTACAGGCCGACCTCGCGGATCGCGAACTGGGTGGAGTGCACGCCGACCGCCAGCCCGCCGGCGCCGGCATCGAGGTAGTAGCGGCTCATGGCGCGCTGGCGCCGGGCGTCGAAGCGGCGCTCTCCATCGAGGGCCAGCAGATGCGCCGGGATCGCGGTGCCGCGGCGCAGCAGCGCGAGCGAGGGTGCCGCAATGTCGTCGACTTTCATCTCCAGTCCTTCTCTTAATCAGTTGGGGACAGAGCTGAAGGTCTGTCCCGCAAGTCAATCATTTCGGGACCGAGCTGAAGGTCTGTCCCGCAAGTTAATACCTGCCGTCGCGCGCTTCGTAGTGCGTGGGCTTGCCCAGGCTGGCGCCGCCGCGCCGGACCCAGTCCGCGGTCCAGTCCAGCATGGTGTCCAGGCTGACCTGGGGCGGGCCGAACAGTTCGAACGCCTGCGACGAGTCGATCAGCCACGCGGTCGACGCCTCCTGCCCGGCGAGCACCGGTGCAATCCCCAGCCGCTGGCCCAGCGCATGCGCCACGTCGCGGATGCTGATCTTCGGGCCGCTCAGGTTCAGCGGCGAAGTGGGCGTGTCGCAGTGGGCCAGCGAGCGCAGCGTCCAGTCGTTGGCCTCGCCCTGCCAGATGACGTTGGCGTGGCCCATCGCCAGGTCGATGGTCTCGCGGTTCAACACCTTCCGCGCCACGTCATGCAGCACGCCGTAGCGCATATCGATCGCGTACGACAGCCGGATCAGGCGGCCCGGCGTGCCGTGCTGGTGCGAGAAGTGCTCGAACATCCGCTCGCGCGCCACGCAGGAGTTGGCGTATTCGCCGGACGGCGCCGTCGGCGGCACGGCCTCGGTCGCGCCATGGGTCGCGGTGCCGACGAAGGGATAGACGCAGGCGGTGGAGAACGCGACGATGCGCGACTGGCGAAAGCGCTCCGCCACCAGCGCCGGTACGTGGGCGTTCATCGCCCAGGTCAGCCACTCGCTGCCGGTGGAACCGAACTTGCGGCCGGCCATGAACACGATGTTGGCCGCCTCCGGCAGCGCCGCGATCGCCTCGCGCGACAGCAGGTCGGCTTCGATGCATTCGACGCCCTGCCCTTGCAGCCGTTCGCGCAGGCCCGCCTCGGAAAAGCGGGCCACGCCGATCACCCGCTTGCCGGGCGCCGCCCGCCTGGCCATGCGCGCCAGCGTGGGCCCCATCTTGCCGCCCACGCCCAGCACCATGATGTCGCCCGGCACCGCGGCCAGGGTCTCGATCAGCGCCTGCGAGGGCCTGGAAAGCGCTTCTTCCAGCGCCGCCACGTCGTTGAATCGGTCGGTCGTCATGGCACGATCTTAACCACCTGGTGAATTAAGAAAAGTCCTTCATCCACTGCGCCGGCCCTTAAAAGCTTGTCAGAAGCATGAACGCGACTGCGACGCCCATGACCCCGGTGGCCGCCCATCCGAAGAACCGGTGCCGCCTCGAAATGGTCAGCTCGCCATGAGCCGTTTCGACTGGCCAATCCACATCATGACCACCATGATGGGAACCGAGATGACACCGTTGACGATGGCGCTCCACACCAGCGCCTTGATCGGGTCGACCTCGAACGCGCCCATCCCCGTGCCCAGCATCGACGCGTACTCGTTCATCGAGACGCCTTTGGGGAAGTGCGCCCACGGGGTGGCCGCCTCCTGCAGCGCCTGCTTCCACGGCACGGACACCGATAGGATGACGGCGACGTATGAAAACAGTGCCAGCGTGAGCCACTTCAGGATGCGCACCGTGCGCTCGTAGCTGAAGTAGACCTGTGCGACGACCGATAACGCGCCGAACCCAAGGACATAGAGAACCTGGTGGCCACCTGCGAGCAGCCGGACAGCTTCTCCCATTGCGCCGATGTCCGCGGCGATGTTGATGGTGTTCGCTACGACGAGCAGGCCCACGAGTCCGATGGTCAGCCAGCGCGGGCACATCTTCGCAATGTTGGCGCCCAGGCCTTCCCCTGTGACCCAGCCGATTCGGGCTGAGAGCATCTGAATGCCAATCATGAGAGGCGTGGTGAGCAGCAGCGTCCACGCCAGGCCGAATCGGAACTGGGAGCCCGCCTGCGAATAAGTGGCGATGCCGCTCGGGTCGTCGTCTGCTGCGCCCGTAATCAGGCCCGGCCCCAGGCGGCCGGCGAAGCCATTGGCTTTCGTTGTGTTCATGTTCTTGTTCTCCTGTCGCCGGCACGGCGCGCGCTGGACGCGCACGGCCAGTCGTGCACTGCCTCGGAGCGATTGACGTAGCCGCACAGGGCCATCAGCCGGTCGAACTCCGCCGCAAGTTCTTCGTCCAGGGAGATGGTGCAGCGTTCCATCTGGCGGACCATCCTACCGCGGCGCCGGCGCGGCCGGCTGCCGCTACGCGCCCAGCGTGTTCTTGGCCTCGCCCACACCCATGTCGCGGGGCAGCCTGACGGCGTTCTTCACCGCCAGGATCTCCGCCATCACGCTCACGGCGATCTCCGGCGGCGTCTTGCTGCCGATGTAGATGCCGATCGGCCCGCGCAGCCGCGCCAGCGATTCCGCGGTCTGGCCGAAGTGCTCGATCATCCGCTGGTGCCGGGCCTCATTGTTGCGCCGGCTGCCGATCGCGCCGACATAGAAGGCCTCGGTCTTGAGCGCCTCCAGCAGCGCCAGGTCGTCCAGCTTGGGGTCGTGCGTGAGCGCCACCACGCAGCTGCGCCGGTCGGGCTGGAATGCCGTCACCACGTCGTCCGGCATGTCGGGCAGCACCCTGGCGCCGGCCACGTTCCAGGCGCCGCGGTATTCCTCGCGCGGGTCGCACACCGTCACCGCGAAGCCGCAGAACAGCGCCATGGTCGCCAGGTATTCGGTGAGTTGCCCGGCGCCGATCAGCAGCATCCGGTACTCGGGGCCGAAGGTGTTGACCACCTGCTTGTCGCTCGCCTCCAGCCCGGTCGGGGCCGGCGCCGGCGCAAGCGTCGCCACGCCGTCGGCCAGCCGCACGGTGCGCTGCATCAGCTGGCCGGCCTCCAGTGCCCGCACCAGCTCGGTCAGGCCCTTCGCATCCGGGTCGTATTCCAGCAGCAGTTCCAGCGTGCCGCCGCAGGGCAGGCCGAAGCGGTGCGCCTCGTCGGCGGTGATGCCGTACTTGACGAAGGTCGGCGGACCCGAGGGAATCTGGTGGCCCGGCTCCTTGCCCGCATAGGCCTGGGTAAAGCGGTAGATCAGGTCGTCCTCGATGCAGCCGCCCGAGACCGAGCCGACCACCGAGCCGTCTTCGCACAAGCCCATGATCGAGCCGACCGGCCGCGGCGACGAGCCCCAGGTGCGCACCACCGTCGCCATCAGCGCCCGCCGGCCGGCCGCTCGCCAGTCGCGCAGCGCGCGCAACACCATCACGTCCAGGTTTTCCATGCTGTCCCCTGCTAGAACTGGTATGCGGCGTTCAGCCCCAGCAGCCACGTGCGACCCGGCGCCGGCTCGAAAAAGCGGCTATTGCCTTCATTGACGATCACCGACCCCACATAGTTCCGGTTGCCGATGTTGTCGACCCGCAGGAATTCGCGCAGCGACCAGCGGCCCACCTTCTGTGCGAGCGACACGCGCACGTTGAAGACGCTCGACCCCGGCGCGGCATCGGTGTTGCTGTCGTCGACGTAGAGCTTGCCGACCCGGCGAAACTCCAGCGCCGTCTCCAGCCCCCAGGGCCGGTGGGCCCAGGCCAGTTCGGCGAACAGGCTGGCGCGCGGGATGCCGGGAATGCGGTTGCCGGCCGCGATGCGGGTGGTGGGCGTGGCGCAGGGCGCCGCGGTGCAGGTCAGGAAGCTGTCGCCGTAGAACGCGTCGAGATAGCTGGCCGAGGCATAGGCCGACCAGCCGCCCTGCCAACGGCCGGTGAGCGTCGTCTCCACGCCTTCGCGGGTGGTGCTGCCGACGTTCTGGAACACGCTGCGACCACCGGTGTTCGCCAGCACCGCGATCTCGTTGCTGGTGCGGGCGCGGAAGTAGGCCGCGTTCAGCGCCCAGTCGTCGCCCAGCTGGCTCTTGACGCCCAGCTCCCACTGCCGGCTGCTGGCGCTTTGCAGGTTGAAGTTCAGGCCGGTGGCGCCGCTGGGCCGGTAGGCCAGTTCGTTCAGCGTCGGCGTCTCGAAGCCCTTGCCCAGCGAGGCATACAGGTTGACCGCATCGGTGGCGTGGAACACCACGCCCAGCACCGGCGAGGTGGCGCTGTAGCGGACCGAGCCGCTGTCGTCCGGGTTGCCGGCCACGACGTAGTGGTCACTGGAATCGAACGTCACCCGCGAATGGCGCAGCCCCGCCGACAGCCGCCAGCGCAGCGCCGGCGCCCATTCGGCCTGGGCGTACTGGTCGGTGCTCTGGACGACGTTGGCTTCGTCGCGCCGCAGCGCGCCCTGCACGCCCAGCGTGCTGCCGACGAAGTTCCGGTAACCGCGCCGCGCCTCCTTCAGCCGGTCGGCCGACAGGCCGGCCGTCAGCGTCAACGGCGAGTCCAGCAGGCGCGCCTTGTGGATCCAGCGCGCGTCGATGCCGGCGTAGTCGCGGCCGAGGTCGATCAGGCCGCCGGGGTGCGTCGCCGGACCCTGGGTCGCCACCGGGATCGCCTGGAACTGCGTTGTCGCGCGCTCACCGACATAGGTCGTCAGCTGCATCGCATTGCGCGCGTCGAAGCGGTGGTCCAGCACCACGCCGGCCTGGGTCTGGTCGACCGACTTGCGGGTGTTGAAGGTCAGCGCCACCGGCGTGGCCTGCCGCGGATTGGCGTCCAGCTCCTTGCGCGTCAGCCCGAGCGGATCCTGCACATCGGGCATCCGCACGCTGTTCAGGACGAAGGTCCAGCGGGTGTCGCCGTCGAGCGCGTACTTCAACTTGCCGTTGAAGCCGGTGCGCTGCGCCGCGCTGTGGTCGCGGCTGCCGTCGGTCTCAAAGCGCGAGGCGCTCAGGTTGTACTGCAGCTTGCCCTGCTGGCCGCTCAGCTTCAGGCCGGTGCGCCGCACGCCGTCGCTGCCGGACGCGGTGGCGATCTCGCCGATGGTCTCCGGCCCGCCGTCGGCGGTGAACATGCTGATCACGCCGCCGGAAGAATTGCCGTACAGCGCGCTGAAGGGTCCGCGCAGCACCTCGATGCGGGCGGCCGACGCCAGGTCGAAGTGCGAGACCTGGCCCTGCCCGTCCGGACCCGTGGCAGGAATGCCGTCCACGTACAGCCGCAGCCCGCGCACGCCGAAGGTGGACCGCGCGCCGAAGCCGCGCGAGGAGATCTGGATGTCCTGCGCGTAGTTCTGCCGGTTCAGCGCCACCACGCCCGGCACCCGCGCCAGCGCCTCCGACAGGTTGACCTGCGGCCCGCCGTTGCGGATGGTGGCGGCGTCGATCACGTCGACCGAGGCGGGGGTGTCGAACGCGCGCTGCTCGACGCCGCGCGTCACGCTGATCACCACCGGGTTGAGGATGCCCTCGCGAACCGGGACCTCTGTTTGCGCCACCGCTGCAAGCGGCGACAGCACCGCCAGGCCGAGGACCGCCCGCAGGCCGGACGACGGGTCGAACACGTTGGAACGCTGCATGGATGCATCCTGGGCAATGGATTGATGGACGTCCGCTGCAGGCGCGCGCCACCGGCCGGACCGGGCGAGTGTGTCGCCGTTTCAGAAATCCAGCAACTTCGCCACGGCCAGGTGCTTGCCTTCGCGCGCCATGTCGGCGGCGGTCTTGCCGCGCGCGTCCCGGTCGGTGCGCTGCGCGCCGTTGTCCAGCAGCAGCCGCACGGTGGCTTCGTGCCCATAGGCCGCGGCCCACATCAACAGCGTCAGGTCATTTTCCAGCTTTGCGGTGACGGGCACGCCGGCCGCGACCAGGGCCTGGATGCAGCCGGTGCATCCGCTGGCGGCCGCATAGGTGGCGGCATTCTTCTTCACGCGGTCCAGTGGCTCCGTCTTCGCGCCGGCAGCCAGCAGGGAGCGGAACATCGCCTCGTTGGCAGCCAGGCCGGCCCCCATCAGCGGTGTCACACCGGCGACATTGGCAAGGTTGACGTCGGCGCCGGCCTTGAGCAACGCGGCCACCATGTCCGCATTGCCTTTGGCGGCGGCCATGTTCAGCGGCGAGTCGCCGTTGCGGTCGCGCGAATTGACGCTGGCGCCCTGCTCGAGCAGGGCCAGGACGCGCGGCACCTGTCCGGTCCTGGCCGCCATCACCAGTTGCCCGTTGATGTTGATCTGGTCGGCGCCCTTCTGGGCCACAGCGGCCGTGGCGATCGTGCCCAACAGGCACAGGGCCAGCCACCTGCTTGCTTGCTTCATTGGTCGTGTCTCAAAAAGAGAAAATTTCATCTGCCGGGGAACCGGATAGGGGTTTACCAGACAGGTCGCGGCTTGCATCCCGAACCTGAAATCTCAATACTGCATTCTGCCCGATCGAGGCGTGAGCAACGTCCGCAGTTCCAGGCATGGCAACGCAACGCAACGCAATCACATCGAGGAGAAGGCAATGAAACAGTTCAAGAGGCTGCGGCACGCCGCGGTGATCGCCATCGCGGTGCTGGCCTGCGCGGCCGGTGCCGAGGAAATCCAGGGCCAGGCGGGGCGCTATTCCGGGCCCAGGGAAATCGTCAATGCGCCCAACGTCACGCAGGCGCAGCTCAATGGCGCCGACCGCCAGGGCAAGGACTGGCTGCACACGCATGGCGGCTATGCGCAGACCCGCTTCTATCCGGGCACCCAGATCAACGCCGGTAATGTCGGCAAGCTGCAGCCCGCGTTCATGTTCCAGACCGAGGTGCGCGAATCGATGGAGACCGCGCCAATCGTGGTCGACGGCGTCATGTACATGACCACCTCGTTCAACCACGTGTACGCGCTGGACGCGGTCACCGGCCGCGAGTTCTGGCATTACAAGCACAAGATGGGGCCGATCACCACCTTCTGCTGCGGCCCCAACAACCGCGGCGTGGCGATCGAGGGCGGCAAGCTGTTCATGGGCACGCTCGATGCCAAGCTGGTGGCGCTGGATGGCAAGACCGGCAAGCTGCTGTGGGAAACCGAGATCGCCGACCCGGAAAAAGGCTACAGCGAAACCATGGCGCCGACGGTCGTCGACGGCAAGGTGCTGATCGGCACCAACGGCGGTGAATACGGCATCCGCGGCTTCGTCAAGGCCTTCGACTCGGCCTCCGGCAAGCTGCTGTGGACCTTCTACACGATCCCGGAGAAGGGCCATGAAGGCGTGTGGGCCGAGAACGACGCCACCGGCCGCAACATGCACCGCGACCTCGCGACCGAGAAGGCGGCGCTGGCGCGCGACAGCTCGTTCTACCAGACCCTGGGCGGCGGCGTCTGGATGAATCCGGCGGTGGACCTCAAGACCCGCACGATCTTCTTCGTGGCCGGCAATCCTTCGCCCGACCTCTACGGCGCCGAGCGTCCTGGCGACAACCTGTACACCAACTCGATGGTCGCGGTGAACCTGGACACCGGCGCCTACAAGTGGCACTCGCAGTACATCGCGCACGACGTCTGGGACCTGGACGCCGTCAGCCCGCCGATCCTGCTGGACGTCAAGGACAGCTCCGGCCGGATGGTTCCCGCCGTCATGCACGGCGGCAAGACCGGCCACATCTACATCCACGACCGCGAGACCGGCAAGCTGATCCGCTTTTCCGAGGCCATGATCCCGCAGGAAAACATGTGGGTGCTGCCCACCGCCACCGGCGCGCGCATGCTGCCCGGCGCGAACGGCGGTGTGGAATGGTCGCCGATGGCCTTCAATCCCAAGACCCGCCTGGCCTACGCGATGAACCTGCACCAGCCGATGACCTACCACGTCGAGGCCGCCAAGTATCCCGGCGGCAAGCTCTGGCTGGGCGGCGCCTTCAAGGTGATCGAAGGCGAGAAGCAATGGGGCCGGCTGGCGGCGGTCAACGTGGACACCGGCAAGATGGCCTGGAAGTTCGACACCGAGCAGCCCCTGATCGGCGGCGCGCTGGCCACGGCCGGCGACCTGGTGTTCTATGGCGAAGGCAACGGCCTGTTCCGCGCGCTCCACGCCAGGACCGGCAAGCTGCTGTGGGAGTTCAACTGCGGCGCCGGCGCCAACGCGATGCCGGTCTCCTACACGGTGAAGAACAAGCAATATGTGGCCATGGGTTGCGGCGGCAACACCCAGCTGGACTTCAAACGCGGCAACACCATGCTGGTGTTTGCATTACCGGGCTGATTTTGCCCAGCGGCGCCGGGCCGGTCCCCGGCGCCATCGACGGTCGCCCCTGCGGGGGCGTCCTTTTTTCAGGGACGGGAAACGATGTTGCAGTTCAGATCCATCCGGCGCGCCGCGCTGGCAAGCGCCTTTTCTTTGTTTGCATTGCAGTGCGCGGTGGCCCAGGACATCGAGGCCGGCCGGGCCAAGGCGCAGGTCTGCGCCGCCTGCCACGGCGCCGACGGCAACTCGATCGCACCCACCTTTCCCAGCCTGGCGGGCCAGACCTGGCGCTACCTGTACATCCAGCTCAAGGACTTCAAGGAAGGCCGGCGCAGCAACCCGGTGATGTCGCCGATGGCGATGCCCCTGTCGCGCCAGGAGATGATCGACATCGCCAACTTCTACGCGGCGCAGCCGCTCAAGCCGTCCGCCTTCAAGGCCGACGAGGCGAAGGTCAAGCTGGGCAAGGCCAAGGCCGACGAGACCCTTTGCGTGATGTGCCATCTGGGCGGCTTCGCCGGCCAGAACGAGATTCCGCGGGTGGCCGGCCAGCAGTACGACTACATCGTGCAGCAGCTGCGCGACTTCAAGGCCCGCACGCGCACCAACGATGCCGGCAACATGACCAGCGTGGCCCAGACCCTGAAGGAAGCCGACATCGAGAATCTGGCCCACTACCTGACCAGCCTGCGCTGACCTAGTGTCCTGTCCCGTAGACAGGTGGCATAAATAGTGCCTGCCGGATCGGTGTCTTTGAAGCGGAGATATCTCAGTGGTGATGGGCCGACCAAAGCTCGCACAACTTGAGCCGAGTAGCCAAGAGCATGAGCACCTGAATCCTTTGCCCGCAGCCGCTCGTTGCCAGCGGTGCTGAGCGTGCGAGCGCGCCTGCTGCTGGCCAGCGCCGCCGGCGAGGCCAATAGCTCCATCTCGCAGCGTTTGCGAATCAATCCAAGCGCGGGGAGAAAGTGGCGCACGCGCTTCATTGAACTGCGCATGAACAGGCTGTACGACGACGTGCGACCCGAGCGGCCGCATGTGTGCCGACGAGCAGGGCTTCAGCCTTCACGCGGCGATGCGCGGCGCGGCGGGCTGACGGCGGCGGGTCGTCGACAGGCTCAGAACACGTTGTCGAACCGCACCACGTCGCTCGGCGGCTGACGCAGCAGGCCGATCGGATCCTTGCCGGCTTGCACATCGTCCATTGCAGCGAGATAGAGGCGGCGCAACAGACTGACTCCGGCATCCGTGCGACCCAGGTGCTCGTCGGTCCGGTCCGCGATGACGCCCTGGCTGTAGCAGGCGAACTTGTCCTGCACGTTCACCTTCGAGGCGTGGTGGAAGGGATCGCTCTCGTCCAGTTCATAGATGAAGTCCTTCATCCGCCGGATCTTCTGCTCGCGCACCTGCGGCGTCGAGTCCTGCGGCAGCGGAAGGAACCACGAATGGAACGACCAGGTTTCCGTGGCCGACATCGGCACCGCCCAGAAAGCCAGCATGATTCCAGGATCCATGATCGGGAGCGCCAGGCGAACAGCCGTCGGAAAGAGGAATTCCACTTCGCGCTCGTATCCCGGCCGGCCGGCAATCGTCTTGAGGCCCCACTGGGTGGGCTCCACCTTCAGTGTCGGGATGGCCTGGAACTTCGCCTGGTCGAAGTCGGTGTCCTGGTGCAACACCGAGACGTGCACCGGATCGACCATGTTTTCCAGGACCTGGAAGTAGTTGCACGGCCAGCGGCCGATGGTGTTGATACGCACGCCGTCCTCGCGTGCCAGCACATCGATCGGCGCTAGTTCCGGCGGTGCTCCCGCCCCGAGATAGGCCCATATGAAGCCGTACTTGTCCTGCACCGGATACGCCTGGAGCTTCACCTTGTCGCAGAACTTGAACTGCTCCGGCTCCCCGGGCTGCTCGCGGCACTGGCCCGTCACGTCGTACAGCCAACCGTGGTAGGGGCAGCGGATGCCGTTGTCATCGACCCTTCCGCTGGTCTTGAAATTTTCGGCACCGGCCGAAAGGGAAGTCCCGCGGTGCGCACAGCGGTCGGCCACCAGCCCCAGTGCGCCGGCACCGCTGCGAAACAGCGCGAGCTTTTCGCCGAACGGCTGCACTGGAAGCGGATTGCGTTGGGCCAGTTGCTCGCTCAGCGCGATGGGCAGCCAGTAGCTTCGCACCAGCCCGGCGGCCGCGCTGCCGGGGCCGACATCCGTCAGCAGTTGGTTCTTCTGGAGACTGAGCATCTCAATTCGCCTTCAGGTTGTACTTGTCGACGATGACTTTCTGCTGGGGCACTGCATCGCGCACGTACTCGAGGTATTTGGCCGGGCTCATGTAGATCGGCTCCTGGCCCAGGCTGGTGAGCAGGTTGACGAACTCTGCTTTGTCCATGGCGCGCCGGATGCTGTCATGCAGGCGGGTGGCAACGGCCGGCTCCATGCCGGCGGGACCGACGATGCCCCACGGAGAAAAGTCGGACGCGTTGATCTTCAGCTCCATCAAGGTGGGGACCGAAGGAAACTTCGTCATCCTCTGGCGGCCGAACACGGCCAGCAGGCGTGCCTTCCCGCCCTCGACGAACGGCACCCAGCCCGTGCTCTCCGCCGCCGCGTCCACGTCGCCCGCGAGCAGGGCCTGCATGCTGTTGGCCGTGCCGCGGTAGGGCACGGTGGTCCATTGGAGGCCGCGCTGCGCCGCGATCTGTTCGCTGAGCAAGTGACCCGGTGAACCCTTGCCGGGAACTGCGATGTTGACCTTGCCCGGATTCTTGCGCGCATAGTCCAAGAACTGCTCCAGGTTTTTCCAGGCGCTGTCCTCGCGCACCACCAGCCCGAAGGGATTGTCGGAAACGCCGATCAGATAGGTGAAGTCCTTGAGGGGGTCGTAGGGTGTGGGTACGATGAAAGGCTGGCGCAGCACGCCGTTGTGCGACTGAGCCAGCGTGTATCCGTCTGGCTTGGCCTGGACCAACGCCATGGCCCCCAGCGTACCAGTCGCTCCCGGACGGTTTTCCACCACTACCGACTGGCCCAGCTCCGCGCTCATCAGCTTGGCCAGCACGCGCAGCTGCGCGTCGGCGCCGCCGCCCGGCGGCCAGGGGCAGATCAGCGTCACTGGTCGCGTCGGGAAGGCGGTTTGGGCCCAGCCGGCGGATGCCAATGCAGCGCCGGCGCCAGCCGCGAGCAGGTGTCTTCTTTTCATCGTCATTCCTTGTGGTTTACCAGGGTCGGTGCGCCGGAACGGGTCTTGCCAAACCCCGGCCACAGTGTGTTGATTTGCACCGGTGCAGCGAGAGCCCGGGCTAGCCCCCTACGGCCCACACGTGCGTGCTCCTCGGCCAGATGCTGGGCCCGTCCGCTCTGGCGGGCCTCGATCGCTTCGACCAGGGCTTCGTGCTGGGCGTGCGAGCTGCGCAGCCAGAACAGCGATTCGGGCGAATCGTCGTTCACCGGAAGCATGGCACTGGGCGCTGCAAAGGGCAGGCGGTTGTTGTGGTCGACCGCTCGCATCAGGGCGTCATTGCCCGCCGTGCGCATCAGCAGCGCATGGAACTGTTCGTTGACCTGGGCGAACGCGCGCTGGCCTGCCGGCGAAAGGGCCTCGACCTGGACCAGCGCGGAACTTTCACCCAGCAAGGCATGGAATTCACGCCGCGCGGCGGCTCCGATTCCGTGTTCGGCCGCCAGCCGCGCTGCCATGCCTTCCAGGAACCCGCGCAGGGCCATCGCGTTCTCGACCTCGACGACCGAAAAGCGTCTGGCGACAAAGCCACCCGCCGGCAGCGAATCCACCAGCCCAATGTGCTCCAGTTCGATCAAGGCCCAACGGATCGGTGTGCGCGACATGCCCAGCCGCTGCGCCAGCCGCACTTCATTGAGCCGTTCGCCGACCTCGATTTCTCCCGCCAGCAACAGGTCCCGCAGGCCGAGGTAGGCCCGTTCCTCTGAAGCAAGGGTGGGGCTGTCGCTCAAATTCATCGATGCATTGTGCATGCATTTTTTTCATTTACATCGCCGGATTGAGCACTTAGGTAGTATTAATGGTTTAGTTATTGATTAATTGTGCATGCACGATAATCGGTCGATGACGATCGTTACCTTTCTTTCGCCCACCGGGCAAACCGTCGCCGCGCTCGACGTGCCGCCCGGAGAATCCCTGATGCATGCAGCCGTCCATGCGAATCTCGCCGGCATCGAAGCGGAATGTGGCGGCTGTCTTTCCTGTGCCACCTGCCATGTGTATCTGCAGGCGGGGGAGCATGGCCTGCCGCCACCGTCACAGGAAGAAGCGGGCCTGCTGGATTTCGTCGTGGCCGAACGCAGGTCGACCAGCCGATTGAGTTGCCAGTTGCTGGGGTCGATCGAGGTCGAAAGCCTGACGGTCCAGTTTCCAGAGCGACAGGTGGCTTGAATGCCATCTTGCGGGCCGTCGGCCGCTGGCCGGCGACCTCGACACCGTGCATTTCCGACAGCGCCTCGAATCAGCGGGACAGGACACTAGGGCCTACCCCCGGGCCGGGCCCGGCCGGCGGGCGGCGCGCTGCGGGTCGTAGCCCCACAGCGCGATCACGAAGAACCCCAGCGCGCAGCCCGCCGTCACGGCCAGGTGCAAGGGCTGCAGCTGGCCATACAAGGCGAAGCGGATCGCTTCCACCGCATGGGTGAACGGGTTGTAGCTGGCCAGCAGGTGGACCACCCGCGCGCCCGACTCCTCCAGCTTCCACAGCGGATAGAGCGCGGTGCTGATGAAGAACATCGGGAAGATCACGAAGTTCATCGTGCCGGCGAAGTTCTCCAGCTGTTGCACGTAGACCGACAGCACCAGCCCGAGAGCAGCCAGCATCAACGCCGCCAGCAGCATGACCGGCAGCGCGGCCAGCAGGTTGCGCGCCTCGAAATCGATGCCGAAGGCCCAGGCCGCGACCAGGAAAGCCAGCATCTGCAGGAACGACAGCAGTGCCCCGGCCACCAGCTTGCAGGCCAGGATCCACGACCGCGGCAGCGGCGCCGTCAGCAGCAGCCGCATCACGCCCATTTCGCGGTCGTAGACCATGGCCAGCGAGCTCTGCATGCCGTTAAAGAGCGCGATCATCCCCAGCAGGCCCGGCAAGATGTAGACCTTGTATTCGATGTAGGTCTCGTAAGGCGGCGCGATGGCCACGCCGAACACGTTCTGGAAGCCGGCGGCGAACACCACCAGCCACAGCAGCGGCCGCACCAGCGCCGAGAACAACCGTCCCGGCTGGCGTGCGAAGTTGCGGGTCTCGCGGCCGACCACGGCCCGCATCGCCTGCAGTGCGTGGCGCGTCTTCATGGCGCTTTGCATCCCGTCTCCGGCTGGTCGTAGCCGAGCGTGTCGAGCGCGCTGCGCGGATGCAGGAAGCCTTCCACCGGCGCGGTCTCGACCAGGCCGTTGCCGTGCGCCAGCAGCAGCGGCTGGCGCAGCTGGCCATCCCAGCCGCGGAAGGTCAGGCGCTGGCCCTTGTAGCCGTCCAGCGCCACCTCACCCTGCTTGAGCGCCTTGAGCTGCTGCGCCACGGTGGCGCCCCCGGCAGCGGCCTCGACCACCGCCCTCGCAGCCACCCAGGCGGCCCAGTCGTAGCTGCCCATCGCGCGGCCCGCGCGCTTGGCGAAGCGCCGGTTCAACTGCGGCGCGCCGTTGCGCTCGTACCAGGGGCTCCAGGCCTGCGCCGTCAGGCCGCTGCTGCCGACCACCGGCCGCGGCAGCATGGTGCGGTAGGGCAGGTCGCGCGCGAACTCGCCGTCGGCATCGAGCACCGCCACCACGTCGTACTCCGCGTTGGCCGTCAGCAGCCGCACATTGCCCGACTCGCGCTCGCGCGGATCAGCCGACAGCTTGAATGCGCGCTGCGCCACCGGCTTGAGGCCGAAGCGCCTGGCGCTGCGCAGGAACGCGGCCAGCAGCAGGTCATCCTCCCTGGTCGGACCGTGCAGCAGCAACGGCCTGGTCCACTTGCGGGCGACCAGCAGCTGCGCCAGCGCGTCGGCCTGCATCGCATGGCTGGGCAGCGTGTGCAGCAGGTTCGGCGCGCATTGCGCGGCTCGCAGGACATCCTCGGGCGCGGCGGTGTTGAACAGCAGCACGTCCTTGCCGCGCGCCGCCGCCGCCACCTGCGCCACGCCCACGGCCGGCAGTTCCAGCAACACATGGCGCACGCCCTGCTTGAGCAGCGAGTCGAGCGCCGCCGGCAGGCCGGCAAGATCTGCGGCTTCGACGCTCACCAGCCGCGCGCCGGACCAGCCGCCCGCCTGCAGCGTGAAGTCAGCGTCGTCGAGCGCGAGCTTCGCGGCCACGCCGGCGCGGCCCGCCGGCGCCAGCGGATCGCCCTTCTCCAGCGCCTGCGATGCATAGCGCGGATCGTCGGCCAGGCTCAGGAAGCCGACCGGCAACTCGCGCGCCCACGCCGGCAATGCCACCGACAGCAAGACCAGGATGGCGAATACGATCCTCATCTCAGAGCGCCCACTCGTAGCGCGTTCCCAGCGTCAGCGCGCGCCCGGCGCCCGGCGACACGAAGCGCGACCCCGCGGCGGCGTCGCCCGGCTGCAGCGCGCGCCCGCCCGGAAAGAGGTCGCGATTGCCGGTGGCGAAGCTGGCGTAGCGTCGGTCCAGCAGGTTGCTGACGCGCAGGTAGGCCTGCCAGCGCGAACTGAGCTGCCACGCGGCGCGGGCGTCGAGCAGCGAATATCCCGCCAGCTTGCCCAGCTCGGGCCGGTTGCCGCTTTCGTTGCCGGCGACCACCTGCGATGCGACCACCATCCAGTCAGCACCCAGCGACAACTGCGGCAGCACCTGCCAGTCGGCGCCGAGCTTGAGGACCTGGCGTGGCAGCCCCGCGATCGGGGTGCCGGGGACGAAGCCGTCCGGCCGCAGCGCCGTGCTGAGCGGACCCGGCAGCGTGCCCTCGCTGCGGTAGGTCGCCCGCAGCCGGCTGTAGTCGGCGTGCCATTG
This sequence comes from Burkholderiales bacterium, assembly GCA_038244915.1. GTDB lineage: Bacteria > Pseudomonadota > Gammaproteobacteria > Burkholderiales > Burkholderiaceae_C > Ramlibacter. The sequence goes on along the minus strand of JBBRSZ010000004.1, from coordinate 51,223 downwards.
CCAGCCCGGCTCGCGCCAGCGCGCGGCCAGCTCGACGCCCTGGCGCCGGGTCTTGCCAACGTTGCTGAAGTAACCGGCCTGCGAGACGCCCGAGCGAACGAAAACGATGTCGTCGTCGCTGTCGGTGCGGAACACCGCGGCCGACACTTGCAGCCGCGGCAGCGGCTTGGCGCGCAAACCCGCTTCCGCGGTGCGCGCGACCACCTGGCGCAGGGACGGATCGGACTGCAGGCCGGTCGGCAGCACACAGGGGCGGGCCGGATCGGCGCAGCCCAGTTCCAGCACCGTCGGCACCCGCGTGCCCTGCGACAGGTTGCCGAAGACGTTGAGCGCTTCACTGAACGCATGGGTGGCGCCGATGGCGGGATTGAGCTTGCTGTAGCGGAAGGACTCGCTCGCCGTGGCGCCGGCAGACGTCAGCGTGTTGTCGACCGTCGTGCGGTTCCAGCGCGCCGACAGCGTGAGCTGGGTGCGCGTTCCGATGCTGACGATGTCGCTGGCATACAGGCTGGCCTGGCCGCTGCGGCCGGCAAGCGCCACCGCCTGCACCACCGGCGCGAGCGGGTCGCCGACAGCGAAGCGGCGCGCGTCGAATGCGGCATCCTGGGTGAACTGCTCGTAGCCGATGCGGCTGGCCGAAGCGTCGACGCCGATCGCGAACCGGTGGCGGCCGGACTGGCGCGACCACTGCAGCCCGGCGCCGCTGGCCGACTGGCGCGCGACGCTCTGGTTCAGCACCGCGGTGTGGTGCACGAAGGCCGGGTCCGACGGGTCCGAACAGGCCTTGTCGGCGCCCCGCCCCTCGCATCCGTCAAGCCAGTCCGTCCAGGCACCGGCGACGTCGCCATTGCTGCCCGCGCGCCGGCCGTTGCGGTGCCAGGCCTGCAGCGCCAGCTTGTCGCCGGCGGCGAGCGCGTGGCTGGCGCTGAACACCAGCAGCGATGCGCGGTTGCGCGTCGTGTCCTGGAAGGTGTAGCCGCTGCGCGGATCGATGTCGTAAAGGCTCTGGCTCACGGGACCATTGCCGTTCAGGCGGCTGCGCGCGCCCAGCCAGCTCAGGCTCCAACCGGTGCCTGCCTGCTCGCGTCCCAGCTTGACGAAGACGTTGCCCAGGCGCCCCGGCGACTCCGCGCGCCAGCCGTTCTCTGCGAACAGCGTGCCGGCGAGGTAGCCGTGCCAGCCGTCCTTCCATTGCGCGCCGCGGCCGAAGTCGAGCCGGCGCCGGCCGAAGCTGCCAATCGAGACATCGGCCTCGGTGCCTTCATGGGTGTGGCCCGACTTGGTCGTCAGCACCAGCGCGCCACCCAGTGTGTTGAGGCCGAACAGCGGATTCGATCCCGGCATCAGCGCGATCGACGCAATCGCCGCCTCCGGCAGCAGGTCCCAGTTCATCACTTCGCCGAAGGGCTCGTTGATGCGCACGCCGTCCAGGTACGCCGACAGGCCCTGCGCGGTGCCGAGCGTCGGCGACAGGCGCTGGCCGCGGTAGTTGATGTCGACCTGGAACGGGCTGCCTTGCACCTCGTTGACCGTCACGCCGGTCAGCTGCCGGCCCATGAACTCCACCAGGTTCAGGCTCTTGCCGCGTTCGATCGCGCCGTCGTCGGCGAACTGCGCGTTGCCGGGATAGCGGTCGCGCGTGGGCGCCAGGCCCGGCAGCGGCGTCTGGCCCAACACCTCCACCGTCTCCAGAGCGCGCACCACGTCGCCCTGCGGCGCCTGCGCGAGCGCCGCCAGCGGCGCGAGGCCGCAGGCGAGCGCCGCGTGGCGGATCGCGCGCGTTTTAGTCATCGACCACCACGCTGTGCGGCGAGCGGCCGGCCCTGACGGTCTTGAACGCCTTCATCGCCGCGGTGTCGACGATGGTCAGGTCGTCCGACATGCCGTTGGCCACGTACAGGCGCCGGCCGTCACGCGACAGGCCCAGGCCCCAGGCGCGCTTGCCGACCAGCACATAGCCTCGCACCTGGCGGCTCGCAACATCGACCACCGCCACATGGTTGGCGCGGCCCAGGCCGACGTAGGCGGTCTTGCCGTCACCCGACAGCGCCATGCCGACCGGGGTCACATCCTCGCTGCGCATGCCGGGCGGCTTGAAGTCGATGGTCGCCTGCACCGCGTGGTCCGCCAGGGCGATCACGCTGACGCTGGCGCCCAGTTCGTTGGTGACCCAGAGCTGCGCCGGCGTCAGCAGGAAGCGGCGCGGCCGCTTGCCGACGGCGATGTTCTTCACCACCTTGCGGCTGGCGACGTCGACCACGTGCACCATGCTGGCCGCCTCCGAAGCGACATAGACCGTCTTGCCGTCGGCGCTGACCTTGACGCCCTCGGGCTCGCCGCCGACCTTGACCTCGAACAGCTTCCTGTGCGCAACCAGGTCGTAGGCGGTGAGCGCCGAGTCTTCCTCGTTCGACGCGTAGAGCATCCGGCCGTCGGGGCTGATGTCGAACATCTCCGGGTCGGCCCCGACGTCGAGCTTGTCCACCACCTTGCGCGCGGCGATGTCCCACACGGCGATATGGTTGCCGTCGCTGCAGGCAACGAACAGCTTGCTGCGATCGGGGCCCAGCTGCAGGTGCCGCGGCCGCTTGCAGATCGGGATCGCGGCGCTCACTTCGCCGCGGGCCGCGTCGACGACGGCCAGCGCGTTGTCCTTTTCGCTGGAAACGAAGACCTGGCCGGTCTCGCGGGCGTGGGCGCCGGCCGCGAGCAGCAACGCGGCAACGAATGCGAGCGCAGACGCGCGCGTGAAGCGATTCATTTGCGGACTCCGGTCAGTTGCAGGAAGGCGGCTTCGAGGCTGGACTGGTTCTGCTGGCGGCAGAGGTCAGCGGCGACGCCGTCGAACAGCACACGGCCCTGGTCGAGGACGACGACCCGGTGCGCCTGTTCGGCCTCGGCCACCAGGTGGGTGGCCCAGAGCACGCCGATGCCACGGCTGGCGGTGAGCGCCACCACCTCGCCCAGCAGCTGGTTGCGCGACGCCGGGTCCAGGCCCACGGTCGCCTCGTCCATCAGCAGCAAGGCCGGCTCGTGCAGCAGCGCGCGCAGCAGTTCGACCTTGCGCCGGTTGCCGCCCGACAGGCTGCGCGCCGGCGCCACGGCCTGCGCGGTGAGGCCGAAGCGTTCCAGCAGCGCATTGATCCGCGGCTCGGATTCGCGGCGCGGCAGTCCGTGCAGGTCGGCGTGAAAGCGCAGGTTGGCCCGCACCGACAGGTTCAGGTCGAGCGCCATCTGCTGGAACACGACGCCGAGCCGGGCCAGCGCCGCCACCGGGTTGCGCCGCATGTCGGCGCCCAGCACTTCCACCTCGCCGCCATCGGCCACGAACAGCCCGGTCAGGATCTGGAACAGCGTCGACTTGCCGGCGCCGTTGGGCCCGAGCAGCGCCACCATCTCGCCCGGGGCCACCTGCAGCGAGACCCCGTCCAGGGCATGGACGGCGCCGAAGCTCTTGCGGATGTCGCGGCAGACCAGGGCAGGAGAGGCGGCGTCCATCGGCGGCTATTCGGGCTTGGCGGCGGCGGTGCCAAGACCCAGCCGCGCCAGCAGCAGCCGCTCGCGCACCGACACTTCCTTCACATGCAACGCGTAGCCGGCGCTATCGAGATAGGCGGGCTCCTGGTCGTATTTCGCCAGCTCGCCCAGGTGCTGCGGATCGAACAGCGCGAGCTTCAACGCGTCATGCAGCCTGCGGATGATGGCTGCATCGGTGCCGGCCGGCGCGCCGATGCCATAGGGCGAGTTGTGGACGGCCTGCGGATAGCCCAGCTCGCGCATGGTCGGAACCGCCGGCCAGCGCTTGCTGCGCTGGGCGCTGAAGATCGCCAGCAGCCGCAGCCGGCCGCTCTCCACATACGGCGCGAACCCGGTCGAATTGACGCCCGCCATCAGGATCCCGCCGGCCACCGCCAGCATCTGGTCGGCGGTGCCCTTGTACGGGACGTGGACGTAGCTCACGCCCTCGATGGCGGCCACCTCCTCCAGCGCCAGGTGCGCGGTGGTGCCGATGCCGGTGGAGCCGACGGTGAGGCGGCCGGGATGGACCTTGGCCCACGCCATCAATTCGGCCACGCTCTGGAACGGGCTGCCCGCCGGCACCACGATGCCGAAGGTGACACCGGAAATCTGGATGATGGGCGCGATGTCCCGCAACGGGTCCCAGCTGACTTTCTGCTGGAACGGAAAGCGGTACAGCGTCAGCGGCAGTTGCCCGATCGTGTAGCCATCGGGCGCCGCGGACCGCAGCGCGGGTGCCACCAGCGTGCCGGCGGCGCCGGGCCGGTTCTCCACCACCACCGGAACGCCGAGCGAGCGGCCGGCAATGTCGCCGAGCAGCCGCATCGTGATGTCGGTGGCGCCGCCGGCCGGCCAGGGCACGATCAGCGTGATCGGCCTGGACGGATAGGTTGAACCGGGTTGCGCCCGGGCGCCCGATGCCAGCGCCGCACCCAGTGCGCTCGCGCCGGCGGCCAGCGCCCAGTCGCGGCGCGACCAGAGCAGGCGTTGGGGGGGCGTGGGAGCGTGGTCCATCGGTTGCGTGAACCTAGTATTTCAGCAGCACCAGCACCACGGCGATGGCCACGGCAACCGCGATCCAGACCCACTTGGGCACCATCGAACCGGTGTCTGAAGCGGTGGCACTGCCGACGGCGGGCGCAGCGGCAGCCGCGGCCGCTTGCGTCGCAGCCTCGCGTGCCGCATAAGCCTGCGGATGCACGCGCTGCATCTCGGCGTCGAAGCGCTTGAAAAAATCCTCGGCCATTCCCTTGGCGACGCCGTCGATCAGCCGTTGCCCGAGCTGCGCGATCTTGCCACCCACCTGCGCCTGCACCTTGTAATCGAGCACGCAGCCAGGCCCGTCCGCCTGCGGCGACAGCCGTACCTGCGAGGCACCCTTGCCGAAGCCGGCCGCGCCGCCCTGGCCGTCGAACCTGATCGTGTAGCTCGCCGGCGGGTTCACCTCGCTGAGCGTGATCTTGCCGTTGAACTTGGCCTGCACCGGGCCGATCTTCACCGCCACGCCGACCGCGTACTGGTTGTCTCCAGTTGCCTCCACCTTGTCGCAGCCCGGGATGCAGAGCTTGAGCACTTCGGGATCGTTGAGAGCGTCCCATGCCTGCTGCTGCGTGACCGCGAGCGCGCGGCTGCCTTCCATGTCCATGTTCAGTCCTGGTTGTTCATGACCGCGGCCAGCCCAGCCGCCAGGTCCTGCAGTTTGCTCAGATTGTGGACCGCGAGCATGCCATGCGCATGCCGGTGCAGCGCTGCGGCCCCCCTTGCCGTCGGTGCATAGCCGTCGAACCGCAGCAGCGGATTGAGCCAGAGCAGCTTGCGGCAGTGGCGCACCAGCCATCGCAGCTCGCCCTCCAGCGCTTCGGGCTCGCCGGTGTCCAGGCCGTCGGTGATCAGCAGCACCAGCGTGCGGCGCCCGACCAGCCGGCGCGCGTGGCGCTGGCGCAGCGTCGCCAGCGAATCGCCCAGGCGGGTGCCGCCGGCGAAGTCGTCGATCGCCGCGCTGGCGGCGGCCAGCATGGCATCGGTGTCGCCCAGCCGGAAGGCCGGCGTCAGGTCGGTCAGATGGGTACCGAAGGCGAACACGTCGCGCCTTTGCCCGCGGGTGGCCGCGTGCAGGAAGGCCAGCAGCAGGCGGGCATAGCGCTCCATCGAGCCGGAGACGTCCACCAGCACCAGCAGCGGCAGTTCCTGCTGCTGGCGGCGCAGGCGCGGCAGCTCCAGCAGCTCGCCGCCGCTGCGAGCGGCCCGCCGCAGCGCGCCCGGCCAGTGCAGTTGAGAGCCGCGTCCTCCCGGACGGCGGCGGCGCGCCGGCACATGTGGCACCGGCAGCGCGATCTCGCGCGCCAGCTGCTCGACCAGCCGGTACTCGGAGCCCGAGAGGCCGTTGAAGTCGGCGTGCTTGAGGATGTCGAGGTCGCTGGCCGTCATGGCGGCATCGAAATCCACCTCCTGGTCCGGCTTGGGCGCGTTCTGCCCGGCGACCTTGCGTGGCGCCAGCGCTTCGCTGACGCGCGGTCGCCGCTTGCTGGGCTCGGCCTTGCCTTCGGCGCGGGGCAGCAGCTGCGCCAGCAGCTTGTTGGCCATCTCCGGATCGCTGAAGTACGCGTCGAACAGTTCGCGGAACACCTGGCGGTCCTGCTCGCGGCTGACCATCACGGTTTCCAGCGCCGCCGACAAGTCGGCCTTGCTCGCCACGCCCACCAGCTCCGCGGCCTGGGTGGCCAGCGCCATCCGCGCGCTGTCCGCCGGCACGCCGGCGCGGCGCAACGCCCGGCCGAAGCCGGTGATGTTGTCGGCCAGCTTGCCGCTCCTTGCGTCGCCGAGTCGCATGGCGCGGTCCTCAGTTTGCCGGTTCTTCTTCGGGCCGCAGCAGTTCCACCGACAGCTCGCGCGTCAGCGCCGCCACATCCTCACGCTGCTTGAACAGGATGCCGGCGGTGTCGGCCACCACTTCCGGGTCGACCACCAGCGTGTCCAGCGCCACCAGCGCCTTGGCCCACTCCACGCTCTCGGCGATGCCGGGCGCGCGCTGGAACGCGTTGGCGAACGGCTGGCCGCGCAGCTTGCCGACGAATGCCGCCACCTGCCGCGACAGCGCCTCGCTAGCCTGCGGCACCCTGGCCCGCACGATCGCCAGCTCGCGTTCGCGCTCGGGGTAGTCGACCCAGTGGTACAGGCAGCGGCGCTTGACGGCGTCGTGCAGCTCGCGCGTCCGGTTGCTGGTGAGGATGGTGACCGGCGGCGCCATCGCGCGGATGGTGCCGATCTCGGGAATGCTCACCTGGTACTCGCCCAGGTACTCCAGCAGGAAGGCCTCGAACGGTTCGTCGGCGCGGTCGACCTCGTCGATCAGCAGTACGGCGCCCGGCTCCGGCGTCTGCAGCGCCTGCAGCAGCGGGCGCCGGATCAGGTAGCGATCGGTGTAGACCTCGCGCTCTACCGATTCGGCGCCGACCGATCCCGCATGGGTCAGTTCGGCGGCGCGCATGTGCAGCAGCTGGGCGGCGTAGTTCCATTCGTACAGCGCTTCCCGGTGCTCCAGGCCGTCGTAGCACTGCAGCCGAATCAGCGCCCGGCCCAGCGCGCTGGCCAGCGCCTTGGCCAGCTCGGTCTTGCCGACGCCGGGCTCGCCTTCCAGCAGCAGCGGACGCTGCAGCTTGAGGGCGAGGAACACCGCCGTCGCCAGCCGGCGGTCGGCGAAGTAGCCTTCGCCTTCCAGCGCCTGCACAACCGCATCGACAGTGGAAAACGCAGCGGGTGCGGCAGGCGCGGCGGCAGTCATCTCCGCAGCTTATCCGAGCGCCCGTGTCACGGCGCGCTGGGTCAGGACGCTGATCAGGTTGGCACGGTACGCGGCCGTTGCGTGCAGGTCGGAATTGAGATCGGTCGCATCGATCCTGACCTTGCTTGCCGCGTCGGCCGTGAAGCTTTTCGTCAGCGCTTCTTCCAGCCCCTTGTGGCGGAACACGCCGCTGTTGCTGGCACCGGTGACGGCCACCCGCACACCGCCGTCGTACTGCGCGATGAACACGCCGACCAGCGGGAAGTGCGAAGCCGACTGGCGCAGTTTTTCGTACACGGCTTTCTTCGGGATTGGGAAGCGGATCGCCTTGATCAGCTCGCCGCCGTCCAGCGCGGTGGTGAACATGCCCTGGAAGTAATCGTCGGCGGCGATCTCGCGCCGGTCGGTAACGATGGTCGCGCCCGAGGCCAGCACCGCCGCCGGATAGCAGGCCGCCGGGTCGTTGTTGGCCACCGAGCCGCCGAGGGTGCCGAGCGCGCGCACCTGCCGGTCGCCGATCCCGCTGGCGAGTTCGGCCAGCGCCGGATAAGCCGCCTTGATCTCGGCGTTGTTGGCGACCTCCAGATGCCGCGACATCGCGCCGATGACGAAGGCATTGCCTTCCTTGCGAATGCCGGTCAGCTCCTTGATGCCGCTCAGGTCGGCCAGCTGCTCGGGCGCCGCCAGGCGCAGCTTCATCGAGGCCAGCAGGGTCTGGCCGCCGGCCAGCGGCTTGGCGCCGGCTTCGGCCAGCTTGACGGCTTCGGCCAGGGTGGTGGGGCGTTCGAGGGTGAAGGCGTACATGGTGTTTCCTTTGCTGCTATTGCGCCAGCCGACGCGCTTGTTCCATCGCTTCCCAGACACGATGCGGCGAGGCCGGCATGTCCAGGTCCTTCACGCCCAGCGGCGCCAGCGCATCGAGCACGGCGTTGATCACCGCGGGCGGCGAACCGATGGCGCCCGCCTCCCCGCAGCCCTTGGTGCCCAGCGGATTGTGGGTGCAGGGCGTGCAGATTGTCGCCAGCTTGAACTCCGGGAAATCCTCGGCGCGCGGCATGGCGTAGTCCATGAAGCTGCCGGTCAGCAGCTGGCCGGACTCATTGTCGTAGACGCAGCATTCCATCAGCGCCTGGCCGATCCCCTGCACCAGGCCGCCATGCACCTGGCCCTGGACGATCATCGGGTTGATGATGGTGCCGAAGTCATCCACTGCGGTGAAGCGGTCGACCCGCACTTCGCCCGTGGCCTGGTCCACTTCCACCTCGCAGATGTAGGTGCCGCCGGGGAAGGTGAAGTTGGTCGGGTCGTAGAAAGCCGTCTCGTCCAGGCCCGGCTCCAGCTTGTCGAGCGGATAGTTGTGCGGCACGTAGGCCGTCAGCGCCACCTGGCCGAAGGTGACCTTCTTGTCCGTGCCCTTGACGGTGAACTCGCCGTTGGCGAAATCCACGTCGGCGTCGCTGGCCTCCATCAGGTGCGCCGCGATCTTCTTGGCCTTGGCCTCGATCTTGTCCAGCGCCTTCATGATGGCCGCGCCGCCGACCGAGATCGAACGCGAGCCGTAGGTGCCCATGCCGAACGGCACCCGGCCGGTGTCGCCGTGCACCACGTCCACCGCGTCCACCGCGATCCCGAGCCGCGCCGCGACCACCTGGGCGAACGTCGTTTCATGGCCCTGGCCGTGGCTGTGCGAGCCGGTGAAGACGGTGACGTTGCCGGTCGGATTGACCCGGATCTCGCCGCACTCGAACAACCCGGCACGGGCGCCAAGCGCGCCGGCAATGTTGGACGGCGCGATGCCGCAAGCCTCGATGTAGCTGGAGTAGCCGATGCCGCGCAGCTTGCCGCTGGCTTGCGACGCCGCCTTGCGGGCGGCGAAGCCGGACACCTCGGCCAGCGACTGCGCCTTGGTCATGCAGGCGGGGAAGTCGCCGGTGTCGTACTGCAGCGCGACCGGCGTCTGGTAGGGAAAGCTGGTGATGAAATTGCGCTTGCGGATCTCGTCCTGGCCGATGCCTAGCTCCCAGGCGCAGCGCGTGACCAGCCGCTCCAGCAGGTAGGTTGCCTCCGGCCGGCCGGCGCCGCGATAGGCGTCCACCGGAGCGGTGTTGGTGAACCACGCATCCACTTCCACATAGATCTGCGGCGTGGTGTACTGCCCCGCCAGCAATGTCGCGTACAGGATGGTGGGCACGGCGGTGGCGAAGGTGGACAGGTAAGCGCCGAGGTTGGCGTCGGTGTGCACCCGCAGCGCCAGGAACTTGCCGTTGGCGTCCATCGCCATCTCGCCATGGGTGACGTGATCGCGGCCATGGGCGTCGGTGAGGAAGCTCTCGGAGCGCTCGCAGGTCCACTTGATGCTGCGATTGAGCTGCTTGGAGGCCCAGGTCAGGCACACGTCCTCGGCGTACAGGAAGATCTTGGAGCCGAAGCCGCCGCCGACGTCCGGCGCGATGACGCGCACCTTGTGCTCCGGCAGCCCCAGCACGAAGGCCGTCATCAGCAGCCGCTCCACGTGCGGGTTCTGGTTGGCGACGTACAGCGTGTATTCCTCGGTGCCCCGGTTGTAGCTGCCGATCGCCACCCGCGGCTCGATCGCGTTGGGGATCAGCCGGTTGTTGACCAGGTCGATCTTCGTGACGTGCGCCGCCTTGGCGAACACCGCGTCGACGGCGGCCTTGTCGCCGATCGCCCACTTGTAGCACTGGTTGTCCGGCGCTTCGTCGTGCAGGGTGACGCCGCTGGCCTTCTTCGCAGCATCGGCCACGCTCACCACCGCCGGCAGCACGTCGTAGTCGACCACGATCGCCTCGGCCGCGTTCTGCGCCTGGTCCAGCGTCTCGGCCACCACCATCGCCACCTGGTCACCGACGTAGCGGGCCTTGTTGATGGCCAGGATCGGGTGCATCGGCTCCTTCATCGGCGTGCCGTCGGGGTTGTTGATCAACCAGCCGCACGGCAGGCCGCCCATCTTCCCTTCGATGTCCTTGCCGCTGAAGATGCCGACCACGCCCGGCATCCTGGCCGCCTGCGCGCTGTCGACAGACTTGATCACGGCATGGGCGTGCGGCGAGCGCACGAACACGGCGTAGGCCTGGTTCGCCAGCACGATGTCGTCGGTGTAATTGCCCGCGCCGGTCAGGAAGCGATAGTCTTCCTTGCGCCTGACGGCCTCGCCGATGTGCGGCAGGCTCGAGAAATCGGATGCACCCATGTCGTTCTCCTGGGAGATATCAGGGAAATGAAGATTCAGGGATTGGTCGTGGCGGTGGCCGCCATGGCCTGGCCGCCCATCTGGACGGCCTTGACGATGTTCTGGTAACCGGTGCAGCGGCACATGTTGCCGTCGAGCAATGCGCGGATCTCGGCCTCGCTGGAATTGGGGTGGTGCTCGCACAGGTCGACGGCGCTCATCACCATGCCGGGCGTGCAGAAGCCGCATTGCAGGCCGTGGCATTCCTTGAACGCAGCCTGCATCGGATGCAGCGTGCCGTCGGCCGCCGCCAGGCCTTCGATGGTGGTCACCTTGGCGCCGATGTGCTGGGCCGCCAGCGTGTTGCAGGACTTGACGGCGCGGCCGTTGACCAGCACCGTGCAGGCGCCGCACTGGGCGGTGTCGCAGCCGACGTGGGTGCCGGTCAGGCGCAGGTGCTCGCGCAGCATCTGCACCAGCAAGGTATTGGGGGCGACTTCGGCGCTGCGGGCCTGGCCGTTGACTTCGAGTTGGACTTGCATTGCTGGTCTCCTTGACTTGGAAAAGCGCGATTCATTGTTGGACCCGGGTGGGGCGGCATACCTAGCGCAAACCCTAGGTTGGATCGACGCAAGACATGAAATTCTCAAAATGAAACAATGGCCCATTTCGGCCCAGCAACAAGCTCCTCCTTCTGCCCACTCCATGGTCGCCACCCTGCACTCACCGGCCCAGCATCGACTGGCGCAGATCGACACGATGCGCCGCACCGTCATCACCGAACGGCGCTCGGCCGCAGGCCTGCTGGCCGACGACTGGAGCGAGCGCGGCTGGATCGAACGCTCCTGGCGCCGCTGCCTGGAGGCCGGGCGGCAGCCTGAACAACACCTGACGTTCGACGTGGTTGCGCCCCAGGCCCGGCGCCGCGCCGAGGAGGCCAACCATACGTTGCTGACGGCGGCCAAGCCGGTGCTCGACCAGCTGGGCCGCGCGATTGCCAACAGCCATTACTTCGCCATCCTCACCGACGCCCAGGGCGTGGTGATCGACGTCAACGGCCCGATCGCCACTAGCGACCGGCGCGCCCGGCTGTTGACACGCGTCGGGGTCGACCTGTCGGAACGCGCCGTGGGCACCACCGCCATCGGCGCCGTGCTGGCGGAGCTGCGGCCGGTGTGGCTGCATCGGGGCGAACACTTCTTCGACGACACGGCGGTGTTCAGCTGCGCCGGCGCTCCGCTGTTCGGGCCGGACGGCCAGTGCGCGGGCATGCTGGACCTGACCGGCATCGAAGTGGCCGAACGGCCGGAGCTCAAGCACCTGGTGGCGCAGTGGGCGCGCAGCATCGAGAACTCGCTGGCGCTGGCGCAACCGCATGCCCTGCTGCTGCGGCTGAACTGGCCCGGTTGCTCGCTGGGCGACGACGGCGATGGCCTGGTCGGGCTGGACCGAGACGGCAACGTGGTCTCGGTCAACAGCGCGGCGCGCCAGATGCTGGCGCAACTGGCGCATCCGGCGGGCGGCGCGACGCCCATCCATTGCAGCGATCTGTTCGCGATGCCGTGGGAACTGCTGTTCGACGCCGCCCGGCGCGAGCGGCCGGTGGAGGTGCCGCTGTGGTCGGGCCTGATCCTGCAGGTGCTGGCGCAATCGCCCGGCGCCGCCCCGGCCGGCCACCCGGGCGGGCTCGCGCGGCCGCTGCCACTGCCGCTGCGTGACGTGGAGACCGCGCTGATCCGCCGGGCCGTCGACGAAGCGCACGGCAACGTGCAGGAAGCCGCCAAGGTGCTGGGGATCAGCCGGGCGACGGTGTACCGCAAGCTGGGGCGGAAATGACGATGCGCATCGAACTGGACGACCTCTGCCGCCATGAAGTCCATCAACTGTTGCAGGAACACCTGGACAACATGCACGAACTGTCCCCGCCGGAGAGCGTGCATGCGCTCGACCTGGCGAAGCTGCGGCGACCGGACATCACGTTCTGGACAGTGTGGGACGGGCCGGTGCTGCTTGGCTGCGGCGCGCTCAGGGAACTGTCGCCCAAGCATGGCGAGATCAAGTCCATGCGCACGCCGACCGCCCTGCGCGGCCGCGGCGCCGGCCGCGCCATGCTGGCGCACATCGTGGCCCACGCCAGGCAGCGCGGCTACGCGCGCCTGAGCCTGGAGACGGGCCCGCCCCAGACCTTCCAGCCGGCGCACACGTTGTATCGCAGCTTCGACTTCACCGAGTGCGGCCCCTTCGCCGACTACACCGACGACCCGCACAGCTTCTTCATGACACTGGAGCTGGCGACGCAGCGCGTCGACGAGCAGGCTTGAGACTCGCCGGGGGGTGGCGCCCGACGCAATCCGATCGCGGCCAGATGAACCAGTGCTTGCGGGGTTGGTCGGCCGCATTTATAACTGTGCGGCGATTCAGAAAAAACGACAAACCCAACGTCGCCAGGACCTTTCAGGAGGGAGAAGGCGACACACACCTTCCGCAGTGCAATCGATGATCTGTCTGAAAACGTGGGAGCCAGGCGAAGAGGAGCCGTCGTGGCCGATGGACGCGTCATCCGCTCGAGTCGCATACTTGAGGCCATGAGCGTTAGCCGGCAATTTAAGAGGTCCGTCAACGCGGACGCCCAAAGCCGTCTCGCAGCTGCGCCGCGGCGTTCTTTCGTGGCGGGTTAGGTCCGACGTAAGCCGTCACCCAACGAAAAGCAAACGCAATGTCCGACGGTCTGACCAGAAGCTTGGACGAGTCACAGTTCAAAGCTGCAAGAATCGCGGGATTCGCCTTCCTGTTCTCGAAGGTGATCGTGGTCGTTGCGAACTTTGGCATCGGCTTTCGCCTCAGCGTCCCCGGCAGCGCCGTGGATACCGCCCGGAACATCATGGCGAACGAAACACTGTTCCGGATCAACATCGCTTGCAATCTGATCTATGTTGTAACCATCATCGTTCTGCTCGCGGCGCTCTACCAGATCCTCAGGCCCGTGAATCGAAATCTTGCCCTGGTTGCAACATTCTTTTGGATGGTATTCGCTTTGCTTTGGATTGTTGCCGCTCTCAATATGCTTGGCGCTTTGCGGCTGCTTGGTAACGCTGCCTACCTAACAGTCTTCGAGACCAATCAATTGCAAACCCTGGCGAGGTTGCACCTCTCCTTGGGTTACGACGCGTACTACGTCGGCCTGCCATTTTGGGGATTGGCATCCACGATTGGCAGCTACCTGTTATTCAGGTCCAGGTACATCCCTAGAGCATTGGCCGGCTTCGGTGTGATCTCCTCGGTATGGTGCGTTTTCTGTGCTTTCGCTTTCATCGTCTTTCCTCGCTTCAGCGCGACTGTGAATGCTTGGGCATTCGACATGCCTATATTTCTCTTTGAGATGGCGTTGGGCCTTTGGTTCTTGTTGAAAGGTTTGAGTCCAACCGGACTGGCCGAGTCCGAAATGCCCAACAGCCAAGGGTAGTCGGCGCGACACAAACAATCGCATGAAGCCTGCACTCCTGATCATCGACGTCCAGAACGCCCTGTGCACCGGCGAATGGGCCGCCTTCGACATCGAACGAGTCGTCGAGCGAATCAATGACGTCGCCGCGAAGGCGAGAGCCATCGGCGTTCCGGTCGTCTTGATCCAGCATGAGGAAGAAGCAGGGCCGCTTCAATTCGGCTCCGAGGGCTGGCAGCTCGATGCCCGGCTCACGACCCGCCCCGAAGACATCACGGTCCGAAAGACAGCGACCGACTCGTTTCACCGAACCGGGCTCCAGGACCTCCTGCAGTCCCGGGGCGTCAGCCATCTCGTTGTTTGCGGCCTGCAAAGCGAATTCTGCGTGGATTCGACGGTCCGCGGCGCACTGGCACGCGGGTACCCGGTCACCCTGGTCGCGGACGGCCATTCCACGTCAGACAACGGCATTCTTTCGGCCGCCCAGATCGCGGCCCATCACACCGCCACGTTGGCGAACATCGGCAGCTTCGGGCCCAGAGTGACAGCCACCCCCGCCTTCGGGATTCACTTTTCGGCCTGACCCGTCTTCCTCTCAAGGCACTCCTCAGGCTGCAAGTGCACCTTCCCAGAACCGCCCTGTTGTTCCTGTGCGCAGGACTCACCACGCTGGCGTACGGCCTGATCCTCTTCACGGATTGGGGTAGCGCTTATCATGGCGGCAGCTACCGGGGCGCAGTGATCACGCAGGCTGTCGCTGCGCTGGCAGCGTTCTCTTGCCTGGAGGTCGTTCGCAGTGAACGGGTCACGGCCTTTCGCGCTCTCGCGGGCGCTCTCGGCGTGCCGCTCCTGTTGGTCCTTCTTCTCACGCTTTGGTATGGTGCTCGCAGGTACGTGGCAGGCTGAGAGATCAGTCGACACGGATCTGGCCACCGCTTAACTTCAAAATCGATGCACATGTTCATTCCCCGAGCTCGCTTGCTCGTCCTGCTTGCCGGCGTTGCCGCTGCGATCACCTCCCAGGCGGCGACGGCCGACTGTCTGCGCTACGAAGGAGCGTCGGTCGTGATCACCGGAATCCTGGAGCAGAACACCTACCCGGGTCGACCAGCATCCCAGGGCGCCCCCGCCGCTGCAGCGGACACCGATTACTACCTGCGGCTGCGCGCTGCGGCCTGCGCCGTCGCCGGCTCGAAGGGCAGCCCCGACGTCGAGGCCCGCAAAGGCGTCTGGCTGGTCCAATTGGTGCCGGACTCCAGCGCGGAGTCCCTGCTTCGACCGCGCCTTGGGCGTTCCATCCATGTGCGGGGCCGTCTCTTCAGTTCGCATACGGAGCGCCATCACGCGCCGCTGGTGTTGCAGTTCATGGCTTTGGAAGATGAGCGCTAACGCCCTGGATGCGACCATGAGCATCGAGGCATTCCTCGATGCGGCGTGGGCCGATCAAGCTGACCATCCCCAGGACTCGAGCAGGCTCCGAACACCTCACCCGCATGTCCTACACCGCGCCGAACCCGATCGAATCCGAGCGTCTGCTGCTGCGCCTGGTCGCCGAATCCGACCTGCCGGCGCTGCTCGAGGTCAACGGGGACGACACGGTCACCAGGTTCCTGCCTTACGCCACATGGAACTCGGGTGAAGCCTGCGACGTCGAGGCCTACGGATTACTCTGCCACGAACGGCGCAATTCAAAGTGAAAGCGAGTTCTTCGCCCAAGGGCCGGGTGATCGTCCTGAACGGTCCGTCGAGTGCGGGCAAATCGTCGTTGGCGCAGGCGTTGCAGCATGGGTTCGCCGAGCCGCACCTGCATGTGCAGCTGGATGCCTTTCGGGCGATGGAACCGACCGGCTACTTCGGCCCGGAGCAGTCGGTGCACGGGGCTTTGCGACTGGCGGCACTTTGTCGCGCCATGAACGCCACCAGCGCGCAGTACGCGCGGCATGGGCAGCACGTCCTCCTGGACCACGTGCTGCCGCCGATCGGCTGGCGATATCTCGCCGAAGATCTCGCCGAGTACCAGGTCTTTCTGGTGGGCGTCAGTTGTGATTTGCCGCAACTGCAGGCGCGAGAGAGCCATCGCGGGGACCGCCCGCCCGGGCTGGCCGCGTCGCAGGCAGCCACGGTTCACAAGGACACAGAGTACGATTTCATGGTGGACACCAGCGGAGCAAGCGCCCAGGAATGCGCATCCGCCGTCTTTGCCTGGTTCGCTTCGGGTCCGAGTCCGGCCGCGTTTGCGAAGCTGGTCCAACGGCATGCCACGGCCTGACAAGTCGATCATCACGAAACGGCAATGAGGCTACATCTCGGATGAAAACACTGCTGACGCTCGTCGCCTGGTGCCTGCTGTTCGTGGCCTGCTGGCCGCTGGCCCTGCTGGCACTCGTGCTGTGGCCGATCGTCTGGGTGGTGGCCTTGCCCTTGCGGCTCATCGGCATCACGTTGGAAGCCTTGTTCGCCTTGCTGCGGACGGTGCTTTTCCTTCCGGCGCGACTGCTGGGTCAGCGTCGGTAGTGCCTGACCAAGGAGCGCACATGCCAACGCAAGACGAAGAGATTGCACGCCACTTGCGCGAGGCCCTGGCATCCGGCGAGCTGGCGGCAGCCAGGGGCTTCGGCCAGCCGCTGCCGGAAGACGCGGGCTGGAACGCCACGCCGGAGGCGCTGCGCATGCCGTTCAAGGTCCTCAAGAACGCCGGCTTCGTCCCGGCCGAAGTGGAGCTGTTCCACCAGCGCGCCGCGCTGTCGGCGTCACTTGAGCGCTGCGCGTCGGACGCCGAGCGGCGCGAGCTGCAGCGCCAGTTGAGCGACCTGGAGCAGAAGATCGCGTTGCGGCTCGAGGCGCTGCGCATCAACGGGATGCTGTGAGCGGGCCCTGCCGCGAGCGCGCGACCCACGTCTTTCCGCACAAGCGCAAGGACACCCCGGCCTGAGCGGGCCCCGCCCTACTTGCCCGCGTTCGGAAAGAACAGCTGCTCGCCGCCGATCTTGTAGGCGGCGATGGCCGCCTGCCCCGCCGGCGAGGTCACCCAGTCGACGAACTTCTGCGCCTGCGCCGCCTTCACGTTCGGATGGCGCGCCGGATTGACCACCATCACCCCGTACTGGTTGAACAGGCGCGTGTCGCCCTCCACCAGCACCACCAGCTCGCCGCGGTTGCGGAAGTTCAGCCAGGTGCCGCGGTCGGTCAGCACGTAAGCGCCGGTGGAGGCGCCGATGTTCAGCGCCGGGCCCATGCCGCAGCCGCACTCCTTGTAGCCGCCGCCCTTGTTGCCGGCCAGGCCGGCCTGGCGCCAGTAGCGCAGTTCGGCCGCGTGGGTCCCGCTCTTGTCGCCGCGCGAGATGAACTGCGCGTTGGCGGCCGAGATCTTCTTCAGCGCCATGGCGATGTCCCTGCCGCGCGCACCGACCGGATCGTCCTTCGGGCCGACCAGCACGAAGTCGTTGTACATCACGGGGTAGCGCTTCACCGCACCGCCCTCGGCGACGAACCGCTCCTCCGCCTCCTGGTCGTGCACGAACAGCACGTCGGCATCGCCGCGCCGGGCAATGTCGATCGCCTGCCCGGTGCCCACCGCCACCACCTTGACGTCCAGGCCGCTGGCCTGCTTGAACTGCGGTAGCAGCACCGGGAACAGGCCCGATTGCTCGGTCGAGGTCGTCGACGCCATGGTGATCGATTCGGCGGCCGCGCCGCCGGCCGCCAGCAGGGACAGCGCCAGCGCCGCCCCCAGCATCCTGAACTTCATGCCAGTTCTCCCTTGACGAACAGGTCCGCCTCGAGCGAGGTCTCGCCCAGCCGCGGACCATTGAAAAAATCCTGCACCGGCAGGTCGGCCAGCACCCTGCCATGCTCGAGATAGACCACCCGCGTGGCCAGCCGCTTGACCTGGCCCAGGTTGTGGCTGGCGAACACCAGCGTCATGCCGTCCTGCGCGAACGCCGCCAGCAGCGCCTCCACCTCGCGCTTGGCATGCGGGTCGAGGCTGGAGGTGGGTTCGTCCAGCAACAGCACGTCCGGCTTCAGGCTCCAGGCCCGCGCGAGCGCGAGGCGCTGCTGCTGGCCGCCAGAGAGCGAGCGCGCGCTGCGCAGCGCCACCCCGGCCAGCCCCACCGTCGCCAGCGCCTGCAGCGCGCTTTCGCGCGCCTGCTTCCACGGCATGCCGGCGATCCACAGGCCGAGCGCCACGTTGTTCAGCGCGCTGCTGCGCAGCATGTAGGGCCGCTGGAACAGCATCGCCTGCCGCGCCGCGCTGTCGCGCAGCACCGAGCCGCGGGTGGGCGGCAGCAGGCCGTGCAGCACCCGCAGCAGCGTGCTCTTGCCGCTGCCGTTGGAGCCGATCAGCGCCACCCGTTCGCCGCGGGCGATGCCCAGGTCGACGCCGGCCAGCGCGCGGACCCGGCCGAAGTCCAGGTCGACGGACTTCAACTGCAGCAGGCCGCTCACGCGGTGGCCGCCTGCAGCGCGATGGCCTGGTCGCTGCGGCCCAG
The DNA here is from genome assembly GCA_038244915.1 of Burkholderiales bacterium. Classification (GTDB taxonomy): domain Bacteria; phylum Pseudomonadota; class Gammaproteobacteria; order Burkholderiales; family Burkholderiaceae_C; genus Ramlibacter. Next base: position 32,801 of record JBBRSZ010000004.1, on the reverse strand, counting down.
CCGCCAGCGCCGCAGGCCGGCGATCAGCGCGTTCAGCGCCAGCACCACGCCCAGCAGCACGAGGCCCAGCGCCAGCGCCAGCGGCAGGTCGCCCTTGCTGGTTTCCAGCGCGATGGCGGTGGTCATCACGCGGGTGAAGCCGTCGATGTTGCCGCCCACGATCATCACCGCGCCCACCTCCGAGATGGCGCGGCCGAAGGAGGCGATCACCACCGTCAGCAGCGCATAGCGCTCGTCCCAGGCCAGCAGCAGGCTGCGCAGCACGGTGCCGGCGCCCAGCGAGCGCAGCTGCTCGCCGCTGACGCTGTCGACGTCCTCCACCACCTGCCGGGTCAGCGCCGTCACCACCGGCAGCACCAGGATGGCCTGCGCGATCACCATCGCCTTGAAGGAAAACAGCCAGCCCAGGAAGCCGAGCGGGCCGGAGCGCGACAGCAGCAGGTACACCACCAGCCCCACCACCACCGACGGCAGCGCCAGCATGGTGTTGAGCACCGTCAGCAGCACGCCGCGGCCGGCAAAGCGCGCGATCCCCAGCCACGCGCCCAGCAGCAGGCCGCCGCAGCAGGCGATCAGGCAGGCAAAGCTGCTCACCGCCAGCGAACGGGCGACGATCGCGACCAGCATCGGGTCGGCGCCGGCGATCAGTTGCAGCGCGGTCGCCGCGCTGTCGGAAAACGTGTTCATCGCCCGATGCTAGCTGCCTGCCGCAGCGGGCCGCATCGGGATTGGCGAGCTATGAACGCAGGTGCATAGCGCATACTCCCGCGGCGTGAAGACGATCGAACTTTCCTACAGCCTGACCGCGCGCGAAGCCGGCGCGCAGGCGATCCGCAACCCGCTGATGGAGGTGCTGCTCGCGGTGCGCCAGCACGGCTCGATCGCCGCCGCCGCCAAGGCGCTGGACCGCTCCTACCGCCATGTCTGGGGCGAGCTCAAACGCTGGGAAACCGAACTCGGTCGCAACCTGATCGTCTGGGACAAGGGACAGCCGGCCCGGCTCTCCGAATTCGGCGACAAGCTGCTGTGGGCCGAACAGCAGGCCCAGGCGCGGCTGGCGCCGCAGATCGAGGCCCTGCATGCCGACCTGGAGCGCGCTTTCGCCATGGCCTTCGACGACACGGCCCACGTCCTGACCCTGTACGCCAGCCACGACGACGCGCTGGTGGCGCTGCGCGAGCATGCCGCCGCGCAGGCCAGGCTGCACCTGGACATCCGCTTCACCGGCAGCGTCGACGCCATTAGCGCGCTCAACGAAGGCCGCTGCGTGCTGGCCGGTTTCCACACGCTGCAGCAGGCGGCGCCGACCGACCATCCCAGCCTGGCGCAGCGCACCTACCAGCCGCTGCTGCAGCCGGGCCGCCACAAGATCATCGGCTTCGCCCGGCGCACCCAGGGCCTGGTGGTGGCGCGCGGCAATCCGCTGCGGCTGGCCACGCTGGCCGACCTGGAGCCGCGCCGCGCCCGCTACGTCAACCGGGCACTGGGCACCGGCACCCGGCTGCTGGCGCAGGACCTGCTGGCACAGGCGCAGGCGGAACCGACGCGGATCGACGGCTGGGACCGCACCGAGCCGTCCCACGCCGCGGTGGCCCAGGCGGTGGCGGCGGGGACGGCCGACGCCGGCCTGGCGATCGAGGCGGCCGCGCGCGCCCGCAATCTCGGCTTCGTGCCGCTGGTGCAGGAGACGTATTACCTGGTCTGCCTGCATTCGGCGCTGGACCAGCTGCCGATGCAGGCGCTGCGCGAGGTGCTGCGCAGCCAGCCGTGGCAGGCGCAGATGGCACAACTGGCCGGCTATGAGCCGATGCACAGCGGGGAGGTGCTCAGCCTCAAGCAGCAGTTGCCGTGGTGGCGCTTCGCGCGCGCCAGGAAGCGCCAGCCTTAGCAGGCTGCGCGGCGCAACGCTACCTTGCCGACGTCTCGACCGGCACCGGCTGCATGCCGGCCAGCAAGTCCTCGATCACCTGCGGCGGGACCGGCTTGACCAGGTGGGCGTCGAAGCCGGCGGCCAGCGCGCGCTCGCGGTCCTGCGCGCTCCCGTAACCAGTCAGCGCCACCAGCCGCAGCGGCGCAGCCGCCTGGGCGCGCAGGCGACGCGCCGTTTCGTAGCCGTCCATGCCCGGCAGCCCGATGTCCAGCAGCACCAGCGCCGGCGGATCGGCTGCGGCCATGTCGATCGCCTGGGCGCCGTCGTTCGCGACCGCCACCTGGGCGCCCATCATGCGCAGCATCTCGGCCAGTGACTCGGCGTTGTCGGCACTGTCGTCCACCACCAGCACCCGCACGTGCGCCGGCGCCGGCGCGACCGGCGCAACCCGCGGCGGCTTGCTCGCGGTCGCCGGCACCAGCGGCAGGCTGACGGTGAACGTGCTGCCCGCTCCGAGGCCCACACTATGGGCGCTCACATGGCCGCCGTGCAGCTCCACCAGGGTCTTGACCAGCGTCAGGCCGATGCCCAGCCCACCTTGGGCGCGGTCCATCGCCACCGGTACCTGGGTGAACAGCTCGAACACCCTCGGCAGCATCTCCGGCGGGATGCCGACGCCGGTGTCGCGCACCACCACCGAGACGCGGCCGCCGTCGGGCGTGGCGCTGATGGCGATCGTGCCGCCGGGATCGGTGTACTTGACGGCGTTCTGCAGCAGGTTGGCGAACACCTGGGTCAGCCGCACGCGGTCGCCATTCACATGCAGCGGCGCGTCCAGGCCGCGGGTCTGCAGGCGGTGCCGGCGGGCTTCGAGCGCCGGGCGCACCGCGTCCACCGCGGCCTCGAGCACTTCGGCCACCGGCAGTGGCTCGCGGCGCAGCTCGATCAGGCCACGGCTGACGCGCGCGACGTCCAGCAGGTCATCGACCAGGTGCGTGAGCTGGCCAAGCTGACGCGCCATCACGTCGAGCTGGCGCTGCGCCAGCGGCGCCGATAGCTCGACCCGGCGCAGGATCTCGATCGAATTGACCAGCGGCGACAGCGGGTTGCGCAGCTCGTGCGCCAGCATCGCCAGGAATTCGTCCTTGCGGCCGTGCTCACGCCGCAGCTGCTGGTTCAGTGCGGCGGCCGCGGCGCGCGACGCGTCCAATGCCCGCGCCAGCGTGTGGGCCCGGCTGGCGATGTCGCGCGCTTCGGCGGCCTCGGCATTACCGACCTTGAGCGCTTGTTCGGTGCGCAGCAGCGCTTCCAGCAACGGCAGTTCGGCCTCCAGCACCTGCAAACCGCCTTCATTGGGCTGGCCGCCCAGCAGCACTGCCACCGCGCCTCCCACCGACAGGGCGGTCGCCGGCAGGCTAGCGCCGACCGGAAGGTCGACCTGCGCCTGATGCCGGCCCGGCCTGGCGCACAGGACGAGGAACTGGCGCCAGAGCGCCCCGCCGGCGAAGGTCTTGGGCATGCCCGCCGCCGGCAGCAGCACGCCGAGCGCCGGATCGCGCACGAACAGCACCAGCCGGTCGCATCCGAGCGCCGCCGCCAGCGCGGCCGCCGCCACCGGGCGGCGCTCGGCGCACGCCAGTGCGCTCACCAGCGGATGGATCGCCGTGTCCGACATCGGTCAGTCCGGCAGCACGCACACCACCGCCGTGCAGTTGTGGAAACCGCCGAATTGACCTTCCGCCCGCGCGATCTGGCCGTAGGTGTTGCAGCCGACGAAGCCGGCCGGCTCCAGCAGCCGGGCGCAGGCCGCCAGTTCGTCCTCGAACACCTGGCCCATGCGCAGCCGGGTGGCGACGCAATCGAACACGATGGCAGCGCCCGGCCGGTGGCCCCCCAGCGCCTGCAGCGCCGCGGTGGTGGCCGTGCGCGCCGCCAGCAGCGCCGATTCGTTGCTGGTCTTCATGACGTGCACGACCGAGCCTTCCGGAACGTCGGCCGCGCACATGACCGAGCCATCCTCCTGCACCGCCAGCGGCACCCGCAGCCGGTGCCCCTGCGGGCCCTGGATGCCCAGCACGTTATGCAGGAAAAACGGCAGTGGGCTGGCGCGGTCGAAGGGCTGGCCGGTGCGCCGCGCATGGTCCGCGAATGCGTCGTGCGCCGGCAGGCCGTTCAGGCTGACCAGCTTCATGCCATCCGATTCGGTCACGCGCAGGCCAGGGCCGGCCGGCTCCCAGCCGTGCGCGACGCCAATCCCCACCGGCTTGTCCGACAGGATTTCCAGCGCCACCACGGCATCCGTCAGCGCCTGGCGGCCGGCGAACACATGGGTCTTGGTGAACCGGCCGTCGTCGCCGGCGCCGCCGCCGAAAAAGCTGTAGTTGCCGGCGGTGCGCAAGGTCAGTTCCTCCACCAGCGCGTCGGTGTGGCCAGCCAGCGCGTCGGTCATCACCAGCGCTGACCGATATGGCGCGGCGCCATCGCGCAGGCCGCGGAAGGAGTTGACCACCTGTCCGGCTGCCGCCGCCGGATCGCTGCCGATCTGGCGGCCGACGCCGACCGTGAACCGCATCTCGCTGGAGCGCAGGCCCATCGCCGAGATCTGGCCCTCGCCGCGCTGGTTCTGGGTGAACTCCCCGGCCGACGACGCCCCCACCACGATCTCGGTCCCCGCCTCGTCGGCCAGCGCATTGAGCAGGGCGTCGTAGTCGTGCTGGGCGGACGCGAAGACGATGACCGCGTCAGCGGCCGCGCCATTGAAGGCCGTGCGCATCGACTGCCCGAGTTCGCGGCCGGCGGCCTCGCTGTCGGTGGTGCTGGCGATCGCGTTGTGGACCTGGGACATGGGACACCTCTGGGGTATAGCAATACTGCGACAGCGCCCGGAGCGGACGGCCCATCCTATGCGCGGCATCGGCCGATTTCCGTAGGACTCGGCCGCATCTGGCGGGGACTGGTTGGTCGCAATGTGACCCGCCGGGCGCACGCCTGGCTGGCGCTGGCAAGCTGGCGCTGGCCAGGCTGGGGCGCCTGCAGAGGCCGCAGCTGCGCGTGCTGCTGGTGGCCGGTTACGTGGCCGTCAAGGTGCAGCAGGTCATCGCGTCAACGCCATCGGCACCGGGATCGTCGCGGCCACCGGCGCGGCCGGCGCCAGCCGCTGCGGCCGGGTGTGCGACTCGCGCTCCAGCGTCAGGTAGGCCTGGCGGCGTTCCGCATGTTGCTGGCCCTTGACCAGCTCCGCGCACAGTTCCCCGTGGACCTGTTCGACCGATGCGCTTTCGGCGCGCACCGTGCGGGTGGCGTGGTCGGGCACCAGCAGGACCTCGCTGTTGCCGACGTCGAATTCGACGCAGCAACCCTTGCCCAGCGCGTTGCCGATGGCCAGCCGGGCGCGGCCTCTGTCGAAATTGGGCAGCAGCACGGCGAAGGTGGTCGGGCCGGTGCGCACCACGACGCCCTTGACCGGCGCAATCTCCTGCAGCTTGCCGGCGATGAGCGCGCCCAGGCTCACGGTAATCCTGCCTTCGAACACGGCCTGCAATTCCGGCAGGTCGCTGAAGTCAAACACTGCGATGCTCAAAGGCCGGTTCTCCTTGCGGCACTTCTGCAGCATGGCATCGCCCACGGCCGACAGCCGCTGGGTGTCGCTGCGAAAGGTCCGTTTCTGCGGCAGCACCGGCTCGTCGCCGGTGGCCGCTGGCGCCGAGCGCCGGCGCACGGCCCACATGCCCAGCAGCGCGCCGCAAGTCGCAGCGAAGAGCTGGACCCCCACCCTCGCTTGCGACACGACCAGCAGCACCAGCACGGCTGCGCCGATCGTCAGCGCGCCCGGCGCGAGGCCGAAGCGGGCCGCCAGGCGCGGACAAAAGACAGTGGCGCCGGCGGCATCCGGCGCGTGGAAAGCGCGATTCAAAGGGTGGTCTCCCGCCCGGGCGCAAGCGGCCTGGGCACCCGACCATCAGGCGCCATGCAATGACCTTGCAGCTAGGGCAAACCCTGTGCTGGCGCTAGGCGTGTGGCCTATGGAACAAAGTCACAGCGCGCAGCTGCGAAAGCCGCTGAAGCCGTCGTCGCGCTCGGGCAGCGCGAAGCCCCGCCGCCTGGGGTGCTTCATGCGGGCACGGGTGGCGAACGAGGCGCCGCGCTGCACCCGGGCCCGGCCGAACAGGGGCGCCGCCTCGACATCGGTGCCGCGGGTCCAGCCGTCGGCGGTGAAGCCGGGCCAGGGGCGCAGCGTGCCGGCGGTCCACTCGCGCACGTCGCCCCAGCGGAAACCCCGCCGCTGGGCCACATGCGCCGCCATTTCCCACTCCACCTCGGTCGGCAGCCGGCGACCGGCCCAGCGGGCCCAGGCGTCCGCCTCCCACCAGCTCACGTGCATCGCCTCCTGGCTGGCGCCCATGCGGGTCGGCTTGCCAAACAGCGACTGCATCACCGCGCCGCTGGCCACGCCGATCTGCTCGACGTGGCGCGGGCCGCGCCGGCCTTCGTATTGCGCCTCGCGCTCCAGCCACGACCAGCCTTCCGGCAGCCAGAACTCGGGCCGGTCGTAACCGCCGTCGTCGACGAATTCCACGTACTGCGACCAGGTGACCGGCTGGGCATCGATCTCGAATTCGGGCACCTCGACCTCGTGCGCCCACTTCTCGACGTCGAACACGAAGCCACCGGGCGAGGCGCCCAGCAACCAGCTGCCGGCGGGGACCAGCAGCGGCTCGCGCGACTGCTGGCCGGGCGGCAGCGGCAGCTTCAGCGGCACCGACAGCGTCTGCGCCATGGTGATCAGCTGCTCGCCGCGCAGGTCTTCATGGAACAGCGCGGCGCGAAAGAAGTACAGCGCCTCGTCGGTCTCGGGCGTCTTCTCCAGCAGCTCCAGCGTGCTTTCCAGCGTTTCCAGCAACCAGGCCCGCAGCGGGCCAACCTGGAGCTGGTGCTGCCAGCGGGCCTCATGCGAGACCAGTGCCGGATGGAACCAGTCGTCGGCGCGTGGCTCGATCGAGGCGAGGCGCACCGCGTCCAGCGGACAGGCCGCGCCCAGGCCGCGCTGCGGATTGCGGCCGATCCAGAACTCCGCGAACCAGCCGATGTGGCCGGCCAGCCAGAGCGGCGGCGACAGCTCGGTGCGACGCGGCACTGCGAAGTTGGCCTCGCCCAGCGCCTGCTCGTACTGCGCCAGCAGGTGCAGCGTGTGGTTGCGCGCATCCATCAGCGCCAGTGACAGCAGGTCGCGCCCGGCCCTGCCGATGTCCGGCGTGTCGATCGATGCCGGGGTTGCCGCCGGAGTGAGTGAGGCCATGCGCGATTATCGCTACGGGATAACACCGTCAAACGGCTGTCAGCTTGCTTTTATAGTGCGTCATAGAATTTTTCCATTACAACCGACCGGGCGCCCGTTGTCTGCCAACGCGCGCCCGGTCTTGTGTGACCATCAAGAGTCCAACGGAGAGACACCATGCGCGCCTTGCTCAAGTTATCGAACGCCATCGACTGGCTCAATGCGCTGATCGGGCGCTACGTGATCTGGTTGATCCTCGCCTCCACCGTCATCAGCGGCGTCAACGCGATTGTGCGCAAGGCCTTCAACATGAGTTCCAACGCCTACCTCGAGGTGCAGTGGTACCTGTTCGCCGCGTCGTTCCTGCTGGCCGCCGGCTACACCCTGCTCAATCACGACCACGTGCGCATCGACGTGATCGCCGGCCGCCTGTCCAAGCGCGCGCAGATCTGGATCGACGTGTTCGGCTTCACGGTGTTCCTGCTGCCGCTGTGCCTGGCGATCCTGTGGTTCTCGATCCCGTTCTTCCTCAGGGGTTTCCAGTCGGGCGAGATGTCCAACAACGCCGGCGGACTGATCCGCTGGCCGGTGTTCCTGATGATGCCGCTGGGCTTCGGGCTGCTGATGCTGCAGGGCGTGTCCGAACTGATCAAGCGGATCGCATTCCTGATGCACCTGATCGAGGACCCGACGCTCAGGAAGGTCGGCAAGTCCGCCGAAGAAGAGCTGGCCGAGGAAATCGTCCGGCTGGCCGAAGCCAAGAACAAGACCGCCTGAGAAAGCGACCCCACCATGACGCAATTCTTCATCCAGAACATGGCTCCGATCATGTTCGCGGGCCTGATCGTGTTCCTGCTGATGGGTTTCCCGGTGGCCTTCAGCCTGGGCGCCTGCGGCCTGTTCTTCGGCTTCATCGGCATCGAACTGGGCGTGCTGCCCGAGCCGCTGCTGCAGGCGCTGCCGCTGCGCATCTTCGGCATCATGCAGAACGACACGCTGCTGGCGATCCCGTTCTTCACGCTGATGGGGCTGATCCTGGAGCGCAGCGGGATGGCCGAAGACCTGCTGGAAACCATCGGCCAGCTGTTCGGCCCGATCCGCGGCGGCCTGGCGCTGGCGGTGATCTTCGTGGGCGCCCTGCTGGCCGCGACCACCGGCGTGGTGGCGGCTTCGGTGATTTCGATGGGCCTGATCTCGCTGCCCATCATGCTGCGCTACGGCTATGACCGCCGGGTGGCATCCGGCGTGATCGCCGCCTCCGGCACGCTGGCGCAGATCATCCCACCCTCGCTGGTGCTGATCATCCTGGCCGACCAGCTCGGCCGCAGCGTCGGCGACATGTACAAGGGGGCCTTCATCCCCGGCTTCGCGCTGACGGCGATGTACGCCGGCTATGTGATCCTGCTGGCTTTCTTCCGGCCCAAGTGGGTGCCGGCGATGCCGGTGGAAGCGCGCACCTTCCGCGAACCCAACGGCTCGGGCGGCCTGCCCTCGCTGCTGGTTCTCACCGGCATCTCGGTGGCACTGGCGGTCACCTTCGCCGAAAACTATGCCCGGGTGGTGAGCTGGTGGACCGGCACCACCGTGGCCACCGTCGCCTTTGACGAGACGCTGGTGGTGTCCATGTGCCTGGGCGTGCTGTTCGCCTTCCTGATGGCGCTGCTGAACAAGGTGACGCGCCTGGGCCTGCTCTCGCGCATGGCCGAACGCGTCACCTTCGTGCTGATCCCGCCGCTGCTGCTGATCTTCCTGGTGCTGGGCACGATTTTCCTGGGCATCGCGACGCCCACCGAGGGCGGCGCCATGGGCGCGCTCGGCGCGCTGACCATGGCCTTCGTGCGGCGGCGCCTGAGCTTCTCGCTGCTCAAGCAGGCGCTCAACACCACCACCAAGCTGTCGTGCTTCGTGGTCTTCATCCTGATCGGCTCGACCTGCTTCAGCCTGGTGTTCCAGGGCGTCGACGGCCAGAAGTGGGTGGAACACCTGCTCACCGGCCTGCCGGGCGGCGCGATCGGCTTCCTGATCGTGGTCAACCTGCTGATCTTCTTTCTGGCTTTCTTCCTGGACTTCTTCGAGCTGTCGTTCATCGTGGTGCCGCTGCTGGCGCCGGTGGCCGAGAAGCTGGGCATCGACCTGATCTGGTTCGGCGTGCTGCTGGGCGTGAACATGCAGACCTCGTTCATGCACCCGCCGTTCGGCTTCGCCCTGTTCTACCTGCGCAGCGTGGCGCCGATCAAGGAATACACGGACCGGGTCACGAAAAAGCCGATCGCACCGGTCACGACGATGCAGATCTACTGGGGCGCCGTGCCCTTCGTGCTGATCCAGGTGGTGATGGTCGGCCTGATCATCGCCTTCCCGGGCATCGTCTCCAGCGGCCTGGACAAGGAAGAAAAGGTCGACCTCGACAAGGTCCAGTTGCAAATGAACAAGGACCTGGGAACGGCGCCCACGCTGCCGGGCGCGCAGGCCCAGCCCGAGGCCATCCCGATGCCGGGGGACGCCGAGAAGAGCGAAGCCGACGAGCAGAAGAAGCTCGACGAACTGTTCGGCACGCCGAAGAAGTGATGCACGGAGCCATTGCATGAAGCACCGCGGCCCTGTCGCATCCATCGTCGCCGCCATCCTCCTGTTCCTGGGCGTGGTCGCCTGGCTGCACGACTTCATCACGCTGGACGGCGCTCGCACCGTGTACACCGCCACCTGCGCCAACGGCCAATGGCGCGGCACGGCCTGCATCGGCACGCTGCAGGCCGGCGACCGCTACCGGTTTCGCACGCTCAAGCCCCACAGCGAGGTGATCTTCTGGGTGGCGGGATCGCGCGAGGCGTCCGGCAAGCTGGCGCCCTGCGAGATCGAGAACGCCAAGGAGTGGACCTGCAAGCCGGGCCCGGACAGCGCCCGCACCATCACCCATGAAATGAGGTTCGGCCGGCCGGTCGCCGAGCCCAAGGGTCCCGCCCGTGCCTTCCACCCGGTCGCCAAGTGGAAATGGCTGCTGCTGGACCGGGGCGCGACCCTGTTCCACCAAGCCGACACCTGAGCGCCATCGGCGGCGCTCAGGCGCCCGCGCCGACCTGGACCACGGTCCGCGGCCGCAGCAGAGCCAGGACGTAATAGACGGCGCCGCCGATGGCGACGCCGAAGAACCAGCCATAGGTTCCCCACCATGCCGGCAGCAGGCTGGTGAGGTTGGGCAGCACGCTGGAGAACAGCGCGCCGGCGGCAGCAGCGATCAGCGCGTTGACGTTCCAGCCGCCCTGGTAGCGATACGGGCCGTCCTCCTGGTACAGGCCTTGAACGTCCACCTGGCCCCTGGCGATCAGGTAGTAGTCGACCAGGATGATGCCCAGCAGCGGGCCCATGGTGGCGCCAATGGCGTTGACGAAGCCGGCGGCATTGCCTTCCCACGGCGCGAACGGGTACAGCACCAGCGCAATGCCGGCCGCGATGTAGCCGCCCTTCTTGAAGCTGATGGCGCGCGGAAACACGTTGGCGAAGTCGAAGGCGGGCGAGACGAAGTTGGCCACCACGTTGATGCCCAGCGTCGCGACGGTGAATGTCAGGGCCGCCAGCAGCGCCAGGAACCAGCTGTCGAACTTGGCCGAGATCTGTTCCGGGTGCAGCAGCACTTCGCCGTAGACGCGAAAGGCAGCGATTGTGGTCACGCCCGCCACCAGCGAGAACAGGATCAGGTTCACCGGCAGGCCCCAGAGATTGCCCTTGCGCACCGTGTCCTTGTCCTTGGCGTAGCGGGAGAAGTCGCAGAAGTTCAGGTACAGCGCCGCGAAGTAGGTGACCCACGTGGCGCCGACAGCCATCAGCGCCCAGAACGAACCGGGCTCACCGGCCACACCGGCGTCCCTGGTCTTTTCCAGCAGCACCGCCTGCGGGATGCCATGGTCGAAGGAGAAGCCGCCGGCCTTGACGCACAGGCCGACCGCCAGCACCAGCATCGCCACCCAGACCGCGGGCCCGGCCCAGTCCTGGAACTTGCGCACCGTCTCCATGCCGTTCTGGATGATCAGCAGCTGCAACGCCCAGACCACCACGTAGCAGATCACCTCGAGCCCGGAGTGTCCCAGCAGGTGGGTGGTCTTGTGGAACTCCATCACCGAGTCGGTGCGGGTCAGCAGCGCCACCATCGCGCCCGACGCGGCCGCCGTCTGCGCGCCGTACCAGAAGCAGGCGACGATGGCGCGCACCAGGGCCGGCAGGTTGGCGCCCCAGACACCGAACGAGGCGCGGGCCAGCACCGGATACGGCACCCCGGTCTTGACGCCGGCATAGCCCACCAGGTTCATCAGGAAGAAGATGATCAGCGAGCCCAGCCCGATCGCCACGATGAAGTTCAGGAAGCTGCCGCACAGCAGGAACAGGCTGGCGGCCAGGTAGTAGCCCCAGAGGCTGTGCACGTCCGAGGTCCAGACATTAAAGATGCTGAACGTGCCCCAGCGGCGCTCGCGCGCTGGCGCCAGGTCCTCGTTGTACAGGTTGGGCGAAGGGTTGCGGATCTCCATGGCGGTCCTCCTGCGTGTCCTCGACGCCGCAGGATGCACCGATTCGAAAAAAAAGCCACCGCGAACGGTGGCTTTCGTGCGCGGCCCCGGCCGCCGGATCAGAGCTTCTGGGACTGCATGAAGCGGTCGAAGGTGGCCTCGGTGAAGCGGAACCACAGGTTCTGGTCGGAGCGGAACTTCGCGTAGTCGGCGTAGACCTTGCGCCAGTTTTCGTTCTTCGCGCCCAGTTCCTCGTACAGCTGCATCGACTGTTTGAAGGCCTGGGTCATCAGGTCGGACGGAAACGGCCGAAGTCTGGCGCCCGAGGCCACCAGTTGCTTGAGCGCCGTGGGGTTCTTGACGTCGTACCTGGCCTGTGTCGCCACGTGGGCATAGGCCGATGCGACTTCGACGATTGCCTTGTTCTCGGCCGACAGCGCGTCGTAGGCCTTCTGGTTCACATACAGGTCCAGCTGCAGGCCGCCCTCCCACCAGCCGGGGTAGTAGTAGTAGGGCGCCACCTTGTTGAAGCCCAGCTTCTGGTCGTCGTAGGGGCCGATCCATTCGGCCGCGTCGATCGTGCCCTTTTCCAGCGCCTGGTAGATCTCGCCGCCGGGGATGTTCTGGGGCACGCCGCCCATGCGCTCGATCACCTTGCCGGCGAAACCGCCGACGCGGAACTTCAGGCCCTTGAGGTCGGCCACGCTCTTGACCTCCTTGCGGAACCAGCCGCCCATCTGGGCGCCGGTATTGCCGCAGGGAAAACTCGTCATGTTGTACTTCGCGTAGAACTCCCGCATCAGCTTCAGGCCGTTGCCCTCGAAGGTCCAGGCGCTCATCTGCCGGCTGTTCAGGCCGAACGGAATGGCGCCGCCGATGGCGAAGGTCTCGTCCTTGCCGAAGAAGTAGTAGGGCGCCGTGTGGGCCGCTTCCACGGTGCCGTTCTGCACGCCGTCGACCACGCTGAAGGCGGGCATCAGTTCACCCGCCGCGTGCACCGAGACGTCGAACCTGCCGCCCGACAGCGCCCTGGCCTTTTGCGCGAACACTTCGGCCGCGCCGTAGATGGTGTCCAGCGACTTCGGGAAGCTCGAGGCCAGCCGCCAGCGGACGGTTTGCTGGGCGTGCACGGCGGGGGCGGTCCCGGCGGCCAGGACGGCGGCAATGCCGGCCTGCTTGATGAGGGAACGACGGTCCATGCTGGTTGTCTCCATTTGATCTTCTGGTGTCAGCTGCGCGCGCCATGATGCTGGCGCGGGCCGTCGCAATCCTGTCAATGCACTGACGCCCGGACGAAAAAAAGCCGCGCACCAGGCGCGGCTTTTTTCGGGGCCTGCAGGCCTAGAGCTTCTGCGCCTGCATGAACTGGTCGAAATTGGCTTCGGTGAAGCGGAACCACAGGTTCTGCTCGGCGCGGAATTTGGAGAAATCCGCGTAGATCTTCTTCCAGCTCTCGTTCTTTGCGTTCAGCTCATCGTACAGGCCCATGGCCGCCTTGAACGACGCGTTCATCATGTCCTTCGGGAACGGCCGCAGCTTGGTGCCACTGCCCACCAGCTGCTTGAGTGCACCGGGGTTGACGGCGTCGTAGCGGGCCTGCATGGTCACATGGGCCTGGGCCGCGGCGGCCTCGACGATGGCCTTGTTCTCGGCCGACAGGGCGTCGAACGCCTTCTGGTTGATGAACACGTCCAGCTGCGGGCCGCCTTCCCACCAGCCGGGGTAGTAGTAGAACGGGGCGACCTTGTTGAAGCCCAGCTTCTGGTCGTCGTACGGGCCCACCCACTCGGCCGCGTCGATCGTGCCTTTTTCCAGCGCCTGGTAGATCTCGCCGCCGGGGATGTTCTGCGGGATGCCTCCGATGCGCTCGATCACCTTGCCGCCGAAGCCGCCGATGCGGAACTTCAGGCCCTTCATGTCGGCCAGCGTCTTGATCTCCTTGCGGAACCAGCCGCCCATCTGGGCGCCGGTGTTGCCGGCCGGGAAGTTGATGATGTTGTACTTGGCGTAGAACTCGCGCATCAGCTTCAGGCCGTTGCCCTCGTACATCCAGGCCGAGGTCTGGCGGCTGTTCAGGCCGAAGGGAATCGCGCAGCCCAGGGCGAAGCATTCATCCTTGCCGAAGAAGTAGTACGGCGCGGTGTGCGCCACTTCAACGGTGCCGTTCTGCACGCCGTCCACCACGCCGAACGCGGGCATCAGTTCGCCGGCCGCGTGGACCGAAATCTCGAACTTGCCACCGGACATCGCGCGCACGGATTTGGCGAAGGTCTCGGCGCCGCCGAAGATGGTGTCGAGCGACTTGGGGAAACTCGATGCCAGGCGCCAGCGGATGGCCGCCTGCGCATGCACCGCCGGGGCGATGCCCGCGGCCAGGACGCCCGCGATGCCCGCATTTTTGATGATTGAACGACGATCCATTGGGTGTGCTCCTCAGACATTGAAGGAAAGACTGCCGGCGCTGCGATTCACACCGAAGTGTCAACCAGGCCGCCGCCCATTCTAGGAAGGCACTTCCCCCGCGCGTCGGGGGTTTTCCCTTGTGATCGCGCGGGGCGAACCCGCACCAATGTCGCTCAGCCGACGATCTTCAACGCGGGCGCGGAACGCTCGGCCAGCGCGCCGAAGCGCTCGCGCACCGAGGCCTCGATGCCGCCGGCATCCAGCCCCTGCAGCGCCAGCAGCGCGGCATGGTCGCCATGCTCGATGAATTCGTCCTTCAGCCCCAGTTGCAGCAGCGGCTTGACCACGGCGGCCGCGTTCAGCGCCTCCGCCACCGCGCTGCCGGCGCCGCCCATGATGGCGCCCTCTTCCAGCGTCACCAGCGCCTCGTGCTGCTGCGCGATCGCCAGCAGAAGTTCGGTGTCCAGCGGCTTGGCCCAGCGCATGTTCACCACCGTGGCATTGAGCCGCTCGGCCGCCTGCAGCGCCGGATACAGCAGCGTGCCGAAGGCCAGGATGGCGATACCCTTGCCCTGCCGCCGCAGTTCGCCTTTGCCGAACGGCAGCGCCTGCAGGCCGGGCTCCACCGCGACGCCGGCGCCGGCCCCGCGCGGATAGCGCACCGCCACCGGGTGGTCCTGCCGGAATGCGGTGGTCAGCAGCTTGCGGCACTCGTTCTCGTCGGCCGGGCAGGCCAGGCTCATGTTCGGGATGCAGCGCAGGAACGGGATGTCGTACGCACCCGCATGGGTGGAACCGTCGGCGCCCACCAGGCCGGCGCGATCGAGCGCGAACACCACCGGCAGGTTCTGGATCGCGACGTCGTGAATCAGCTGGTCGTAGCCGCGCTGCAGGAAGGTGGAATAGATCGCCACCACGGGCTTGAGGCCCTCGGCGGCCATGCCGGCGGCGAAGGTCACGGCGTGCTGCTCCGCGATGCCGACGTCGTAGTAGCGGTCCGGGAAACGCTTTTCGAACTCCACCAGCCCGGAGCCCTCGCGCATGGCCGGCGTGATGCCGACCAGCCGCGAATCCTGCTGCGCCATGTCGCACAGCCAGCTGCCGAATACCTGGGTGAAGGTCGGCTTGGAGACCGCCGTCGACTGCACCAGGCCGACGGCCGGGTCGAACTTGCCCGGCCCGTGATAGGCCACCGGGTCGGCTTCGGCCAGCTTGTAGCCCCGGCCCTTCTTGGTGACCACATGCAGGAACTGCGGGCCCTTGAGGTGCTTGATGTTCTCCAGCGTCGGGATCAGCGAGTCGAGGTCGTGGCCGTCGATCGGCCCGATGTAGTTGAAGCCGAACTTCTCGAACAGCGTGGCCGGCACCACCATGCCCTTGGCCTGCTCCTCGAAGCGCTTGGCCAGCTCGAACAACGGCGGCGCCACGTGCAGCACCTTCTTGCCGACGTCCTTGGCGGCGGCATAGAACTGCCCGCTCATCAGCCGCGCCAGGTAGCGGTTCAGCGCGCCCACTGGCGGGCTGATCGACATGTCGTTGTCGTTCAGGATCACCAGCAGCTTGCAGTCGGCCACGCCGGCGTTGTTCAGGGCCTCGAAGGCCATGCCGGCGCTCATCGCGCCGTCGCCGATGATGGCGATCGAATAGCGGTCCTCGCCCTTGTGCCTGGCGGCCATCGCCATGCCCAGCGCGGCGGAGATGCTGGTCGACGAATGGGCGGTGCCGAAGGTGTCGTACTTGCTCTCGGCGCGCTGCGGGAAGCCCGACAGGCCGCCGAGCTGGCGCAGGCTGGCCATGCGATCGCGCCGCCCGGTCAGGATCTTGTGCGGATAGGTCTGGTGGCCCACGTCCCAGACCAGCCGGTCCCAGGGCGTGTTGAACACGTAATGCAATGCCACCGTCAGTTCCACCGTGCCCAGGTTGGAACCCAGGTGGCCGCCGGTGCGCGAGACGCTGTCCAGCACGAAGGCCCGCAGTTCGTCGGCCAGCAGCGGCAGCTGGGCGCGCGGCAGCTTGCGCAGGTCCGCCGGGTCGTTGATCGTTTCGAGCAATGTCATTGCAGTCTCCGCCGAGCCGCCTCAAGGAGACTGAGGCCCCCTCGGGGGGCAGCGATTGAAGGGGTCGTCATCAATTTTCCCTGTCTACCACCATCGCGGCCAGCGCGAGCAGGGCCCGGGTGTCCTGCAGTCGGCTGTCGGCCAGCGCGCCGCGGGCCTGCTGCAGCAGCTCCTGCGCGTAAGCGCGAGAACGCTCCAGTCCCATCAGCGACACGTAGGTCGGCTTGTCGTGCGCCGCGTCCTTGCCGGCGGTCTTGCCCAGCGTACTCGAATCGGCCGTGACGTCGAGAATGTCGTCCACCACCTGGAACGCCAGCCCGATCGCCGCACCGTACACCGACAGCGCCTGGTTGGCCCTGGCATCGGCCCGGCCGCAGGCTGCGCCCATCAGCACGCTGCCCTGCAGCAGCGCACCGGTCTTGAGCCGGTGCATCTGGCGCAATTCGTCCTCGCTCAGGGCCCGCCCGATGCTGGCCAGGTCGATCGCCTGGCCGCCGGCCATGCCTTCATGGCCCGCGGCGCGGGCCAGCAGCCGGCACAGCGCGGCCTGCTGCACGGCGGGCACTTCATCGCCTTCCGGCGTCAGCAGCTCGAACGCCAGCGCCTGCAGCGCGTCGCCGGCCAGCAGCGCCTGCGCCTGGCCGAATTTCACGTGAACGGTGGGCTTGCCGCGGCGCAGCACGTCGTTGTCCATGCAGGGCATGTCGTCATGCACCAGCGAATACGCGTGGATGAGTTCGACAGCGCAGGCGGCCCGCAATGCGGCTGCCGGGTTGCCGTGCACAGCCTCGCTGGCCGCCAGCACCAGCAGCGGGCGCAAGCGCTTGCCGCCATCGAGCGCCGCATAGCGCATGGCCTCGCCCAGGCCGGCCGGGGCGTGCGTGACCACCCAGCGCGACAGCGCCAGTTCGATTGCCTCCAGGTGGGTCGCGCTCCAGGGACCGAAGGAAAAGAGGTCAGCCCCCACGCTGACGCTGCCCCCCGAGGTGGCCTTGGCGGCTTGGGACGGCCCGGCACCGCTCATCACTCTGGCGTCCACGGCTTCAGCGCGCCTTCGTCGAGCACCTTGATCTGGGCTTCCACCGCCTCGAGCCGGGAGCGGCAGAACTTGAGCAGCTCGGCACCCCGCTGGTAGCCGGTCAACAGCTGTTCCAGGGGCAACTGGCCGCTTTCGATCAGTCCCACCAGTTGTTCCAGTTCTGCCAGCGCTGCCTCATAAGTCTCGGGGGGTTTGAAAGCGGCCTTGGGCATTTTGTTTCGGGTCAAAGTTGCATTTTATCTGCCTGCCCCCAGATGACCCTCGCGGGTACAATCCCTTTCCCCTCAGCGAGATCCACCCCTCCCGCGCCAGTCCACGGATAAAGCGCTTACCCTGCCCCTTCATAGGGGGAGTCTCTAGGTCAGGACTTCATGTCTGATTTAAGTCTTCAACTGCAGCAGGCCGCAAGCCAACTACCAGTTTCAAGTTACTTCGACGAAGCGCTCTTCAAGCGCGAAATGGACACCATCTTCCAGCAGGGGCCCCGTTATGTGGGGCACGAGCTGGCGGTGCCCGACATCGGCGACTACTACGCACTGCCCCAGGAGGGCGAGGGCCGCGCGTTGCTGCGCACGCCGCGCGGCGTCGAGCTGATCTCCAACGTCTGCCGGCACCGGCAGGCCGTGATCCTCAAGGGCCGCGGTTCGACGCTGGCCAGCCCCACCTCGGGGGGCAACATCGTGTGCCCCTTGCACCGCTGGACCTACAGCGCAGGCCAGACCGCCAGCGCCGGCACCCTGCTGGGCGCGCCGCATTTCGCGCAGGACCCGTGCCTGAACCTGAACAACTACGGCCTGCAGAACTGGAACGGCCTGTTGTTCGAGCAAGGTCCTGGTTCGGTGGACGTGGCGGCGCAACTGGCCCGCATGGGCCCGCGCGCCGATCTGGACTTCTCCGGCCACGTGCTGGACAAGGTGGTGATGCACGAGTGCAACTACAACTGGAAGACCTTCATCGAGGTCTACCTGGAGGACTACCACGTCGGCCCGTTCCACCCCGGGCTGGGCAGCTTCGTCACCTGCGACGACCTGCGCTGGGAGTTCAAGGACCACTACTCGGTGCAGACGGTGGGCGTGGCCAACCGCCTGGGCAAGGCCGGCAGCCCGGTGTACGAGCGCTGGCAGGACGCGCTGCTGCAATACCGCAACGGCGAGCCGCCCAAGTACGGCGCGATCTGGCTGACCTACTACCCCCACATCATGGTGGAGTGGTATCCGCATGTCCTGACCGTGTCGACGCTGCACCCGATGGGCCCGAACAAGACGATGAACATGGTGCAGTTCTTCTACCCCGAGGAGATCGCCGCCTTCGAGCGCGAGTTCGTCGAGGCCCAGCAGGCCGCCTACATGGAAACCTGCGTCGAAGACGACGAGATCGCCGAGCGCATGGACGCCGGCCGCAAGGCCCTGCTGCAGCGCGGCGACAACGAGATCGGCCCCTACCAGAGCCCGATGGAAGACGGCATGCAGCACTTCCACGAGTGGTACCGCGGCACGCTGGGAACGCACGGCCCGCGGCCGTGACGCCGGGCGCCCCCACCGGAGCGCGCTGAATGCAGGCGCTGTGGATGCTGGCGGCGGCGCTGCTGTTCGCGGCGATGGCGGTGTGCGTTAAATTCGCGTCGGCATGGTTCGACCCGGCCGAACTGGTCTGCTACCGTGGCCTGCTGGGCATGCTGATCATCTGGCTGCTGGCCCGCTCGCAAGGCGTCAGGCTGTCCACCCGCTATCCCGGCATGCACGCCTGGCGCAGCCTGGTGGGCGTGCTGTCGCTGGGCGCCTGGTTCTACGCCCTGGCCTGGCTGCCGCTGGCCACCGCGATGACGCTCAACTACATGAGCAGCGTCTGGATCGCGGCCTTCCTGGTCGGCGGCGCGCTGCTGAACTGGAACCCGGAGCGCCCCGACAACCATCCGCTGCGCCAGGGCCCGCTGGTGCTGACGGTGGTGGCCGGCTTTGCCGGCGTGCTGCTGATGTTGCGGCCGACGATCGAGCAGAACCAGCTGTTCGCCGCCGTGGTCGGCCTGCTGTCGGGCCTGAGCGCCGCCTTCGCCTACATGCAGGTGATGGCGCTGGCCAGATTGGGCGAACCGGCGCTGCGCACGGTGTTCTATTTCGCGGTCGGCTCGGCGCTGGCCGGCGGCGCCGCCATGCTGGTGACCGGTGTCTCGCCCTGGGACTGGCGGCACGCGCTGTGGCTGCTGCCGATCGCGGCGCTGGCCTCGCTGGGCCAGCTGTGCATGACCCGCGCCTACAGCCATGGCGCCACCCTGGTGGTCGCCAATTTGCAATACTCGGGCATCGTGTTCGGCGCCCTGTTCGGCATGCTGCTGTTCGGCGACCGGATCCCGGCGATGGGCTGGGCCGGCATGGGGCTGATCGTCGCCAGCGGCATCGCCGCCACCGTGCTGCGTTCGCGCGCCGCTCCCGATTCACCTGCCGAGGAACATTGACATGCACACCATCCTGATTTCGGTTGACGAGCTGCGGCGACTGCAGGCCAGCGGCGCGCCGCTGATGCTGTTCGACTGCACGTTCGACCTGATGAACCCGGCCGCCGGCGAAGAGCAATACCGCAAGGCCCACATTCCGGGCGCCGTCTACGCCAGCCTGGACAGCGCGCTGAGCGACATGGGCGTGGTGGACGCCGACGGCACCCACCACCCGCATCCGGACGCCGCCTCGGGCGGCCGCCATCCGCTGCCCAGCCGCGAGAAGTTCGCGACGTGGCTGTCGGGCGTGGGATTTTCCAATGCGATGCAGGCCGTGGTGTACGACCGCAACGGCGCCAACTACTGCGGCCGCCTGTGGTGGATGCTCAAGTGGGCCGGCCACGACGCTGTGGCGGTGCTCGATGGCGGCCTGCAGGCCTGGCAGGCCGCCGGCGGCGCGGTGACCGACCAGGAGGAACCCACCCACTTCCAGTCCAACTTCGAACTGGGCTCGCCGCTGCGCAAGCTGGCGACGACGCAGGACGTGGAGCGCGGCCTCGCCACGCCGGAGCAGGTGTTGATCGACGCGCGCGGCGCGCCGCGCTTCAGGGGAGAAGTCGAGCCGCTCGATCCGGTGGCCGGCCACATCCCCGGCGCGTTCAACCGGCCGTTCTCGCAGAACATCGGCGCCGACGGCAAGTTCAAGCCGGCGGCGCAGCTGAAGTCGGAGTTCGAGCAGCTGCTCGGGGGCCGCGACGCCTCGGCGGTGGTGCACCATTGCGGCAGCGGCGTCAGCGCGGTGCCGAACGTGATCGCGATGGAACTGGCGGGCTTCGCGCCGACGGCGCTCTACGCGGGCAGCTGGAGCGAGTGGTGCGGCGACCCGAAGCGGCCGGTGGCGAAGGGTTGAACATCCGTCATTCCCGCGCAGGCGGGAATCCAGGGCCTTCAGGAAACCGGACGCCATGGATTCCCGCCTGCGCGGGAATGACGCTTCGATGTCCTACTCCTTGATGTTCGCCGCCTTGACGATCCGCGCGTAGCGCTCCTGCTCGCGCTGCACGAAGCGCGTGAACTCGGCCGGGCTGCCGCTGCCGCCGACGGCGCCCTGCTCCTGCATCCTGGCGCGCATCTCGTCGGACCTGAGCACTTCGTTCAACTCGTGGTTCAGCCGCTCGACGATCGCCGGCGGGGTGCGGGCGGGCGCGAACAGCCCGGTCCAGGCCACCACGTCGAAGCCCTTGAAGCCCGGCGTCTGCGCCACCGTCGGCACGTCGGGCAGGGTGGCCAGCCGCTTGTTGTCTGTGACGGCGATGGCCTTCATCTTCCTGGCCAGCACGTTGGGCGTCGCCGTGACACTGACCAGCATCGCCAGGTCCACCTGGTTGCCCACGACGTCGGTGACGATCTGCGCGCCGCCGCGGTACGGCACGTGGGTGATGAATACCTGGCCCTGCTCCTTGATCAGTTCCATCGCCAGGTGCAGCACGGTGCCGACGCCCGAGGTGGCGTAGCTGAGCTTGCCCGGTTGCGCCCTGGCCAGCTTGATCACGTCCGCCAGGGTGTTGGCCGGCAGGCCAGGCCGCGCCACCAGCACCATCGGCGCGGTGTTGACCAGCCCGACCGGCGCCAGGTCCTTCAGCGTGTCATAACGCACCGCCGCCGGATTGATCAGGCGGGCGATCGCCACCGGGCTGTCGGCGCCCATCACCAGCGTGTAGCCGTCGGGCGCTGCCGCCGCGGCCTTGGCCACGCCGATGGTGCCGCCGGCGCCGGCGAGGTTTTCGATCACCACCGATTGCCTGAGCCGTTCGCCCAGGCGCTGGGCCACCAGCCGCGCGCTGACGTCGACGCTGCCGCCGGCGCTGAAGGGCACGATCAGGGTGATCGGCCTGGCGGCGGGCCAGGCTGGCTGGGCCTGGGCCCCTGCGACGATGGCAATGGCCGCCAGCGAGAACGCGATGCGTTGGAACATCTTCATGCCTTTTCCTGAGCAGAATCCATGCCTGCGCGCAGGCTGTCGTAGCGCGCGGCCCAGTCGCTGCGCCACTGGCGTTTTTGCGCCGGCTCGACCCACGCCGCTTCGACGCCGTTGAGCATGAAGGCGCGCAGCTCGTCCAGGCCAAAGCCGAAGTCGTCGACCATCATCTGCCAGGCCAGCGTCGGGTCGACGTGGTGCAGCGTCGGGTCGTCGGTGTTGGGATGGATGCGAAGGCCCAGCGCCGCCATCTTGCGGATCGGGTGGTCCAGCGCCCAGCGCTGCGGCGCCAGCGTGCGCAGGTAATACGAATTGGTCGGCACCACGGTGAAGACGATGCCGCGCTCGGCGCAGCGGCGGGCGAACTCGGGGTTGTCGACCACGGTGTAGCCATGGTCGATGCGGTCCACCTTGAGGTCGTCGATCGCGGTCCGGACATTGGTCCACGGCATGCCGAATTCGCCGGCGTGGGCGGTGGTTTTCAGGCCGGCCAGCCGCGCCTTGGCATAGGCATGCGCGAACAGCTCCGGCGGCCGGTCCACCTCGCGGTAATCGATGCCGATGCCGGCCACTTCGGGATGGCGGTGGGCGATCATCCACTCCACCATCTGCAGCGCTTCGGCCGGCGAGGCCTCGCGGTCGATGGCGGCAATCAGCCGCGACTGGATGCCGAAGTCGGTGCGCGCATCGGCCATCGCGCGCGTGATGCCCGCCTGCGCGTCTTCGTAGCGCATGCCGGACTCGCGCACGGTGCCGGTCGGGTTCCAGGAAAACTCGGCATGCAGGACGTTGTGGGCCGCCGCGTGCTGCAGGTATTCGTAGGTGATGCGATGCAGGTCGTCGGGGGTGCGCAGCAGCCAGGCGTCCAGGGCGCGCAGCACCCGCAGCACGCCGACCGGCTTGTCGCCGCGGGTGTAAAAAGCCTGGATCTCCTGGCCCGTGAGCGGCGCGTTGGCGCGCAGCGCCAGTTCCTCGAAGGTGGCTCGCCGGACGGTCCCCAGCAGGTGGCAGTGCAACTCCACTTTCGGAATCGCATGCAGGAAGGCGGCCAGGGCAGTCACCTTCCCATCTTAGGCGAGTGCAACGCCCCGCTGCCGGCGCGAGCCGGCACTAGTTTCTGGTCGAACGGCCGGTGGCCAAGTTGGCGCTGCCGGTGCCGCCGGCGCTGGCGCCAGTGGCCGGGAAGCTGCCGGTCATGCCCAGGCCGGAGCTGCCGCCCAGCCCGCCGGCAGTGCCGGTGCCGGGCAAGGGGCTGGCGCTGCGAGAGCCCATCTGCGCCGTGGCGCGGCCCGTCGTTCCGGGCAGGGTGGCGCCGCCGGGCGAGCCGGCGGCCGGCGTGTCGGCGGCGAGCGGCGCCGCGACCACGGCGGGATTGCCGGTGCCGGGACTGCCCGGCGCGTTGGCGTTGCCCGCAGTCACTGCCTTGTCGCACCCTGCCAGCGCAAGGGCGGCCAGCAACGCGAAGCCGAGGGCTTTGGCGTTCGTCATAGCTTGGGCGAGCTGGCGCTGCCGGAGGTGTCCGTGCTGTTGCCTGCGGGCGCGGTGGAGGACGTGGCGGTCGACGCCGCGGGTGCGGGCGCCGGCATCGTCGTGTTCGACGAGCTGATCGCGCCCGGGGTGGCGGCATCGTCCTTCTTGCCACAGGCCGGCAGCGACAAGGCGGCCGCGACGGCCAGGACCAGGACGGACGAACGCGTCACAGTGCAGTTGCTCATTTGATTCGACTCCTTGTTGGTTGGGATCAATGGATCAGGCGGACACGGAGGCCAGCGCGTCCTCGCGCAGCGCCTCCGGCACCGCCTGCAGTTCCAGCTTGCGCTCGCGCAGCTTCTGGCCCAGCGCCGCCAGGTCGATGCCGCTCTTGCGCACCCTGGGGAACATTTCCTCACGCTCTTGCCTGACGTGGTGGGCGATGTAGTCGCCCAGCACCGTCACCTTGGCGTCGTACAACGCGTCGCCCGGTTTCATCGCCAGGATCTGCGCGATCAGGTCCTTGGCCCCGGCGTGCTCCACCTCCGCTTCGTCGAGCAAGTCGTCGTCGCCCATCGCCTCGCGCACCGGCGGATAGAAGATTTCTTCTTCCAGCCGCATGTGGATGCTCAGCTCCATGCAGATCTTCTCGGCCAGCGCCTTGCGCTTGCCGCCGCCGGGCTTGTGCCGCGACAGCTGCGCGAACTCACCGAACAGGGCCTTGGCGCATCGGTGGTCGACATCGAGCAGTTCGATGGCGTCCTGGGGCGTCTTGCTCATCGGGCCGCCTCGCGGCCGCCCGGGCGGGTTGGGCTGGCAGGGTTCATCGGATGCTTCCTTGTTGATGGAGCCACTCTAGACATCACGCGCCGGCTGGCTGTCAGCCGTGTCTTGCCGCTGTTGTAGGAGAACGGCACGCGCAACGCGACCGTGGGCCCAGGCCTCAGGGCGATTTGCCTGCGCCCGTGCGCCCGCGCCGCTGGCCCATGGTCTTCTCGTACATCGCCATCAGCGGCGTGACCGAGATGCCGTGCACCACGATCGAGGTGACCACCACCGACAGCGTGAGCGACGTCAACTCATCAGCCAGGCCCGACGGCAAGCCGTGATTGATCGCATACATCAGGTAGTACAGCGAGCCGATGCCACGGATGCCGAACCAGCCGATCAACAGGCGCTGGTTGCCCGAGGCGCTGGAGTTGGACAGGCCGATGGCCACCGACAGCGGCCGGATCACCAGCAGCAGCAGCGGGACGAACCACCAGACCGCCGCATGCCAGTCCACCGCCCACAGCAGCGCGCCGATGGCGATCACGACGCTGACCTCGCCGATCCTCTCCAGTTGCTCATTGAAGCCCAGCACCGCGTGCACCATGTACGCGGGAGCATGTTCGGGGTCGACGGCGGCCTGCTCCGCGGCTGTGGTGTCGGGCGCTGCGGCGGCTTGCTCCACGACTTTCTGGCTGGCCGTGGGCCTGCTGCTTTGCCGCTCAACCAGGTGCCGCAGCGCGACCCCGGCGGCGAACACGGCCAAAAAGCCATAACCGCGCAGCATCAGCGCCGTGCCGTACGACAGCGCCACCAGCCCGAGCGCGAGGAAGTCGTCCAGTCCCACCGCCTCCTGGTGTTCGCGCCGCAGGTACAGCACCAGTTGCCCCACCGCCAGCCCCAACCCGGCCCCGACGCCGATACCGCAGGCCACGCCCCAGACGACATCGACGGCGAACCAGCGCCAGCCCCACTGCCCCAGGTCATGCAGGCCCAGCAAGCCCAGCCCCAGCAGCACGAAGGGAAAGGCGGTGCCGTCGTTGAGACCGCCCTCGCCGGTCAGCGAAAAGCGCAGCTTGTCGCGGTCGCCGGGGGTGTGCACCTGCACGTCGGACGCCAGCACCGGGTCGGTCGGCGCCAGGATGCCGCCCAGCAGGATGGCCGCGCCGACCGACAGGCCCAGCAGCAGGTGGCCGACGGCGGCGATCGCCAGCACGGTGAAAATCATCGACACCACGGCCAGCCGCAGCGGTAGCAGCCAGCGCCGTGCGCTCAATGCGGAACTGAGCTTCAGGCCGGCGGAAAACAAAGAGATCAGCACCACGACCTCGGTGAGCGTTTCCAGCACCACCGAATGCCGGGATGCGTCAGCCCATAGCAGGCCCATGCCCCAGGGGCTCACAGCCAGTCCCACCATCAGGTAGAGCATGGCCGTGGATAGCGGCAGGCGCGCCAGCACCGAGCCGCTCAAGGCCATGACGACCAGCAGCAGGCCGACGATCACCGACCAGATCGCGAAATCCATGGAACCGGGCGGTGCGCGCGCGGCCCGTCAGGACGGGCGCTTCTTGCCGCCGTCGCCGCTGTCGCTGGGCCCGTTGCGGTCCGACAGGATCTCGCGCGGCGGCGCCAGCTTGCCGCTGTCGGCTCCCTGCGCCGCCCAGGTGCCACCGGTGCGCTCGGTATTGCCGCGCCCGGAGCTCAACTCGTCGTCGTCGAAGTTGAGCATGTCGCCGGCCATCGGGGCTTCTCCCGCGGCACCGTGATCGCCCTCGTTGACGCCGCTCGGCGCCACCAGGCCGGGCTGTCTGTCGCTGGTGATGCCGATCTTGCCCGTCCCGTCGCCGCGATAGTCGCGGTCGTTGCTGGCGTCGCTGCCAGATTGTTCTGGTTGGTCCTTCTTGGCCATGGGGTCTCCTCTGGGGAAAGGGCGGCACTCAGCCGCACCCCACCATCATGCGGCGGGGCGGCTGCCGTTGCCTGTAGGCGCGCTGCCCAGCGCCGCGTAGGCGCCGCGCCGGCCCGGCCCGGCCCGATCAAAGGCGCACCAGGGCCGCGTTGACCGCCTGGCGGAACGACGGGAACTGGTGCACGTCGCTGTGGCCCGCGCCTTCGACGCAATGGAACTGCGCATGCGGCGCCGCCTTGCGCAGCGCCACGCTGTGGTGCAGCCCGATCAGTTCGTCCTTGTCGCCGTGGATCAGCATCAGCTTGCCGGTCAGCCGGCAGGCGTGGTCCAGCGTGGCCAGCGGATAGCGCAGGATGCCGCGCGGCACCCAGGGATAGAGTTCGTCGGCCAGCGCCTGCATGCTGCTGTACGCCGACACCATCATGGTCAGGTCGGGCGCCTTGCCGGCGGCGCACAGTTCGGCCGACAGGCCCGCGGCCAGCCCGGTGCCAAGCGACTGGCCGGAGATGACCAGCCGCTTGCCCTCGTAGCGGGGCGCGAATTCGGCCCACACGGCCCGCACGTCGGCGCGCAGCTGGCCTTCACTGGCGATCTGGCCGCTGCTCTTGCCGAAGCCCCGGTAGTCGAACATCACCACGTCGAAATTGAGTTCGCGGAAGGCGTCGAGGTCGACGAACCACCTCTTCAGGTTGCCAGAGTTGCCGTGCAGGAAGAACACGACGCCGCGCGGGTTGGGAAGCTTGAGCTGGGCGGCGGACAGGCGCGCGCCGGGAACGTCGACGAAGGTCTCGTGCACGTCGGGGTCGCTGCTGATCGGCTGGTCCTGCGGCATCGGGTCCGGTTCGAACAGCAGCCGCTCCTGGCAGAACCAGAGCCAGCCGATCGCGGATGCGTAGATCGCTGCCAGCGCCAACAAGCCGCTCAGGAAGAAGATCAGGTAAGCCATCATGCTGCCCTCCCTCACCGACGGGATCACCGGTGCCTGAACACCATCGTGGCGCAGGGCAGGCGCGCACCCTGTCGGTGCCACCCGGGGCATCGCGTAGGAAACCGGCGCGCCAGGGGGGCGGAGAACAGCGTGCCGCGATCGGGATCACAATGCGGTCCCATGACCACCGCCCTGCCCACCTCCGCGCTGCAACTGCGCTCCCTCATCACGCCGGCCGGCGAGCTCCAGCTCTCGCTCGCCGAGGTTCCAGTTCCCAAGCCCGGCCCGGACGAGGTGTTGCTGCGCGTCGAAGCGGCGCCGCTCAATCCCTCCGACCTCGGCCTGCTGTTCGGCGCCGCCGACATGGCCACGGCCCGCGCCTCGGGCCCGGCCGGCCGGCCGGTGATCACCGCCACGGTGCCGCCGGGCGCGATGAAAGCGATGGCCGGCCGGCTCGGCCAGTCCATGGCGGTGGGCAACGAAGGCGCCGGCGTGGTGGCGGCAGCAGGCTCCTCTCCCGCGGCACAGGCGCTGCTCGGCAAGACCGTCGCGGCCTACGGCGGCTCGATGTACGCGCAATACCGCTGCGTCCCGGTCAGCGACTGCCTGCCGCTGCAGGACGGCACGACGCCAGCCGAGGGCGCTTCGTCGTTCATCAACCCGCTGACGGCGCTGGGGATGGTGGCGACCCTGCGGCGCGAAGGCCACAAGGCGCTGGTGCACACCGCTGCCGCCTCCAATCTCGGGCAGATGCTCAACCGCCTGTGCCAGGCCGAGAAGATCGCGCTGGTGAACATCGTGCGCAAACCCGACCAGGCGCAGTTGCTGCGTTCGCAAGGCGCGGCCCACGTCTGCGACTCGAGCTCGCCGGACTTCCTGCCCGAGCTGACCGAGGCGCTGATGGCGACCGGCGCCACGCTGGCCTTCGACGCCATCGGCGGCGGCAAGCTGGCCGGCCAGATCCTCGCCTGCATGGAAGCAGCCTTGAACCGCACCGCCGCCAGCTACAGCCGTTACGGCTCGCCGATCCACAAGCAGGTGTACCTGTATGGAAGCCTGGACACCGGTGCGACCGAATTCAACCGCAGCTTCGGCATGGCCTGGGGCATGGGCGGGTGGCTGGTGTTCAACTATCTGCAGCAGATCGAGCCTGCCACCGTCGCCGGGTTCAAGCAACGCGTCGCGGCGGAGCTCAAGACCACCTTCGCCAGCCACTACAGCGGGGACATCTCGTTGGCGCAGGCGCTGTCGCTGGAGCACGTCGCCCGCTACGGCAAGCGCGCCACCGGTGAGAAGTTCCTGATCCGGCCGAATCCAGCCACCGCCTGAGCGTCAATGGCCCCGGCGCTGGATGACCGTGTCCTGCAGCTGGCGTTTCATGCTGTCGAAGGCTTCGCGCAGGGCGACATAGGCGTCCTCGTTGCTGACCCGGTTCACCACCAGCTCGCGGCCAGGCAGCGTGAGGTCGATCCGCACGACATGCGGCCGGCCCTGGGTCTGGTGCTTCTGCTCCAGTTCGATCGCGACCTGGCACGCCATGATGTCGGGTGCGAAGGATTCGAGCTTGAGCGCGTGCTCGCGCGCGCTGGCCTCCAGCGCCGCAGAAGGTTCCATGTTGTGGAACTGGATGTGGACCGGTACTTTCATCGCTGCCTCGCCTTTGAATGATGAGTTCATTCTGGGCGCCTCGGTGCCGGACGACTTGAGCCAGGTCAAGACCCGCGCGGCCCGAACCGCGTTCAGGGCCGGAGGTCAGCGCTGTCGATCGAGATACAAGTGCTTCAAGCGCGCGCGCTCCGCTTCACGCAGGCCCAGGCCCTCGCGCAGGTAGCTCTCGACGCCGCCGTACGCCTGCTCCACCGCCTCGAACGCCGCGTCGAGGAACTCCGGCTGCACGCGGTACAGCACCGACGCGGCCTCGGGCGCCAAGCCCTTCCACTCACTCTTGGGTTTCAGGCGCTCGTTGGTCAGCAGGTAGTCGCGCATCACGTCGTCGTGCGGCACGCCCAGCGCCAGCAGGATCAGCGCTGCCGCGAAACCGGTGCGGTCCTTGCCGGCGGTGCAGTGGAACACCAGCGGATCGTCCGACTCCAGCAGGTGGCCGAACAGCGCCGCGTAGCGATGTGTGCTTTGGTGCACGAAGCCGCGGTAAGTGTCCTGCATGTGGCCGACGACATCGCGCTCGGACAGCGTGTGGCCGGCGTCGGTCAGGTCGGACAGCACCTGCACGATGGTGGGCTCGATGGCCAGCGAATGGACCGTCACGCCATCGAGGGCGCAGACAGCGGTTTCGCGCTCGGCCGCGCCGCGCAAGTCGAAGATGCGGCGGATGTTGAGCTGCGCCATCTTCGCCGCGTCGTCCGCCGTCAGGGCGCCGAGGTGGTCGGAGCGGAACAGGCGCAACGGGCGCACCATCCCTGCGTCAGGGACAACGTGGCCGCCGAGGTCACGGAAGTTGGCAGCGCCGGTGAGCCGGTGGTTCAAATCTGGACTTCCGTACTGCATTCGATTCCTCATCGCCGATTGGGCCTGTTGTTGTCCATATGATGGCATCTCACTGTCACGCAACCCCCTGTGTCATCGAGAGCGCATGTGCGTAATGCGACTCGAACACATCTGTCATACGCTTGCGGACGACGCGCTCTCCTTCGGGCGCAATTCATCCCGAATTGGTCTGCGGCTACGGATCTTTGTATTTTTTGATCCCACAGGATCAAATTACCAGCTGACTTATTGCGTTCAATGTTGATTTTGCCCTCATAGGGACATTCAGTTAAAAGATTGACGGGTCGTCGACAGGGGCAAAGTCGCACCTTGGCACGGCTTGGTCTGTCTTCCCCCGTCAGGATGAGTCCATTCGGAACCCTAGCAGAGCGATCTGAGCAAGTCCCGCACCCGCGTCGCCTTCCAGACGTCGTGGCGCCGAATCGGCGCGCTGCGTCGCTTTCAGGGCTTCGATGGCCTGGATGCGCGTGGCGAAATCTTTTTTTGAGCGCGATCGGCGCGAACGGAATCGGCATGGCTTCAATCTCCTAAGCGGCAGATTCTCTGGAATGCGCCCCTGCGCTACAGCGGCGGATGCTTCACCGCATTCAACGCCAGCTTCTTTTGCGCCTCCTGCGCGACGTCCAGCCCCAGCTTGTCGGCCAGTTGCAACAGGTAGAGCAGCACGTCGGCCACTTCCTGGCCCACCGCCTCCTTCTGCGCGGCATCGAGGTTGCGGCTCTGTTCTTCTGTCAGCCACTGGAAGTGCTCCAGCAGTTCCGCCGCCTCCACCGACAGCGCGGCGGCCAGGTTCTTGGGCGAGTGGAACTGCTCCCAGTTGCGCGCGGCGGCGAACTCGCGCAGCTGGCGGGTGAGGGAGTCGAGCGTGGCATCCATCGGTTGTCCTTGGCTGTTCAGCCACGCATTGTCGGCGTCCAGCCGACAATCGACCGATGACCACCGAACCCAGTCCCCGGACCCGCGACCCCCTGCACGGCATGACACTGGAAGCCATCGTCACGGCGCTGGTGGCGCACTACGGCTGGGACGGCCTGGGCGAGCGCATTCCGGTGCGCTGCTTCACCAGCGACCCGAGCATGGGGTCCAGCCTGAAATTCCTGCGCAAGACACCTTGGGCGCGCGACAAGGTGGAAGCGCTCTACCGCTTCATGCTGCGCGACGCCCGGCGCGCCATCCAGGGCGACGGTTGACCTTCGGTGGCGCTGGCTGCACCATGACGCCCGGGGAGGAAACACACCATGGCGACCGACACCCTCGTCACCAGCAGCACCGGCAGCAAGGTGGCGCGCAAGCTGACCGCGCGGCGCGACACGCTCGACTTCCGCGACCGCATGTTCGAGACCTCGCTGGTGGAAGTGCCGACGCACATTCCGCTGGACGATTTCCGGGCCTGGCGCATTCCGGTGCTGGACCAGGGCGATGAAGGCGCCTGCACCGGCTTCGGCCTGGCCACCGTCGCCAACTACCTGCTGCAGCGGCGCAAGGTGGAGCCGGACAAGGCGCCGGTCAGCCCGCGCATGCTGTACGAGATGGCGCGCCGCTACGACGAATGGCCCGGCGAAGCCTACAGCGGCTCCAGCGCCCGCGGCGCGATGAAGGGCTGGCAGAAGCACGGCGTCTGCAGCGAGGACGAATGGAAGTACGAGCACGGCGCGCCGCGCCCGGGCGGCCTGACCGAGGCCCGCACGTCGGACGCGTTGCGCCGACCGCTGGGCGCCTATCTGCGCGTCAACCACAAGGACCTGGTGGCGATGCACAGCGCGCTGGCCGAGGTCGGCGTGCTGTACGCGACGGCGATGGTGCACCAGGGCTGGGACGAGGTCGATGCCAAGGGCGACATCGCCTGGCCACGGTCGCAATCGGGCGTCCATGCGTTCGCCATCGTCGCCTATGACAGCCAGGGCTTCTGGATCCAGAACTCGTGGAGCGACCAGTGGGGCCGCGGCGGCTTCGCCCGGGTCTGCTACGACGACTGGCTGTTCAACGCCACCGACGTCTGGGTGGCGCGGCTGGGCGCCCCGGTGATCCTGCGCCAGTGCGAATCGGCGGCGATCGCGCATTCGGCCGCGGCGGCGCGCTCGGTGGCCTATTCGTACGCCGACCTGCGGCCGCACGTCATCAGCCTGGGCAACGACGGCGCCCTGCGGCCGGGCGGCGACTACGGCACCTCGCCGGACGAGCTGCGCGAGATCTTCGAGGTCGACATGCCGCGCGCGATGGCCGGCTGGCCCGAGAAGCACGTGCTGCTGTACGCGCACGGCGGCCTGGTCGACGAGCGCAGCGCGATCCAGCGGCTGGCCGACTACCGCAGCGTGATGCTGGACGCCCACATCTACCCGCTGGCCTTCGTCTGGCACAGCGACTACTGGTCGACCATCACCAACATCCTGCAGGACGCGATGCGCCGGCGCCGGCCCGAGGGCGTGCTGGGCGCGGCCAAGGACTTCCTGCTGGACCGGCTGGACGACACGCTGGAGATCCTGGCCCGCTCGCTGACCGGCAAGGCCTCCTGGGACGAGATGAAGGAGAACGCGCTGGCGGCCGGCAGCACGGCGGACGGCGGCGCCCGCATGGCGCTGGACTTGCTGGCGACACTGCGCACACAGATGGACTTCAAGCTGCACGTCGTCAGCCACAGCGCCGGCGCGATCTTCCAGGCGCCGCTGGTGCGGCTGCTGACGGCGCCGGCCAAGAAGATCGGCTCTGGCTACCTGAGGGGGCAAACCGGCTACGGGATGGAGGTCGACACATGCACGCTGTGGGCCCCGGCCGTGACCACCGAGCTGTTCAAGCAGGCCTACCTGCCGGCGCTCAACGACGGCGGCATCGGCCGGCTGGCGCTGTTCGCGCTCAGCGACAAGGCCGAGCAGGACGACAACTGCGCCCGCATCTACAACAAGAGCCTGCTGTACCTGGTGTCGCGCGCGTTCGAGCAGAGCGCCTTCGGCGAAGGCACGCCGCTGCTGGGCATGGAGAAGTGGCTGGCGCGCGATCCGCAGCTGTCGCAGCTGTTCACCAGCGGCAAGGCCGACCTGGTGTTCTCTCCCAACAGCAATCCGGAAGGCTCCATCACGGCGTCGCGTTCGACCCACCACAACGACTTCGACGACGACAACGCAACGCTCAAAGCCACGCTGGCCCGCATCACCGGCGCCGCGCCCGCGCCGGCCGGCGCGCCCGCCCTGGCGGCCACGCACTTCGAGTTCCACCATTCGAGCTCGTCGCTCCGGGGCCGCCGGGAGGCGATCGACCGCGGCTCGCGGCCGGTCTCGGCGTGAGCTGCTGCCCTCACAGCAACCACTCGATCGGCAGCAGCGACAGCACCGTCACGCCCAGCTGGCGCCAAAAGCCGGCGCCGGGCTCGCGGTCGTGCACCACTTCGCGGCCGCCGACCTGTTCGACCCACTGCAATTCGCCGTCCCGGCCGAGCCGGACGCGGTAGGCCTCGGCGGCGAGCCTGCCGAGGATGGCATCGGAGGCGGCCGACGCCATCGCCGGGCTCTCGATGACGAATCCCAGCTCGGTGTTGAGCTCGGTCGAGCGCGGGTCGAAATTGAACGAGCCGACGAACAGGACGTTACGGTCGACCGAGAATGTCTTGGCGTGCAGGCTCGACCCGGAGCTGCTGCCGAGGCGGCGCTCGCTCGCTGCCCCGGCCGACGGCGCGCG
>JBBRSZ010000003.1:0-213824 GCA_038244915.1 Burkholderiales bacterium | reverse complement strand
TGCCCTTGCGCAGCACCTTCGGCGGCAGCGGCATGTTGCCGACCTCGGCCATGCCGGGATAGCCCTTGGGGCCGCAGTTCTTCAGCACCATGACGCAGTTCTCGTCGATGTCGAGGTTCTCGTCGTCGATTCGTTTGTGGAAGTCGTCGCTGTTCTCGAACACCACGGCGCGACCCTTGTGGACCATCAGCGCGGGCGTCGCCGCGCTCGGCTTGATAACGGCGCCACGCGGCGCCAGGTTGCCGCGCAGCACCGCGATGCCGGCCATGTCCTTGAATGGCTTGTCCAGCGGCTGGATCACCTCGGTGTTGTAGTTCTGGGCGTCGGCGATGTTCTCGCCAACGGTGCGGCCGTTGGCCGTGACCGCATCGAGGTGCAGGTGCTGCGAGATCTCCTTCATCACCACCGGCAGGCCGCCGGCGTAGCAGAAGTCTTCCATCAGGAACTTGCCCGACGGCTGCAGGTTCACCAGGCAGGGCAGCTCGCTGGCCAGCCGGTCGAAGTCCTCGATCTTGAGCTCGACCCCGATGCGCCGCGCGATCGCGATCAGGTGGATCACCGCGTTGGTGGAACCGCCGATCGCGGCCAGCGTCTTGATCGCGTTCTCGAAGGCATGGCGGGTCAGCACCTTGGACAGCAGTTGGTCTTCGTGGACCATGTCGACGATCCGCCGCCCCGCATTTCGGGCCAGCACGTTGCGCCGGCCGTCCACCGCCGGATAGGCGGCGTTGCCCGGCAGGCCGAGGCCCAGCGCCTCGACCATGCTGGCCATGGTCGATGCCGTGCCCATCGTCATGCAATGGCCGTGACTGCGGTGCATGCAGCTTTCCGCCTCGAGGAAATCCTGCAGCTTGAGTGTGCCGGCGCGCACCTGCTCGCTCATGCTCCAGACGCCGGTGCCCGAGCCCAGTTCCTGGCCGCGCCATTTGCCGTTCAACATCGGCCCGCCCGACACGCCGATGGTCGGCAGGTCGACGCTGGAAGCGCCCATCACCAGCGAGGGAGTGGTCTTGTCGCAGCCCATGAGCAGCACCACGCCGTCGATCGGGTTGCCGCGGATGCTCTCCTCCACGTCCATGCTGGCGAGGTTGCGATACAGCATCGCCGTCGGTCGCAGCAGCGTCTCGCCCAGCGACATCACCGGGAACTCGAGCGGGAAGCCGCCGGCTTCGTAGACGCCGATCTTCACCTGCTCGGCCAGCGTGCGGAAATGCGAGTTGCAGGGCGTCAGCTCGCTGAAGGTGTTGCAGATGCCGATCACCGGCCGGCCGTCGAACTGGTCGTCCGGCACGCCCTTGCCCTTGACCCAGCTGCGATAGGCGAAACCGTCGCGGTCCTGCCGGCCGAACCATTGCTGGCTGCGGAGTTCTGATGCTTTCTTGCGGGGTGGTGTCATGGGCTGTGCGGAAAAGTCGGGTTGCGAAATTTGTCGGCCAATCATATTATGGTAGGAGTAATCATCCAAGCGCCCGGGCACCTTGCCGCGGCGCTTTTCTTCGCCCCAGGAGTTGCCTTGCCGAAACCCGATGTGCTGGTCGCAGCAAAATTTCCGCCTTATCTGATGGAGCGCCTGCAACAGGAGTTCTCCGTGCATGACAGGCTGCATGAAACCGACCCGGCCGCCTTTGCCGCCATCGCCCCGAAGATCCGCGCGATCGCCTGCGGCGGCGAGTCGAAAGTGCCGCGTTCGCTGATGGACCAGTTGCCGGCGCTGGAGATGATCTCGGTGCAGGGCGTCGGCTACGACGGCGTCGACGTGGCGGCGGCGCTGGAACGCAAGGTGCCGGTCAGCCACACACCCAACGTGCTGAACGACGACGTGGCGGACCTGGCGATCGCGCTGATGCTGTCGGTGGCCCGCCGCATCCCGCAGGCGGATCGCTTCGTGCGGGAGAACCGCTGGCCGGCCGGCCCGTTTCCGCTGGCGCGCAAGATGTCGGGCGCCCGGCTCGGCATCGTCGGGCTGGGCCGGATCGGCCAGGCCATTGCGCAGCGCGCCGCCGCTTTCGGCATGAGCATCGCGTACACCGCGCGCAGCCAGAAGAAGGAGATCACGCACCGGTATTTCCCCAGTGCCGCGGCGCTGGCGGCGCAGGTGGACTTCCTGGTCGTCATCACGCCGGGCGGCGCCGGCACCCTCAAGATGATCGACCGCCAGGTGCTCGATGCGCTGGGCCCGGATGGCTATCTCGTGAACGTCGCGCGCGGCTCGGTGGTCGACCAGCAGGCGCTGATCGATGCGCTGCTGGAGGGCCGGATTGCCGGCGCCGGGCTGGACGTGTTCGACGGTGAACCGCAGGTGCCGCAGGCGCTGCGCGAGATGGACAACGTCGTGCTCACCCCGCATGTCGGCAGCGCCACCGAGGCCACCCGCAAGGCGATGGCGGACCTGTGCCACGCCAACCTGGTCGCCCATTTCGCCGGCCGGCCGCTGCCCAGCGCGGTGCCGGAATGGCTGGCCCGGTGACGCCGCCAGACCGGCGCGCGCGCGGCGCTTTGCGTCAGGGCTTTCCCTCAGGGCGGGGGCTTTTCAATCATCATATGATAGTAGCGAAGACTCCATCCGCATGATCAAGAACGTCCACGGCAGCACGGTCGATTTCCTGGGCGAAGCCATCGTCGGCGGGCGCTATGCCGTCGGTGCGTCGCTGCCGGCGGAGCCGATGCTGTGCGAGGAGCTCGGCGTCAGCCGCACGGTGATCCGCGAGTCGGTCAAGTCGCTGGTGGCCAAGGGATTGATTTCGACTGGGCCCAAGGTCGGCACCCGGGTCCTGCCCGACGAAAACTGGAACTGGTTCGATCCCGATGTCGTCAACTGGCAGGCCCGTGTGGGCCTGACGGCCGAATTCCTGCGCGACCTGCAGGACCTGCGCCGGGTGGTCGAGCCAGCCGCTGTCCGCCTGGCGGCTGAGCGGGCCACGCCGGGGGACATCGCCCAGATCGAAGCCGCCTTCGCCGGCATGAAGAAGGCGGTGGTGGAGGGCGGCGACTACATCACGTTCGACCTGCGCTTCCACCAGGGCCTGCTGCGCGCGGCGCAGAACCGCATGCTGTGGCAGATGAGCAAGGCGCTGAGCGCACTGCTGCGCACCAGCTTCGAGATCTCCACCTCGCGCAAGGACGGCCCGGCCAGCTCGCTGCCGATGCACCGCGCGGTGCTGGACGCGGTCGCCGCCCACGATCCGGCCCGGGCCGAAAAGGCCGTGCTGCGC
Source organism: Burkholderiales bacterium (assembly GCA_038244915.1). GTDB lineage: Bacteria > Pseudomonadota > Gammaproteobacteria > Burkholderiales > Burkholderiaceae_C > Ramlibacter. The sequence goes on along the minus strand of JBBRSZ010000003.1, from coordinate 210,612 downwards.
CTGATCGACGGCGCCCGCAAGGACATCGAGCAGGTGCTGGGTTCGCGCAAACGGCTGCCGCGCCTGAGCCGCCCCGCTTCCCAGCTCAAGGCGGCCTGAAGCCGCCCGCAGACTTCACCCTTCCACCAACCAAGACCAGGAGACACGCCAGATGAAGATCAAGACCTTACTCGCGGCAGCGATGGTTGCTGCCGGCCTGATATCGGCCGGCCAGGCCGTCGCGCAGGAGAAGCTCACCGTCTGGTGGGTCAAGGGGTTCTACAAGGCGGAAGACGACGCATTGTTCGCCGCCATCAAGAAGTACGAGGCCAAGCACAAGGACGTCAAGATCGAACTGTCGCAGTACCCGATCCAGGACATGATTCCCAAGACCGTCGCGGCGCTGGATTCCGGTTCGCCGCCAGACGTGGCCTATGCCGACGTCTATGACTTCCAGGTCACGGCCAAGTGGGCATTCGACGGCAAGCTGGAGGACATCAGCAGCGTCATCAGCCCGATCCGCGCGCGCTTCGCGCCCAACACGGTGGAGACCACGTTCCTGTACAACGACGCGGCCAAGACCCGCGCGTATTACGCGTTTCCGCTCAAGCAGCAGACCATGCACGTCGAGTACTGGGTCGACATGCTGGCGGCGGCGGGTTTCAAGGAAACCGACATCCCCAAGGACTGGAAGGGCTACTGGAGCTTCTGGTGCGACAAGGTGCAGCCGGCCTACCGGCAGAAGACCGGCTCGCGGGGCTTCGGCATCGGCATGCCGATGGGCGTGGATTCCAGCGACTCGTTCTATTCGTTCCTGACCTTCATGGATGCCTACAACGTGAAGCTGGTCAACGATTCGGGCAAGCTGCTGGTCGACGACCCCGCGGTGCGCACCGGCCTGATCTCGGCGCTGAGCGATTACACCCAGCCGTACCTGAAGGGCTGCTCGCCGCCGTCGTCCACCAGCTGGAAGGACCCGGACAACAACGTCGCCTTCCACAACAAGACGACGGTGATGACCCACAACGCGACCATCTCGATCGCCGCCAAGTGGCTCGATGACATGAACAACGACGCGCTCAAGCCCGAGCAGCGCGCCGAGGCGAAGAAGAACTACACCGAGCTGATCCGCACCGCGGGCTTTCCCAGCAAGCCGGACGGAACCAAGATGGTGTACCGCACGGCGGTCAAGACCGGCGTAATCTTCAAGGACGCGAAGAACAAGGCTCGCGCCAAGGAGTTCGTCTCCTTCCTGCTGCAGGAGGAAAACCTGACGCCTTACGTGGAAGGCGCCCTGGGCCGCTGGTTCCCGGTGACCAAGGAAGCGCAGGCCCGTCCGTTCTGGAAGGCTGACCCGCACCGGCTCTCGGTGTTCAACCAGTACGCCGCCGGCACGGTCACGTTCGAATTCACCAAGAACTACAAGTTCACGGTGCTGAACAACGAGAACGTCTGGGCCAAGGCCATGAACCGGGTCGTCAACGAAAAGGTTCCGGTCGACAAGGCGGTGGACGAGATGATCGAACGGATCAAGACCGTCGCCCGCTGATGTGAAGCGGCTCCGGCGGCGCGACGCCCAGTCGCAAAGCCGGAGCCATTGCTCCAGGGAACTCGCCATGTCCGACGCCGCTGCTGTCCTGCCAGCCGTCTCCGCGCCCGCCCGCTCGCGCTCGACTTCGTACGAGTTCTGGGGCCGGCTGCTGGTCGTTCCCTACCTGGTGATCTTCGTGGTGTTCGTGCTGTACCCGGTGGGTTACGGCATGTGGCTGGCCCGCCATCCGGCCAGCTACGAGAAGCTGTTCGAGGATCCCATCTTCTTTCGCACGGTCGTCAACACGATCGTGTTCCTGGTGGTCGGCATCAACGTCAAGATGGTGGTCGCCATGGTGCTGTCCGGCTTTTTCGTCCAGACCCGCTGGTGGATCAAGGGCCTGTCCCTGATCTTCATCCTGCCCTGGGCGTTGCCGTCGATCCCCACCATCTTGTCGGTGCGCTTCATGCTCAACCCCGAGTGGGGCGTGATCAATTCGCTGATCTTCCGCTTCACCGGGCTGGACGGCCCCAACTGGCTGAACGACCCGACCCTGGCGCTGACGTTCTCGATGTTGATGCACATCTGGAAGTCGCTGCCGTTCTGGACCTTGATCCTGATCGCCGGCCGGCTGGCCATCCCGGCGGAGCAATATGAAGCGGCGAGTGTCGACGGCGCCAGCAGCTGGCAGAAGTTCCGCTTCATCACCTGGCCGTCGATGCGCACCCTGTATTTGACGTCGACCATCCTGTCGATGATCTGGACGCTGGGCGACTTCAACAGCGTCTACCTGCTGACGGGTGGCGGTCCGGCCGACTTGACGCACGTGCTGGCGACGCTGGGCATCCGGTACCTGAGGCTGGACCAGGTGGACCTGGCCATGGCGTCGATCGTCGTCGCGATGCCGCTGGTGCTTCCCCTCGTCTACTTCATGATGAAGAGGCTGAGCAAATGAGCCCCCACGCTCACTCTTGTTCGCTGCCCCCCGAGGGGGCCGTCGCCCTCCTAGAGGCGGCTCGTCGGAGGGCGAAATGAAGCGCGTCACGCTCAAGGCCGTCACCGCGGAGGCCAAGCTGCTGCTGATCGGCATTCCGCTGTTCCTGTGGACGATGATCCCGATCTACCATATGGTCCTGTTCGCCATCTCGACCAAGGATTCGGCCACTTCGGGCCGGATCTGGCCCAAGACGCCGACCCTGCAGAACTTCGAGATCGTGTTCGAGCGCAAGCATTTCTACCTGGATCACTTCTGGGTGCAGCTGTGGAACTCGGTGCTGATCGCGGTGGCGGTCGCGGTGCTGACGCTGTTCATCGCCACCTGCGCCGCCTTCTCGATCAGCCGGCTGAAAGTCCGCGGCGGCCGCACGGTGATGAACCTGGCCCTGTTCACCTACTTCATCCCGGCGGCCTTCCTGGCCGTGCCGATGTACAAGGCGATGGGCAACTACGGCCTGCTGAACAACCAGTGGGCGCTGATCCTGGCGATGGTGACAATCGCGTCGCCGTATTGCATCTGGGTGCTCAAGCAGGCTTCCGACAAGCTGCCGTGGGAGCTGGACGAGGCCGCGCGGATGGACGGCGCGACGCCGCTGCAATTGTTCCGCCTCGTGTACCTGCCGCTGATGGTGCCGTCGCTGGTGGCGGTGGGAACCTACTCGCTGCTGCTGGCCTGGAACGAATACCTGTACGCCTTCCTGCTGCTGTCCAACGACCGCAGCATCACGCTGGCCGTGGCGCTGGGCAACTTCCTGTCGGCGGACGATTCGCCATGGGAGCTGCTGATGGCGACCGGCCTGATCTACGCGTTGCCGCCCGCGGCGATCTATTACGCCTTCAAGCGCTACATGGTGTCGGGCCTGACGGCCGGCGCCGTCAAGAGCTGACACGCAAAGGAAAACCACTGCCATGGCAGCCGTTTCATTCAACCGCGTCGAAAAAAGCTTCGGCAAATTCAAGATCATCCACGGCATCAGCTTCGAGATCGCCGATGGCGAGTTCGTCGTGATGGTCGGGCCTTCGGGCTGCGGCAAGTCCACCCTGCTGCGGATGCTGGCCGGTCTGGAGGAGATCAGCGGCGGCGAGATCGCGATCGACGGCCGGGTCGTCAACGACCTGGACTCCAAGGACCGCGACATCGCGATGGTGTTCCAGAGCTACGCGCTCTATCCGCACATGACGGTTGCGCAGAACCTGGGCTTCAGTCTGCGGCTGCGCAAGGCCGACCAGCACTTGATCGACGAGCGGGTGGCCAACGCCGCCCGCATCCTGGACCTCGACGCGCTGCTGGAGCGCTTTCCGCGCGAGCTGTCCGGCGGCCAGCGCCAGCGCGTCGCCATGGGCCGTGCCATCGTGCGCGACCCCAAGGTGTTCCTGTTCGACGAGCCGCTGTCCAATCTCGACGCCAAGCTGCGGGTGGCGATGCGCGCCGAGATCAAGGCGCTGCACCAGCGGCTCAAGACCACCACCGTGTATGTGACGCACGACCAGATCGAGGCCATGACCATGGCCGACCGGATCGTGGTGATGCACGACGGCATCATCGAGCAGATCGGGACTCCGCTGGAGCTGTTCGACCACCCCGGCAACCTGTTCGTGGCGCAGTTCATCGGCTCGCCGGCGATGAACGTGGTGCAGGGTACGCTGCGCAAGGGCGCGGGCGGCGACCGGGTGGAAGCCGAAGGCCATCTGTGGCCGGCGCCGTCGCTTGCATCGACCAGCGACGGCCAGGCCGTGCATTACGGCATCCGGCCGACCGACATCGAGATCTGCGCGGCCGGCGAAGGCGTGCCGGCCCAGGTGATCGTGGTGGAGCCGACCGGCGCCGAAACCGAATTGCTCCTGCAGGTCGGCAACACCAAGATGATCGTCGTCACCCATGGCCGCACGATGGTGCAGCCCGACGACATGGTCGGCTTGCGGATCAACCCGGCCAAGGTCCACGTGTTCGACCAGACCGGCGCCGCCCCCCGCATCGACTAGGGGGCTGCCGTGATCGATGCATCCACCTTTCGGCTCGATGGCCGGCTGGCGCTCGTGACGGGCTCGTCCGCCGGCATCGGCCTGGCGCTGGCGCGCGGCCTGGCCCAGGCCGGCGCCCGCGTCATCCTCAATGGCCGCGATGCCGGCAAGCTGGTGCACGCCGCGCAGACCTTGCGGGACGAAGGGCTCGACGTGCTGGCGCGCGCGTTCGACGTGACGCAGGCCAGCCAGGTCGAGGCCGCCATCGCCGCCATCGAGGCCGACATCGGCCCGCTCGCCATCCTGGTGAACAACGCCGGCATGCAAAAGCGTGCGCCGCTGCACGAATTTCCGCAGGCCGATTGGGACCAGCTGATGCGCACCAATCTCGACAGCGTGTTCCTGGTGGCGCAGGCCGTCGCGCGCCGCATGATCCCGCGCGGCAAGGGCCGCATCGTCAACATCTGCTCGGTGCAAAGCGAGATCGGCCGGCCCGGCATCGCGCCCTACATGGCGAGCAAGGGCGCGGTCAAGATGCTGACCAAGGGCATGGCGATCGACTGGGGTCCGCACGGCATCAACGTCAACGGGCTGGGCCCGGGTTACTTCAAGACCGAGCTGACGGAAAAGCTGGTGGCCGACCAGACGTTCAGTGCCTGGCTGACCAACCGCACGCCGAACCGGCGCTGGGGCGAGGTCGAGGAACTGGCCGGCGCCGCCGTGTTCCTGGCCAGCGACGCCTCGTCGTTCGTCAACGGGCATATCCTCTACGTGGATGGCGGCGTCACCGCCATGCTCTGAACCTGCAAGGAGGCCGCCATGCGCGCCGTCGTCTGTCATGCCCCGCTCGACCTGCGGCTCGATCCGCTGGACACCGAAGTTCTCGGCCCGCGCCAGCTGCGGGTTCGCGTCGCCTTTGGCGGCATCTGCGGCTCGGACCTGCATTACTACAAGCATGGCGGTTTCGGCACGGTGCGGCTCAAGGAGCCGATGGTGCTGGGCCACGAAGTGTCCGGCGTGGTCGACGCGGTGGGCAGCGAGGTCACGCACCTGAAAGCCGGGCAGCGGATCGCGATCTCGCCGTCGCGTCCCTGTGGCCTGTGCCGCTTCTGCCAGCAGGGCCTGCACAACCACTGCAGCGACATGCGCTTCTACGGCAGCGCGATGCGCTTCCCGCACGTGCAGGGCGCCTTCCGCGAAGACCTGGTGATCGATGCGGCCCAGGCCTTCCCGATCGCCGACAGCCTGTCGCTGGGCGAGGCGGCGCTGGCCGAGCCGCTGTCGGTCGGCCTGCATGCGATTTCGCGCGCCGGTTCGGTGTTCGGCAAGCGGGTGCTGGTGACCGGCTGCGGCCCGATCGGCGCCTTGCTGATCGCGGGCTTGCGCAGGGCCGGCGCGGCGCAGATCGTCGCCGCCGACCTGGCCGAGCTGCCGCTGGCCTGCGCGAAGCAGATGGGTGCGGACATCGCGGTGAACCTGGCAACCCAGCCCGAAGCGCTGGCGCCGTTCGCCACCGACAAGGGACAATTCGACGTGATGTTCGAGGCCTCGGGCAGCGAGAAGGCCTTGCGCGCCGGGCTCGACCTGGTGGCGCCGCGCGGCATCATCGTCACCGTCGGCCTGGGTGGCGACATCCAGCTGCCGCTCAACCAGCTGGTGGGCAAGGAGCTGGAATTGCGCGGCACCTTCCGCTTCCATGGCGAGTTCGCCGTGGCGGTGAATTTCCTCAACCAGCGCCTGATCGACGGCCGGCCGGTGATCACGCACACCGTGGATCTGGCCGACGCAGGGCGCGCCTTCGAGCTGGCCGGCGACAAGAGCCAGGCCATGAAGGTCCAGATCGCGTTCGGAGCATGAGATGACAGAGTCGTTGACCAAGGTGGTGTTGTTCACCGACAGCGAAGGCCGGGCGCGTTTTCGCGACGAGGCAATGGCGCTCGAAGAGGGCACGCCGCAGGCGCGGCTGTCGACGCTGTTCGCTTCCGGCGGCTACCAGCTGCGACGCAGCCCGGTCGGCTTTCGCAGCCAGTTCCACTGCACGCCGGTGCCGCAATGGGTCTTCATCCTCTCGGGGCAAATGGAGATCGGCCTGCAGGACGGCAGCAGCCGGGTGTTCGGCCCGGGCCAGCATTTCTATTCGGCCGACACCTTGCCGGCCGGCGCCAGCTTCGACGCCGGCTTGCACGGCCACTGGAGCCGGCAGGCCGGTGAGCAGCCCCTGGTGACCTTGTTCGTTCGCGGCTGACGCATGCCCGGCGCTGGTGCCGGCAGGCTGAGCTGGGCGCGGCGGCTAAGATGGCGCGACCTTGTCGCTCATCAAGTTGTGCCGTGCCTGAATCTTCAGCTGATGCCTCCCAGTCCCCCGCCCTCGATGCCCCCGGGCTCTATCTCGGCGCCTCGCCGCTGCTGACGCTACAGGACAGCAGGTTGCGGCTGCGGGCGCGCTCGATCACCCAGTTGTGCAAGACCGATCGCGAACGCGCGATGGCACTACACAACTACGTCAAGAAGCTGCCGTTCGAGCGGCCGTTCAAGTTCCGCCTGCGGACCGCCCGCGAGGTGATGGATGCCGGCGCCGGCGACGCCACCGACAAGTCGACGCTGCTGGTGGCGATGCTGCGGCGCTGCCGGATCCCGGCGCGCATCCGTTACGTCGAATTGAGCGGCGAAATCCTGCGCGGGCTGACCTCGCGGATGCCGACGGCAGCTCGGCCGGTGGTCGAGATCTGGCTGCATTCGCGCTGGGTGCGCACCGACACCTACATCTTCGACACCGGCTACATCGCGGCGGCCCGCCAGCGCCTGAAGGACCATGACTGGGAATGGGGCTACGGCATCCACCGCAACGGCCAGTCGATCTGGAACGGCACCGACGACGCCTTCCTGGGCGGCTACCGCACCGAGCAGGATCCGCTGGTGGTGCGCACGCTGGGCGTGTACCACGACCCCATGCAGTTCGTCAGCTCGGAGCTGTTCCGCCACAATTTCAGGCCGGTGGCCGGCCTGCACTGGAACATGCTGTCGCTGCTGATGCGCAAGTCCCTGCGCCAATTGCGGGTCGAAGGCAGCGGCGAAGCGCCGGCCGGGCGCGTGCGCAAGCCCTCCTGAAAGCGGTCAGGCGGGGCTGGCCGCGGGACGGCTGGCGCGCATGTCGGCGGAAGTCAGGATGCGCAATCCGTCGCTTGCGGGCACCGCCTGCAGCAGCGCGCCGGCCACCCGCGCGGCGTCGATCGCCTTGTAGTTGTCCGGGATCAGCCACGCCAGCCGGCGACTGAGCACCAGCGCGAGGGTCTCGCCCGGCCGCGTCGGCTGGCCGAGCGACTCGCGGTTGCCGACCAGGAACGACGGCCGGGCGATCACCAGTGTTGCATAGCGCAACGCCTGCAAGGCCTGTTCCAGCTCGCCCTTGGTGCGGTTGTAGAAGATCTTCGAGTGCGCATCGGCACCCATGGCGCTGACCAGGCCCAGGCGGCTGGCGCCCTGGGCACGCAGGGCCCGGGCCACAGCGAGGTTGGCCTCATAGTCGACCGCACGGAAGGCGTCCTGGCTGCCGGCCACCTTGATCGTGGTCCCCAAAGCGAGAAAGACCTCGTCCACCGCGGGCAGCGGCGGCAAGGCCTTGAAATCGACGACGTGCTGGGTGAGCTTGGCGTGCTCGAGTGGCAACTGGCGGCGGCCCAGTGTGTGGACCGCCGTCACGTTCCTATCGGCCAAAAGTCCTTGCAGGATTGCCCGGCCCACGAGGCCCGAAGCCCCCGCCACCAGTGCGGTTCGACCGGCCGCCACCGCCGCCACCGCCGCCGCGACGTCCGCGCCCGCCCATGCTGTCGACGCTGGTACGCAGGGGATCGGGCTGGCCATCGGTGTTCCTCGGAGTGGCGTCGCGCTGGACGAAGGGACTCTGGCTATTGTGCGCCCCGTCGCGCGGCTGCATCTCGTTGTCCTGGCGCGGCGCGAAGGTCTGCGCCGGCGAACGTGCGCCCTGGGGCGGGCGCGCGCCCTGGCGCGCGCCGTTGCCCCCGCCGCCGTTGCCGTTGCGGGCGCCGTTGCCGCCGCCGTTGCCATTGCGCCCGCCATTGGCGCCGCCGTTGCCGCCGCTGCGCTGGCCTTGCGGTTGCGGCGCCCGGGCGGAACGGTCTGCACCGCGGCCGCCAGCACCGGACTTGCCGTTGGCGTCCTTGTTGTCGCGCACGCGCTGCAGCATCTCGCTGCGCGCGGCCTTGGCCGCGGCCGCCATCACTTCACGGCTCGGCGGCTTGCCGATGCCGCCCCAGATGGTCTGGCGGCCCATGGCGATCGGCTCGGCCTGCTCGCCGGCTTCGGGACCGAAACCCTCGATCACCTTGACTTCGATGGTCTGCTTGGTGAAGCGTTCGATGTCGCGCATGAAGCCTTCTTCGTCCAGGCACACCAGGCTGACGGCTGCGCCATCGTTGCCGGCGCGGCCGGTGCGGCCGATGCGGTGCACGTAGTCTTCGCTGACGTTCGGGATTTCATAGTTCACCACGTGCGGCAGGTCGTCGATGTCGATGCCGCGGGCGGCGATGTCGGTGGCGACCAGAGCGCGGATGTCGCCGCTCTTGAAGCCAGCCAGCGCCTGGGTGCGGGCGCCCTGGCTCTTGTTGCCGTGCAGGGCCATCGCCTGGATGCCGTTCTTGGTCAGGAATTCGGCGACGTTGTTGGCGCCGAACTTGGTGCGGGTGAACACCAGCACCTGGCTCCAGTTGTGTTCCTGGATGATGTGCGCCAGCAGTTGCTTCTTCTTGCCGCGGCCGACCGGCAGGATCTGCTGCGTGATGCGCTGCACCGTGGTGTTGCGCGGCGTCACCTGGATGCTCTGCGGATTGCGCAGCAGGTTGTTGGCCAGGTCGCGGATCTCGTCGCTGAAGGTGGCCGAGAACAGCAGGCTCTGCTTTTCCTTGGGCACCAGCGCCAGGATCTTCTTGACGTCGGGCAGGAAGCCCATGTCCAGCATCCGGTCGGCTTCGTCCAGGATCAGCATCTGGACCGTGGAGAGGTCGAGGAAGCCCTGTTGCTGCAGGTCCAGCAGCCGGCCCGGCGTGGCGACCAGGATGTCGACGCCGTGCTTGAGCTTGTTGATCTGCGGGTTCATGCCGACGCCGCCGAAGATCACGGTCGAGCTCAGCTGCAGGTACTTGCCGTAGGTCCGGACCGATTCCTCGACCTGGGCCGCGAGTTCGCGGGTGGGGGTCAGGACCAGCACGCGGGTGCCGGTGCCGCCGAACTTGTTCTTGGCGCTGCGGCCCATGGCGAGCTTGTGCAGCATCGGCAGCGTGAAGGCAGCGGTCTTGCCGGTGCCGGTCTGGGCGCCGCCCAGCAGGTCATGGCCTTCCAGCACGGCGGGAATCGCCTGGGCCTGGATCGGGGTGGGGGTTTCGTAGCCTTGCTCGTGCACGGCCTTGAGAATGGCGGGTGCCAGGTTCAATTCATCAAAAGTCATTATGGGTGCGCCATCCGTGGCGCTTGGGAATCGGCCTGTACGGTGCATGGCACCGAGCCAGTCAAAGGCAGATGAGGTTTTGGAGTGGGAGCCCGGCAGCACTTGTGGCCTGTCCTTCGTCCCCCAGCAGATTGCTGACGTTGCGGGCAACTGGAGTCCGCAACAGGAGCTGATTGTCTCATGCATCGGCGATCGGCGCTCGCGGACCCGTTTGCAGGGCGTGATTGAGTACAGGAATGAGCCGGTCGTTACCCACGATTACAACAGTGCATTGGCTGCCAGCCGCCTGCGGTGGCCGAACCGCAGAGCCTCACCCATAATCGTCTTGCACCCGCAACCCCGATGGATCCATGGCCACCTTGCTGAAACTGCGACTGGGCGTTTCCGACGACCCGACGGCATTGCAGCCGAACCTGAACGACTGCCTGGCGGCCATGCTGCAGCATGCTGAGGTGCTGATGGCCGACGTGATGACCGGCCTCGTCGGCGCGGCCGACGCGAACGGTGCGAAGCGGGTGGCCGGCTTCCAGGTCGAAGCCATCCAGCAGGCCGTGCGCGGGCTGGCAGCAAGCGGAAAGCCGGTCTGCGAGACTTACAAGACCCAACTGACCCGGATCGTCTACGAAGGTGGCGGCAAGGAACAGGCCACCGGCGAGCTGTTGCGCTACGAGGACCTGCAGCTGTTCGGCGACTCCGAACTGGACCAGAGCATCGAGGTGGCGCGCGCCCAGCAGGAGGTCTCGCTGGCGGTGGACGACGTGCTGCCGGCGCTGGACGCCCTGATCAGCACGCTGCTGGGGTGGCGCACCATCCAGTCGGGCCTCAACCCGCTGCGGCCGGAGGTGTTCGTGCGCGCCCTGCAGGCCACGCTGTCCGAACACGTGCCCGATGCGTCGGTGCGCGAGGCGCTGATCACACCCTCGGCCGGCCTGCTGGGCGTCAACCTGCGCCGCCTGTACCGCGAGCTGGCCGACTGGCTCAAGTCCTGCGGCATCGAGCCGGCGGTGCCGGTCGGTGGCCGCCTGTACCAGGGCAGCGGGGCGGTCGGCAAGGCCGCGACCAATTCGGTGGCCAACACCTTGCTGACGCTGGACCGGCTGCGGATGCTGCTGGCCGGCGACCTGGACGCGCCAAAGAACAACGACCAGATGCTCACGGTGCCGGCCTCGCTGGTGGCGCTGCAGGAACTCAAGCAGGTCGATGCCATGGTGCAGCGGCTGCAACAGCGCCCCAAGCCGGAAGCGGCTGCCGAATCGCCGGCCGAGCGCAGCGGCGTCGCGGCCGAGGGCCAGGCGGCGCCGCGCCTGGGCCACCAGCTGGCCGAGGAAGTGGTGCGGCTGATGTTCGACAACCTGCTGCAGGACCAGCGGCTGATGGTGGAGTTCAAGCGCCAGCTGCACCTGATGCAGCCGGCCGTATTCACGCTGGCCCAACACGATTCGCGCTTCTTCAGCGACCGCAGCCATCCGGCACGGATGTTCCTGGATCGGATGACACAGCGCAGCCTGGCGTTTTCCAGCACCTCGGACGACGGCTGGCAGCGCTTCCTGGGCACCGTTGAAGACTCGGTCGCCTGGCTGGACAGCAAGATCGTCGACGCCGAGGTGTTCGGCGAATTGCTGGACCACCTGCAGACCCAGTGGGGCCAGCATGACGAAGCGATGCGGGCCCGGCGCGAGGTCGCCGCCCGTGCCCTGTTGCATGCCGAGCAGCGCAACCTGCTGGCGCAGAAGCTGGCGGACGAGTTTGCGCAGGCCATGCTGGAGAACGAAGTCGCACCGTTCGTCGGCGAGTTCCTCAAGGGCTCCTGGGCCCAGGTGGTGGCCGAGGCGCAGCTCAGTTGCGTCGATGGTTCCGACGACCCGTACGGCTACCGGGCGGTGGTCGCCGAGCTGATCTGGAGCGTGCAGCGGGGCACTACCGCGCGCGGGCGCAACCAGCGGCTGGCGCAGATGATCCCGGTGCTGCTGGCCCGCGTGCGCGATGGCCTCGACCGCATCGACTATCCGCCGGAGCTGACCACCCGCTTTTTCGACGGCCTGTTGGCGCTGCACCAGGCGGCGCTCGACGAAGGCCGGCAGCCCGGCGACCCGACGGCCAGGGACCTGGAGGCGCTGTCGCTGTCGCTGCCGCACCCGGAGAGCCACGCCATCATCACCGAGGGAATTCCCACCCTCGAAGAGCCGATCGACGTGGCCGACCTGTTTCCGCAGCTGCCGCCCGGCACGCCGGTCGAACAGGCCGGCAAGGGCCCGTGGCTGGTGAACGGCGAGGCGGTGGACTCCGGGTATCTGGACGAGGATTCCTACCTGCCGGACGAGGCGCCCCAAATCCCGGACGAAGCGGCCGAGGCCCTGCCGGAACCGGTGGGCGCGGCCGAAATCCGGACCGGCACCTGGGTGGAACTGATCGTCAACGGCAACTGGCTGCGGGTGCAGCTCACCTGGGCCAGCCCGCACGCCACGCTGTTCATGTTCACGTCGCTGGCCGGCACTGCGCACTCGATGTCGCGCCGCACCCTGGAGCGGCTGCGCGGCCAGGGCCTGATGAAGGTGGTGGCCGACCGCAACGTGGTCGACGACGCGCTCGACCAGGTCGCCAAGGCGGCCCTGCGCAACAGCTTCGAGCCCAAGTCCTGAAGCTTGTGGATCAGGGCGCGGCGATACCCCGCGCCGGCGCCGGCGGCGGGCGGCGGGGATAATCGTCCCTTTGCACCCCGCAAACCCCTTATTTCAAGAAGAGCCATGGCCCAGTACGTTTTCACCATGAACCGCGTCGGCAAGATCGTGCCGCCGAAGCGCCACATCCTCAAGGACATCTCGCTGTCCTTCTTCCCGGGCGCCAAGATCGGCGTCCTCGGCCTGAACGGCTCGGGCAAGTCCACCCTGCTCAAGATCATGGCCGGCGTCGACAAGGAGTACGAAGGCGAAGCCACTCCGATGCCGGGCCTGAAGATCGGGTACCTGCCGCAGGAGCCCAAGCTCAATCCGGAACACACGGTGCGCGAGGCGGTCGAGGAATCGCTGGGCGAGGTGTTCGCCGCCAAGGCCAAGCTGGAGGAGGTGTACGCCGCCTATGCCGAGCCGGACGCCGACTTCGACGCGCTGGCGGCCGAACAGGCCCGCCTCGAAGCCATCATCGCCACCTCCGGCACCGACTCGGAACACCAGCTCGAGATCGCCGCCGACGCCCTGCGGCTGCCGCCCTGGGACGCCGTGGTCGGCGTGCTGTCCGGCGGCGAGAAGCGCCGCGTGGCCCTGTGCCAGCTGCTGCTGTCCAAGCCCGACATGCTGTTGCTGGACGAGCCCACCAACCACCTGGACGCCGAATCGGTCGAGTGGCTCGAAGTGTTCCTCAAGCGCTATCCCGGCACCGTGGTCGCCATCACCCACGACCGCTATTTCCTGGACAACGCCGCCGAATGGATCCTGGAGCTGGACCGCGGCAACGGCATCCCGTGGAAGGGCAACTACAGCACCTGGCTGGAGCAGAAGGGCGACCGGCTGGCCGCCGAGCAGAAGGGCGAAGAGGCGCACGCCAAGGCCCTGAAGAAGGAGCTGGAGTGGTCGCGCCAGAACCCGAAGGCGCGGCAGGCCAAGAGCAAGTCGCGGCTGGCCCGCTTCGAGGAATTGAGCGACGTCGAATACCAGAAGCGCAACGAGACCCAGGAAATCTTCATCCCGGTGGCCGAGCGCCTGGGCCAGCAGGTGTTCGAGTTCCACAACGTGACGAAGTCGTTCGGCGACCGGGTGCTGATCGACAACCTGAGCTTCACGGTGCCGCCCGGCGCCATCGTCGGCATCATCGGCCCCAATGGCGCCGGCAAGTCGACCCTGTTCAAGATGATCGCCGGCAAGGAGAAGCCAGACTCCGGCGAGGTGGTGATCGGCTCCACCGTGCGCATGGCCTTCGTCGACCAGCACCGGGACGAACTGAGCGACAACAAGACGGTATGGGAAGACATCTCGGGCGGCCTCGATATCCTGAACGTCGGCAAGTTCCAGATGGCCAGCCGCGCCTACGCGGGCCGCTTCAACTTCAACGGCGGCGACCAGCAAAAGCGGGTCGGCACCCTGTCCGGCGGCGAGCGCGGCCGGCTGCACCTGGCCAAGACGCTGATCGCCGGCGGCAACGTGCTGCTGCTGGACGAACCGTCCAACGACCTCGACGTGGAAACCCTGCGGGCGCTGGAAGACGCGCTGCTGGAATTCGCCGGCAGCGTGATGGTGATCAGCCACGACCGCTGGTTCCTGGACCGCATCGCCACCCATATCCTGGCCGCCGAGGGCGACAGCCAGTGGACCTTCTTCAACGGCAACTACCAGGAATACGAGGCCGACAAGAAGCGCCGCCTGGGCGAAGAAGGTGCCAGACCGCACCGGATGCGCTATAAAGCATTGAAATAGCGTCATCCCCGCGCAGAGCCTGCCCCCGCGCAGGCGGGGGCAGGCTCCCAGTTCCGATAGCGTCATCCCCGCGTAGGCGGGGATCCACACCACCAACATGTCCGCCGCCGCCTCGCAGAACGCGTCCTACCAGTCGCTGTACCGTTCCTGCATGAAGGAGGCGGCCAGCCGGGGCCACACGCTGATGCAGCGTCTGGTCACGCGCTGCGTCAAGTCGATGGCGCAGCGCGCCACCGGCATGCCGGACGCGCAGGAACGCAACCTGCTGACCGAGGCGGCCCGCATCCTGATGAAGCACCAGGAGGCGCTGTGCGAGGCCTATCCGCAGGCGCTGCTGGCCGAATTCGCGCAGGCCATCGCCGGCGCCAGTGCCCGCTCCTCGGTCCTGAGCTTCGACTCGCTCGAGCTGATGGGCGAGGAGCAGCTGCAGGAAAGCGTGGAGGTGGTGCGCACCCAGCAGGCGGTGGTGCAGGCGGTGGAGGCCGAACTGGCCGAACTCAATGGCCTGGTCTGCGCCATCCAGGGCTTGCGCACCGTGCAGGCGGAGCGCAATCCGCTGCGCCCCGAAGTCTATGTGCGCGCCCTGCGCACGGTGACCATGCAAAGCCCGATCCCGACCGCAGTGCGCACGCGCTGGATGCAGCACCTGGGCGAGGCGCTGGGGCCGGAGCTGGCGATCGTCTACAAGGAGCTGTCGCAGATGCTGCGCGCGCAGGGCGTGATGCCGGCCGGCTACACCGTCTCGCCGTCGCGCGACCTCCTGAGCAGCACCACGTCCTCGTCGGGAGCCAGCGGGCTCAAGCCGGTGCAGCCCGCTCAGGCCGTGCCCCCCAGCACCCTGCTGAACGTGCGCGAGCTGCGGCGCCTGCTGTCCGGCCAGTTCGAACACAGCGAAGGCTCCTTCGCCGCGAAGTTCGAGCGCGAATTCGAGAGCGGCGAGCGCGCGGAACTGCCGCCGGACTTTTCGCCGACGCTGCCGGCCGCGTTCGAGACGCTGCAGGAAATGAAGGGGGTCGACCGGGTGATGGACGACCTCAAGCGCCGTTCCTCGGGCAAGGCGCCGCCGCTGGTCGGCATGGCGGCGTTACGCGAAAAGTTGCGCCACGAGGCGGCCAGCCCGGGCCAGGCGCTGGGCCTGGAAGTCGTTGGCCTGATGATCGGCAACATCGCCGGCGACGCCCGCTTGCTGGCGCCGGTGCAGCAGGCCGTGCGCGACCTCGAGCCGGCGCTGCTGCGCCTGGTGCTCGAAGACCCGCGCTTCTTCAGCGACAAGGGCCATCCGGCGCGCCGCCTGCTGGAGCAGATGACGCAGCGCAGCCTGGCCTGGTCGGCGGTGGACGCGCCCGGCTTCGCCGCCTTCTACGAGCCGCTGCAGCAGGCCGTCGACGCGCTGCTCTCGACCAGGGTGGCCGGCCCCGATCCCTTCGAATTCGCGCTGACCTCGCTGGAAGAAGCGTGGGGCGAGCAGGGCAGGCGCGAGCGCCGCCACCGGGCCAGGGCGGTGCAGGCGCTGCTGCAGGCCGAGCAGCGCAACCTGCTGGCCGGCAAAGTCAGCCGCCAGTTGCGCGCGCGCCCCGACGTGGAGTCCGCCGCGCGCGAAGTCAGCCGCTTCGTCACCGGCCCGTGGTCGCAGGTGATCGCGCAGGCACGCCTGGCCGACGCCGCGGGCGGCGCCGATCCCGGCGGCTACACCGCGCTGCTGTCGGACATGCTGTGGAGCGCGCAGCCGCAACTGGCCGGCGGCAATCCGGCGCGGCTCGCGCGCATCGCGCCGCGGCTGCTCGAAAAGATCCGCGAGGGCCTGGCCAGCATCGACTATCCGCCGGCCGAGACCCAGCGCTTCGTCGACCTGCTGGTGGTGCTGCAGCAGAAGGCGCTGGTGCCGGCGGCTTCCGCGCACGCGCCGATGACGGCGCAAGAACTGGAAAGCTGGTTCGCCGCGCCACAGAGCGACGACGTGCGCAGCCCCTGGCTGGCGCCGGGCGAGGCGCAGGAGTCGGGCTTCATGGAGACGCACCAGGGCGCTGTGCCTGTGCCGCTGTACCAGGCCACGCAGCCCGGCAGCGTCCTGCAGGAAGCCGGCACCGACTGGCTGGACGCGGTTCCCGCGCTGGGCGACGAGGGCCTGCAGCCGGGTGCCTGGGTGGAGATGCAGACCGACGGTCGCTGGAGCCGGCTGCAGTTGACCTGGGCCAGCCCGCACGGCACGCTGTTCATGTTCAGCGACGCGGCCGGCAAGACCCATTCGATGACGCGCCGCCTGCTCGACCAGTTGGTGGCGGCCCAGAGCCTGCGGCTGGTGTCGGACCACGCGGTGGTGGACGGCGCGCTCGACGCCGTGGCCCAGGCCGCGGTCAGCAATACACCGGACCTGCGCCAGTAGCCGACGCGACGAGGCCCGGCTAGAATTTCCGGACCGGGGACCTGAGCAGACTCCCCGTCCAGACGCCCCGCGTCCAAGTCTGTTCCTGATTCGAGGCCTTGCGCCTCATTGGGAGCACCGGCTTGCAGACTTCGAACTCCTCTCCCTCCAGCCGCTCCGGGCACGCCGACGTCAACCGCCTCTTGCTGGCCAAGGGCCTGCGCGCCTTCGGCGACGGCTTCATCGCACTGCTGCTGCCGGTGTACCTGCTCGAGCTCGGTTTCACCGCGTTGCAGGTCGGCGTGGTCGCGAGCACGACCTTGTTCGGATCGGGCGTGCTGACGCTGCTGGTGGGGATGCACGCGTGGCGCTTTCCGCTGCGAACGCTGCTGCTCGGCGCTGCCGCCACCATGGTCGCGACCGGCATGGGCTTCGCGCTGCTGACCGACTTCTGGCCGCTGCTGCTGGTGGCGCTGGTGGGCACGCTCAATCCTTCCGGCGGCGACGTCAGCGTGTTCCTGCCGCTGGAGCACGCGGTGTTGTCCCGGGCCGTCTCCAACAAGGAGCGCACCAGGATGTTCGCGCGCTACAGCCTGGTCGGTTCGTTGCTCGGCGCTTTCGGCGCGCTGGCCACAGCCGTCCCCTCGCTGCTCGCTTCCGGCACCGGCTGGCCGCCCAGGGCCACCATGCAGGCCATGTTCGTCCTGTACGCGCTGCTGGCCGTGGCGGCGGCATTGGCCTACCGGGGCCTGCCCAGGGCCCGCGCGGGCGACGTGCGACAGCCGCACGCCGCGTTGGGCCGCTCCAGGCGCCGCGTCTACACGCTGGCCGCGCTGTTCAGCCTCGACGCCTTCGCCGGCGGCTTCCTGGTGCAGTCGCTGCTGGCGCTGTGGCTGTACCAGCGCTTCGGCCTGTCGCTGGCCACGACCGGGACGATCTTTTTCTGGACCGGCGTCCTCACCGCCTTCTCCTACCTGGCGGCGGCGCGCATCGCCGACCGTTTCGGGCTGGTCAGGACCATGGTATTCACCCACCTGCCGTCCAGCATCTGCCTGATCCTGATTCCATTCATGCCGCACGCCGGCTACGCGATCGCGCTGCTGTTCGTGCGCAGCGCGCTGTCGCAGATGGACGTGCCGACCCGAAGCTCGTATGTGATGGCCATCGTGGAGCCCGAGGAGCGGGCCGCTGCCGCCAGCGTCACCTCGGTGCCGCGTAGCCTCGCCGCCGCGGCCAGCCCGGTGCTGGCCGGCTGGCTGCTGGGCATGTCGGCCTTCGGCTGGCCGCTGATCGCCGGCGGCGCGATCAAGATCGTCTACGACCTGTTGCTGCTCGCGATGTTCAGCAAGGTGCGGCCGCCGGAGGAAGCAGCCGCACTTGCACAAGCCCCAGCAGCGCCGCGAGCCGGCGCGCGAGATCCTCTTTCACCCAGGAGACCTTCATGAAGCCATCCCTCGTATCGGGCATCGCCATGGCAGCCCTGGCGACCACGTCCCCGGCCGCCTTCGCCGAAACCGAAAACTTCGACCGCGCCGCCGTTGGGGCATTGCCTGCCGGCTGGTTATCCGGCGTCACCGGCCGCGGCTCGCCACGCTGGCAGGTGATCGCCGACCCCAGCGCGCCGAGCGCGCCGAATGTGTTGAACCAGTCGGGCTCCGGCAGCTTTCCCTGGGCGGTCAGGCAAGGCGTGGTCCTGCTGGATGGATACGTCGAAACCAGGTTCAAGTCGATCTCGGGCAAGGAGGACCAGGCCGGCGGGGTGGTATGGCGCTTCAGGGACGCCAGCACCTACTATGTGGCCCGCGCCAACGCCAACGAGGACAACGTGTCGCTGTATTACACGACACTGGGCATTCGCAGCACCATCAAGTACGTCAGCGCGCCGGTCCCGCGCAACGTGTGGCACACGCTGCGGGTGGAGTTCGAGGGCCGCAAGATCCGGGTGCTGCTCGATGGCAAGGCCTACATCGCGGCGGAAGATGAGCACATCAAGGAAGCGGGAAGCGTCGGCGTCTGGACCAAGGCCGACAGTGTCACCAGCTTCGATGATTTCGGGTTCGGCGGCAGGTAGGTTACCCCGCCTGCCCCAGCTTCGCCCGCACCCCACCGATGTTGTTCCTCAGCGCATAAAGCTCGTCGGCATACGACAGCGGCACGCTCACCCGCCCCACCCGTTCGTCCAGCTCGGCCAGCTCCCGCGCCAGCAGCGCCGGGTCGCTGTCGTGGGCCTGGATCCGGTTCTCGATCTCGCGCAGCTGGCCGTACCAGCGGAACACGCGCGAGCGGATCCGGAACTCGTACAGTGGCGGCACGATGCGCGACAGCGGCAGCAGGATGGCGATGATGATGCCCAGCACCAGCCACATCCGCTCCACCAGGTTGGCCAGCCAGAACGCCAGGTAGCGCTGCAGGAAGGGCGCGCCGCTTGTGATCGTGCGTTCGGCCTCGCGCGAGACCGGGTGCTCGGTGTGCTCGGTGGTCGGGAAGGCGCCGGCGCGGTTGAACCAGCCAGGCGGTCCGTGGAGGTCGCGCGCCGCCTGCACAAACAGCTGCAGCAGCGCCGGGTGCGTTCCCTCGCGCGCCAATAGCTCGGTCGTGGTGGCGACCAGCCGCACGTTCTGCGGCGGCACGTCGCCGGCCAGGTCGACCACGCCGCGCGGCAGCAGCACCGGCGTGAGGAATGGGAAGCGGCGCGAATAGGCCTCACTCTGGCCGAAGTCCATCAGCTTCACGCCGGGCGTGCGCAGCAGCATCTGCACCATCAGCGATTCGGGCGCGGAGGCGAACACCAGCGCGTCGAGTTCGCCGCCCAGAAATGCCACCGTGGCAGGCGTCTGCTCCAGCCCGGAGAGCTGGATCGCGCCGGGGGCGATGTTGTTGGCCTCGAACAGCTTGGTCATCAGCTGCGGCACGCCACTGCCGACGGTGCCGACATTCAGCCGCATGCCGGCCAGCTGCGGCAGGGCGCTGAGCGTGCCGGAGGGATCGACCTTCCTGGCCGCCTCCTGCCGGTAGAACAGCCAGATCGGCTCGACGAACAGGCTGCCGAGCGACTCGATGCCGCCGTCGGACTCGTTGCTGCGTTGCTCGCCGCTGCCGCCCTGCACGAAGCCCAGGTCGGCCTTGCCGTCCCGCAGCAGCTGCAGGTTGGACGACGAGCCTTCGCTGGTCAGCAGCGTGACCTCGATGCCGTTGGCCGCCAGTGCCTTCTTGTAGCGCTTGCCGAATTCGTCGTACGCGCTCTGGGCCGGTCCTGTGGCTAGCGTCACGCGCTTTGGCGGCGTGGGGTCGAGCCAGAGGTAGGCCAGCACCAGCAGCACGAGGGCCAGCAGTGCGAACGGCCCGGCCGACAGCAGCAGGTCGCGGATCGACACCAGCGTGTAGCGGATCGCGCGGGGCATGGTGCGCTGCGTCATGCGCGGTCGAGGTCGGCGATCGCCGGCAGCCGCAGGTCGCCCACGCTGATGCCCTGCGCGGCACGCACCGCGCGCACCACCGCCCGCGCGGTTGCCTCCGCCGCCATGGCGCCGAGCGTCATCATGCCCAGGCTCTTGCCGGCGGCGCCGGTGCCCAGCGCGAACAACGTGTCGCCGTCCGACATGGTGTGGACCGGGTTGATGCTGCGGGCCAGCCCGTCGTGCCCCATCTGCGCCAGCCGGGTGGCCTGGATCTTGGTGATGACCGCGTCGGTGGCGATCACGCCGATGGTGGTGTTGGTGCCGGCGAGCAGCGGTTTTGGCGCTTCCCCGGCCAGCAGCGCCCGGCGGCTGTCCAGCAGGTGCTTGCCGTCGGCGGTGCGGGCGCCGGCGATCGGCAGCGCGGTGTCGTGGTCGATCACGTCGCCCAGCGCATTGCAGGCGATCAGCGCGGCGACCGTCACGCCGTCGACGGTCACGCTGGCGCAGCCGATCCCGCCCTTCATCGCGCGGTCGATGCCGAAGATCTTGCCGACCACCGCGCCGGCGCCGGCGCCGACATTGCCCTCGGCCGGCATGTTCGGCGACGCCGCCTGGCAGGCGCGGTAGCCAGCCTGGGCATCCGGCCGGATCGCCGAGTCGCCCACCAGCAGGTCGAACAGCACGGCAGCCGGCACGATCGGCAGGCGCGCCGGGCCCACGGGCATGCCGACCCCCTGTTCCTCCAGCCAGCGGACGGCGCCGGTGGCCGCTTCCAGCCCCCAGGCGCTGCCGCCGGCCAGCACGATGGCGTGGACCCGCTCGACCAGGTTGGTCGGCGCCAGCAGGTCGGTCTCGCGGGTGCCGGGCGCGGCGCCCCGGACGTCGACACCGCCGACGGCGCCGTTGCGCGCGATCACCACGGTGCAGCCGGTGGGCCGCCGCGGGTCGGTGAAGTGCCCGACCTCGAGGCCGGCGACGAAAACGGTGGAATCGGGATGGGCGTTGCTCATGCTCCGCCAATTATGGGGTGGCGCCCGAGGCAGGAGATTTCCTACACAGCCTGCCTCCAGTTTGCCGACAGCCTTCCAAGGCTGGGCTATCTACAGTGCAGGCAAGCGCTGGCGCCGCCGGCAATTTTTTTCCACCCCCTCGAGAGGAAGCAACATGAACGGCGAAACGATGGACTCCACCACCATGACCAAAGGAACGGCAACCGGCCTGAACGGCACCAACGACAATGTCGTCAACCGCCTGGCCCAGAAGGCCCACGAAGCGGTCGACAAGCTGGAGCAGACCGTCACCTCAGGCAGCGAGAAGGTCACTGGCTGGCAGGAAGAGTACGGCGGCCAGGCCCGGGAGCAGATCAAGGCGAACCCGCTGACGGCCGTTGCCATCGCCTTCTTCGCCGGCGTGCTGTTCAGTCGCGTCCTCTGAACCAACGCGTGCCGTCCGTGCCGGTAGCATGACGGCATGAACACCCCTTGCGAAAGCAAGCTGCCGCGCGGCGTCGTTGCCGCGCTGCTGGCCGCCTTGCTGTTCGGCGCCGGCACCCCGGCGGCCAAAGTCCTGCTCGCCGCGACCAGCCCCTGGCTGCTCGCGGCGTTGCTGTATCTGGGCTCGGGCATCGGCCTGTTCGCATGGCGGCGACTGCGCCGTGCGCCCGCGGTGCGGCTGCCTCGCGGCGAATGGCGCTGGCTCGCCGGCGCGATCATCGCGGGCGGCGTCGCCGGCCCGGTGCTGCTGATGGTGGGGCTGAATGGCCTCGCGGCCTCCACCGCATCCCTGCTGCTCAATGCCGAAGGCGTCTTCACCGCGCTACTGGCCTGGACCGTGTTCCGCGAGAACGTGGACCGGCGCGTCGCGCTCGGCATGGCGGCCATCGTCGCCGGCGGACTGGTGCTGTCCTGGCCGGGGCAGGTGGCAGCGGTCGCCTGGCTGCCGGCCCTGAGCGTGGTCGCCGCCTGCGCCGCCTGGGCCCTCGACAACAACCTGACGCGCAAGGTCTCGCTGAACGACGCCTCGTGGCTGGCGATGGTCAAGGGCCTGGCCGCCGGCGCCACCAACCTGCTGCTGGCGCTGGCGCTCGGCGCGCACTGGCCGGCCCTGCCGGTCGTCACGGCGGCGGCGCTGCTGGGATTCGCCAGCTACGGCGCCAGCCTGATGCTGTTCGTGGTGGCGCTGCGCGAGCTGGGCACGGGCCGCACCGGTGCCTACTTCTCGGTCGCGCCGTTCTTCGGCGCCGTGCTGGCGATCGTGCTGCTGGGCGACGCTGTCACGCCGCAGCTGCTGGCGGCCGGCTTGCTGATGGCCATCGGCGTCGCGCTGCACCTGAGCGAGCGGCACCAGCATGCGCACCGGCATGAGCCGCTGGCCCACAGCCATGCCCACGTGCACGGCGCCGGCGACGAGCACCACGACCACGCGCACACGCCGCCGGTGCCGGCCGGCACCCGCCATTCGCACGCGCACGAGCACACGCCGCTGGAGCACAGCCACGCGCATTACCCCGATGCCCACCATCGGCATCCGCACCAGGCCTAGGGGCCGCGCGGGTCAGCCGCCGGTGACCGGCACCGGCTTGGGTAGCGGCATGTTGCGCTGGCGCAGCACCTCGCGCAGCCGGTCGGGATAGTCGGTGATCAGGCCGTCCACGCCCCAGCCGATGAAGCGGTCGAGGTCGGCCGGCGCATTGATGGTCCACGGCAGCACCTTCAGGCCCAGCGCCTGAGCTTCCTTCACCTGCGCCTCGGTCAGCGCGCCGCCGTTGGGAGACCAGGCGGCGCCGCCGGCGGCCTTCACCATCTTCGGCACGCTGCCGTGGTCCGCGATCCTGTAGCCGGCGGTCCAGGCGCCGTCGCGCACGTTGTCGCTGTTGGTGGTCTGGATCGTCAGGTAGACGGTCGGGATCGACGGCTCGAGCCGCTGCGCCAGCTGCAGGGTGCGCCAGTCGAAGCTCTGGATGGCCACGCGCGAGGCCATGCCGGCATCGCGCACCACATGCAGCAGGGCGCGTGTCATCGCCTCTGGGTCGATCGTGTCGTCCGGCCGGTTGGGGTCGACCTTGGTCTCGATGTTGAAGCGCACGTCGTTCGCGCCGAGCGCCTTGACCCGCTCGAACAGCGCCACCAGCGTCGGCATCCGCGTGTCGCCCGGCTGCTGCGTGGCGAAGGTCGCGGCGTAGGGCGTGCCCGGCTGGATGCGTCCGAGCTGATAGGACTGCAGCTGGGCCAGGGTCAGCGACCTGATCAGCGGCCCCTTGCCGCCCGGCAGCCACTGGCCGCCGGCGTCGCGGGTGATCAGCGGGTTGAGATAAGGGTCGTGCGAGATCACGACGACGCCGTCGGCAGTCACGCCGATGTCCAGCTCCAGCGTGTCGACGCCAAGCGCCAGCGCGTTCTCGAACGCCGGCAAGGTGTTCTCCGGCATCAGGCCGCGGCCGCCGCGGTGGGCCTGCAGGTCGAAGGCGCAGGCGCCGGCTGACAACGCCAGCGCCAGCAGGATGGCGAACAATGGGCGGAGCATCTTGGTCATGGTGATGAGGGGTAAGCCAACGGTGGTTGTATTCTGCCGGCATGAACGACACACCCCAACCGCGCATCCTGGCATTCGACATCTTCGGCACGGTGGTTGACTGGCACGGCAGCATCGCGCGCGAAGTCGATGCGATGAAGCTGTGCGTCGGCGGCGACGAGTTCGCGCTGGCCTGGCGCGCCGGCTACCAGCCGGCGATGCAGCGGGTGCGCTCGGGCGAACTGGGCTGGACCCGCATCGACGAGCTGCATCGCATGATCCTGGACGACCTGCTGGCGCGCTTTGGCATCCAGCACCTGGACGAAGAGGGCAAGCGCCACCTGAACCGGGTGTGGCACCGGCTCGATCCGTGGCCGGATTCCGTTGCCGGCGTTGCCCGACTCAAGGCGAAGCACGTGGTCTGCACGCTATCCAACGGAAACATCGGCCTGCTGACCGACATGGCCAAGCGCGCCGGCCTGCCCTGGGATTGCATCCTGTCGGCCGAGGTGTTCCGCGCCTACAAGCCCGACCCGGCGACCTATCTTGGCGTGGCAGCCACCTTCGATGTCGCGCCGGCCGAGGTGATGCTGGTGGCGGCGCACCACGACGACCTGGCCGCCGCCCGCGCATGCGGCCTGCAGTCGGCCTACATCGAACGGCCGCTGGAATTCGGCGCCGGCCTGCCCAAGGATGTGTCGCCGCGGGAAGGCAACACGCTGCATTGCGCCAGCCTCACGGGGCTGGCGGACGCGCTCGGCTGCTAGTGCCGGCGCGCTGCCGCACGAGGGAATGCGGACCATGTAAAACGCAGCGTCGTTTTCAGTCACGGCGGTGACTGCTGCCCCGGGGCTTCCCTGATGCCGGCGGCCGGGGCCGCCGCTACCCTGTGCGGATCAGGAGATTCCATGCAGCGTCCGCATTACAAGTTCTGGCCCACGCGGCTGCCCCACGCGATGACACCGCCGGCCACCTCGCTGTGGGACAACCTGGCCGTCAGTGCGCGCCGCTACCCGGGCAAGACCGCCATCGCCTTCTTCGGCCGCCGCCACAGCTACGCCGAGGTGGCGCAGCAGGCAGAGCAGTTGGCCGCCAAGCTGCATGCGCTGGGCGTGCGGCGCGGCGACCGGGTGCTGCTGTGCATGCAGAACTGTCCGCAGCTGATCGTCGCCCACTTCGCCATCCTGCGCGCCAACGCGGTGGTGGTGCCGGTCAACCCGATGAACCGGGCCGAGGAACTCAAGCACTACATCACCGACCCGGATGCGAAAGTGGCGATCACCACCGGTGACCTCGCGCCCGAACTGGTCAAGGCCAGCGACGCGCTGGCCGCGGGCCAGGGCCTGGCGCACCTGATCGTCACCCAGTTCACCGACGCCTTCGATGCGGAGATCGCCGGCGAAAACGCGCCGCCGGCGGTCTGGCGCGACTGGCTGCTGACGCGCCACCCGCTGCCGCAACTCGCCGGCGGCCAGGCGCTGGCCTGGACCGAGGCGCTGGACCCGGCCGGGGCGCCGCCGCCGCTGGAAGTCGGGCCTGACGACCTCGCCCTGTTGCCGTACACCAGCGGCACCACCGGCCTGCCCAAGGGCTGCATGCACATGCACTCGAGCATCATGCACAACGCGGTGGCGAGCGCGGCCTGGGGCAACGCCACGGCGGAAAACGTCACGCTGCTGGTGGTGCCGATGTTCCACATCACCGGCATGGTGAGCGTGATGCATTCCAGCATCTACGTCGGCGCCACGCTGGTGATGATGCCGCGCTGGGACCGCGACCTGGCCGGCCGGCTGATCTCGGCCTGGAAGGTCACCACCTGGACCAACATCCCGACCATGGTGATCGACCTGCTGGCCAGCCCCGAGTTCGGCAAGTACGACCTGTCCAGCCTGGTCCACATCGGCGGCGGCGGCGCGGCCATGCCCCAGGCTGTCGCCCAGCGGCTGCTGGAGCTGTTCGGCCTGCGTTATGTCGAGGGCTACGGCCTGACGGAGACGGCGGCGCCCTCGCACAGCAATCCGCCGGACAACCCCAAGCAGCAATGCCTGGGCATTCCCTTCATGAGCACCGACGCCCGGGTGATCGACCCTGACACGCTGAAGGAAATGCCCGTCGGCGAGCAAGGCGAGATCATCATCCGTGGCCCCGAGGTGTTCAAGGGCTACTGGAAGCGGCCAGACGCCACCGAGGCGGCGTTCATCGAGTTCGAAGGCCGCCGCTTCTTCCGCTCGGGCGACCTCGGGCGGATGGACGAGGACGGTTACTTTTTCCTGACCGACCGGCTCAAGCGGATGATCAATGCCTCCGGCTTCAAGGTCTGGCCGGCCGAGGTGGAGGCGCTGATGTTCCGCCACCCGGCGATCCAGGAGGCCTGCATCATCGCGGCCAAGGACAGCTACCGCGGCGAGACCGTGAAGGCGGTCATCGTGTTGCGACCGTCCCACAAAGGCCAGGTGAGCGAGGATGAGATCGTCGCCTGGTGCCGGGAAAATATGGCTGTGTACAAGGTCCCGCGCATCGTTCAGTTCGCCGACGCGCTGCCCAAGAGCGGCAGCGGCAAGGTCATGTGGCGCAGCCTGCAGGAAGCGGAGAACGGCGCGGCGC
Source organism: Burkholderiales bacterium (assembly GCA_038244915.1). GTDB lineage: Bacteria > Pseudomonadota > Gammaproteobacteria > Burkholderiales > Burkholderiaceae_C > Ramlibacter. The sequence goes on along the minus strand of JBBRSZ010000003.1, from coordinate 184,403 downwards.
CATCTTGACGGTTTGGGTTGACCCGACCCGTCGGACTCGGCCTACAAGGATCGGCCGTTGTTGCTTTTAGGATGGGGTGAGCTTCCCTGATCTTCATGCGACATCCTCCCCAAGACCAGACCATCCCCGAGCAGGGACTGAACGCCGACGCGGCGAGCGCCTCCTGATGGAGCTGCGCGTCCTGGTCCATGCGCCGCGCGGCAGCGATGCCGCCGTGGTCAAGGGCGTGGTCGAGCCGCAGCACAAGGTGCAGGTCTGCGAGGATCCGCAGCAGCTGCTGGCGCGGATGGAAGAGGGCGCGGCCGCCGCCATCCTCACCGAGGAAGCGCTGTCGGAGGGGACCCTGGTCGACGACCTCGCGCGCTGGCTGGGCGTGCAGCCGTCGTGGTCGGACTTCCCGTTCATCGTGCTGGCCACCCGCCATCCGGGCCCGCGCTCGGCCCTGGCCGTGAAGTCGCTGCACAGCCTGGGCAACGTGATCCTGCTGGAGCGCCCGCTCAATGGCGAGACGCTGGCCAGCGCCGCCGACGCTGCCGTGCGGGCGCGCGCGCGCCAGTACGCGACCCGCCAGCACCTGCAGGAGATCAGCCGCACCCGCACCGAGCTGGAGAGCCTCAACAGCCAGCTGGAAGCGCGGATCCTGGAACGCACCCGTGAGCTGGCCAGCGCCAACGACCGCCTGATGAAGGAGATCGCCGAGCGCGAGCGGGCCCAGGCCGCACTGACCCAGGTGCAGAAGATGGAGGCGATCGGCCGGCTGACCGGCGGCATCGCCCACGATTTCAACAACCTGCTCCATGTGATCAACATGAACCTGGAGCTGGTGTCGATGTACGCCAAGGAAGAAAAGGTCAAGCCGGTGGTGGACCGGGCCAAGAGCGCGGCGCGCCGCGGCGCCAAGCTCACCGGCCAGCTGCTGTCGTTCGCGCGCAACCAGTCGCTGCTGCCGCGGCTGATCCACGTCAACGACCTGCTGGTCGGCATGAAGGACCTGCTGGAGATTTCCGCCGGCCCCGGCGTGGCGGTGGAGCTGGCGCTGTGCAGCTCGCCCACGGCGGTGGTGCTCGATGCCAGCCAGCTGGAGATGGCGGTGCTCAATCTGGCTGTGAACTCGCGCGATGCGATGCCCAACGGCGGCGTGCTGAAGATCTCGACGGCGGCGCGCAGCCATGCGCCGGGCGACGACAGCGGGCTGGCGCCGGGCGAATACGTCGTGCTCACGGTCAGCGATGACGGCGAAGGCATCGCGCCGCAACTGCTGACCAAGGTGTTCGACCCGTTCTTCACCACCAAACCGGTGGGCAGCGGCACCGGGCTGGGCCTGAGCCAGGTCTACGGTTTCGCCCGCCAGTCCGGCGGCCTGGCCTTCGTGCGCAGCGAAGTCGGCGCCGGCACCACGGTGGAAATGCATTTCCCGGCGGCGCCGGCCGGCACCAGCCAGGAGCGGCAGCCGCTGGAGCCGGCCGGTCCGCGCAAGGCGGCCCGCGCCCACACAATCCTGGTGGTGGAAGACGATGCAGATGTGCGCAGGGTGATCGTCGAATGCCTGGACCTGATCGGCTACAGCGTGAGCGAAGCGGCCAACGGCACGGCCGGCCTGGCAGCGATAGCGTCGATGCGGCCCGACCTGCTGGTGGTCGACTACGCCATGCCCGACATGACCGGCGCCGAAGTGATCTCCAAGGCGCGCGAGCTGTGGCCCGACCTGCCGGTGATCCTGGCCACCGGCTATGCCGACATGGCGGCGGTGGAGCGGCTGGCGGGCAAGCCGGCCATCCTGCGCAAGCCCTTCGACATCATCACGCTCGGCGACGCCGTGGCCGCCGCGCTCGAAGGCCTGGCCGATCGTCCGCTGGCGGCGAGCGCCTGAGCCCAGCTCGCCTTGCCCCAACGCGCTTTGACCGGTCGGGCCTGGTCTACCATCGGCTGGCTTGCTCCACGCTGAACCCATGGCCCCGCCCACACCCGCCCTGTTGCCCGATGACCTGGGCCGGCCCGCCGGCGGCTGGCGGCTGCGCCTGTATCAGGTGATCTTCGAATCGGACACGCCGGCCGGCCGGCTGTTCGACAAGGTCATCGTCGCGGCCATCCTGGTCAGCGTCGCGGTGGTCGTCGCCGACAGCGTGCAGACCTGGCACACCCGCTATCGCAGCGCGTTCGAGGCCGCCGAGTGGTTCTTCACCGCGCTGTTCACGCTGGAATACGCGGCCCGGCTGGCCAGCGTCGGGCGGCCGCTGCGCTACGCCCGCAGCTTCTTCGGCGTCGTCGACCTGCTGGCCGTGCTGCCGACCTACCTGGCGCTGTTCGTCCCGGGGCTGCATGCGCTGATCGACGTGCGGATCCTGCGGCTGCTGCGGATCTTCCGGATTTTCAAGCTGACGGCCTACGTGAGCGAGTACCAGGGCCTGGTCGAGGCGCTGGCCGCGAGCCGGCGCAAGATCCTGGTGTTCCTGTCGGCGGTGCTGATGATCGTGCTGGTGATCGGCACGCTGATGTACGTGATCGAGGGGCCGGCCAACGGCTTCACCGACATCCCGACCTCGATCTACTGGGCGATCTCCACCGTCACCACGGTGGGCTTCGGTGACATCACGCCCAAGACCGACCTGGGCCGCTTTGTGGCCTCGGTGATGATGCTGATCGGCTGGGGCACGCTGGCGGTGCCGACCGGCATCGTCACAGCCGAGATGACGGCGCGCCGCCACGGGCTGTTCGCGTCGCTGGGCCGTGCCTGCGCGCAATGCGGCACGGCCGACCATGCGCCCGATGCCAGCTACTGCCGGCACTGCGGCGGGGCCCTCACGCCGGGTCGCTGAAAGCTGGCCGGCGGCCGGCCCTAGCCTGCGGCGATCGCGGCGCCGCGCTGCGCCAGCAAGCCGCGCAGCAGCGAGCGGTGGCAGCGGCTCTCGTCCTCGCAATAGCAGCCCATCGAAAACGCGGCCTGGTGCGACAGCGCAGCCAGCGTGTCGAGCAGGTGGGCGGCGTCGGGCTGGTTCATCTCGGCGCGGTACTTGCGGCTGAAGGCGGCCCACTGCTTGTCGTCGTCGGCGGCCAGGCCTTGCGCGACCAGTGCCGCGCTCGGCGCGAGGTTGGGAAGCCAGACGTCGTAATAGTCGCGGCTGGCGAACTGCGCTTTCGGCACGCCCCGCGGCGGCCGGCGCACGGTCCCCATGCGCAGGCCTTCGCCCGCGGCCCGCGGGCTTCCCAGTTGAACGATGCGGATCGGCATCTGCTGCTCCTTGCGCTCAGGCGTCGGGCGAGTGGTGGACCGGCGCCTCGATGTCCGTCACCACCCGGGCGTAGCGCTGCTTGCTCCAGTAGGCGGCGGCCCAGTCCAGCAGCACCACGACGCGGTTGCGAAAGCCGATCAGGAAATAGATGTGGGCGAACAGCCAGAACAGCCACGCGAAGTAGCCGCTGAACTTGAAGTGGCCCAGCGGCGACGTGAGGTCGACCACCGCGGCGTTGCGGCCGATGGTGGCCAGGTTGCCATAGTCGCGGTAGCGGAACGGAACCGTCGGCTCGCCGGCCAGCCGGCGCAGGATGTTGGCGGCGGCGGCGCGGCCCATCTGCTTGGCGGCCGGCGAGACGCCGGGCACGGGCCGAGGCGGATGCCCTTCGACATGACTCTGCGCCGCCGCCAGGTCGCCGACCACGCTGATCTCCGGATGGCCCGCCAGGCTCAGGTCCGGCTCCACCAGCACGCGGCCGGCGCGATCGGCGCTGGCGCCGGTGGCCTGGGCCAACTGCGCGCCGAGCGGGGAGGCGGCAACGCCGGCGGCCCAGATCACGCAGCGGCTGTCGATCCGGTAACTGTCGGCCGGCGTCTTCACCTCCAGCCCGTTCGCGTCGATCGCCGTGACGCGCGAGTCGATCCGCACCTCGACCCCGAGCTTTTCCAGTTGCTCGCAGGCGCGGTGGCTGAGGTCCTCGGGCATCGCCTGCAGCACCCGTGCGCCACCCTCGAGCAGCAGGATCTTCGCGCTGGCCGGATCGATGCGCCGGAACTCGCCGGCCAGCGTGTGGCGCGCGATCTCGGCCAGCGTGCCGGCCATCTCGACACCGGTGGGACCGCCGCCGATCACGGCGAAGGTGAGCCAGGCATCGCGCCGGGCCGGATCGCTTTCCTTCTCGGCCTCCTCGAACGCCAGCAGGATGCGCCGGCGGATTTCGAACGCATCGTCAAGCGTCTTGAGCCCGGGCGCGAACGGCGCCCAGTCGTCGCGCCCGAAGTAGCTGTGGGTGGCGCCGGCCGCGACGATCAGGTGCTCGTAGCCGATGGCGTGGCCGTCGTCCAGGCGCACCTGCCGCGCCGCGACATCGATGGCCGTCACCTGCCCCAGCAGTGTGGTCACGTTCGGCTGCGTGCGGAACAGGTGCCGCACCGGCGCCGCGATGGCCGGCGCCGACAGGCCGGCCGTCGCCACCTGGTACAGCAGCGGCTGGAACAGGTGATGGTTGGTGCGTTCGAGCAGCGTGATGTCCACCGGCGCATCGCGCAGCGCGCGGGCTGCTTCGAGGCCGCCGAAGCCGCAGCCGATGATCACCACCCGGGGCCGGGGAATGCTGGAGGACATGGCAAGGATTATGCGAGGGGCACAGCGCTACCGCAGGGTGCTGTGGCAAGCTCGGACGCATGAGCAATGCCTTGCGCCTGTCCGTTCTCGACCAGTCCGTGGCGCGCGCCGGCCGGCCGCAGGACGAATCCATCCGCGAAACCCTGGCGCTGGCGCAGCACTGCGAGGCCCTGGGCTACGAGCGCTTCTGGCTGAGCGAGCACCACGCCTCGGCCACCATCGTCGGCAGTGCGCCGGAGGTGCTGATGGCGGCGATCGCGGCGCGGACGACGCGCATCCGCATCGGCAGCGCCGGCGTGATGCTGCCGCACTATTCGCCGTACAAGGTGGCCGAGCAGTTCCGCGTGCTGGACGCGCTGGCGCCGGGCCGCATCGACCTGGGCGTGGGCCGCGCGCCGGGCAGCGACCAGCGCACCTCGCTGCTGCTCAACCCGGACCCGCGCGCCGCCGCCAGCTTTCCGCAGCAGGTGCTGGAGCTGCAGGCCTGGGTCAGCGGTGGCGAGTTGCCGGCAGGCCATCCCGGCCACGGCATCCCGGCGCTGCCGCAGGGCACGACCTCGCCGCAGCTGTGGATGCTGGGCAGCTCGGGCTACGGCGCGCAGCTGGCCGCGCACTACGGCATGCCCTACGCCTTCGCGTACTTCATCACCGAAGGAGAGGGCGCGCAGGTGGCGCTCGACCTGTACCGCAGCAGCTTCCGGCCCGGCCTGCTGCAGCGGCCCGAGGCCGCCATCTGCGTCTGGGCGCTGGCGGCCGACACCGAGCAGGAGGCGTGGCGGCTGTTCGCCAGCCGCGAGCGCACCCGGGTCGACCGCAACATCGGACGGCTCGGCCCACTGCTGCCGCCCGAGCAGGCGGCGCGCGAGTACACGGGCAGCGAGCAGGCCTACCTGGCGCAATTGCGGCATCGCGCCCTAGTCGGCACAGCGGCCCAGGTCAAGGGCAAGCTCGAGGCGCTGGCGCAGGAGTTGCAGGTGCCGGAGGTGGTGGTGATCACCTGGACCTGGGACCCGGCGGCGCAGCGGCGCTCGTACGAACTGCTGGCGCATGAATTCGGCCTTGCCGCCGGTTGAAGGCAAAATCCACCCGACCCGAAAAGGAGACAGCATGTTCCCCACCTCGATCGCCGGCAGCCTGCCCAAGCCCGGCTGGCTGGCCGAAACGCAAAAGCTCTGGCCGCAATGGAAGGCCGAGGGCGACGCGCTGCGCCAGGCCAAGGCCGACGCCACCCTGCTGTGGATCAAGGCGCAGGAAGACGCGGGCCTGGACATCGTGGGCGACGGCGAGCAGTCGCGCCAGCACTTCGTCCACGGCTTCCTCGAGCAGGTCGAGGGCATCGACTTCGAGCACAAGGTCAAGATGGGCATCCGCGACAACCGCTACGACGCGATGGTGCCGCAGGTGGTGGCGCCGCTGCGCCTGAAGGGGCGGGTGCATGCGTTCGAGGCACAGCTGGCGCGCGCCCACACCACGCGCAAGCTCAAGTTCACGCTGCCGGGCCCGATGACCATCGTCGACACCGTGGCCGACCAGTTCTACGGCGACAAGGTCAAGATGGCGTTCGCGTTCGCGGAGTTGTTGAACCAGGAGGCGCTGGCGTTGCAGGCCGACGGCGTCGACATCATCCAGTTCGACGAACCGGCGTTCAACGTCTACATGAAGGACGCCGCTGAGTGGGGCGTCAAGGCGCTGGAGCGCGCCGCGCAAGGGCTGACCTGCACCACCGCCGTCCATATCTGCTACGGCTACGGCATCCAGGCCAACAACGACTGGAAGGAAAAGCTGGGTGAGGAGTGGCGCCAGTACGAACAGATCTTCCCGGCGCTGGCCGCCAGCAGCATCGACCGCGTCAGCCTGGAGTGCTACCACTCGCACGTGCCGCCCCATCTCATGAAGCTGCTGGAAGGCAAGGACGTGATGGTCGGCGTGATCGACGTCGCCAGCGACGAGATCGAGACGCCCGAGCAGGTGGCCGACACGATCGGCAAGGCGCTGCAGTTCGTGCCGAAGAACCGGTTGTTCCCGTGCACCAACTGCGGCCTGGCGCCGATGGACCGCGAGGTGGCGCTCAAGAAGCTGCAGGCGCTGGGCGCGGGGGCCGAACTGGCGCGCCAGAGGTACGGGCAATGACGCGGCTCCACCCCGGGGCCGCAGACCGCATCCGGGCCGCGCTGCAGGGCCACGTCGACCAGGGCCGCATTCCCGGCGCGGTCGCGCTGATCTCGCTGGCCGGCGAGACCGTATTTTCCGAGGCGCTCGGTCGGCAGGACCCGGCCGCCGCCGGCGCCATGCGGCTCGACTCGATCTTTCGCATCTATTCGATGACCAAGCCGGTGGTCTCGCTGGTGACATTGATGCTGGTGGAGCAGGGGCGGTTGCAGCTCACGGACCCGGTGTCCATGCACCTGCCGATGTTCGCGCGCCCGCAGGTGGCGCTACCGCGCGATGGCGGCGTTCAACTGGTGCCGGCCGTACGCGAATCCACAGTGCACGACCTGTTGCGTCACACCGCGGGCATGACCTATGAATTCATGGGCGACGGCCCGGTGCAGCGCCAGTACACCGAGGTGGCGCTGGCCTCGCGCAAGCGTAGCAACCTCGAATTCTGCGAGGCGCTGGCGACCCTGCCGCTGGCTTTCCAGCCGGGCAGCTGCTGGGAATACAGCCGCGCCACCGACGTCCTGGGCGCTCTGCTGGAAGTGGTGACCGGGCAAGGGCTGGGCGAGTTGCTGATGCAGATGGTGTTCGCGCCGCTGGGCATGAAGGACACCGGCTTCTCGCTCCCCGAGGCCAGCTTTGACCGCCTGGCCGAGCCGTTCCCGGTCGATCCCGACAGTGGCGAAGCGGTTCGCCTGATGGAGAACCGGCGCGCGCCCCGCTTCGAATCGGGTGGGGGCGGCCTGCTGTCCACCGCCGTCGACTACGCGCGCTTCCTGCTGCTGCTGCGCAACCGCGGGACGCTTGACGGCGTGCGGCTGTTGTCGCCGCACACCCTGGCCTGGATGACCTCGGACCACCTCGGCGCGATCCCGGCGCAGGGTGACCTGCTGCCGCCGGGCCATGGCTTCGGCCTGGGTTTCGCGGTTCGCACCCACGCCGGCCTGGCGCCGACCCCGGGTTCGGTGGGCAGCTATTTCTGGTCGGGCCTGGGCGGCACTTCGTTCATCGTCGATCCGGCGCAGGACCTGTTCGCGCTGCTGCTGACCCAGGCGCCCGGCCAGCGCGAATACTTCATCCGGCTGCTGCGGCAGCTGGTGTACGGCGCGCTTGACTGAGCGGCCCGCTGGTGTAGTCTCGACCGCATGAGCACGCACGACCACCCGCACGATCATTCCCACGCGCACTCGCCGGACTGGAAGCACGACGGCGTTCGGGTAATTGCCGGCAACCAGCTCGACTCCAACACCGCGCAGACGCCGGGCATGGACCGCAAGGCGGCGATCAATTTCGCGCGGGTCGGAGCGCAGAAGCTGTGGGCCGGCACGGTCACCATCCATGCCAACGCGAAGACCGGCGCCCATCACCATGGGCACCTGGAAAGCGTGATCTACATCGTCAAGGGCCGGGCCCGGATGCGCTGGGGCGACCAGCTGCAGTTCACGGCCGAGGCCGGCCCCGGCGACTTCATCTATGTGCCGCCCTATGTGCCGCACCAGGAAATCAACGCCAGCCCGACCGAGGCGCTGGAATGCGTTCTGTGCCGCAGCGATGGCGAGGCGGTGGCGATCAACCTGGACATCGAGCCGGCGGAAAGGCCGGAACAGGTGCTCTGGGTCGACCCGACGCACCCGCACGGCGGCATTTAGCAAGTCTGGGTCAGCTGAGCGCTCACTTCACTCGCTGCCTGCATGGCTGCGGGACCGTCGGAGCTGTCCTACGTGACGGCGGCTCTTTTTCTTGCGCCATCTTCCCTGCCGCCTACATCGGCGCTTCAGCCTCAGCAGCTACAACGTGGGCATGCAAGGAACTGCCATGACCACGAAGACCACCACCAGCTGCGGCGCGCATGCGCGGCTGCTTGCGCTGCTGGCTCTGGCCGGCGCTGCCGCGGCCGGCCAGGCCAACGCCGGCTACGTCAACACGACGGCCGGCGGAGCGTTGCGCCCCGGTGTCTATGGCCGGATCGAAATCGGCCGGTCGGCGCCGCCGCCGGTGATCTACGACCGCCCGGTCGTGGCTTCGCGGGTTGTGCCGCCGGCGCGGGTCAGGCCGGTTTACCTCTACGTCCCGCCGGGACAGGTCCGCAAATGGGCCCGCTACTGCGGCAAGTACCAGGCTTGTGACCTGCCGGTGTATTTCGTGCGGATGGACAACAGCCCGAGCAAGCTGGGCAAGTGGAAGAGCCGCAGCGAATGGGTGGAGCGGCGCGACTCGGACATGGCGCTGCGCACCATGGGCGGGCCGCCGGGATTCAGGGATTGATTAGCTTGGCAGGCTAGCGTGGATCCCCGCCTGCGCGGGGATGGTCTTGCGCCGTGGATCCCCGCCTGCGCGGGGATGGTCTTGCGCGTTTCCGACGCTATGCGTCGGCGACGTGCAAGACCAGCTTGCCGAAGTTCTCGCCGGTGAACAGCTTGGCCAGCGCCTGCGGGAAGGCCTGGATGCCGCCGGCCATCACGTCCTCGCGGCTCTTCATCCGGCCGTCCTTCAGGTAGCCGGCCATTTCGGCCACGGCCAGGGGAAAGCGCTCGGTATAGTCGAATACCACGATGCCTTCCATCCGCGCCCGGTTGACCAGCAGCGACAGGTAGTTCTTTGGGCCCTGCACCGGCGTGGTGTTGTTGTACTGGCTGATGGCGCCGCAGATGACGATGCGGGCGCCGCGGGCGATGCGCGCCAGCACATCGTCCAGGATCTCGCCACCGACGTTGTCGAAGTAGACGTCGACGCCCTGGGGGCAGTGCTCCTTCAACCCGGCCTTGACCTGGCCGGCCTTGTAGTCGATGCAGGCGTCGAAGCCCAACTCCTTGACCACCCACTCGCACTTGGCCGGACCGCCGGCGATGCCGACCACGCGGCAGCCCTTGAGTTTCGCCAGCTGGCCGACGGTCTGGCCGACGGCGCCCGCCGCGCCCGACACCACCACGGTCTCGCCGGCCTTGGGCTGGCCGACGTCCATCAGGCCGAAGTAGGCCGTCATGCCCGGCATGCCCAGCACGTTCAGCCATTGCGACGGCGTCCCCAGCCGGGTATCGATCCGGTGCAGGCCGAAGCGCTGCTCCTGGCCGGCCTCGATCAGCGCGTACTCCTGCACGCCGAGGCCGGCGGAGACCAGGTCGCCGACCGCGAACTTCGGGTTGCCCGACGCAATCACCTGGCCGATGCCGCCGGCCCGCATCACCTCGCCGATGCCGACCGGCGCGATGTAGCTTTTGCCTTCGTTCATCCAGCCGCGCATCGCCGGGTCGAGCGACAGCATCAGGGTGCGCACCAGCACACCGCCGTCGGCGGGCTGCGCCGCCGCTTCGGTCGTGAAGCTCCAGTCCTGCGCGACCGGCGCGCCGCTGGGTCGCCGGGCCAGCCGGACCTGGTGGTTGCTGAGGGTGCTGGTTGCGGTGCTCATGGAGGTCTTTCGAAAGGGCCGGTCATGGTAGCCAGCGCCGGCCCGCGGCGCGGTTGCGCAGGTGACAGCGCCGCGGCCCCCAAGGGCAATTTGCTTGTGCTGTAATGAAACAGGAGGGGGCGCGACCGGCGAGCCTGGGTCCGCGCATGACAGGGATGCGCTGTCCCGGCCGTCCACAGAATAAAAGGATCCCCGACGATGTCCGCGACACCGTTTTCTTCTTCCGTCCCCAGTGCAGCCGGTGCGTGGCGGCACGTCCTGGCGCAGCGTTACGACCAGGTCCGGGCCCACAGCCTGGCGCTGGCCGCGCCCCTGTCGGCCGAGGACCAGGGCGTGCAATCGATGGCTGATGCAAGCCCGACCAAATGGCATCTGGCCCACACCGCATGGTTCTTCGAGACCCTGGTTCTGCTGCCGCACGATCCGGGCCTCCGGCCGTTCGACGAACGGTTCCTGCGCCTGTTCAATTCCTATTACGAGTCGCTCGGCCCGCGCCATCCGCGTCCCCAGCGCGGCATGCTGAGCCGGCCGTCGCTGGCGCAGGTGCATGCCTATCGCGGATACGTGGACGCGGCCATGCGCAACTTCATCGCCAACGCCGAGGATGAGCGCTGGCAGGCGGCGGCGCCGCTGCTGGAACTGGGCCTGAATCACGAGCAGCAGCACCAGGAGCTGATCCTCACCGACATCCTGCACCTGCTGTCGTGCAATCCGCTGCTGCCCGCCTATGCGCCGCACGAGGCGCCGGCGCTGCGGCTGGCCACGCCGCCAGCGGCGATGCACTGGCTGGCGTGCGCCGGCGGCGTGGTTCAGATTGGCCACGGCCAGGACAGCTTCGCCTTCGACAACGAGACACCGCGCCACAGCGCGTTGCTGCAGCCGTACCGGATCGCCGACCGGCTGGTGAGCTGCGGCGACTACGCGCAGTTCATCGCCGACGGCGGCTACCGCAATCCCGCCCTCTGGCTGTCCGACGGCTGGGCCGCGGTGCAGGCCGGCGGCTGGCAGCACCCGGCTTACTGGATCGCCGCCGACGACCCGCGCGCGCCGGCCGGCCACTGGCAGGTGTTCGGGCTGTCAGGCATCCGGCCGCTGGACGACGCGGCGCCGGTGGCGCAACTGAGCTTCTACGAGGCGGCCGCCTATGCGCAGTGGGCGGGCGCCCGGCTGCCGACCGAATTCGAGTGGGAGGCGGCGTTCGATGCGCCGGGCATCTCGCAGATGACCGGGCATGTCTGGCAGTGGACCCGCTCCTCCTACGACCCGTATCCGGGTTTCCGGCCGCTGCAGGGCGCCGTCGGCGAGTACAACGGCAAGTTCATGGTGGGGCAGGTCGTGCTGCGCGGCGGCAGCAGCGCCACGCCCGCCGGCCACAGCCGGCCGACTTATCGCAACTTCTTCCCGCCGGCCGCGCGCTGGCAGTTCTCGGGCCTGCGGCTGGCCAGGGACGGCGCATGCTGAACCAGCCGCTGATGACCCAGGAGCCGCTGGCGCCCGAGACGGCCAGCCGCGGTTTCGCAGCCGACATGGCGCGCGCGCTGGCGACACGGCCGCGCAGCATCTCGCCCAAGTACTTCTACGACGCGCGCGGCTCGCAGCTGTTCGACCGCATCTGCGAGTTGCCCGAGTACTACCCGACCCGCACCGAACTGGCGATCCTGCGCACCCATGCCGCGCAGATCGCCGACCAGATGGGGCCGCGCGCCGAGATCGTGGAGTTCGGCGCCGGCTCCTGCGCCAAGGTCGGCCTGCTGCTCGATGCCATGGCGCGGCCGGCCCGCTACCTGCCGATCGACATTTCGGGCGAGCACCTCGCGGCTTCGGCGGCGCAACTGCGGGCGCAGTATCCGGCGCTCGACGTCCAGCCCCTGATCGCCGACTACACCCGGCGGCTGCTGCTGCCGGCGCCGCTGCCCGGCGCCGGGCAGCGGGTTGGGTTTTTCCCCGGCTCGACCATCGGCAACTTCACGCCGGCCGAAGCGCTGCACTTCCTGCAGGTGACCGGCCAGGTGCTGCGCGGCGGAGCGCTGCTGCTGGGCGCCGACCTGATCAAGGACCCCGGCGTGCTGCATGCCGCCTACAACGATTCGCAGGGCGTGACGGCCGCCTTCAACCTGAACCTGCTGGCGCGTGCCAACCGCGAACTCGGCACCGATTTCGTGCTGGAGCAGTTCGCGCACAGCGCCTTCTACAACGCGCCGCAGCAGCGCATCGAGATGCACCTGGTCAGCCGCTGCCGCCAGCAGGTGACGCTGGCCGGCCAGGCCCACGGCTTCGAGGAAGGCGAGACGCTGCACACCGAGAATTCGTACAAGTTCACCATCGAGGGCCTGCGCGAGCTGGCCGCCCGCGCGGGCTTCCGCGCCGGGCCGGTGTGGACCGACCCCCAACGCATGTTCAGCCTGCACTGGCTGCATGCGCCGACTGACTGACCCCCCCGCATTGGAACAACAGACATGAAAGCTACCTGGAACGGCGTCGTCATCGCGCAGAGCGACGACCTCGTGGTTGTCGAAGGCAACCAATACTTTCCCGAGAGTTCGCTCAACCGCGACTACGTCACCTTCAGCAACCACAAGACCAGCTGCCCGTGGAAGGGGCAGGCCAGCTACTACTCGCTGATCGTCGACGGCGAGCTCAATCCGGATGCCGCCTGGTATTACGCCGACCCGAAGCCGGAGGCCGAGGAGATCAAGGGCCGCGTGGCATTCTGGAAGGGCGTCAAGATCGAGCCCTGACAAGGCAGGCGGCAATGCGGCAAGCCCTCGAAGTCGACGCCGCCGTCATCGGCACCGGACAGGCCGCGCCTTCGCTGGCGGTGGCGCTGGCCCGGCGCGGCGAGCAGGTGGCGCTGGTCGAAGGCGCGCTGCTGGGCGGCTCTTGCGTCAACGTCGGCTGCACGCCGACCAAGACCTTGCGCAAGAGCGCCAGGGTGGCGTATCTGGCGCGGCAAGCTGCTGAATTCGGCGTCCATGTCGGCACTGTGGAAGTGGATTTCGCCGCCGCCATGCAGCGCATGCAAGCCCTGGTCGATCGCTCGCGCGCGGACCTGGAGCAGTGGATCGGCGGCCAACCCAACATCACGCTGGTCCGAGGCTGGGGCGCATTCACCGGCCGCTCGAACGGGCGCTTCGAGCTGCTGGCCGGCGACCAGCCGCTGCGCGCGCAGCGGGTCTATCTCAACACCGGCACCCGCGCCTTCATGCCGCCCATTCCCGGGCTCGACACGGTGCCCGCGCTGGACAACACCAGCCTGCTGCAACTGCGCACGCGGCCTGCGCACCTTGTCATCCTCGGCGGCAGCTACATCGGGCTGGAGATGGGCCAGATCTTCCGCCGTCTCGGCAGCGCGGTGACGGTGATCGAACCCGGCCCGCGCATCACCAGCCGCGAGGATGAGGACGTGTCGGCGGCGATCGCAGGATTCCTTGGCGAAGAATGCATCGCGGTGCTGGCGGGCCATCCGGTCGAACGGGTGGAACGCAGCGGCGACGGCGTCGTAGTGCACGTGGGCGGCGGCCAGCGCATCGAGGGTTCCCACCTGCTGGTGGCCACCGGCCGTTTGCCCAACACCGAACGGCTGCGGCTCGACACTGTCGGCGTCGCCACCGACGAGCGTGGCTTCGTGCCGACCGACGGCCGGCTGGAAACCAATGTGCCGGGCATCTGGGCGCTGGGCGACATCAACAAGCGCGGCGCCTTCACCCACACCAGCTACCAGGACCACCAGATCGTGCTGGCGAACCACGAAGGCGGGACGCGGACGGCCGATGGGCGCGTCACCACCTATGCGATGTACACCGACCCCCCGCTAGGCCGGGTCGGGCTGAGCGAAGCCGAGGCGCGCCGCAGCGGCCGGCCGATGCTGGCCGTGAACTGGCCGATGACCAGCGTCAGCCGCGCCAGGGAGGAGGGCGAGACCGCCGGCATGATCAAGCTGCTGGTCGACGCGCAGGACGAGCGCATCGTCGGCGCCGCGGTGCTCGGCCCGGGCGGCGACGAGGTGATCCAAGTGGTCAGCAACTTCATGGCGACCGGCGCGCGCTACCAGGTGCTGCGCGACGCGTTGCCGATCCATCCCACGGTGAGCGAATTCCTGCCCTTCGTGCTGGGCAAGCTGCGGCCGCTGCAGTAGCGGCGACGGGCTTTGCTAAGCTCGCCGCATGAATTTTCCGCCGCCTTTCACCCCCCTCGATGGCTTGCAGGAGCAACTGCGTTCGCGCGGCTATGCGGCTCTCAGTCCGCAGTCGGTCGCGACGCTGGCTGGCGTGCAGCTGGCCGAACTCGACGCCCTGCGCCCGGGCTGGAACGCGTTGCCGCCGGACACCTATCTGAAGGACGGCGGCCGCTACCGGCGGCGCCGCCATTCGTGCTTCGTTGCCGACCACGGCGAGCTGGCGCCGGTGCCGCATCGCGCCCACTGGCAGCCGGTGGAATACAACGCCTTGCACGGCGGAATGGAGCGCTGGTTCGAGCCGATGGATGCGGCAACGCTGGCGGCGCCGGCCTGGCAGAAACTGCTGGCCGCGCTGGCGACCATCAGCTCGCAACTCAAGGGCGAGCGGCCTTGGTTCGTCGAAGCGCACCAGTTCCGCATCGACACCACCGACGGCATCGGCCGCCCGACGCCGGAAGGCGCGCATCGCGACGGCGTCGACGTGGTGGCGGTGTTCCTGGTGGAGCGCGAAGGCATCAAGGGTGGCGAGACCCGCGTGTTCGAGTCCGATGGCCCCGCCGGCCAGCGCTTCACGCTGACCGAGCCCTGGAGCCTGCTGCTGCTCGATGACGCCCGGGTGGTGCACGAGTCGACGCCGATCCAGCCGCTGGCGCCCGGCGGCCACCGCGACACGCTGGTGGTCACGTTACGCGCCGGCCGCTTCCAGGACGCGTGAGCCGCGCTGCCTGAGACTCAGTCGCGGATGTCCGCGACCGGATTGGCGCCGAAGTCAGCCCGCGCCAGATAGGCCAGCACCTTGGCCGCCGCTTCCTCAGGGGAGGCGAGGGCGCCCTTGTCCTTCAGCCCGATGAAGTTGGCGACGTCGGGGAATTTGCTGCTGTCGCTGCTGCGCAGCTGCACCTGCATGTCGGTGTCGATCACGCCTGGCGCCAGCGAACAGATCTTCGCGCCGTTGGCGTGGCCGGCTTCTTCCAGCGCGACGCAACGGCTGAAATGGTCCATGCCGGCCTTGGCCGCGCAATACGCGGCTTGCGAGGCCATGGCCCGGCGACCGAGGCCCGACGAGATGTTGAGAATGCGGCGCTGCGCCTTCCACCCCGCCGTGGCGCGCAGGAACGCGCCGGCCAGCAGCATCGGCGCTTCCAGGTCCACCCGCATCGCGTCCGACAGGTCGCGCGCCGGCACGCCGCCCAGCGACGCGATCGGTGGCAGCAGGCCGGCGTTGTTGATCAGCGTGACGGACGCCAGCGCGGCGCCGTCGCGGCGCGACAGCCAGGTCTCCAGCTTGGCGGCAGCGCTTTGCGGCTGCGCCAGGTCATGGGCCCACTGCTCGCAGGAAACCTCCTTGTGCGAGGCCAGGCCGGCCAGCACGTCATTGGTCTTGCGCGAGATGCACAGCAGGTCGTGGCCGGCCGCGATCAATTGCTCGGCCATGGCATGGCCCATGCCGCGCGAGGCGCCGGTGAGGATGGTGAGGTGGGGAGCGGTCATGCGCCATGGTACCCACTGGCTGGGTCAGAACGGGACGGCGCTGGAAAATTCCAACGCCTCCCCGCTGTGGGGATGGACCAGCCGCAGGCTGCACGCATGCAGCAGGAGGCGCGGGGCAGCGCCGGCGATCGCAGGCGGTGCGTACAGCGCATCGCCCAGGATCGGGTGGCCGAGCGCCTGCAGGTGCACCCGCAGCTGGTGCGAGCGGCCGGTGACAGGTTCGAGCTCGATCCGCGTCGTGTCGGCCGCGGCGCCTTCGCCCAGCACCCGCCAGCGGGTGATGCTGGCCTGGCCGCGTTCGCGGTCGATGATGCGCAGCGGCCGCCTCGGCCAGTCGGCGGCGATCGGCAGGTCGATCACGCCCCAGCCATCGGCAGTTGCCGGGGTTTCGAGGTGATCGGCGACCACGGCGACATAGCGCTTGCTCACTTCGCGCTCGGCGAACGCCCGGCTCAGGCGCCGTTGCATAGCGGCGCCGCGCGCCATCAGGAGCAGGCCGGAGGTTGCCATGTCCAGCCGGTGCACGATCAGGGCGTCTGGGTAGAGCGCCTGGGCCCGGGCCGACAGGCAGTCGGCCTTGTCGGCGCCGCGGCCCGGCACGCTCAGCAGGCCGTCCGGCTTGTCCAGCACCAGCAGGTGGTCGTCGCAGTGCAACACCGACACGGCTGCCGCTGTGCGTGATTCCTCCATCGTTGTTGCTGCCATGACGTTCTCCCGGCCATGATCATCGCGCAGTTACACTCGCCGCAGTCACGAAACCGTCACATACCAGGAGCCAGCATGCTGTTTGGCAAGTTGCTGCCGCGCGAAGGCAATTTCTTCGAAATGTTCAACCAGCACGCCGAGCGCATCGTCGAGGCGGCGCGCGCCTTCTCGCTGCTGGTCGCGAACTACAACGATCCGCACCTGCGCGAGCAGTACAACCGCGACGTCGACAATGCCGAACGGGCGGCCGACCGGGTCACGCACGACGTCAACCGGATGATCCACCGGACCTTCATCACGCCGATCGACCGCGAGCAGATCCATACGCTGATCAACACCATGGACGACGTGGCGGACCTGATCCAGGACTCGGCCGAGACCATGGCGCTGTACGACGTGCGCCAGGTCAACGAGGAAATCACCCGGCTCACCGACTTGAGCGTCAAGTGCTGCGAACGCGTCAAAGACGCGGTCGCCCTCATCAGCAAGCTGGCCGATCCGGCCTGCGCCGAGGCGGCGCTGAAGACCTGCGAGGAGATCGACCGGCTGGAGTCGGACGCGGATCGGGTGATGCGCTCGGCGATGAGCAAGCTGTTCCGCGAGGAGCCGGACGTGCGCGAAGTGATCAAGATGAAGGCGATCTACGAACTGCTGGAAACCATCACCGACAAGTGCGAGGACGTGGCCAACGTGATCGAGGGCATCGTCCTCGAGAACTCCTGAAGGGCGGCGGTTTCCGATGACAACCGTGCAGGCCTCCCTGTGGGTGGTGATCATGCTGGTGGTGCTGGCGGTTGCCTTCGACTTCATGAACGGCTTCCACGACGCCGCCAATTCGATCGCCACCGTCGTCTCAACCGGAGTGCTCAAGCCCACCACCGCGGTGGCGTTTGCCGCCTTCTTCAACCTGGTGGCGATCTTCGTGTTCCACCTGAGCGTCGCCGCCACGGTCGGCAAGGGCATCGTCCAGCCCGGCGTGGTCGACACGCACGTGGTGTTCGGCGCCCTGATCGGCGCAACCGCGTGGAACATCGTCACCTGGTACTACGGCATTCCCAGCAGCTCGTCGCACGCGCTGATCGGCGGCATCGTCGGCGCGGTGATCGCCAAGGCCGGCGCCGGCTCGCTGATCGGGGCCGGGATCTGGAAGACCGTGCTGTTCATTTTCGTCTCGCCGCTGCTGGGTTTCCTGCTCGGCTCGCTGATGATGGTGCTGGTGTCCTGGGTGTTCCGGCGCAGCCGGCCGTCCAGGGTCGACCGCTGGTTCCGCCGGCTGCAGCTGGTTTCGGCCGGTGCCTACAGCCTGGGCCACGGCGGCAACGATGCGCAAAAGACGATCGGCATCATCTGGATGCTGCTGATCGCCACCGGCTACTCGTCGGCCGGCGCGGCGTCGCCGCCGTACTGGGTGATCGGCGTCTGCTACACGGCGATCGCGGCCGGCACCATGTTCGGCGGCTGGCGCATCGTCAAGACCATGGGCCAGAAGATCACCAAGCTCAAGCCGGTCGGCGGCTTCTGCGCCGAGACCGGCGGGGCGATCACGCTGTTCCTGGCGACCGCGCTGGGCATCCCGGTGTCCACCACCCACACCATCACCGGCGCCATCGTCGGCGTCGGCTCCACCCAGCGTGCCAGCGCGGTGCGCTGGGGCGTGGCCGGCAACATCGTCTGGGCCTGGATCTTCACCATCCCGGCCAGCGCCTTTGTCGCGGCGATCGCCTACTGGGTGAGCCTGCAGGTGTTCTGATCCTGGGCTCGTCCGCGCGGCGCGCCGACTCCGCTGCGAAATTCGGTCCGGGACCGGCGTCGCGCAACTCACAGAGGGCCTAAGGCCGCACTGTGAGTTGTGCGACGCGTCATGGAATCGGGAACACACAGGGGAGCCGGGGCGCAGCACCGGCCGCCGCGCCGATGCGTCGCGCCCTGCCCGGCCTCGCCGTCCGCGCGAGCCGACGTGCGCGAAGAAGTCTGGATTCCGGCTCGAGGCCGGAATGACAGACGGGAGTCAGCCCGCCAGCGCCGCCTTCACAGCCGCCGAGACCTGCCCCATGTCGGCCTTGCCGGCCAGCCGGGCTTTCACTGCGCCCATGACCTTCCCCATGTCGCCCGGCCCCGTGGCGCCGAGTTCGGCCACGATGGCCTTCACTTCAGTGGCGACTTCCTCGGCCGACAGGCGGGCAGGCAGGTAGGCCTGCAGCACCTTCACTTCGGCGATCTCCTTGTCCGCCAGGTCCTGGCGGGCTGCCTTCTCGAAGGCCTCGATGCTGTCCTTGCGCTGCTTGAGCATCTTGTCGAGGATGGCGATCACCGCCACGTCGTCCAGTTCGATGCGCTCGTCCACTTCCTTCTGTTTCATGGCGGCCGTGAGCAGGCGAATGGTGCCCAGCCGCTCACTGTCCCTGGCGCGCATGGCGGCCTTCATGTCTTCGGTGATGCGTTCTTTGAGGGTCATGCTGTTCTCCAGGGGTCTCTTGGGGGCCAAAAAGGTAAAAAGCCTGCTTGAGCGTCCCCAGGCAGGCGAGTGGCGCCGCGCCGGCCGGGTCGGCCGCGCGGCAATCCGAAGCGAACTTTAGTACAGCTTCTTGGGAAGCTGCATGCTGCGAACGCGCTTGTAGTGGCGCTTGACGGCCGCTGCCTTCTTGCGCTTGCGCTCGGCGGTGGGCTTTTCGTAGAACTCGCGGGCGCGCAGTTCGGTCAGCAGGCCCAGCTTCTCGATGGTGCGCTTGAAGCGGCGCAGAGCGACGTCGAAGGGCTCGTTTTCTTTAACTCGGATGGTCGTCATTAGCGAATGATTTCAATTGATGTGCCAGGAGAAGATCAGGCCCCCGGCGGGGGTCCCCAACTAAAGATGATCAGGCCGTTGGGGTTTGCCAGCAAAGCCCGACATTATAGCCTTGCGCCCGGTTTGGGCAAGGCAGGGGCCATCCACGGGGGTTCCCACGGGGCCGCCGCCGGGGGAAATGCGCTAGATTCCGGGCGGTGACAGCCTCGACGCCCCAGTTCCCGCCCAACGGGGGCAGCGCGCAGGAAACGCAGCACCGGGGGGCCGGTGTCCGTGCAGGACGCCGTGCGCCAGGGCGAGCAGCGAGCACGGATGGCTCTGGCCGTTCCTCCAAGCCCTGATTGACAACCGGAATCAAGATGCCCCACCTGCCAGCTTCCAGCGCGCTCCAGCGCTTTCGCGTGATCGACCTCACTCAGGTGCGCGCCGGGCCCACGGCCTGCCGCCAGCTGGCGGACTGGGGCGCCGACGTGATCCAGGTGCAGATGCCTGAGCACATGCGCGGCGACGACACGCTGGGCGGGCAGGAAGGTTCGGACTACCAGTACACCCACCGCAACAAGCGCTCGATCACGCTGAACCTGAAGGAGCCGGAGGCGATCGCCGTGCTCAAGCGCCTGATCGCCGGCGCCGACGTGGTGGTGGAGAACTTCCGCCCCGACGTCAAGACCCGGCTGGGCATCGATTACGACAGCCTGAGCGCGGACCATCCGGGCCTGGTCTACGCCAGCATCTCCGGCTTCGGCCAGAGCGGGCCGCTGGCGCAGCGGCCCGGCTTCGACCAGATCGCCCAGGGCATGGGCGGGCTGATGTCCGTCACCGGCCAGCAAGGCGGCGAGCCGATGCGGGTCGGCATCCCGATCGCCGACCTGTGCGCCGGCATCTTCGCCGCCCAGGGGATCCTGGTCGCGCTGCTGGAGCGCGAGGCGTCGGGCAAGGGCCAGTGGTTGCACACCTCGCTGCTGGAAGCCATGGTCTACATGATGGATTTCCAGACCTCACGCTGGCTGATCGACGGCGAGGTCGCCACCCAGGCCGGCAACTTCCATCCCACCAGCATTCCCACCGGCGTCTACAAGGCGCGCGATGGCTACATGAACATCGCGGTGTTCGGCTCCAAGATCTGGGAGCGCTTCTGCGACATCCTGGGCGCGCCGCAATGGGTGACCGACGAGCGCTCGCACGACAAGAAGTCGCGCGGCGTGAACCGCGACTGGCTCAACGCCGAGATCAACCAGCGGCTGGCCGAGCACGACCGCGCCTACTGGATCGAGCGGCTCAACGCCGGCGGGGTCGCCTGCGGCCTGATCAACAACCTGCGCGAAGTGTTCGAGGAGCCGCAGGTGCGGCACCTGCGCATGGTCAAGGATGTGGTGTCGCCGCACTTCGGGCCGCAGCGCATGGTGGGCCAGCCGGTGCAGCTCGAACGCACGCCCAGCACCATTGCCCGCGCCGCGCCGCGGCGCGGCGAGCACACGCGCGAAATCCTGGGCGAACTCGGGATCGGCGCCGCCGACATGGACCGCATGCATTCCTCCGGAATCTTCTGATGAGCACCGACTACCAATCTCCCACCGAACGGGTCCAGAGCTGGCTCGACGGCGCGACCCTGCACATCCGCTTCAATCATCCGGCACGCCACAACGCGTTGTCGGTCGACATGTGGGAAGCGGTGCCGCTGCTGCTTGGCCCGGCCGAGGCCGACGAGCGGGTGCGCCTGGTGGTGTTTTCCGGCGCCGGCGAAAAGGCCTTCGTGTCGGGCGCCGACATCTCGCAGTTCGAGGACATGCGGGCCGCGCGCGAAGCCGTCACCCGCTACGAGGCGATGGCCGAGGCTGCGCTCACCGGCATCGCGAACTTCAGCAAGCCGACGCTGTCGTGCATCCGCGGCTGGTGCATCGGCGGCGGCGTTAACGTGGCGATCGCCTGCGACCTGCGCATCGCCGCCAGCGATTCGGTGTTCTCGATTCCCGCCGCCCGGCTGGGCCTGGGCTACCGCTATTCGGCGATGAAGAACCTGGTCGACCTGATCGGGCCCGGCGCGGCCAAGGACCTGTTCTTCACCGCCCGCAGGATCGATGCGGCGGAGGCCAGGGCGCTGGGGCTGGTTTCGCGCGTGTGCGAGCCGGACCAGCTGGAGGCGCTGCTGGCCGACTACACGGGCAGCATCGCCGTCAATGCGCCGCTGACCATCCGCACCGCCAAGGCCATCACCGCCGAGATCCTGAAGCCTTCGCCGGACGTCGACCACGATCTGTGCCGGCAGCTGATCCGCGGCTGCTTCGACAGCGCCGACTACTCCGAGGGCCGCAAGGCCTTCATGGAAAAACGCAAGCCGGTGTTCACCGGCAAATGAGGAACGACAGATGCGCTCATACTGGATGCAGACGGACGGGGTGAAGAGCACCCTGGAATTGCGTGACGCGCCGCTGCCGGAACCCGGCCCGGGCCAGTTGCTGGTGCGCATGCACGCGGCCGGCCTGAACCGCGGCGAATTCATCCTGGGCCACGGCCTGCACAAGGCCGGCGCGGCCAAGGCGATCGGCATGGAAGGCGCGGGCGAGGTGGTGCTGGCGAGGGCCGGCAGCCGCTTCAAGGCCGGCGACCGGGTGATGGGCCGCTGTGGCGGCGCGTTTGCGGAGTTCGCGCTGATGGACGAGCGCGAGGCGCTCGCCGTCCCCGCCAACCTGTCATGGGAACAGGCCGCCAGCGTGCCGCTGGTGTTCCTGGTGGTCCACGACATGCTGGTGCTGCAGGGCCGGCTGGCCGCCGGCGAGTGGATGCTGGTCAATGGCGTCTCCTCCGGTGTCGGCGTCGCCGCGTTGCAGCTGGCCAAGGCCCTGGGCGCGCGTGTGATCGGAACCTCGGGCTCGGCCGGGAAACTGGCGCGGTTGCAGGCGCAGGGCCTGGACGTCGGCCTGTGCACGCGTGGCGCGGATTTTTACGACGCGGTGATGAAAGCCACGGCCGACAGGGGCGTGAACCTGGTGATCAACACGGTGGGCGGAACGGTGTTTGCCGAGGACATCCGCTGCATGGCGTTCCAGGGCCGGTTGGCGACCGTCGGTTATGTCGATGGCGTGCTCGAGGCGCAGATCGACCTGCAGGCGCTGCATGCCAAGCGGCTGACGCTGTTCGGCGTCTCCAACAAGCTGCGCTCGCCCGAGCAGCGCGCCGAGGGCGTGCCGCGCTTTACCGCCGACGTGCTGCCGGCGCTGGCCGACGGCCGGATCCGGCCGCTGGTGGACCGGGTGTTCCCGTTCGAGCAGCTGGGCGAGGCCAAGGCCGCGATGGAGGCCAACCAGCACCTGGGCAAGCTGGTGCTGGCTATGCCGCCGGCCTGAGCCGCTACCTCCTCACAGGAAACAACGATGAACGACAAGCTGGGGATTTTCAGGCGCCTGCTGCTGGCAGCGATGGCAGCGGGCAGCGTCACTGCGGCCGTCGCGCAGGCGCCGGCCTATCCGGCCAGGCCGGTCAAGCTGGTGGTCGGGTTCGCGCCTGGCGGCGCGGCCGACTACGTGGCGCGCGTCATGAGCGAGGCGATGGGCAAGTCGCTCGGCCAGCCCATCGTCATCGAGAACCGCGCCGGCGGTGGCTCCAGCATCGCCGCCGACATGGTGGCCAAGTCGGCGCCGGACGGCTACACGGTGCTGATCGCCAGCCCGAGCAGCATCTCGGTCAACCCGGCGCTGAACCCGAAGCTGGGCTACAGCGCCCGCGACCTGCAGCCGGTCGGCAAGCTCACCAGCTCGCCGCTGGTGCTGGCCGTCAATCCCGCCACCGGCATCGCGTCGGTGCAGGAGCTGATCGAGCGCGCCCGCAAAGCGCCCGGCACGCTGAACTACGCCACCTCGGGCAACGGCTCGGCGCCACACCTGGGGGCGGCGCTGTTCCTGCAGATCACCGGCGTGCAGATGACCCACATTCCGTTTCGCGGCGGCGCGCCGGCGATCCAGTCGGTGATCGCCGGCGACACCCAGCTCACATTCGGCACGCCGCCTTCGGTGCTGCCGCAGGCAAACGCTGGCCGCTTGCGCGCGCTGGCCGTCAGCACGCGCGAAGGCTCGGCGCTGGTGCCCGGCGTGCCCGGTTCCGCCGCCGCGGGCCTGCCCGACTACGCCATCGAGTTCTGGTACGGCCTGTTCGTGCCGGCCGGCACGCCGGCCCCGATCGTGAAGAAGATTTTCGAGGCCGCGACCGTCGCGATGCAGCAGCCCATGATCAAGGCGGCACTGGCGCGCGAGGGCACCGAGGTCTCCCTGTCGGCATCACCGGACGCCTTTGCCGCATTCCTGGCCGAAGACGCGAAGTTCTGGGTCAAGCTGGTGAAAGACGCCGGCGTCAAGCTGGAGTGACGGTCATCGACGGTTGCGGCGCAAGGGCCTGCGCGCAGGCGTGACCGCTGGCCCAGGCCCACTGGAAGTTGTAGCCGCCGAGCCAGCCGGTGACGTCGACCACCTCGCCGATGAAGAACAGGCCGGGCTGCTTCGATTCCATGGTCTGCGACGACAGGTCGCGGGTGTCGACGCCGCCGGCCGTGACCTCCGCCTTGCGGTAGCCCTCGGTGCCGGTGGGCACCAGCTCCCAGCGGGACAGGCGCTCGGCCAGGGCTGTGAGCGCCTTGTCGGTCGCTTCATTGACCGGCTTTTGCCAGGCCGCGTCCTGCTGTACCCAGGCATCCGCCAGGCGCGACGGCACCAGGGTCGCCAGCGCGTTGGCCACCAGCTTGCGCGAGCGGGCCTTGGCCTGCAGCAGCGCCTCTTTGAGGTCGACGTTCGGCGCCAGGTTGATGCGGATCGGCTGGCCCTCGCGCCAGTAGCTGGAGATCTGCAGCACCGCCGGGCCCGACAGGCCGCGGTGGGTGAACAGCAGGTCTTCGTGGAATGAGACTTTTCCCGATCGTCCTGAGCCTGTCGAAGGACCGCCGGTTTCGATCAGCACCGGCAGCGCCAGGCCCGCGAGCTGCGAATACGGCGCCCAGGCCTGGCCATCGAAGGTCAGCGGCACCAGGGCAGGGCGGGGCTCCACCAGCCGCAGGCCGAACTGCCTGGCGATGCGGTAGCCGAAATCGGTGGCGCCGATCTTCGGGATGGACAAGCCGCCGGTGGCGATCACCACGTTGCGGCAGCGCACCGGGCCACGGTCGGTCTCGAGTTCGTAGCGCGCACCGCCAGCGTCATCGCAAGAGCGGATGCTCTTCACGCTGCACGGCTGCCAGCGGGTGACGGCCCCGGCGTCGCATTCGGCCACCAGCATGCGGATGAAGTCGTCGGCCGAGTGGTCGCCGAACAGCTGGCCCTTGTGCTTTTCGTGGAAGGCGATGCCGTGCCGCTGCACCAGCGCGATGAAATCCTGCGGTGTGTAGCGCGACAGGGCCGAGCGGCAGAAATTGGGGTTGTCGCCCAGGAAGTGCTTGTGCGGCGCCGCCGGCTCCAGCTCGCGATTGGTGAAGTTGCAGCGGCCGCCGCCGGAGATGCGGATCTTCTCTGCCACCTTGTCGCTGTGGTCGACCAGCAGGACCTTGAGCCCGCGCTGGCCCGCCTGGCCCGCGCAAAACAGGCCGGCAGCGCCGGCCCCGACCACGACAGCATCGAACGATTGCATGCGCCGCAGTGTATGCGGCTGGAACTATGCGGCGCGGAACTGCGCCGGCACGGCGTGGGCTGCAGCGACGCCGCTGACCACGTCGCCGACGACGATGACCGAGGGGCTGGCGAACTGCTCGCGGGCGATGGCGTCGGCCAGTTCGCCCAGCGTGGTGACGATGTGGCGCTGGTCCGGCAGGCTGGCGCGCTGCACCACGGCCACCGGCGTCGTCGCGGGCAGGCCGGTCAGCAGTTCCTGCTGGATGCGGACCGCGCCGCTCACGCCCATGTAGATCACCAGCGTCAGCTTGGCGTCGCGCGCGGTGGCGGCCAGCGAGCGCCAGTCGGCGCCCCCGGAGCCGGGCTTGGCATGGCCGGTGACGAACACCACGCCGTGCGCATGCTCGCGGTGCGTGAGCGGAACGCCCAGCGAAGTGACTGCCGCCAGGCCCGAGGTGATGCCGTTGATCACGTGCACGTCGATGCCGGCGGCGCGCAGGTGCTCGACCTCTTCGCCGCCGCGGCCGAAGATGAACGGGTCGCCGCCCTTGAGCCGCACGACGTTCTCGCCCTCGCGCGCGGCCATCACCATCAGCTTCTCGATGAAGGCCTGCGGCGTGCTCTTGCAGCCGCCGCGCTTGCCGACGTGGACTACCCGGGCAGTGGGGGATGCAAAAGCGACGATGTCGTCGCCCACCAGGTCGTCGACCAGCAACACCGTCGCTGCCTCGATGGCCTTCACGGCTTTCAAGGTGAGCAGTTCCGGGTCGCCCGGCCCGGCGCCGACCAGGGTGACCTTGCCGGTAGCGCTGAGGGGATTGCCGTGTGTGTTCATGCTGCGTCAGCCAGATGCAAGATATGTTCCACCTGCTGCGCCATCGACAGCGGGATCGGCCGACGCTCGTGCAGGACGTCACGGATGTAGGCCGCCGTGGTGGCCGCATCGATGTCCCTGGGCAGGTCGGGCAGGTCGGTGAGCGTGCCTTTCTGGCCCAGTTCGAGCGCCACGTGGCGGCCGCGGATGAAGCCGTCCATCTGCGGCAGCCGGCGGGCGTCGGCCACCGGCTCGCCTTCGGTGCCGCGAAGCAGCAGGGCGGTTGCGCCTTCGAGCTGGAACACCGCCGACATCGATTCGGCGTATTCGCGGTGGGTGTAGCTGCTCACGATCACCGCCGCCCCGGCGCAGGGCTTCATCAGCTTGACCATGCTGTGGCCCGAGTTGCGCAGCCCCACGGCGCGTCGCACATCGAGCAGCCGTTTGAGCGCGGGGCTCAGCAGTTCGAGTGGGGCATAGGCCGCTTCGCTGGCGGCCAGCGCGCGAATCTCGGTCAGCGGCGGATGGTCCAGCGCCGCCAGCACGTCGGGCACGGTGACGCGGCTGTCTTCCGTCGCCGTGCCGTGCATCAGCACCGGCAGGCCGCGCCGGGCGATCAGCAGCGCCAGCAAGGGCGTGAGCACCGGCAGCCGGCGCGCACCGTTGTAGCTCGGGAGCACCACCAGCGGCCGTTGGCTGGCGGGCACCAGTGTCATCCGGGCATGAGCGGCATCGAGGAAGCCAGCCATTTCATCGGCGGTCTCGCCCTTGATTCGCATCGCCAGGCAGAAGGCGCCGAGCTCCAGGTCCGTGATGCTGCCGTCGAGCACCTGGCCCATCAGATCGTTCGCCTGGGCGCGGTCCAGCGGCCGCGCGCCGCGCTGGCCGCGGCCGATTTCCTTGATGTACTGGCTGATGCTCATTGCGGGATTTTCTCAGAGCCTTGCCAACCGCTGGCTATAAGCTGAATGACGAACTTCAGGGCTGCACCGCCGCCGGCGTCAGGTGAACCAGCCTTTTCAGCTCCGGGATGCAGGAGCCGCAGTTGGTGCCGCACTTGAGCCCCGCCTGCAATGCGGCCAGCCGCGCCGTCGGGTCGCCCTCGACGTCGGCCAGGCATTGCGCGATTTCCTGGTCGGTCACGTTCAAGCAGGTGCAGACCAGATTGCCGCGGCTTTGCACCGCGACCGGCGGCTTGGCACCGGGCGACAGCAGCAGCCGGCCATAGGCCTGGGCCGGCAGTTCGTCCTGCAGCAGGGTGCGGATCCAGGCCTGGGCGCTGACGTCGCCCGCCAGCATGAAGGCTTCCAGCTGCGCGTTCTCGCCGTGACGCGCCAGCCGCATGGCGCGGCGCTGGCCGTGGCGCGGGTCGGCATAACGCAGCACGTCGTCGCCGCTCAGGCCCAGCAGCGCTTCGACGCGGGCCAGCAAATCGCCCACGGGCACCTCATGGGCGGCAGCGCGCAGCAGGATGCCGGTGCGCGAGCGCTCCGCCGCCTGCGCCAGCGGCACGCTGTTGGCAAACGGCACGCAGGAGGCGAACGGGAACAGGTCCATGACCTGGCGCAGCTGCTCGCGCACGGAAAGCGCCTGGTCGTCGGGCAGCCAGGCCATCGCCAGCAGCGACCAGGGCAGTTCGGCCTTGAGGATCTTCACCGCTGCGTGCTTGAGCTCGGGCTGCCCAGAGCTGGGGCAAGAGGCCGAGGTGGTCAGCGCGTTCACGCCCGCCAGCCGCTGGCCGGTGCTAGAGCACCCGCCCAGGTATTCGCCGCCCCAATGCATGGCGATGAAGGCCTGGCTCAGGCCGATCTCCTGGCTGGCTTGCACCGGCACCACGATCGAGCCGCGCTTGCTGGTGACGTGCACCAGGTCGCCTTCGTTGAGCGTGCGGCGCGCCATGTCCTGCGGATTCATCTGCACGCAGGGTTCGGCGACGTGACCGAACAGGCGGCCGAGCGTGCCCGTGCGGCTCATGCCGTGCCACTGGTCGCGCAGCCGGCCGGTCGTCAGGGAGAACGGGAAGCGCGACTCGCGCGGCTCGGCCACCGGCTGGTACACGGTGTTGGCGAAGCGGGCCCTGCCGTCGGCGGTGGGGAAGATGCCGTCCTCGTACAGGCGCACCTTGCCCTGCGACTGGCCGGACGCCATGGGCCACTGCAGCGGCGCGGCCTCCAGCAGCGCGTAGCTCATGCCCGTGATGTCCAGGTCGCGGCCGCGGGTCGACTCGCGGTGCTCGTTCCAGATGGCTTCGACGCCACCCTCGGGGTCCGACAAGGAATAGGGGAACAGCGTCGACAGCCCGGGCCGCAGGCGCGCCTGCATGCGTCTGGCAAACTCCACCGCGATCGCCCAGTCGTGCCGGGTCTCGTCCGGCGGCGGCACGGCGGGCCGCACGCGGCTGATGCGGCGCTCGCTGTTGGTGACGGTGCCGGTCTTCTCGCCCCAGGTGGTCGCCGGCAGCAAGAGGTCGGCGTAGTCGCAGGTCGAGGTGGTGGCAAACGCCTCCTGCACCACCACGAACTCGGCGCGCTCCAGGGCCCGCCGCACCGTGAGCTGGTCGGGCATGGACTGGGCCGGGTTGGTGCAGACGATCCACAGCGCCTTGATCTCGCCGTCGGCGGCGGCCTGGAACATCTCCACCGCGGTCTTGCCGGGCTTGTCCGGCACCGAGGGCACGCCCCACAGCGCCGCCACTTCGGCGCGGTGCTGCGGATTGGCCAGGTCGCGGTGGGCGGACAGCAGGTTGGCCAGGCCGCCCACTTCGCGGCCACCCATCGCATTGGGCTGGCCGGTCAGCGAGAACGGGCCGGCGCCGGGCTTGCCGAGCTGCGCGGTGGCCAGGTGCAAATTGATCAGTGCCGCGTTCTTGGCGGTGCCGCTGGTGGACTGGTTCAGGCCCTGGCAATACAGGCTGAGCGTGGCGCCCGAGGTCGCGAACCACCTGGCCGCCGTGAACAGGTCTTCCTTGCGGATGCCGCAGACCTGCGCCACCAGTTCGGGTGTGCAGTCGCGCACCGTGGCCTTGAGCTCGTCGAGCCCTGTAGTGTGGGCCGCGATGTAGTCGGGGCGGGTCCAGCCTTCCCACAACATGATGTGCAGCAGGCCGTTGAACAGCATCACGTCGGTGCCGGGTTGCACCGGCAGGTACAGGTCGGCGATGCCGGCGGTGTCGGTCCGGCGCGGGTCGCAGAAGATGATCTTCATGGCCGGATTGGCGGCCTTGGCGTCCTCGATCCGGCGAAACAGGATCGGGTGGGCGAACGCCGTGTTGCTGCCGACGATGAAGATGCAGTCCGCATGGTTCACGTCGTCATAGCAGGAGGGCGGCGCATCGGCGCCGAGCGTGAGCTTGTAGCCGGCGACCGCGCTGCTCATGCAAAGACGCGAGTTGGTATCGACGTTGTTGGTGCCGATCAGGCCCTTGGCCAGCTTGTTGAAGACGTAATAGTCCTCGGTCAGCAACTGGCCGGAGATGTAGAAGCCGACGGCGTCGGGTCCATGCTCGCCAATGATCTGGGCGAAGCTTTCGGTGGCGAAATCCAGCGCGTCGTCCCAGCCCACCCGCTTGGGCTTTTCATTGCGGTGCTCGCGCCGCATCGGGTGCAGCAACCGGGTTTGCAGCGTGACCGGCGCCGAGGCCGTCAGGTGCAGCGTCGAGCCCTTGGTGCACAGCCGCCCGAAGTTGGCCGGATGGTCGGGATCGCCGCTCACGCCGGTGATCTGCGCGTCCTGCGACTCGATGATCACACCGCAACCCACCCCGCAGTAAGGGCAGGTGGAGCGGGTTTGCCTGGCGATGGTCACGAGCTGTGCGGCGCCTGCACCTCGAAGCTCTGGTCGCCGAGCGCGCCGGTCGTCGCGCACTCGCCGGCGCGGGGCGGCTCCAGGTCGATGGCCAGGGTTGCCAGTTCCACCGGGTCCAGCCGGACTTCGCCGTCAACCACCTTGCATGCGAACTTCGCCACGCAGCCTTCGTCGGGCGCGCTGGCGCAGCCGTCGGCCAGGCCGATGGTCCAGTTGTGCAGCGGACAGGCGACGCTGGTGCCGAACACGATGCCTTGCGACAGCGGACCGCCCTTGTGCGGACAGCGGTCCAGCAATGCGAACACCTGGTCCTGGTGGTTGCGGAACACGGCGACGTCCATGCCCCGGGGCCGCACCACGCGGCGCGAGCCCAGCACCGGGATGTCCTCGACGCGGCAGATGATGGTCCAGTCGTTCATCTTCATGCCACCTGCTGCGTGGGCGTCAGCTTGCTGAACTGCCGGGTGTCGAGCGAGGCCTTCTCGTGTTCGAACCAGGGATCGGGCTCGCCGTCCAGCGCAAACTGAAGGCGCTCCCACAGCGCCTGGCGCAGCGGTTGGTCTTCGAGGATCTTCTTCTTGACGTAGTCCAGGCCGACGCGGTTGACGTAGTGCAGCGTGCGCTCCAGGTAGAAGCCTTCCTCGCGATAGAGCTGCAGGAAGGCGCCGCTGTACTCCAGCACTTCGGCCGCGGTCTTGAGCTTGCAGAAGAAGTGCGCGACCTCGGTCTTGATGCCGCCGTTGCCGGCGATGTAGATCTCCCAGCCAGAGTCGACGCCGATCACGCCGACGTCCTTGATGCCGGCCTCCGCGCAATTGCGCGGGCAGCCCGACACGGCCAGCTTGACCTTGTGCGGCGCGTACATGCGCCAGAGCGCCCGCTCGAGGTCCTTGCCCATCTGGGTCGAGTCCTGAGTGCCGAAGCGGCACCACTCGCTGCCCACGCAGGTCTTCACCGTGCGCAGGGCCTTGGCGTAGGCGTGGCCGGACGGCATACCGATGTCCTTCCAGACGTTCTGCAGGTCTTCCTTCTTCACGCCCAGCAGGTCGATCCGCTGCCCTCCCGTCACCTTCACGGTCGGAATCTTGTACTTGTCGACCGCGTCCGCGATCCGGCGCAGCTCGCTGGCGGTGGTCTCGCCGCCCCACATCCGCGGGATCACGGAATAGGTGCCGTCCTTCTGGATGTTGGCGTGGCTGCGCTCGTTGATGTAGCGGCTCTGCGGATCGTCCTTGGCCTCCTTGGGCCAGGTCGAGAGCAGGTAGTAGTTGATCGCCGGCCGGCAGGAGGCGCAGCCGGTGGGCGTGCGCCATTCCATGGTCTTGTACACATCGGCAATCGCCAGCAGGTGAAGTTCGCGGATGGTGTCGCGCACTTCCTGGTGGCTGTGGTCGGTGCAGCCGCACATCGCCTTCTTTTTCGACGCCGAGGAATAGTCGCCGCCGGCGGTGAACATCAGGATCTGTTCCACCAGCCCGGTGCACGAGCCGCAGGAGGCGCTGGCCTTGGTGTGCTTTTTCACCTCCTCCAGCGTGAACAGGCCCTTTTCCTTGATCGCCTTGCAGATCGTGCCCTTGGTCACGCCGTTGCAGCCGCAGACCTCCGCGCTGTCGGGCATGGAGGCGGCCTTGGTGTGGCCTTCGTGGCCGACGTCGCCCAGGCTGGACTCGCCGAACATCAGCTTGTCGCGGATGCCGCTGACGCTGCGGCCGTCGCGCAGCAGCTTGAAGTACCAGCTGCCATCCACCGTGTCGCCGTACAGGCAGGCGCCAATCAGCTTGTCGTCCTTGAGCACCAGCTTCTTGTAGACGCCGCCGAAGGGGTCGGACAGAACGATGACTTCGGTGCCCGCGTCCCCCGGACGCCCCGATTGCTCGCCCATGAAATCGCCGCATGAGAACAGGTCGATGCCCGTGACCTTCAGCTTGGTGGAGGTCAGCGAGCCGGTGTAGCGGCCGATGCCGAATTGCGCCAGGTGGTTGGCCGCGACCTTGGCCTGCTCGAACAGCGGCGCCACCAGGCCGTAGGCGATGCCGCGGTGGGCGGCGCACTCGCCGACCGAGTAGATTCGCGCATCGGTGACGGTCTGCATGGTGTCGCTGACCACGATGCCGCGGTTGACGTGCAGGCCCATGCTCTCGGCCAGCTGGGTGTTGGGGCGGATGCCGACGGCCATCACCACCAGGTCGGTGGCGACTTCGGTCCCGTCCCCCGGGTCGGAGCCCGGGGCAGGCTTGAACTTGATCGACTTCACGCGGCCGTCGGTGTCGCCGGTCAGCTCCTGGGTCTGGGCGCCGATCAGGAATTTCAGGCCTCGGTCTTCCAGCGATTTCTGCAGCAGCTTGCCGGCCACGTCATCGAGCTGGCGCTCCATCAGCCAGGGCATGACGTGGACCACGGTCACTTCCATGCCCCGCTTCATCAGGCCGTTGGCCGCTTCCAGCCCGAGCAGGCCGCCGCCGATGACCACGGCCCTCTTGTACTTCTGGCTGGCCTCGATCATCGTGTTGGTGTCGGCGATGTCGCGGTAGGCGATCACGCCTTCCAGCTCCTTGCCGGGCACCGGCAGGATGAAGGGGTTGGAGCCGGTGCACAGCAGCAGCCGGTCGTAGGCTTCCTCGGTGCCGTCCTCGGCGATCACGACGCGCTTGACGCGATCGACCTTCACGACCTTCTTGCCGGCGTGCAGGGTGATGTGGTTGTCCTGGTACCAGTCCCAGGAGTTCAGGACGATGTCGTCCATGGTCTGCTCGCCGGCCAGCACCGGCGACAGCAGGATGCGGTTGTAGTTGGGGTGGGGCTCGGCGCCGAACACGGCGATGTCGTACAGCTCCGGGGCGACCTTGATCAGTTCTTCCAGGGTGCGCACGCCGGCCATGCCGTTGCCCACCATCACCAGCTTCGATCGTTTCATCGGCAAATGCTCCAGCAAGTTGCTTCCGGGAGGGCTTGGGCCCTGTCGCCGGGAGACCGCCACGCACGCCGTTGTGCGCAAAACCCGTCCGGCTGTCGCCGGAGGTCGGGCGCTTCGTTACGCCCGCCAAAGGGAACGCAAGACCTGTGCCATCGAATGCCGCTTGCGCTCGCCGCAATGCGGCGCAAAAGCGGCACTGGCCGCGTGGTTGGCGCGGCCAGTGCGGGCAGGGTGCACCAGGATGGCCGCGCGGCGGGCCGCTTCTGGTGCGCGGGCTGGCTTACTTGCCCTTGCCCGGATCCTTGACGAACTTCTGGACGTCGAACTCCACGTTGTACAGCTTGCCGTCGACCCGCTCCACCTTGCGGATGTAGACGTCCTGCACCACGTCGCGGGTCTGCGCGTCGATCAGCACCTGGCCGCGCGGGCTTTCGAAGATCTGGCCCTTCATCGCGTTGACGAGGGCCTCGCCGCCGGCGCCCTTGGTGGTCTTGAGGCCCTCCATCAGCACGCGCATGCCGTCATAGCCGCCCACCGCCATGAAGTTGGGCCGCATGCCCTTGTTGGCCTTCTCGAAGGCCTCGACGAACTTCCGGTTCATGGCCGACGGATGGGCGGCCGAGTAGTGGTGCGACGTGATCACGCCCAGCGCAGCGTCGCCCATGTCGGCCAGCACGTCGTCGTCCACGATGTCGCCGGGGCCGATCAGGCGGATGCCGGCCTTGGCCAGCCCGCGCTCGGCGAACTGCTTCATGAACACCGCCGCCTGACTGCCGGCCGGCAGGAACACGAACACCGCTTCCGGCCTGGCGTCCATCACCCGCTGCAGGAAGGGCGCGAAATCCTGAGTCACCATCGGCATCCGCAGAGCCGCCAGCAGCTGGCCGCCATTGGCGGTCAGCACGCCGCCGAACGCCTTCTCGGCGTCGATGCCCGGCCCGAAGTCGGACACCAGGGTGACGACCTTGCTGATCTTGTTCTTGTAGGCCCACTCGGCCACGCCCATGGTCACCTGCGGCAGCGTCATGCTGGTGCGCACGATGAAGGGCGACTTCTCGGTGACCGAGGACGTGGCGGCGTTCATCACCACCATCGGTGTCTTGCTCTGGGTGGCGATGGCGGCGGTCGAGAAGGCCTGCGGCGTCAGGCCGAAGCCGGCCAGCGCCGTCACCTTGTCGTTGACCACCAGCTCCTGCGCGAGGCGACGGGTGGTGTCGGGCGAGCCGGCGTCGTCCTTCAGGATGATCTCCACCTTGCGTCCGGCCACCGTGTTGCCGTTTTGCGCGAGGTAGAGATTGACACCCGCGCCGATCTGCCGGCCCATGTAGGAAAACGGCCCCGTCATCGGGACGATCAGGCCGATCTTGATCGGGTCGGCGGCGTGCGCGGCGACAGGGGCGAGCGCGGTGAGCGCCGTGATTCCGGTCAGGATGGCTGTCGCCAGGGTTTGCTGGATGCGCATGTGTCTCGCTCCTGTGGTTGGGCCCCCGCGGCGGAGGGCGCGACCATTCTAGGGCGGGGTGCGCGCAATTCCCCCCGGCGTTACCCTCAGGCGGCCTGCTTCTCGACGTGGGCCTGGCGGGTGTACAGGAAGTCGATCACCGCCTTGCGGTAGTGCACGTACTGCGTGTCCTCGGCCAGCTCCACCCGGCTGCGCGGCCGTGGCAGGTCGACCGACAGGATCTCGCCGATGGTCGCCGCCGGTCCGTTGGTGAGCATCACGATCCGGTCCGACAGCAGCACGGCCTCGTCGACGTCGTGCGTCACCATCACCACGGTGCTGTGGGTGGTGGCGACGATCTGCAGCAGTTCGTCCTGCAGCTTGGCGCGGGTGAGCGCATCGAGCGCGCCGAACGGCTCGTCCATCAGCAGCACCTTCGGCTCCATGGACAGCGCGCGGGCGATGCCGACGCGCTGCTTCATGCCGCCGGAGATTTCGCCGGGGCGCTTGTGCGTGGCGGGCGTCAGGCCCACCATCGCCAGCGCCGCCTCGGTGCGCGCCTTGAGCTGCGCCTTGCTTTCCGTCGCGGCGAAGACCCGCTCCACCGCCAGGTAGACGTTCTCGAAGCAGGTGAGCCAGGGCAGCAGCGAATGGTTCTGGAACACCACGCCGCGGTCCGGACCCGGGCCGGCGATCTCGCGGTTGGCGCAGATCAGCGTGCCCTGGGTGGGGCGGGTCAGGCCGGCGATCAGGTTCAGCAGCGTGGACTTGCCGCATCCCGAATGGCCGATCAGCGTGACGAACTCGCCTTTGGCGACGTTCAGGTCGATGTCGCGCAGCGCGACGAACGGCCCCTTGGCGGTCTTGAAGCTCTGTTCGACGCCGGCGACCTGGATGTATTTGCTGGTGAGGTTTTCGTTCATGTTTTCACCTCTTCGAACGTGAATGCGGTGGCGAGCTTGATCAGGGCGTATTCCAGCACCAGGCCGACGATGCCGATCACGAAGATCGCGATGATGATGTTCTTGACGTTGAGGTTGTTCCACTCGTCCCAGACCCAGAAGCCGATGCCGACGCCGCCCGTGAGCATCTCGGCCGCCACGATCACCAGCCAGGCGGTGCCGACGGCCAGCCGCACGCCGGTGAGCATGTAGGGCAGCACGGCGGGGAACAGGATCTTGGTGACGATCTTCCATTCGGACAGATTCAGCACCCGGGCCACGTTCATGTAATCGCTGGGCACGCGCTGCACGCCGACCGCGGTGTTGATGATCATCGGCCAGATCGAGCAGATGAAGATGGTCCAGATGGCGGCCGGGTTGGCGCCCTTGAACACCATCAGGCCGATCGGCAGCCAGGCCAGCGGCGACACCGGGCGCAGCAGGCTGATCAGCGGGTTGAACATCCGCGACAGGAAGTTGAAGCGGCCGATCATGAAGCCGGCGGGAATGCCGACCACCGCCGCCAGGCCGAAGCCGACGGCCACCCGTTGCAGCGAGGACAGGATGTTCCAGCCGATGCCCTGGTCGTTCGGGCCCTTGCGGTAGAACGGGTCGCTGAAGACCTCGACCGCCTGCCTGAAGGTTTCCAGCGGCGCCGGAAAGCCGCTGCTGCTGCGCAGGGAGACCAGCTCCCAGATCAGCACCAGCAGGCCGAGGCCCAGCACCGGCGGCAGCACCCGCAGCCAGACGGCGCTCCAGTCGAAGGGGGCGCGATACGGCTTTTCGTCCGTTCGGGCTGAGCCAGTCGAAGCCTTCGCGGGCCCTTCGACAAGCTCAGGACGAACAGATGTGGACCGGACGACGCCGGCAGCGGCAGCGGCGGCCGGTGGCGCGTCCCCCAGCGGCGAATGAAACACGGCACTGACCATGGCGTTCTCCTGCAGCGGTGATGTCAAGCGTGGACCTTGAACGAATCGGCGTACTTCTTCGGGTCCTTGCCGTCCCACACCGTGCCGTCCATCAGCTTGGAGCTGCGCATGGCTTCCTTGGGCACGGCGGACTTGCTGGCGGCGGCGGCGTCCTTGTAGACGTCGATGTGGTTCACCTGCTTGGCGACGGCCAGGTAGTCCGGGTGTTCCTTGATCAGGCCCCAGCGCTTGTGCTGGGTCATGAACCACATGCCGTCCGACAGGTAGGGGAAGCTCACCGCGCCCTCGTTGTAGAACTTCATGTAGTTCGGGTCGTCCCAGGTCTTGCCCATGCCGTTCTGGTAGCGGCCCAGGATGCGCTGGTTGATGGCGTCGACGCTGGTGTTGACGTAGCTCTTGTCGGCGATGGTTTCGGCCATCTTCTGCTTGTTGCCCAGGCTGGCGTCGATCCACTTGCCGGCCTCAAGGATGGCGGCAGTGACGGCGCGCGCCGTGTTCGGGTTCTTCTTGACGAATTCGGCGGTGGTGCCCAGCACCTTTTCCGGATGGTCCTTCCAGATGTCCTGGGTGGTGATGGCCGTCACGCCGATGCCGTCCAGGATGGCGCGATGGCCCCAGGGCTCGCCGACGCAGAAGCCGTCCATGTTGCCGACCCGCATGTTGGCCACCATCTGCGGCGGCGGCACGGTGATGACCTTGGCGTCCTTCATCGGGTTGATGCCGTTGGCCGCCATCCAGTAGTACAGCCACATCGCGTGGGTGCCGGTGGGGAAGGTCTGGGCGAAGGTGTATTCGCGCTTTTCGGCGGCCATCAGTTTCGCCAGCCCGGCGCCGTCCACCGCGCCCTTGTCGGCCAGCTTCTTGGACAGCGTGATGGCCTGGCCGTTGTTGTTCAGGGTCATGAGCACCGCCATGTCCTTCTTGGGGCCGCTGGTGCCCATGTGCACGCCGTAGACCAGTCCGTACAACACGTGGGCGAAGTCCAGTTCGCCGTTGACCAGCTTGTCGCGCACGCCGGCCCAGCTCGCTTCCTTGCTCGGGACGATCTTGACGCCGTACTTCTTGTCGAGGCCCAGCACCGAGGCCATCACGACGCTGGCGCAGTCGGTCAGCGGGATGAAGCCGATCTTCACTTCTTCCTTCTCCGGCTTGTCAGAGCCGGCGGCGTAGACGGCCGTGCGCAGCGCGGGCGATACACCCACGGCGCCGACGGCCGCAGCCTGCAGCAGGCTGCGGCGGGACAGTTTGGTCTTGAGCAGGTCAGTCATCACAGGGCATCTCCAGGCAGTCAAAAATTTCGCCAACAAAAAAGGCGTCCGCACGCAACACCGGGGTGTTGGTGGGGACGCCTTCGTCCGGTTCGACCTCGCCAGAGCTTCGCCGTTGAAGCAGGCCGGTCAGCAAACCTTCATTGGTTTCTGCAGTCTGTGACGCAAGGGCCGTGCCAGCGTGTGCGGCCCGTCATCCCGGCCTTGAGCGGGATCCACGCGCCAGAGTGCAAGTGCGCGCCGCGACGGATGGATCCCGGCTCGCGGGCCGGGATGACAGGCTGCGCGCGCGCACCGCATTTGTGCGGCGCACCATGCCCATGCGCTCAGCCCAGCAGGTCGGCCGCGTCCAGGATGCGTTGCGCCACGTCGGCCAGCTTGAGCCCGCGATCCATCGCCGCCTTGCGCAGCTTGTCGTAGGCCGCCTGCTCGGACAGGCCGTGGCGCTGCATCAACAGGCCCTTGGCCTTGTCGACCAGCTTGCGGTCCTGCAGTTCGGAGCGCGCATCCGCCAGTTCGCGCCGCAGGCCCTGCTCGTGCCGGAAGCGCGCCATCGCCACATCCAGGATCGGCCGGATCCGTTCCGGCGCGAGGCCGGCGACGATGTAGGCGCTGACGCCCGCGGCGACGGCGTCCTGCACGTGGCTGGTGTCGCCGTCGTTGGTGAACAGGACGATCGGGCGGCGCTCGTCGCGGGTGGCCATCACCACATGCTCCAGCGCATCGCGGGCCGCGCTCTCGGCGTCGACGATGATCATGTCGGGCTGCAGTTGCGCGATCCGCTCGCGCAGGAAGGTATCGGTGGGCAGCACGGCGACCACGTCGTAGCCGTTCTCCAGCAGGCCGATGCGCAACTGGCGCGAGCGTTCGGCCAGCGCCACTTCGTCCTCGTCGCTGCCGTCCGGCACCAGGGTGTCGGGAGCAATCACAACGAGACGCAAGGCAACCGGAATCGACATGGAGCTTTACCGCAAGAAGCAAGCCAGAGCATAGCCCTCGCATCGCCCCTGCGAGGGCGCTTCCCCTAAACTCGGTCCATGCTGGTATTGGGAATCGAATCGTCGTGCGACGAGACAGGCGTGGCGCTGGTGGAAACGCAGGCAAGCGGGCTGCCCCGCCTGTGCAGCCACGCCCTGCACAGCCAGATCGACATGCACCGCGCCTATGGCGGTGTCGTGCCTGAGCTTGCCAGCCGCGACCACATCCGCCGCGTGCTGCCGCTGACCCAGAACGTGCTGGCGCAAGGCCATCGCGCCCTGGCGGACGTGGACGTGGTGGCCTACACCCGCGGGCCAGGGCTGGCGGGCGCGTTGCTGGTGGGCGCGGGCGTCGCCTGCGCGCTAGGAGCCGCGCTGGGCAAGCCGGTGCTGGGCGTGCACCACCTGGAAGGACACCTGATGTCGCCGTTCCTGAGCGCCGATCCGCCGCAGTTTCCGTTCGTCGCGCTCCTTGTGTCGGGTGGCCACACGCAGCTGATGCGGGTGGACGGTGTGGGCCGCTATGAGCTGCTGGGCGAAACCATCGACGATGCGGCCGGCGAGGCCTTCGACAAGTCGGCCAAGCTGATGGGCCTGGGCTATCCCGGCGGGCCGGCGCTGTCGCAGCTGGCTCAGCAAGGAAATCCGGACGCGTTCAAGCTGCCGCGGCCTCTGCTGCACAGCGGCAACCTGGACTTTTCATTCGCCGGATTGAAGACCGCGGTGATGACGCAGGCGAAGAAACTGGGCGATGCGCTGGAGGCGCGCAAGGCCGACCTGGCCGCGTCGACCGAGGCGGCGATCGTCGACGTGCTGGTCAGGAAAACGATGGCGGCGTTGGACAGCACCGGGCTGGACCGGGTGGTGGTGGCCGGCGGCGTCGGCGCCAACCGGCTGCTGCGCCTGCAGCTGAATGCGGCGTGCGCGAAGGCGGGCGTGCGCGTCCACTATCCGGAACTGCACCTGTGCACCGACAACGGCGCCATGATCGCGATGGCCGCGGCGATGCGCCTGCAGTTCGGAAAGCAGACGGCCACCGCGGTCTACGCCTTCGACGTGAAACCACGGTGGCCGCTGGCGGATCTCTGACTTATTTGACTTCGATCTGCTTGACGTTGCTGACCGGAACCTGCTTGGCCAGGGTCAGGGTCAGCACGCCGTTTTCCAGCTTCGCGCCGCTGGCGGCGACGTCGATGTCCTGCGGCAGCTCGTAGGCGGCCTTGTACTGGCGCTTGGCTTCAGCCTTGGTCTCGATCCGCACCACGCTGCCTTCGGTGGCGATCGACAGTTCTTCGCGCGTCACCCCCGGCAGGTCCAGCGTCACGGTCCAGGCCTTGTCGTCCTGCTTGACGTCCACGCCTTGCGTGCTGGGGTTGAAGAAGGCCTCGTTGACGAAGCGCTCGAAGCTGCGGTCGAAGGAACGGGAGCCGGGGGCCACAGCGCGGGTGCGAACGACGGGTGCGAAGAACATGGGTCTACTCCTTGGAAATCCGGGAAGGCGGTTGCCTTAAACTGCGCGGCTCTCAACCTGATCGCCGCATGCACACCATCTGTGCCCAGCGCGGTGGTTTTCAAGGGAAATCCAGTGATGAATATTGCTCGGCGCAGGGTCTTGAAATCCCTGGCGGCATCGCTATGTCTTCCCGCGCTGGCGCAAGGCCAGCCGGGGTCCGGACCGATCCAGCTGGCCCTGATCGAGGGCCTGTCGGGCGGCAACGCCAACGGCGGCGAGGCGGTGTTCCGCAACATGGTGTGGGCGGTGGAGCGCGTCAACGCGCGCGGCGGCGTGAAGCTGGCGGGCGGCCACCGCCTGCTGGCGCTGGAGCGTTATGACAGCAAGGGCCAGATCGAGGAGGCGCTGGCGCTGCTGCGTTCGGCGATCGACAACGGCGCGCGCTTCATCCTGCAGGGCAATTCTTCGGCGGTGACCGCGGCGCTGATCGAAGCGATCAACAAGCACAACGAACGCGAGCCGGCGCAACGCGTGCTGCTGCTCAATTACTCCGGCGTCGATCCGATCCTGAC
This sequence comes from Burkholderiales bacterium, assembly GCA_038244915.1. Lineage (GTDB taxonomy): Bacteria > Pseudomonadota > Gammaproteobacteria > Burkholderiales > Burkholderiaceae_C > Ramlibacter. The sequence goes on along the minus strand of JBBRSZ010000003.1, from coordinate 144,404 downwards.
CAACGAGAAGTGCAGTTTCTGGCACTTCCGCTTCGACGCCCATGCCGACATGCGGATGGCGGCGCTGATGTCGGTGCTCAAGGACGACCGCGCGGTGAAGTCGGTCTACCTGTTCGGACAGGACTACAGCTTTGGCCAGGGCGTGCTGCGCGAGGCGAGGCGCCAGCTGGGCGTGCTGCGACCCGACGTTGCCATCGTCGGCGACGAGCTGCACCCGCTGATGCGGATCAAGGACTTCGCGCCGTATGCCACCAAGATCAAGGCCAGCGGCGCCGATGCGGTGATCACCGGCAACTTCAGCAACGACCTGACGCTGCTGGTGAAGGCGGCGCGCGACGTCGGCTGGGGCGGCAAGTTCTACACCTTCTACGGCAACGCGCTGGGAGCGCCGGCGGCGATCGGCGACGCCGGCGTCGGCCGCGTGATCGCGGTGGCCGACTGGCTGCCCAACCTGCCCAACCTGCCCACGCGCGAGAGCGAGGCGTTCTACCAGGCGTTTCGCAAGCGCTATCCCGACCCGGCCGACGATTACGTGCACATGCGCATGCAATTGCTGGTCGAAGCGCTGGCCGGTGCGATCGGCAAGGCCGGCGCGCTGGAGGCGGCCGCGGTGGCGACCGCGCTGGAGACCGCCAGCGTCAGCCTGAGCGGGCAGGCCGGCACCATGCGCGCCGCCGACCACCAATTCCAGCAGCCGCTGGTGGTGGGCGTGATGGACAGGCAGGGCAGCCCGGGCGTGAAGTTCGACGTCGAGGGATCCGGCTACGGCTTTCGGGTGATCAAGACGCTCACGCCGACCCAGGCGGAGATGCCGACGACTTGCCGGATGGTCCGCCCTTAGTCGTTATTCCCGCGCAGAGTTCCGTCATTCCCGCTTAGATTGCCGTCATTCCCGCGCAGATGTCCGTCATTCCCGCGCAGGCGGGAATCCAGTGCGCCGATGTGCCGCGGCGCAGCCTTGAATGCCCTGGATTCCCGCCTGCGCGGGAATGACATTTGAAGCACGGACAATCGCCCCATGCGCCAGACCCTCATCAATCTCGAAGAATCCAAGATCCGCGAAGTCGCCAACGCCGGCATGGGGCGCAGCGACGTGCTGGCCTTCTGGTTCGGCGAAAGCGACGAAGTCACGCCCGACTTCATCCGCCAGGCAGCGATCGAATCGCTGCAACAGGGCGAGACCTTCTATTCCCACAACCTCGGCCTGCCCGAGCTGCGCGATGCGGTGGCCCATTACATGAGCGGTCTGCACGGCGAGATCGCCAGCAACCGGATCGCGATCACTTCGGGCGGCGTCAACGCGCTGATGCTGGCGGTGCAGGCGCTGGTCGACGCCGGCGACCAGGTCGTGGCGGTGACGCCGGTCTGGCCGAATCTCACGGCGCAGCCGCTGATCCTGGGCGCGGACCTGCGCTGCTTCTCGCTCAAGCCCGAAGGCGGGCGCTGGACGCTGGACCTGTGGGCCTTGCTGGAGCAGGTCACGGACAAGACCAGATTGTTGATCCTGAACGCGCCCAACAACCCGACCGGCTGGACGCTGGAGCGGCACGAGCAGCAGGCCATCCTGGAGCACTGCCGCCGGACCGGCACCTGGATCCTGGCCGACGAGGTCTACGAGCGCCTGTATTACGAGGACGACACGCCGAACGGCTGCGCGCCCAGCTTCCTGGACGTGGCGCAGCCGCAAGACCGGCTGGTGGTGGTGCACAGCTTTTCCAAGAGCTTCTTGATGACCGGCTGGCGGCTGGGCTGGCTGGTGATGCCGCCCTCGCTGACCCATTCCATGGGCAAGCTGGTGGAATTCAACACCTCCTGCGCCAGCGTCTTCACCCAGCGGGCCGGCGTGGTGGCGCTGCAGCGGACCGACGAGGTGACGCCGCGGGTGGTGGCCCACCTCAAGCATTGCCGCGACACGCTGGTGCCCCTGCTCCAGGCCTTGCCCCGGGTCGAGGTCGAGGCCGCTCGCGGCGGGATGTACGCTTTCTTCAAGCTCGACGGCTTCGACGACTCGCTGCAGGTGGCCAAGCGGCTGGTGGCCGAAGCGGGGCTGGGCCTGGCGCCCGGCAGCGCCTTCGCGCCCGAGGCTCAGGGCTGGCTGCGCTGGTGTTTCGCCTCGAAAGACCCGGCGCGGCTGGCCCAGGGCGTGGACCGGCTGGCCGCCTGGCTGCAGGCTCAGCCGGCCCGTTGAACGCTTCCGGGCTATAATTCCAAGGCTTTGCATCCAGCAAGCGCACGTTGGTGGCAGTTCCAGCCGCCAACGCAAGTTGAAACCCCCATCACGACCCCGGTTGTGAGTTATCTAGGAAACCAATGATCGCCTCCACAATCAAGGCCGAAGTCGTCAAGGCCAACGCGCGCAGCGCCACCGATACCGGCAGTCCGGAAGTGCAAGTTGCACTGCTGACCGCCCGCATCAACGAACTGACCCCCCACTTCAAGACGCACGCCAAGGACCACCACGGCCGCCGCGGCCTGCTGCGCATGGTGAACCGCCGCAAGAGCCTGCTGACGTACCTGAAGAACAAGGACGCCGACCGCTACACCGCGCTGATCGGCAAGCTGGGCCTGCGCAAGTAAGCAGGGCAATGCAAGACAGGCGCCTGAGTTAGCCCGCTAGCTCAGGCGCTTTTTACTTCGGAGACGACAAGAGAAGGCGACGCGCTGTGTCATTCCACAAGCTTTCCCCGGCAGGGGGCTTCTGGAATGGCATCGTCATCGGCTCCTGTCGCTCCGCCTCCAACGAGTAGAAAGAGAGCACGACATGAGCATTTTCAATAAAGTCACCAAGAGCTTCCAGTGGGGCCAGCACAAGGTCACCCTCGAGACCGGCGAAATCGCCCGCCAGGCTTCCGGCGCCGTGCTGGTGGACATCGAAGGCACCGTGGTGCTGTGCACCGTGGTCGCTTCCAAGACCGCCAAGCCGGGCCAGGACTTCTTCCCGCTGACCGTCGACTACATCGAGAAGACCTACGCCGCCGGCAAGATCCCCGGCAGCTTCTTCAAGCGTGAAGCCAAGCCCAGCGAACTGGAGACCCTGACCAGCCGCCTGATCGACCGCCCGATCCGCCCGCTGTTCCCCGAAGGCTTCCTGAACGAAGTGCACGTGGTCATCCACACGGTGTCGCTGAACCCTGAAGTCGATCCCGACATCGCCGCCATGATCGGCTCCAGCGCCGCACTGGCCATCTCCGGCGTGCCGTTCGCCGGCCCGATCGGCGCCGCCCGCGTCGGCTACATCAACGGCGAGTACGTTCTCAACCCCGGCCAGACCCAGCGCAAGGATTCGCTGCTGGACCTGGTGGTGGCGGGCACCGAATCGGCCGTGCTGATGGTCGAATCGGAAGCCAAGCAGCTGTCGGAAGACATCATGCTGGGCGCCGTGGTGTTCGGCCACGAGCAGGGCAATATCGCGATCAACGCCATCCATGACCTGGTGCGCGACGCTGGCAAGCCGGCCTGGGACTGGCGTGCCGCTCCCAAGGACGACATCCTGATCAACAAGGTCAACGCCCTGGCCGAAGAGAAGCTGCGCGCCGCCTACCAGCTGCGCAACAAGCAGGCCCGCACCCACGCGACCCGCGAAGTCACCACCTGGACCATGAAGGGCCTGAAGGCCGAGGGCGTGGAATTCGACAGCTCCGTGGTCGAGAACATGCTGTTCGACATCGAAGCCAAGATCGTGCGCAACCAGATCCTGTCGGGCGAACCCCGCATCGACGGCCGCGACACCCGCACCGTGCGCCCGATCGAGATCCGCACCGGCGCGCTGCCGCGCACCCACGGCTCGGCGCTGTTCACCCGCGGCGAAACCCAGGCGCTGGTCATCACCACGCTGGGCACCGAGCGCGACGCGCAGCGCATCGACGCGCTGATGGGCGAGTACGAAGACCGCTTCATGTTCCACTACAACATGCCTCCCTTCGCCACCGGCGAAGTGGGCCGCATGGGCAGCACCAAGCGGCGCGAAGTCGGCCATGGCCGGCTCGCCAAGCGCGCGCTGCTGGGTGTGCTGCCGACCAAGGAAGAATTCCCGTACACGATGCGCGTGGTTTCTGAAATTACGGAGTCGAACGGCTCCTCGTCGATGGCCTCGGTCTGCGGCGGCTGCCTGTCGCTGATGGACGCCGGCGTGCCGATGAAGGCCCACGTGGCCGGCATCGCCATGGGCCTGATCAAGGACGGCAACCGCTTCGCCGTGCTGACCGACATCCTGGGCGACGAAGATCACCTGGGCGACATGGACTTCAAGGTGGCCGGCACCACCAATGGCATCACCGCGCTGCAGATGGACATCAAGATCCAGGGCATCACCCGCGAGATCATGCAGGTGGCACTGGCCCAGGCCAAGGAAGCGCGCATGCACATCCTGGGCAAGATGCAGGAAGCCATGGGCGAAGCCAAGACCGAAGTCTCCAGCTTCGCTCCCAAGCTGTACACCATGAAGATCAACCCCGAGAAGATCCGTGACGTGATCGGAAAGGGCGGCGCCGTCATCCGCGCGCTGACCGAAGAGACCGGCTGCCAGATCAACATCGAGGAAGACGGCACCATCACCATCGCCGCCACCGACAACGAGAAGGCCGAGGTCGCCAAGAAGCGGATCGAGCAGATCACGGCCGAAGTCGAAATCGGCAAGGTCTACGAAGGCCCGGTCACCAAGATCCTGGACTTCGGCGCGCTGATCAACCTGCTGCCCGGCAAGGACGGCCTGCTGCACATCAGCCAGATCGCCCATGAGCGCGTCGAGAAGGTCTCCGACTACCTGTCGGAAGGCCAGATCGTCAAGGTCAAGGTGCTCGAGACCGACGAGAAGGGCCGCGTCAAGCTGTCGATGAAGGCACTGCTGGACCGCCCGGCGATGTCGCAGGACCAGCAGCGTGAGCCGCGCGAACAGCGTGACGAGCGCCCCCGGCGTGACGACCGCGGTCCGCGCGACCAGCAGTTCCGTGGCGACCAGCAGCCGCGCGAAGGCCAGTACCGCGACCAGCCGCGTGGCGAGCAGCAGCCGCGCGGCGACCAGCAGCCCCGCGAAGGCCAGCAGAACCGTGGCGACCAGCAGCAGCCGCGCGAGCCGCAGGCCCCGGTCGACGACCACCAGGCCTGAAACGCCTTTTGTTCGAGTGCCGCCGACGCCCCAGGGTGTCGGCCGGAGACCAGGAAGACCATGAAAGCCGTTGAAATCACAAGCTATGGAGCGCCCGACGTCCTGCGTCTGGGCGAGCGCCCGGACCCGGTCGCCGGCCCCGGCGAACTGCTGATCCGCGTGGCGGCCAGCGGCATCAACCGGCCCGACGTGCTGCAGCGCACCGGCAACTACCCGGTTCCGCCGGGCGCATCGGACCTGCCGGGCCTGGAAGTGGCCGGCGTCATCGTGGATGGCGACGCCCCGGCCATGGCCGAAGCGGGGCTGAAGACGGGCGACCGCGTCTGCGCCCTGGTGGCCGGCGGCGGCTATGCGCAACTGTGCGTCGCGCCGGTCGGCCAGTGCCTGCCCGTGCCCAAGGGCATGAGCGACATCGAGGCGGCCTCGCTGCCGGAGACGTTCTTCACCGTGTGGAGCAACGTGTTCGACCGCGTGAAGCTGCAGGCGGGCGAGACCCTGCTGGTGCAGGGCGGCACCAGCGGCATTGGCGTCACCGCCATCCAGATGGCCAAGGCGCTGGGCGCCACCGTCATTGCCACCGCGGGCAGCGACGAGAAGTGCCAGGCCTGCCTGAAGCTGGGCGCCGACCACGCGATCAATTACAAGACCCAGGACTTCGTCGCCGAGGTCAAGCGCCTCACCGACGGCGCCGGCGTCAACGTCGTCCTCGACATGGTGGCGGGCAGCTACGTGGCGCGCGAGGTGGAGTGCATGGCCGAAGACGGCCGGATCGCTATCATCGCCGTCCAGGGCGGCATCAAGGCCGACTTCAATGCCGGCATGGTGTTGCGCAAGCGGCTGGTGATCACCGGCTCGACGCTGCGTCCGCGGCCGGTCGCCTTCAAGGCCGCCATCGCGCAGCAGCTCAAGAAGAACGTCTGGCCGCTGATCGAGCGCGGCGCCATCAAGCCCGTCATCTTCAAGACCTTCCCGGCGGCGCAGGCGGCCCAGGCCCACACGCTGATGGAATCGAACCAGCACATCGGCAAGATCGTGCTGACCTGGTGACCATGAGCAAACGCAAACTGATCGCGGGCAACTGGAAGATGAACGGCAGCGTCGCTGCCAACGACGCACTGGTGCGCGCCGTCATCGCCGGCCTGGCGGGCGTCGATTGCACGGTCGCCGTCTGCGTGCCCGCGCCGTACCTGGCGCAGCTGCAGATGCTGCGCCATGGCTCGTCCTTGGAACTTGGCGCGCAGGATGTTTCGGCGCACGCCTCGGGCGCCTTCACCGGCGAAGTGTCGGCGGCGATGCTCAAGGAATTTGGCGTCCGGTATGCGATCGTCGGCCATTCCGAGCGGCGCCAGTCCCACGGTGAAACCGACGCCGACGTGGCCGACAAGGCCAAGGCGGCGCTGGCGCAGGGCATCACGCCGATCGTCTGCGTTGGCGAGACCCTGGCCGAGCGCGAGGCCGGCCGGACCGAGGAAGTGGTCAAGCGCCAGCTGGCCGCCGTGATCCACACCAACGGGCACTGTATCAGCGAGATCGCCGTGGCCTACGAGCCGGTTTGGGCCATCGGCACCGGCAAAACCGCCACGCCGCAGCAGGCGCAGCAGGTGCACGCCGTGCTGCGGGCGCAGTTGCAGGCGGCAACGGAGCACGCGCAGCGGGTGCCTATCCTTTACGGCGGCAGCATGAACGCGGCCAATGCTGCCAGCCTGCTGGCCCAGGGCGACATCGACGGCGGCCTGATCGGCGGCGCGTCGCTCAAGGCCGCGGATTTCCTTCAAATCATCGGCGCCGCGCGAACCGCGCGCGCCTGACAGCGACAAAAAACAGGAGTGATCGAATGAATGTGTTTCTCACCATCGTGCTGGCCGTGCAGATGCTTACGGCCCTGGGCATGATCGGCCTGATCCTGGTCCAGCACGGCAAGGGCGCCGACATGGGCGCGGCCTTTGGCAGCGGCGGCTCCGGCAGCCTGTTCGGCGCCAGCGGCAGCGCCAACTTCCTGTCCCGCACGACGGCAGTGCTCGCCGCCGTGTTCTTCGTCTGCACGCTGGGCCTGGCCTACTTCGGCAACCTGCGCCCGGCGGATTCGGGCAGCGTGCTCGAGCGCGCCGGCGCCGTCGCCCCGGCGCCCGCCGCCTCCGGCGCGGCCGCCATTCCGGGCACCGCCGCCCCGGTCGCGCCCGCTGCCAGCAGCGTCGCATTGCCACCGGCCAAGCCGGCCTCCGGCGCCGCCCAGATACCGACCAAGTAAGCGCCGCATTTGATCTGGCGCAAGGGGAGAAGGGCCCCGTTTCAGAGTAAACTCGCAGCTGCGCGGAAGGCCGGCTGTTCGCAGTTTCCTCATGCTTTTCCGGGCAGAAAAAAACCGCCGTCGTGGTGAAATTGGTAGACACGCTATCTTGAGGGGGTAGTGGCGAAAGCTGTGCGAGTTCGAGTCTCGCCGACGGCACCATACAAAAAGAAGCCCCCGGGGCCGCCTCCGGCGGCGTGAAGCGGTGATCAGAGCGCCAAGATGAACCTCGACCAGTACCTGCCTGTCTTCCTGTTCATCCTGGTCGGCGTGGGCGTCGGCGTCGCGCCCCAGGCGATGGGCTTCGTGTTCAGCAAGCTGGCCGGCTTCCAGAAGCCCGACGCGGCAAAAAACTCCCCTTACGAATGCGGCTTCGAGGCGTTTGAAGACGCGCGGATGAAGTTCGACGTGCGCTACTACCTCGTGGCCATCCTGTTCATCCTGTTCGACCTCGAAATCGCCTTCCTCTTTCCCTGGGCGGTGTCGCTCAGGGACATCGGCCCGGTCGGCTTCTGGTCGATGATGGTCTTCCTGGGCATCCTGGTGGTGGGGTTCGTGTACGAGTGGAAAAAGGGCGCGCTCGACTGGGAATGATCCCGGCAGCGCCCGCAAGGACTGATCTCAATGGCTAACGAAGGCATTCTCGACAAGGGCATGGTCACGACGACCGTGGACTCGGTCATCAACTGGGCCAAGACGGGCTCGCTGTGGCCGATGACGTTCGGGCTGGCCTGCTGCGCGATCGAAATGATGCACGCGGGCGCCGCCCGCTACGACATCGACCGCTTCGGCATGCTGTTTCGCCCCAGTCCCCGCCAGTCGGACCTGATGATCGTGGCCGGTACGCTGTGCAACAAGATGGCGCCGGCGCTGCGCAAGGTGTACGACCAGATGCCCGAGCCGCGTTGGGTGCTGTCCATGGGATCCTGCGCCAACGGCGGCGGCTACTACCACTACAGCTATTCGGTGGTGCGCGGCTGCGACCGTATCGTGCCGGTGGACGTGTACGTTCCCGGCTGCCCGCCGACGGCCGAGGCCCTGCTGTACGGAATCATCCAGCTGCAGCAGAAGATCCGCCGCACCCAGACCATCGCCCGGGCCTGACGCCAGATGCGCCACATCACTCCCTTTGCGGTCGATCCCGAGGCGCTCAGCGCCCACATCGAAAGCACGCTCGGCGTACTCGCCGAGAGCATCGACCTCAAGCTCGGTGAGATCACCGTCGTGGTCGCCCCGGCCAACTACCTGCAGGCGGCCACCCTGCTGCGCGACGCGCCGGGCTGCAGGTTCGAACAGCTGCTCGACCTGTGCGGGGTCGACTATTCCGAACACGGTGAAGGCAGCTGGGAGGGCCAGCGCTATTGCGCGGTCTCGCACCTGCTGTCGGTCAGCCTGAACCAGCGCGTGCGCCTGAAGGTGTTCGCGGCCGACGACGACCTGCCGGTGGTCGATTCGGTCACCGGCATCTGGAGCAGCGCCAACTGGTTCGAGCGCGAAGCCTTCGACCTGTACGGCATCGTCTTCGAAGGCCACGCCGACCTGCGCCGCATCCTGACGGACTACGGCTTCATCGGCCATCCGTTCCGCAAGGATTTCCCTGTCTCCGGCCACGTCGAGATGCGCTATGACCCCGAGCGCCAGCGCGTCATCTACCAGCCGGTGACGATCGAGCCGCGCGAAGTCACGCCGCGGATCATCCGCGAAGAAAACTACGGCGGCATCCGCGCCCCAGGCAAATGATGAGCCCCCACGTTTGCGGCTTCGCCGCTGCACTGGCCCCCAAGGGGGCGCATGCCTCCCTAGGGGCGGCCCGTCGAGAGGCATAGTCATGGCCGAGATCAAGAACTACACCCTGAACTTCGGGCCCCAGCACCCGGCCGCGCACGGCGTGCTGCGGCTGGTATTGGAATTGGACGGCGAAGTGATCCAGCGCGCCGATCCGCACATCGGTCTGCTGCACCGCGCCACCGAGAAGCTGATCGAGACCAAGACTTATATCCAGTCGCTGCCCTACATGGACCGGCTGGACTACGTCTCGATGATGGCCAACGAGCATGCCTACTGCCTGGCCATCGAGAAGATGATGGGCCTGGAAGTGCCGATCCGCGCGCAGTACATCCGCGTGATGTTCGCCGAGATCACCCGGCTGCTGAACCACCTGCTGTGGCTGGGTGCGCACGGCCTGGACTGCGGCGCGATGAACATCCTGATCTACTGCTTCCGCGAGCGCGAAGACCTGTTCGACATGTACGAGGCGGTTTCCGGCGCCCGCATGCACGCGGCCTACTTCCGGCCGGGCGGCGTTTACCGCGACCTGCCGGACTCGATGCCGCAGTACAAGGTCAGCAAGGTCAAGAACCAGCGCGCCATCGATCGCCTCAACGCGAGCCGCAGCGGCACGCTGCTGGACTTCATCGACGATTTCACCAAGCGCTTCCCGCACTACGTCGATGAATACGAGACGCTGCTGACGGACAACCGGATCTGGAAGCAGCGCACCGTCGGCATCGGCGTGGTCACGCCGGAGCGTGCGCTCAACCTGGGATTCACCGGCGCCATGCTGCGCGGTTCGGGCATCGAGTGGGACTTGCGCAAGAAGCAGCCGTACGACGTCTACGACCAGATGAAGTTCGACATCCCGGTCGGCAAGACCGGCGACTGCTACGACCGCTACCTGGTGCGCATCGAGGAAATGCGCCAGGCCAACCGCATCATCAAGCAGTGCGTGGACTGGCTGCGCGTCAATCCAGGCCCGGTCATCACCGATAACCACAAGGTCGCGGCGCCGGACCGTGAATCCATGAAGACCAACATGGAAGAACTGATCCACCACTTCAAGCTGTTCAGCGAAGGCTTCCGCGTGCCCGAGGGAGAGGCCTATGCCGCCGTCGAGCACCCCAAGGGCGAGTTTGGCATCTACATCGTCAGCGACGGCGCCAACAAGCCCTACCGTCTGAAGATCCGGCCGCCGGGCTTCGCCCACCTGTCCGCGATGGACGAGATCGCGCGCGGCCACATGATCGCCGATGCCGTTGCCATTATCGGGACGATGGACATCGTGTTCGGAGAGGTCGATCGATGAGTGCAGCCGCCAAGAATCAGACTCTGCCAGTGCTGACGGCATCGATGCTGGAGCGCTTCGGGCGCGAAGTCGCCAAGTTCCCGCCGGAACACAGGCAGTCCGCCGTCATGGCCTGCCTGACCATCGTGCAGGCCGAGTGGGGCTGGGTCAGCCGCGAGGCCGAGAACCTGGTCGCCGACTATCTCGGCATGCCGCCGATCGCGGTGCACGAGGTGACGACCTTCTACAACATGTACAACCAGCAGCCGGTGGGCAAGTACAAGTTCAACGTCTGCACCAACCTGCCGTGCCAGCTGCGTGACGGCGCCAGGGCGCTGCACCACCTCGAACAGAAGCTGGGCATCAAGATGGGCGAGACCACCGCCGACGGCATGTTCACGCTGCAGCAAAGCGAGTGCCTGGGCGCCTGTGCCGATTCGCCGGTGCTGCTGGTCAACGACTTCACCATGTGCAGCTTCATGAGCAACGACAAGCTGGACCAATTGGTGGACGGTCTGAAGGGGGCCCAGGAATGAACGCGCAACAAGTGCTGACGCAGTTCCAGGCCACGGGGGTGCAGACCTGCTTCCACGGCCGTCACATCAGCCCGCAGATCTACAAGGACCTGGACGGCACGAACTGGCGGCTGAAGGATTACGAGGCGCGTGAAGGGTACCAGGCCCTGAAGAAGATCCTCACGGAGGTGAGTGACGCAGGCGTCACGGGCCTGACGCAAGACCAGGTGATCGCCACCGTCAAGGAATCGGCCTTGCGCGGGCGCGGCGGCGCGGGCTTTCCGACCGGCCTGAAGTGGAGCTTCATGCCGCGCCAGTTCCCGGGCCAGAAGTACCTGGTCTGCAATTCGGACGAAGGCGAGCCGGGCACCTGCAAGGACCGCGACCTGCTGCAGTTCAATCCGCACCAGGTGATCGAGGGAATGATCATCGCCGCCTACGCGATGGGCATCACCGTGGGCTACAACTACATCCACGGCGAGATTTTCAAGACTTACCACCGCTTCGAGGAAGCGCTGGAGGAGGCGAGGGCGGCCGGCTATCTGGGCGACAAGATCCTCGGCTCGAACTTCTCGTTCCAGTTGCACGCTTCGCACGGCTTCGGCGCCTACATCTGCGGCGAAGAGACGGCGCTGCTCGAATCGCTGGAAGGCAAGAAAGGCCAGCCGCGCTTCAAGCCGCCGTTCCCGGCCAGCTTCGGCCTGTACGGCAAACCCACGACCATCAACAACACCGAAACCTTCGCGGCGGTGCCCTGGATCATCCGCAACGGCGGCCAGGCCTTCCTGGAAGTCGGCAAGCCGAACAACGGCGGCACCAAGATCTATTCGGTCTCGGGTGACGTCGAGTGGCCGGGCAACTACGAGGTTCCGCTCGGCACGCCGTTCAGCACACTGCTTGAGCTGGCCGGCGGCGTGCGCAAGGGCCGCACACTCAAGGCCGTGATCCCCGGCGGATCGTCGGCGCCGGTGCTGCCGGCCAAGGTCATGATGGAGTGCACGATGGACTACGACTCCATCGCCAAGGCCGGCTCTATGCTGGGCTCGGGGGCAGTCATCGTGATGGACGATTCGCGCTGCATGGTGGAGTCGCTCAAGCGCCTCTCATACTTCTACATGCACGAGTCCTGCGGCCAGTGCACGCCGTGCCGCGAAGGCACGGGCTGGCTCTGGCGCGTGGTGGACCGCATCCACAACGGCCATGGCAAGCCCAGCGACATGGACCTGCTCAACTCCGTGGCCGACAACATCCAGGGCCGCACCATCTGCGCCCTCGGCGATGCGGCGGCGATGCCGGTGCGGGCCATGATCAAGCATTTCCGCCACGAATTCGAAGCGCTGATCAACAAAGCGGCTGTGACCTCATGATTGAAATCGAACTCGACGGGCAGAAGGTGGAGATCACCGAGGGCAGCATGATCATGCATGCGGCCGACAAGGCGGGCACGTACATCCCGCACTTCTGCTATCACAAGAAACTGTCCATCGCGGCCAACTGCCGCATGTGCCTGGTCGACGTTGAGAAGGCGCCCAAGCCGATGCCGGCCTGCGCCACGCCCGTCACGCAGGGCATGATCGTGCGCACCAAGAGCGACAAGGCGATCAAGGCCCAGCAGTCGGTGATGGAATTCCTGCTGATCAACCATCCGCTGGACTGCCCGATCTGCGACCAGGGCGGCGAATGCCAGCTGCAGGACCTGGCCGTCGGCTACGGCGCCTCGGCGTCGCGCTACGAGGAAGAAAAACGCGTCGTCTTCCACAAGGACGTCGGCCCGCTGATCTCGATGGAGGAGATGAGCCGCTGCATCCACTGCACCCGCTGCGTGCGCTTCGGCCAGGAGCTGGCCGGCGAGATGGAGCTGGGCATGATCCACCGCGGCGAGCATTCCGAGATCACCACGGTGCTCAACGACACGGTGGATTCGGAAGTGTCGGGCAACATGATCGACCTGTGCCCGGTCGGCGCGCTGACCAGCAAGCCGTTTCGCTACCAGGCCAGGGCGTGGGAGCTGTCTCGCCGCAAGTCGGTCAGCCCGCATGACAGCGCCGGCGCCAACCTGATCGTCCAGGTCAAGAACAACAAGGTGATGCGCGTGCTCCCGCTGGAGAACGAAGCCGTCAACGAATGCTGGCTGGCCGACCGCGATCGCTTCTCGTACGAAGCGCTCAACACCACCGAGCGGCTGACGCAGCCCATGCTCAAGCAAGGCGGCGAGTGGAAGTCCGTCGACTGGCAGACCGCGCTCGAATACGTCTCCAACGGCCTGCGCCAAATCAAGGCCGACCATGGCGCTGCCGCCGTCGGCACGCTGGCCAGCCCGCACAGCACGGTGGAGGAGCTGTACCTGGCCGGCGCCTTGATGCGCGGCATGGGCAGCGAGAACATCGACTACCGCCTGCGCAACGCCCAGTTCGAGCAATCGACTGCCGTGCGCTGGCTCGGCACCTCGATCGCATCGCTGTCCAACCTGCAGGGCGCGCTGGTGATCGGCTCGAACCTGCGCAAGGACCATCCGCTGTTCGCGATGCGCGTGCGTGCCGCGGCACGCAAGGGCGCCGTGCTGTCCGTCATCCATGACGTGGAACACGACTGGGCGATGCCGGTGCGCAACAAGCTGATCGCACCCGCCGGCCAGTGGGTGCAAGCGCTGGCAAATGTGGCGGCATCGATCGGCGCGCAAAAGGGCAGCAAGTCGCCGGTCGACGGCAAGGAAGACGAACAAGGCAAGGCCATCGCGCAATCGCTGCTGTCCGGCGAGCGCAAGGCCATCCTGCTTGGCAATGCCGCCGCCCATCACGCCAACGCCTCCAGCATCCTGGCGCTGGCCAACTGGATCGGCGAGCAGACCGGCGCCACCGTCGGCTACCTCACCGAAGCGGCCAACACCGTCGGCGCGCAACTGGCCGGTGCCACTCCCGGCGCCAAGGGCCTGAACGCCGGCCAGATGCTGGCAGGCGCGCTCAAGGCAGTGCTGCTGCTGAACACCGAACCCGAGTTCGATTCCGCCGCCGGCCGCGCCGCGGTTGCCGGCCTGAACAAGGCGCAGATGGTCGTCACGTTGAGCCCGTTCAGGGCCAACATGGAATTCAGCGACGTGCTGCTGCCGATCGCGCCGTTCACCGAAACGCCGGGCACCTTCGTCAATGCCGAGGGCCGGGTCCAGGGCTTCCACGCCGTGGTCAAGCCGCTGGGCGAGGCGCGGCCGGCCTGGAAGGTGCTGCGCGTGCTGGCCAACATGCTGGGCCTGCCGGGCTTCGACTATGAATCGGCGCAGGAAGTGCTCACGGCGTCGCGCGGCGCCGAACATGCTCCGACCACCAGCGTGCAAGGCGGTGCGCTGGGCAACGCAACCAGCGCCGCCATCGACCTGTCGCCTTCGGCCGGACGGCCCGCGGCCGCCGCGATCTACCAGCTGGACAGCATCGTGCGCCGGGCGCCGTCGCTGCAGCTCACGGCCGATGCGAAACGCGCGGCCGCACTGCAAGGAGAGCCGGCATGATCGACCAGATCTACGGCTTCGGCAACGGCCTCATCGGGGCCGGCTGGTGGACCGCAATGGCCTGGCCGGTTATCTGGAACCTGATCAAGATCATCGTGCTGGTCGCGCCGCTGATGGGCGCCGTCGCCTACCTGACGCTGTGGGAGCGCAAGGCCATCGGCTTCACCCAGATCCGCGTCGGTCCCAACCGCATCGGGCCGCTGGGCCTGTTGCAGCCGATTGCCGACGCGCTCAAGCTGCTGACCAAGGAAATCATCCTGCCGACGATGGCCAACAAGGGCCTGTTCTTCCTCGGCCCGATCATGACCATCACGCCGGCGCTGGCCGCCTGGGTGGTGATTCCCTTCGGCCCGGAGATCGCGCTGGCCAACGTCAACGCCGGCCTGCTGCTGCTGATGGCGATCACCTCGATCGAGGTCTACGGCGTGATCATCGCCGGCTGGGCTTCCAACTCGAAGTACGCCTTTCTCGGCGCGTTGCGCGCCTCGGCGCAGATGGTCAGCTACGAAATCGCGATGGGCTTCTGCCTGGTGGTGGTGCTGATGGTGGCTGGCAGCATGAACATGACCGACATCGTCATGAGCCAGGCCAGGGGCCACGGCGTCAACATGGGGCTGAACCTGTTCTCCTGGAACTGGCTGCCGCTGCTGCCGATCTTCTTCGTCTACTTCATCTCGGGCCTGGCCGAAACCAACCGCGCCCCGTTCGACGTCGTCGAAGGCGAGTCGGAGATCGTCGCGGGCCACATGATCGAGTACTCGGGCATGAGTTTCGCGATGTTCTTCCTGGCCGAGTACGCCAACATGTGGCTGGTCTCGATCATCGCCGTGACCCTGTTCCTGGGCGGCTGGCTGCCGCCGTTCGAGTTCCTGTCATTCATTCCGGGCTGGATCTGGCTGGGCATCAAGACCTTCGTGATGGTCACGATGTTCCTCTGGGCGCGCGCGACCTTCCCGCGTTTTCGCTACGACCAGATCATGCGGCTGGGCTGGAAGATCTTCATTCCGGTCACCCTGGTGTGGCTGGTGGTCGTGGGCGGCGTGATGCAGCTGCCCGCTCCGTACAACATCTGGAAGTAAAAAGTATGCGCCCCCACGCTCACCTTCGTTCGCTGCCCCCCGAGGGGGCCCAGGCCTCGTTTGAGGCGGCTCGGCAGGAGGCCTGACCATGTCTTCCCAAGCAGTCGCTTCCCCCGGTTTCTCCCTGAAGGACTTTTTGTCCAGCTTCATGCTGATCGAACTGTTCAAGGGCCTGGCCATCACCGGCAAGTACGCCTTCGCCCGCAAGATCACGGTGCAGTTCCCCGAGGAAAAGACGCCGCTGTCGCCGCGCTTTCGCGGCCTGCACGCGCTGCGCCGCTATGAGAACGGCGAGGAGCGCTGCATCGCCTGCAAGCTGTGCGAGGCGATCTGCCCCGCGCTGGCCATCACCATCGAATCCGACGTGCGCGAGGATGGCTCGCGCCGTACCACCCGCTACGACATCGACCTGACCAAGTGCATCTTCTGCGGCTTCTGCGAAGAGAGCTGCCCGGTCGATTCCATCGTCGAGACCAACATCCTCGAATACCACGGCGAAAAGCGCGGCGACCTGTACTTCACCAAGGACATGCTGCTGGCCGTGGGCGACCGTTACGAAACCCAGATCGCGGCCGACAAGGCTGCCGACGCCAGGTATCGCTGATCCGACCGAACGCACAAGAACCATCCATGGACATCAAGACCGGCTTCTTCTACCTGTTCTCGGCGGTGCTGCTGTTCGCGGCGTTCCGGGTCATCACGGCCCGCAACCCGGTTTACGCGGCCTTGTACCTGGTGCTCGCCTTTTTCCAGGCGGCCGCGGTGTGGATCCTGCTGAAGGCGGAGTTCCTGGCCATCACCCTGGTGCTGGTGTACGTCGGCGCCGTGATGGTGCTGTTCCTGTTCGTCGTGATGATGCTGGACATCAACGTCGACAGCCTGCGCGCCGGCTTCTGGAAGCACTTCCCGCTGGCGGCCACCGTCGGCGCGATCATCGCCCTTGAAATGGCGGCAGTGCTGCTGGGGGGCTTTCGCACCGGCGAGGAGCCGCGCACGCTGACGGCCGCACAGGCCGCCGCCGCGGCGCAGCCCAACACCCGGGAGCTGGGCAAGCTGCTCTATAGCCAATACCTGTATCCGCTGGAGATCGCCGCCGTGATCCTGCTGGTGGCCATCATCGCGGCCATCGCACTGACGCTGCGCAAGCGCAAGGACAACCGCCGCATGGACCCCTCCGACCAGGTTCGCGTGCGCTCGCAGGACCGGGTGCGCATCGTCAGCATGAACCCGACGCTGGTGCAACCCGAGCCGCCGGCCGCCGCTGCGGTGGAGACCAAGGCATGACGCTCACCCTCGGCCATTTCCTGTCGCTCGGCGCGATGCTGTTCGCGCTGTCGGTGATCGGCATCTTCCTGAACCGCCGCAACCTGATCGTGCTGCTGATGGCGATCGAGCTGATGCTGCTGGCGGTGAACATGAACTTCGTCGCCTTCTCCTACTACCTGAGCGACATGCACGGCCAGGTGTTCGTGTTCTTCATCCTGACGGTGGCGGCAGCCGAATCGGCCATCGGCCTGGCCATCCTGGTGCTGCTGTTCCGCAACAAGTCGAATATCAACGTCGACGAACTGAACACGCTCAAGGGCTAGAAAAATAATGAGCCAATCCCTGAACGCTTCCACGCTGCTCGCCGTTCCGCTCGCGCCCCTGCTCGGCGCGGTGCTGGCCGGCGTCTTCGGCACCACCTTCGGCGGCAACAAGATCGGCCGGCGGCTGTCGCACACGCTGTGCATCCTGGGCGTTTTCATCGCCTTCGTGATCTCGGCCATGACGCTGCGCAGCGTCGCTATCGACGGCGCCCGCTTCAACGCCACCCTCTACGAATGGATGGTGGTCGGCGGCCTGAAGATGGAGATCGGCTTCCTGATCGACGGCCTGACGGCGATGATGATGTGCGTGGTGACTTTCGTCTCGCTGATGGTGCACATCTACACCATCGGCTACATGGAGGAAGACGACGGCTACAACCGGTTCTTCGCCTACATCTCGCTGTTCACGTTCTCGATGCTGATGCTCGTCATGAGCAACAACTTCCTGCAGCTGTTCTTCGGCTGGGAGGCGGTGGGCCTGGTCTCCTACCTGCTGATCGGCTTCTGGTTCAACCGGCCGACGGCGATCTTCGCCAACATGAAGGCCTTCCTGGTCAACCGGGTCGGCGACTTCGGCTTCATCCTGGGTATCGGCCTGATCGCCGCCTACAGCGGTTCGCTCAATTACGCCGAGGTGTTCGCCCGGAGCGGCGAGATCGCCAAGCTGGGCTTCCCCGGCACCGAGTGGATGCTGATCACCGTGATCTGCATCTGCCTGTTCATCGGCGCCATGGGCAAGAGCGCGCAGTTTCCGCTGCACGTCTGGCTGCCGGACTCGATGGAAGGCCCGACGCCGATCTCGGCGCTGATCCACGCGGCGACCATGGTGACGGCCGGTATCTTCATGGTGACACGGATGTCGCCGCTGTTCGAGCTGTCGGAGACCGCGCTGTCGTTCGTGATGGTGATCGGCGCGATCACGGCGCTGTTCATGGGCTTCCTGGGCATCATCCAGAACGACATCAAGCGCGTGGTGGCGTATTCCACGCTGTCGCAGCTGGGTTACATGACGGTGGCCCTGGGCGCTTCCGCCTACTCGGTGGGCGTGTTCCACCTGATGACGCACGCCTTCTTCAAGGCGTTGCTGTTCCTGGCGGCCGGTTCGGTCATCATGGGTGTGCACCACAACCAGGACATCCGCTGGATGGGCGGCCTGCGCAAGTACATGCCGATCACCTGGATCACCTTCCTGCTCGGGTCGCTGGCGCTGATCGGCACGCCGCTGTTCGCCGGCTTCTATTCCAAGGACAGCATCATCGAAGCGGTGGGCGAGAGCCACCTGTGGGGCGCCGGGTTTGCGCACTTCGCGGTGCTGGCCGGCGTGTTCGTCACCGCCTTCTATTCGTTCCGCCTGTACTTCCTGGTGTTCCACGGCAAGGAGCGCTTCGACCAGAATCCGGATGCCCACCACGACGCTCACCACGACGATGGCCATGGCCACGCCGGCCATCACGAGCCGCACGAGTCGCCCTGGGTGGTGACGGTGCCGTTGCTGTTGCTGGCGTTCTTTTCGGTGGTGATCGGCTTCCTGACGATCGGGCCGATGCTGTACGGCGACTTCTTCAAGGACTCGATCTTCATCGACCTGGAGAAACACCCGGCGCTGGAAGAAATGGCCAAGGCTTTCCTCGGCCCGGCGCAGATGGCGCTGCACGGCCTGATGGGCCTGCCGTTCTGGCTGGCGCTGGCCGGCGTGGCGCTGGCGTACTACATGTACATGGTCAACCTGGCGCTGCCGGCCAGGATCAAGTCGATGGCGCAGCCGCTCTACACGCTGCTGGAGAACAAGTACTACATGGACTGGTTCTACGAGAACGTGCTCGCGCGCGGCGCCCGCCTGATCGGCGTCGGGCTGTGGAAGGGCGGCGACGAGGGCGTGATCGACGGCTTCCTGGTCAACGGTTCCTGGCGCGTGATCGGCCGCATCTCCAGCGTGGTGCGCTGGATCCAGTCGGGCTACATCTATCACTACGCCTTCGGGATGATCCTGGGCGTGTTCGTGCTCATGACGTATTTCGTCTGGTTGGCCCGCTAAACCAATAACAAAAGTCACGGAACTGAACATGGGATTGTTGAGCCTTGCGATCTGGACGCCGATCTTTTTCGGCGTCGTGCTGCTGGCGCTGGGGCGCGACGACCAGGCCCGCGCCGTGCGCTGGATCGCCCTGATCGGCAGCGTCATCAGCCTGCTGGTCACGCTGCCGCTGTACGGCCGCTTCAAGCTCGGCACGTCCGAGATGCAATTCGTCGAGAAGGGCCCGTGGATCGAGCGCTTCAACGTGTTCTACCACCTGGGCATCGACGGCATCTCGTTCTGGTTCGTGCTGCTCACGGCCTTCATCACCGTGGTGGTCATCATCTCGGCCTGGGAGGTGATCACCGAGCGCGTCAACCAGTACATGGGCGCGTTCCTGATCCTGTCGGGCCTGATGATCGGCGTGTTCTGCGCGCTCGACGGTATCCTGTTCTACACCTTCTTCGAAGCGACGCTGATCCCGATGTACCTGATCATCGGCGTCTGGGGCGGCCCCAACAAGATCTACGCGGCCTTCAAGTTCTTCCTCTACACGCTGCTGGGCTCGCTGCTGATGCTGATCGCGCTGGTGTTCCTGTACACCAAGTCCGGCGGCAGTTTCGACCTGGCCACCTGGCAGAAGCTGCCGTTGGGCTCGACGGCGCAGACCTTCCTGTTTTTCGCCTTCTTCGCGGCCTTTGCCGTCAAGGTGCCGATGTGGCCGGTCCACACGTGGTTGCCTGATGTGCACGTGGAGGCGCCGACCGGCGGCTCCGCCGTGCTGGCGGCCATCATGCTCAAGCTGGGCGCCTACGGTTTCCTGCGTTTCTCGATGCCGATCGCGCCCGACGCCTCGCGGGAATGGGCGTGGCTGATGATCGCGCTGTCGCTGATCGCGGTGATCTATGTCGGCCTGGTGGCGATGGTGCAGCAGGACATGAAGAAGCTGGTGGCCTATTCGTCGGTCGCCCACATGGGCTTCGTCACGCTGGGCTTTTTCATCTTCAACGACCTGGGCGTGGCTGGCGGCATCGTGCAGATGATTGCCCACGGCTTCGTCTCGGCCGCCATGTTCCTTTGCATCGGCGTGCTCTACGACCGCGTCCATTCGCGCGAGATCGCCAGCTACGGCGGGGTGGTCAATACCATGCCGAACTTCGCGGCGTTCGCGTTGCTGTTCGCCATGGCCAATTGCGGACTGCCGGCCACTGCCGGTTTCGTCGGCGAGTGGATGGTGATCCTGGGCGCGGTGAAGGCCAATTTCTGGCTCGGCTTCGGAGCGGCGACTGCGCTGATCTTCGGCGCCGCCTACACGCTGTGGATGTACAAGCGGGTCTATCTGGGCCCGGTCGCCAACGACCATGTGCGCGAACTCAAGGACATCAACGCCCGCGAATTCCTGATGCTGGGCCTGCTGGCCGTCGCCGTGCTGTGGATGGGTATCAATCCCAAGCCCTTCACCGACATCATGAATGCCTCGGTGACGGATTTACTCAAGCACGTGGCCGTGTCCAAACTGAACTGAGAAGAGCTAGAACATGCTGGACAAGACAAGCCTGATCGTCACCTCGCCGGAGATCCTGCTGCTGGTGATGGCCTGCGTGATCGCCCTGGTGGACCTGGGCGTCACGTCGCGCCTGCGCACGGCCACCTACTGGCTGACCATGGCCACGCTGGCCGTTGTCGCCTGGTTCACCGCCGACTTCGCGCTGCAGGACCAGACCATCTATGCCTTCGGCGGCATGGTGGTGAGCGACCCGATGGGCAACTGGCTCAAGTGCTTCGCCACGCTGGCCATGATGGTCTGCCTGGTCTACGGCCGCGGCTATGCGGCGGACCGCGACATGCTGGGCGGCGGCGAGATGTTCACGCTGTCGATGTTCACGCTGCTGGGCATTTTCGTGATGATCTCGGGCCAGAACTTCCTGGTGATCTACCTCGGCTTGGAGCTGATGACGCTGTGCAGCTACGCGCTGGTGGCGCTGCGCCGCGACCACGCCACCTCCACCGAGGCGGCGATGAAGTACTTCGTGCTGGGCGCGATGGCCAGCGGCTTTCTGCTCTATGGCCTGTCGATGCTGTATGGCGCCACCGGTTCGCTCGATATCGGCACCGTGTTCAAGATCGTCAATTCCGGCCAGGTCAAGCACCAGGTGCTGGTGTTCGGGCTGGTGTTCATCGTCTCCGGCCTGGCCTTCAAGCTGGGCGCGGCGCCGTTCCACATGTGGATCCCGGACGTCTACCAGGGCGCGCCCACCAGCGTCACGCTGATGATCGGCAGCGCGCCGGAACTGGCCGCCTTCGCGATCTGCATCCGCCTGCTGGTGGAAGGCCTGCTGCCGCTGGCGATCGACTGGCAGCAGATGCTGGCGCTGCTGGCCATCGCGTCCCTCCTGATCGGCAACCTGGCAGCGATCGCCCAGACCAACCTGAAGCGCATGCTGGCCTATTCGACCATTGCGCAGATGGGCTTCGTGCTGCTCGGCCTGCTGTCGGGTGTGGTCAACGGCAACACGCTGTCGGCAGCCAATGCCTACAGCTCGGCGATGTTCTACATCGTCACCTACGTGATGACCACGCTGGCCAGCTTCGGCATCATCCTGCTGCTGGCCCGCGAGGGCTTCGAGAGCGAGGAGATCACCGACCTGGCCGGCCTGAACCAGCGCAGCCCGCTGTTCGCCGGCGTGATGGCCATCTGCATGTTCTCGCTGGCCGGAGTGCCGCCGCTGGTCGGCTTCTACGCCAAGCTGGCGGTGCTGCAGGCGCTGGTGTCGTCGGGCCAGGCCCTTTACATCGGCCTGGCGGTGTTCGCCGTGATGATGTCGCTGGTCGGCGCCTTCTACTACCTGCGTGTGGTCAAGGTGATGTACTTCGACGCGCCGATCACCGCCACCACGGTCTCGGCCCCGGCCGATGTGCGCGCCGTGCTGATGATCAATGGCGCGTTGGTGCTGATCCTGGGCATCGTGCCCGGCGGCCTGATGACGCTTTGCGCCCGGGCCATCGTCAAGACGCTGGCGACCTGAAGAAGGTCGCTCGCCCGCGTGTCCGACACCGTCTCCGTCTGGCTGGTGATCGTGGTGGCCTTCCTGGCCGCCAACCTGCCGTTCGCCAACAATCGCCTGCTCGGCGTGGTGCCGCTGCGCACGCCGCCCAAGCCGTTGGCGCTGCGGCTCGCGGAGCTGGTGCTGATGTACTTCATCGCCGGCGCGCTGGGCCTGCTGCTGGAACACCGCGCCGGCCAGATCGCGCCTCAAGGCTGGGAGTTCTACGCCATCACCGGCGCGCTGTTCATCACCTTCGCCTTCCCCGGATTCATCTGGCGCTACCTGTGGAAAAACAAGCATCATGATTGAGCCCGGGACGGACGACCACCTGGTCGAACGCAAGCAGGACAGCCAGGAGCTGTTCAAGGGCAAGTTGCTGCACGCCTTCCGCGACACGGTGACCATGCCCGACGGCAGCAGCGCCACCCGCGAGTACATCGTCCACCCCGGCGCGGTGGTGGTCGTGCCGCTGCTGGACGACGGCCGCGTGTTGCTGGAGCGGCAGTTCCGCTACCCGGTGCAGCAGGTGATGATCGAATTCCCGGCCGGCAAGATCGACGCCGGCGAAGACCGGCTGGCCTGCGCGAAACGCGAACTGCTGGAAGAGACCGGCTACACCGCCCGCGAGTGGGCCTATGCCGGCCAGATGCATCCGGTGATTTCGTACTCCACCGAGTTCATCGACATCTGGTTCGCGCGCGGCCTGGCCGACAGCGGCAAGCGCCAGCTGGACCACGGCGAATTCCTCGATGTCTTCCAGGCGACGCCGCAGGAGCTGCTGCAATGGTGCCGCGACGGCCGGGTGACGGACGCCAAGACCCTGTCCTGCGCGCTGTGGCTGCAGAACGTCCTTGCCGGCAGCTGGAAGCTCGACTGGCGCTCATAATGAGACCATGTTGAACCCCCACGCTCGGCCCAGGGGGCCTTCGCTGCCCCCAGAGGGGGCGCTCGCGCCTTGGGGCGGTCCGGCGGCGCGATGAAAGTCCTCGATCTCCAGTGTTCGCAGCAGCACGTTTTCGAAGGCTGGTTCGGCTCCGAAGCCGACTTCCAGGACCAGCTGGGCCGCGGCCTCGTGGAATGCCCGCTGTGCGGCGACGCCGCCGTCACCAAGATGCTCAGCGCCCCACGCCTGAACCTGGCTGGCGTCAGGGAGCCGGCGCCGGCGCAGGAGGTGGTCGCCGCGCCCGATCGCACCATGCAGGCCGCCTGGATGAAGATGGTGCGCCACGTGATGGCCAACACCGAGGACGTCGGCAACCGCTTTCCCGAAGAGGCCAGGCGTATGCACTACGGTGAAACCGGGGAGCGCGGCATCCGCGGCCAGGCTTCGCCCGACGAAACGCAGGCCCTGATCGAGGAGGGCATCGGCGTGCTGCCGCTGCCCATCCCCAAGGCGCTGAAGGAGCCGTTGCAGTAATTGTTTGCAACGGCCGGCAGCAAGATATCCACAGCATCTGTGGACAAGGCTGTGTGTGGATCCAAGGTGAACTCCGCAGCGCCAGCGATGGCGCGGGCTGGAACGCAGCGCCTGCCGGATAAGCAGGCGGCGTTTGTCCACTGCGTCACGGTGTGGCGGGCCGGCGCCCCACAGTCTTGCCGAATCGGCGTACGCTGATCATTTGCTGTAGAGCGGGGAGGTGCCGTGGACCAGGCTTCCGGCTTGTCGGGCGACTTCGGCCGCCATACCGATTCGGGTCCGCACGCCGAACACGCGCAGCTTCGGGTCGGCATCGTGCTGGGCTGCCTGCTGGTGTTCGTCCTGCTGCTCTGGGGTTTCTTCATCGAGGACTCGCTCCACGAAAAGACCCAGGCGCGGCAGGCGACGATCGAGCGCGGCGACAACCTCGCGATCGCACTCGAGCAGTACGCGATCCGTCTGCTCAAGACCTCCGAGGCGGTGACGCAGCTGGTGGCGCAGCAATACGAGGATGGCGTGCGGGGCGCGGCGCTCGACGCCGCGCTGCTGTCCCGGGCCCGCAACAACGACATGTTCTCCGAAATGATCGCGGTGTCGGTTGCAGGCGGGCGCATTGCGGCCAGCCGGCCCGACACCCAGGCAATCAAGCAGCTGGACATGGCGGAGGTCTTGTCCGAGGACACGCCGACCTCGGTGCACATCGGCTATCCGGTCAGCGTCCCTGGCTCCCCGGGCATGCAGCTGCCGGTGTCGCGGCTGCTGCGTGACCGCAGCGGCCGCATCGACGGCGCTGTCATCGCCATGGTCCCCGTCACCAAGTTCGTCGACGTGTTCCAGGACAGCCGCGTGCGTGACGACACGCTGATCCTCCTGGGCCGGGTCGACGGCCAAGTGATCTCCATGTGGCACGGCAATGAGGTGTCGCGCTCCACCTGGCCGGTGCACCGCATGAAATTCCAGAAGGCCGCGCTGAGCGTGTTGGGGCGATCCGACCTGTCCGCCCAGGAGGGTCCGCGGTTGGCCACCAGCCGCCGTGTCGCGGGCTATCCGCTGGTGGCTGTCGTCGGCACCTCCGAAGCCGACGCGCTGGACGAATACCAGAAGCGCACCGACACCTACGCCGCGATCTGCTCGGCGGTGACCTTCGCCACCGCGGCGATCGCGGCGGTGCTGGTGCTCGGCTACCGGCGGGAGATGCGGATGATGGCGGTGGTCGAACAGGGCCGCTGGCGCCTGCGCGAGGCGAACGCGGAACTGGAGGAGAAGGTAATGGAGCGCACGCGCGAACTCGAAGGCACCAAGCGCGACCTGGAGGCCTTTTCCTATTCGGTGGCGCACGACATCCGGGCACCCCTGTCGGCGATCGAAGGCTTCAGCCGCGCGATCTCGGGCCTGCCGGTGGTCAGTGGCAGCGACGAGCCGCAGCTGGCCCATTACCTGGACCGCATCCGGGCCAACGTGCGGCAGATGGGAGACCTGACCGACGGCCTGCTGGCACTGGCCCAGCTGTCGCCGGACCGCATCCGCAACGAACGGGTGGACCTGTCGCGGCTGGCCCGCAACGCCGCCGAAGCGCTGCGCGAACGCCATCCCGGCCGCTCGATCGAGATCGAGATCCAGCCCGGCATGCATGCCCGTGGCGACCCTGCGCTGCTGCGGCAGGTGTTCGACAACCTGCTGGGCAACGCCTGGAAGTTCACGGCGCAACTGGGTGCGGCGCGAATCGAGGTCGGCAAGCTGGATGACGACGCCGATGGCCCGTTCTTCGTGCGGGACAACGGCGCAGGGTTCGACGCGCCGTACGCGTCCAAGCTGTTTCGCCCGTTCCAGCGCTTGCACAGCCAGTCCGAGTTTCCCGGCACCGGCATCGGACTGGCGAGCGTGCGCCGGATCATCGAGATGCACGGCGGCCGGGTCTGGGCCGAGGGCGAGTCCGGCAACGGCGCCAGCTTCTATTTTTCGCGGCCGGATAGCGGCAGCGACGGCAGCCGCGCCAGTTGACGACAGGCCGCTTTCAGCAACTGGCGGTGAGCAGCTTCGCCACGGCCGCTCGCGCCTGCGCGCCGAGCGCGTCAGCCGGCGAAGTGCTTCAGAACTTGCGGCTCCAGCCCACCCCGATCGACGCCTGGCGCATCCTGATGGTTTCGTTTCCGGCAGCGCCCGGCCCCATCACGCCGTTGAACAACGAGGAGCCCGTGACGCTCTGGCGCGGCGCGACCATCAGCGCGGAGGTCAACTCGCTGTCCTTTGAGAGCGCGTAGGTGAAGCCCAGCGTGTAGTGATTCGTCATCACGCCGGGCGCGAGGATATTGAAGGTCACGTCGGCGGAGGAGATCGGATTCTGGCCGCGGTTGACGCCGGCGCGCAGCGTCCACTGGCTGTTCATCTGCCAGGCCACGCCGAGCTTGAAGACATCGATGTCGCGCCAGCCGAATCCCGGGCCGTTGGCCGCTCCCAGCGGCGCCACCGGCAGGCTCGCGTTGCCGACCGAAGAAACGCCGGAGTACTTGATGCGCTGATAGTCCATGGCGACCGTCCAGGCCGGGACCGGGTTGAACGCGATCCCGACGCTGTAGTTCGCCGGAATGTCGAAGCCGCCGCCGTCGGCGAACAGCCCCTTGTACTCGTCGAGCTTGCCCATTTTCATCTTGGGCGAATAGGACGCGCCGACGCTGACGGAGTCGGTGATGCGGCCGAAGTAGCCCAGCCGGACTCCGACCCCCGTCGAGCTCGATGTCCCCTTGTTGGTGACGCTGCCGGGTGCCTGCGTGAACGGTGGAAAGCCGGGCGCGTTGTCGAATGCCTGCAGGCCCGAGGCCTGGAACCGCTGGTAGCCGAGCAGCAGCGAGGCGCCGACCGAATGCCGCGGGCTGAACTTGTAGGCGACGGTCGGTGCCACGATCAGCTGCATCAGGTCGACCCCCAGGCTGCCGCTGCCGCACAGCATGTTGGCGGGGCCGCCGCCGCAATTGAAATTGCCCTGGGGATAGCTGGTGTTCATGCCACCGTTGCCATAGACCGAGACGCCGAGCGACAGGTCGTCGCGAATCATCTTGTTGTAGCCGAACTCGGGCACCAGGAAGGCGGTCTTGCCGCTGTCGACACCGCCGTTGAGCGTCGGAAAGCCCGCGCCACTGCGTTCGGCGTCGCGGTGCGGCATGAAGACATCTGCCCCGAGGTCCATGCGCGAACCCGACCACACCATGCTTGCCGGGTTGGTAGCGCCTCCGAGGCTGTCTTGCGCCAGCGCCGTCGACGCGCCACCCATGCCCTTGGCCTTCAGGCCATAGCCGTGCGGGAAATAGCCGTTGGTCGCCAGCGCCGGAACAGCGACGATGGCGGCGGCCAATGGGACGAGCTTGATCAGGGGTCGGAATGCTCTCATGGGTCTGGTCTCCTGGTTGTGGTTGAAAGGCGATGCGAAGCGAGGCTGAAGATGTTGCGGGACGCCGCTACCAATACGCCTGCAGGCGTCCCTCGACGACCCGCGACTCCCATTGGCGCAGCGGCCTGTCGCCCTTGTCGATGCAGTCGCCGGTGCGGATGTCGAAGACCCAGCGGTGCTTGGGGCAGGTGAGCGTGGTGCCCTCGAGGCCCAGGTGCGGGATGTTCGTGGTCTGGTGGGGGCAGCGGCTGTCGTAGACGCGCCAGCCCTTGTCGTCGCGGCAGGCGAAGACGGCCCGCCCGTCGCATTCGATCCGGCGCACCTGGCCGGGTTTCACGCCGCGCGTGCTGGCGAGGTCATGCCATTGCCCTTCCCCGCCAAGCGCGGCCGGCTGGAACTCCGGCAGGTCCATGGTCAGGATGATGTCCACCGCCCAGACGATCTTCGCCAGCCCCAGCGTGGGGAATGCCATCAACAGCGCGTCGAGCACTTCCATCGGGGTGCAGCCTTCCCGCAGCGCGCGACCGAGATACTGGCGAAACCCGCGCTCGGTCTGCGCATCGACCTTGGTGATCACCGAGATCAGGTTGCGGGTTTTCGGCTCGAGATGCTTGCCGCAGTCCTTGAGGAAGGCGAAATAGTGCCCGATGGCGTCCGGGCGGGCCTTCAGCAGGTAGTTCAGTGCATCACTCATGGCGAACGATCGGCCGCGGGCCCGCAGCCCTGCGGTTTTTGACTGAGCATTAGGCGCACCCCGTGGCGGGTGCGTCTATAGCCGGGACGGGGGATGCCGGCCTAGCCCATCTGGGGGGGTGGGCAATCCTGATTGCCGGGCGCCGGCCATGGAGTAAGAATGGAATCGCGCATCCAGCGGGGCCGAATCAACCGGCGCGTCGTGGCCCTATTTCATTGATCGACAATGTCCTCTCCCCAGCCTTCCCGCCCGGCCGACGTGGCCATCCTGGCCGAGATCACCGCCGACCTGGCCACGGGCAATGACATGCGCGGGCTGTTGCAACGGTTCCTCGAGCCGATCGTGCGGCTGGCGAATGCGCAGGCCGGGGTGGTGCGGGTGCTGTCGCCGCAGGGCGACCGGCTGGAGCTGGTGAGCGAGATCGGTCTGCCGCAGGCGGTGCACCTGGCCGAGCGCGTGGTGGACAGCCACTGCGGCTTCTGCGGCGAGGCTGCGCAGAGCCGGGGCATGGTCTGGGGCACCGACTTGAGCACCTGTTCGGCCCGCTGCGGCGAGTATTTCGGCAGCGGCTGCCGTCGGGTGATGGCCGTACCGCTGTTGCATAAAGGACGCGTCCTGGGCGTCTACAACCTGTTTTTCATGTCCGACGAGCAGCCGGCGCCCGAGGTATCGATCTTGCTGCGGTCGATCGGCGAGTTGCTCGGCCTGGCGCTCGACAACCTGCGGCTGGAAGCCGAAAACCTGCGCGCCACCGTGATGCACGAGCGGCAGGCGATGGCGGCCGAGGTGCACGACTCGGTTGCGCAGGACTTGACCTTTGTCAAGATGCGGCTGCCGCTGCTGCGCGACGCTATCGTGGCACACGATCAGGAGCGGGCATTGAGATACCTCGACGACGTCCACGAAACGCTGGGCGAGGCCCACGGCAGACTGCGGGAGATCGTGACCCAGTTCCGCACCCGCATGGACCCGCGTGGCCTCGGCCGTGCGCTCGACGCCATGGTGGCGCGCTTCGGCGCCCGCACCGGGATCGAGCTGCAGCTGACCAACCGGATGCCCGGGCTGCGCCTGGGCGAGAACGACGAGCTGGACGTGTTTCACGTGGTGCAGGAGGCGCTCGCCAATATCGAAAGGCACTCGGGCGCGCGGCAGGCGTGGCTCAGTGTCGAGCCCACCCTGGCCGGCGTGGTGGTGCGGGTGGAAGACGACGGCGTCGGCCCGCTGCCGGGCACGGCCGGGCCGGGCCCCGGCGCCCACTACGGGATGGACATCATGTCGGAGCGGGCGCGGCGCCTCGGTGGGGATCTCACCGTGACGACGCGGCCGGCCGGCGGCACCCAGGTCAGGCTGGCCGTGCCGATCCCCAGGGCGGCGGGCGGCGTGCAATGACTGCGGCGCCGCTCAGGATCGTCCTGGTGGACGACCATTCCCTGTGCCGCAATGGCCTGACAGACCTGCTGCAGCAGCGCGGCGGCATGAGCGTGGTCGCGTCCACCGGCGATGGCGCCAAGGTCGCAGGCCTGCTGACCGAACATCGGCCAGACCTGGTCGTGCTGGACCTGCGCATGCCGGCCATTGATGGCCTCACCCTGCTGCGCCAGTTGCGCGCGGCCGGCATCGAGACGCCGGCCCTGATCCTGACCATGAGCGACGCGCAGGACGACCTGGCCGCCGCCCTGCGGCTGGGCGTCAAGGGCTACCTGCTCAAGGACATGGAGCCGGAGGACGTGATTGCGGCGATCGGGCGCGCCGCGCGCGGCGAGCTGGTGGTGGCGCCGGCGTTGACGCTCAAGCTGGCGGAAATGCTGCAATCCGGCCGCACCGGGGTCGAGCGGCTGGACCTGCTGGCCTCGCTGACCGAGCGCGAACAGCAGATCCTCGAACACCTGGCCCGCGGCGAGAGCAACAAGACGATCGCCCGCGGCCTGGACATCAGCCACGACACCGTGAAGCTGCATGTGCGCCATATCCTGGCCAAGCTGAACCTGAGCTCGCGGGTGGAGGCGGCCGTGTTCGCGGTCGAGGCGCGCACGTCCAGCGCCCGTTAGCGCGCCGCCGGATCGCCGGCGCGTCAGGGGCAGCCTGCCCATTCGCCCGGCACCTTGCCCACCAGCAGCAGAAAGCTCCCGAACGGACCCATGTTTCCCATCGCCTCCATGCGCGGACCGGCGAAGCTCAGGCGGCCGAACATCATCGCGCGCATCGGGCCGTATTCGCCCGCGCCCATCTCGCGCCAGCGCGGCGAATCGGCCCACATCAGGTAGTCGGCGCCGGGCTCCATGGCCTGCGTGCCGGCCGCGCCGCCGTAGACGCACTGGGCCTTGTCGTCCTTGAGCGCGATGCGCATCTCGACGCGTTCGCTGTTGGGACAGTCGGCCCGGTAGACCTGCATGGCCTTGTAGCCGCGGCCGGCGTCGTTCTTGATCCATCCGGACTCGACCAGCTTGCCGGTCAGCGTGGGCTCGGCGTTCCACGCGCTGCACATGGCCTGGGCCCATGAGGCCGACATGGCTGGTGCGGGCGCCTGCGCCAACGCGCCCAGGGCGGCCAGCAGGCCGATGAGCAGAAGGCTCGATGTTCGAATCATGGGTCAGGCTCCGAGGGTGAGGGTGGTGAGGGTTGGGGCAGGCGCCGGCCCGACGGACGCGGCAGGGGCTTCGAACCAGGCCAGCTGGTCGCGCAGCCGCACGACCTCGCCGACGACGGTCAGGCAGGGCGAGCGCAGGCCGGCCGCGGCAACCGCCGACGCCAGTGTGGCCAGGGTGGCCGCGACCACCCGCTGGCCGGGGAGCGTGCCCTGTTCGATCACCGCGGCCGGCAGCTCGGCCGGCAAGCCGTGGGCGACCAGCCGCTCGCAGATGGTGGGCAGCATCGTCAGGCCCATGTAGATGGCCAGTGTCTGGTGCGGGCGCGCCAGCGCCTGCCAGTCCAGCTCGCCGCCGCCGTCTTTGAGGTGGCCGGTGACGAACAGGCAGCTTTGCGCATGGTCGCGGTGCGTCAGCGGAATGCCGGCGTAGCTCGCTGCGCCGCAGGCCGCCGTGATTCCCGGCACGACCTCGAACGGCACGCCCTGCGCGGCCAGCGCCTGCAGCTCCTCGCCGCCGCGGCCGAAGATGAAGGGGTCGCCGCCCTTGAGGCGAACCACGCTGCGGCCTTCGCGCGCCAGCCGCACCAGCAATGCGTTGATGTCCTCCTGCGCCATCGTGTGGCAACGGCGCTCCTTGCCCACGTAGATGCGTTGCGCTGCCGGGTGGATCAGGGAAAGCACTTCCGGCCCGACCAGGTTGTCGTACACCACCACATCGGCGTGGGCCAGCAGGCGCGCCGCGCGCAGCGTCAGCAGTTCGGGGTCGCCGGGGCCGGCGCCGACCAGGTAGACCTTGCCGCCGCTGGCGCCGCAGGCAGCGATCATCGCGGGGACGTCGGCGAACGAGCTCATTGGGTTGTCCTTCCGGGCAGATGGGGTGGCATGGCTCAGCGGCTGCAACCGGCGCAGCCGCCGCTGCCGCAGCCCGGTGCGGCGGCCGGCGCCGCTGCAACGAAGATGAAGTCGTGCCGGCCGGGCTCGATCTCGACGTAGTCGAGGACGGTGTCCGCGAGCCAGCGCCTGCTGGGCTCGCCAACCACGACGGTGAGGCCGTCGAAGACGGCAACTTCGTCTTCGACGGTCGCCGGGTCGAATCCCATCCCGTAGTCGATGCCGTCTGGCGTTTGCCGCGCGGCCACGCGCAGCGGCAGGCCCTGGGCATCGCTGCGGGCTGCAGCAGCCAGGATTTCCCGGGTGGCGGCCGGGGTGAGGCTGAAGGTCATGGT
Organism: Burkholderiales bacterium; assembly: GCA_038244915.1. Lineage (GTDB taxonomy): Bacteria > Pseudomonadota > Gammaproteobacteria > Burkholderiales > Burkholderiaceae_C > Ramlibacter. The sequence continues at coordinate 112,900 of JBBRSZ010000003.1, read as the reverse complement.
GGCTCCTTTCAATGTTCGCCCTTGGTGCGCAGCAGGCCGGCCAGGCGGTTGCCCTGCTTTTGCGGCCCACCCACGGGAAACAGGTCGTGCAGGCAATGGTTGTTGCCGCGCAAGGGACCCCAGGCCTGCGAGAAGTGGCGGATCATCACGCGCACCTGCGCTTGCACCCCGTGCTCCTGGTAATAGGCGCGCAGGAAGCGGATCACCTCCCAGTGTTCGGGTGTCAGCTGCAAGCCCTCCGCCTGCGCCTGCGCCCGGGCGAAGTCCTCGGACCAGTCCGCCAGCCGCAGCAAATAGCCTTCGCTGTCGGTGGCGATGGCGCGGCCGCCGGCCATCACTGTTCGTTTCGTGTCGCTCGTCATGGAGGGGGATTCCTGTCTCATGCCGGCAGCGCCAATGCATCGAGCGGCGTCGCGCCGCGTTGCCGCACCGCGCGCACGAATGCCACGAAGCGCGGCGCCCAGCCGGATCCGGCGCTGCTGCGCAGGTGGGTGTAGGACGCCAGCAGGTTGCGCACGAGCACGCCGTCGTGCGCGCCGTCGATGCCGTGGCCGCGCTCCACGCAGTAGGCGAATGCGACACCCGGGTCCAGGTTCTCGAGGCTGGAATGGTGGAACTCGTGCCCGCGCACGGCGCCGCCAGCCGGCACCGCGCCGGCCCAGGGCATCGCCGCGGTTTCGCGCAGATGCGCGTAGCCGCGTCCCACCGGCCGATCGTGCATCACCGCGTCGCCCGGAATCGCGCCGACCATCCGCGCAGTGCGCCCCCGCCACGCGATGCTGCGCGCCAGGTACATTAGGCCGGCGCATTCCGCATACGCCGGCAGGCCGTCCTCGATGGCTTCGCGGATGGCGGCCCGCAAGGCGACGTTGGCTTCCAGCTCGTCCATGCAGGCTTCCGGAAAGCCGCCGCCGATGAACAGGCCGTCGACGGCCGGAAGCCGCTGGTCGCGCAGCGTGTCGAAGGGAACCAGTTCGGCGCCGGCGGCCTCCAGTGCCGCCAGATCATCCGGGTAGTAGAAGCCGAACGCCCGGTCGCGCGCAATGCCGATCCGGACGTCGGGCCGGCCATGCCGCGCGGGCGCTGCCGGCGCGGGCTCGAAGCCGCCGCCGGCCGAAGCCGCCAGCGCGCGCACCCGCTCGATGTCGATCTGCTCGCCGACGATGCGGCCGATCGCGCGCACCCGATCCGTGGCGTCATCGACCTCGGCGCAGGTCGTCAGGCCCAGATGGCGCTCGGCCAGGGCCAGCCGCTCGTCCTCGGCAACCGTACCGAGCACCGGCAGGTCGGTGTAATGCTCGATCACCGCGCGCAGCTTGGACTCGTGGCGGGCGCCGCCGACGCGGTTGAGGATGACGCCGCCGATGCGGATGTTTCGATCGAATGCCTGGTAGCCCAGGATCAGCGGCGCAATGCCGCGGGTCATGCCGCGCGCGTCGATCACCAGCAGCACCGGCAGCCCGAGCCGGCGCGCCAGCGCGGCGTTGCTGTTGCTGCCGTCCAGGGCCAGGCCGTCGTACAGGCCCTTGTTGCCTTCGACCAGCGCCAGTTGCGCGCCCGCTGCCCCGCCGGTGAAGCAGCGCTCCAGCGCCGCGTCGTCCATCAGGTAGGCGTCCAGGTTGTAGCAGGGCCGGCCGGATGCGTGCGCCAGCCACATCGGGTCGATGTAGTCCGGCCCTTTCTTGAACGGCTGCACGCGTGTGCCCTGGGCGGTGAGCGCGGCGCAAAGCCCGAGCGTGACCGTGGTCTTGCCCGAGGACTTGTGCGCGGCCGAAACGAGCAGGCGGTCCATGGTTCAGCCCTTCCCCGGCGCCGCGTCGTCGTCATGCGGCATGAAGTCGAGCGCCCGCGCGCCGGCGATCGTCAGCAGGAAGGCCGCGCCGAGCCCGCCCACGCCCAGCAGCAGCTCCCAGACGGAGGGGACGTAGTGTTCGACCACGCCGTCCCGGAAACTGCTGCTGACCGCATACCCGGGAAAGATGTCGAGCGGGAAGGCCTGGCCGCCGATGATGAAGACGAACAGCCAGGCGAAGGCGCCCAGCACCACCAGCAGCGACGCCGCCAGCGTGCCGCGGCTGCCGGCGAAGCGCGGATGAAACAGCAGCAGCAGCGGCGCCAGCGTGCCGAGCAGCACATAGCCGGCCCAGAACAGCAAAGCGAACAGCTCGCCGCCCTGGCGACCGACCAGGATGAAGACCTCGAATTCACCCTGCCGTGCGAAGTACAGGTTGGTGACGTGATGCACCGCCACCAGGTACAGCGACGCGATGACGAAGATGCCCAGCAGGCGGCCCATGCGTTGCCGGATCGCCGGCGGCACGCTCCTGCGGTGCCAGCGGTAGAGGCCGGCCTGCGCGATCAGGAACACCGCCAGTCCCCAGCCGAACGACAGCAGGATGAACAGAGGAGCCAGCAGCGCCGACTGGTAAGCCTGGCGCGCCACCAGGAAGCCGAAGATCGAACCGGTGCCGGTGGTCAGCACGAAGCGCCACACCAGCACGGCCAGCCCCGCCGGCCTCGAGTAGCCGTTGAGCCTGCGCTCGAACATCGTCCACAGGTAGACGGCGACGAGGGCAACCATGCCGGAGTAGAGAAACACGTTCCAGGCGAACATCGACTTGAAGTTGTAGTGCGTCGCCGCGACGATCACCCGGTCCGGCCGGCCCAGGTCGAGCATCAGCACCATCAGGCCGCCGGCCAGCAGCGCCACGCTCAGCAGGCCCGACAGCGGCGCCCGCGCCTTGTACGCTGGCTGGCCGAAGACCGAGCCGATCGAGGCGATGTTGAGCACGCCGGATGCGGCCACGATCATGAAGATCGCGAACACATGCGGCAGGCCCCACACCACCTGGTTGGTCATGCCGGTGATGACGTGGCCGTGCAACTCCATCTGGTGCGCGGCGGCCAGCCCGATGCCCGTGACCAGCGCGCCGAGCGCGGCGAGCAGCCAGAAACCACGGGCATCCGGTGTCGAGGGGTACAGGGTTGCAGCCATGGTCACAGTCCCTGGTAACGCACGCCAGGGTCGAGCTTCAGGTCGGCGCGCAGCTGGCTGCTCGACACCTCGCGCACGCGGGTCGAGATCTCGCTGGCGGGGTCGTTCAGGTCGCCGAACACGATGGCGCCGTGGCCGGCCTTGGCGCACGCCTCGGCGCAGGCGGTGGTCTTGTTGCCCTGGTCGATCCGGTGGACGCACAGGGTGCAACCTTCCACGCAACCCTTGCCGCGCGGCACGTCGGTCTTCTGGTCGATGACTTCCTCGTGCACGAAGGATCGGGCCTTGTAGGGGCAGGCCATGACGCAGTAGCGGCAGCCGATGCAGGAATGGCGGTCCACCAGCACGATGCCGTCAGCGCGCTTGAAGGAAGCCCCCGTGGGGCAGACATCGACGCAGGGCGGCTCGGCACAGTGCTGGCACATGACCGGGACCGAGGCGGTGCGGCCGGTCTTGATCTCCTTGATTTCGATCTTGCGGATCCATTGCACATCGGTCGCCCGCGTGCCCCCCGACAAGCCGTTCTCGGTATTGCAGGCGGTCACGCAGTCGGTGCAGCCGGGCTCGCACCTGGTGGTGTCGATCAGCATGCCCCAGCGCACCGAGGGGTTCGCGCCGGCCTGCGGCGCGGCGGCCTGCGCGATCTCGATCAGGCGGATCCCGGGGGCCAGCATCACGCCGGCCATGCTGGCCGCGGCGACGCCCAGGAAGCCGCGCCGGCTCGCCGCGACCTTGTCCGCCGCGCCGCTCATTTCGCACCGCCCTGCGCCAGCGCGCGCGGCCGGCTGGTGTGGCACTCGAAGCAGTCGATCTTCACTGCCGCATAGCTGTGGCAGCTGACGCAGAAATTGGTCCCGGCCCGGGCGACGCTGCCGGTCTGCTGGCTGGCGTGGCAGTCGATGCAGTCCTTCAGGCTGTACTTCGCGCCGCGGATGCCGCCCCGCACGGTGTCGTCGCGCTGGTGCCTGAGCAGGTCCATGTGGTTGCGGCGCATGAAGGCGGGATCGGCCACGCACTGGCTGCCCGGCCTGGCGGGCTCGACGACGGGCCGCGGCGTGCGGCCACCCGGGTCGCCGGCGGCGACGACGCCCGCTGCCAGCAGAAACAGGAGCGGCAGGCGCCGGGCCATCGCCGTTACTCCCCCAGCCCCATCTTGATGTAGCCGGTGGGGCAGACATCCATGCAGATATGGCAGCCGATGCACTTGGCGTAGTCGGTGTCCACATAGCGGCCGGTGGTCGATTTCGCCTTGGGGACCTTGAACACAGCCGTCTGCGGGCAGTACACGACACAGTTGTCGCACTCGAAGCACTGGCCGCAGCTCATGCAGCGCTTGGCTTCGGCCTGGGCCTGTGCCTCCAGCAGCGGCAGCACCCGCTCTTCGAAATTGCTCAGCGCTTCTTCCTTGCTCAGGGCCACGACCCGGCGCCGGTTGCGCGCAACGAAGCCGAAATGGCCCAGGTACAGCTCGGTGTGCGGGATGACGTAGCGGTCCGAGCGGTTCTCGTAGTTGTGGATGGCTCCGGTGCTGACGTCGGTGCCGCGCAGCGGCTCCTCGATGGGGCTGGTCGGCAGGCCCTTTTCAACCAGCTTGCGCATCATGTCGAAGCTGTGCACGTCGATCTTGGGCCGCTTGTCCAGCGGCTCGCTTTGCAGGTGGCGGTCGATGCCGTCGGCGGCGATCGCGCCATGGCCGATCGCGGTGGTCAACAAGTGCGGGCGCACCACGTCGCCGCCGACGAACATGCCCGGCTGTCCCTGCACCTGGTAGTTGCGGTCGGCGTTGATGCCGCCCTTGCCGTTGTTCAGGCTCTCCAGGCCGGTGAAGTCCACGGCCTGGCCGATCGCCGAAACGATCAGGTCGGCCTCGATGTCCTCTTCGCTGCCTTCGATCTGCTTGATCTCCAGCCGGCCGCCGACGATCTTTGCTTCGCAGCGTGCCACCCGCAGGGCCGTGGCGCGGCCACTGGCATCGCGCAGCACCGCCACCGGCACCAGGCCGCCGCGGATGGCGATGCCCTCGCCGAGCGCATGCTCGACTTCGTGCTTGCTGGCCTGCATCTTGTCGACCTGGAAGATCGATGTCAGCGTCACCTCGGCGCCCTGGCGCGCGGACACCAACGCCGCGTCGTGGGCCGCATGGCCGGCAATCACCATCTCGGGGCGGTCGCTCTCGTGGACATGCTCGATATGGCCCAGCCGCCGCGCCACGGTGGCGACGTCGATCGAGGTATCGCCGCCGCCCACCACCACGACCCGCTTGCCGACGTAGCGCATGCGCCCGTCGTTGAAGGCCTTCAGGAACGCGGTGGCGGTGACGCAGTTGGGGGCGTCGGCGCCATCCACCGCCAGCGGCCGGCCGGCCTGGGCCCCGAGGCCGAAGAAGACAGCGTCATGGTCGGCGCGCAACTGCTCCAGCGTCACGTCGGTGCCGATGCGGCAGTTCATCCTGGCCTCGACACCGAGGTCGAGAATGCGCTGGATCTCGGCATCGAGCACGGCGCGCGGGGTACGGAAGCCGGGAATGCCGTAACGCATCATTCCGCCCAGCTCGGCGCGCTCGTCGAAGATCGTGACTGCATGGCCCTTGCGCGCCAGCTGGTAGGCCGCGGACAGCCCGGCCGGGCCGCCCCCGATCACCGCCACCTTCTTGCCGCTGCTGGCCTGCGGCTTGGGGAAAGCAAGCTGGTGTTCGATGGCCCACTCGCCGAGGAAGTGCTCCACCGAATTGATGCCGACGTAGTCCTCGACCTCGTTGCGGTTGCAGCCCGACTCGCAGGGCGCCGGGCAGACCCGGCCCATCACCGAGGGCAGCGGATTGGCGTCCGTCAGGCGGCGCCAGGCGTACTCCTGCCAGGGCATGCCGGCCGGCGGCTTTTCGATGCCGCGCACGATGTTGAGGTAGCCGCGGATGTCCTCCCCCGAAGGGCAGCTGCCCTGGCAGGGCGGCGTGCTCTGCACGTAGGTGGGGCACTTGTGCGAGTGGTCGGCGTCGAAGATCTCCGCCTGCCAGGCCAGCGGCTGGTGGTCGCCGTCCTTGTAGCGCCGGAAGGTCAGCGGTTTGACGGTGACCGTATCTGTTGAGCCGGACATGTCGGAACTCCTGTGTCGTTCGATGGGGCGGTTGGGCTGCTCACTGAAGCTTGCCGAGCCGGATGGACTTGCTCACCAGCTGGTGCACCCCGCCGACCATGTTCATGTCGAAGCCGTAGTAGGGAAGCACCTTGCTGAATTGCGCCTTGCAGATCGCGCAGATCGCGGCCATGAAATTCACGCCGTGGCGATCCGCCACCTGCTTGAGCGCCTCCATGCGCGGCAGCGCGCCCTTGACGCGAATTTCCAGCAGGTCGTCCGTCAACAGGCCGCCGCCGCCACCGCAACAGAAGGTCGCCTCGTGGGTGGTGCCGGGGGCCATGTCGTGGAAATGGTTGGCGACCGCCTTGATGATCTCGCGCGGGATCACGAACTGGCCGCCGGGCATGTCGCCCATGCGCGACGCCCGCGCCACGTTGCACGAATCGTGGAAGGTGATGATGCGGTCGTCGTTTTTTTCCTTGTCGAACTGCAGCACGCCGCGCTGGATCAGGTCGTAGGTGAACTCGCAGATGTGCTGCGGCACCGGGTAGCGCGAGTCGAGCCAGTCGAACGGGCCGATCAGCGTGTTCCAGTAGTTGTAGGCGACGCGCCAGGCGTGGCCGCATTCGCCGACGACGATGCGCCTGACCCCGAGCCGCTGCGCTTCTTCCTTGACCCGCAGCGAGATCTTGCGCATCTGTTCGTAGTTGCCGATGAAGAGGGCGAAGTTGGCCGCCTCCGAGGCCTTGGAGCTCAGCGTCCAGCTGATCCCCGCGGCATGGAAGACCTTGGCATAACCGATCAGGCTCTCCACATGCGGTTCGGAGAAGAAGTCGGCAGACGGCGTGATCAGCAGCACCTGCGCGCCCACCACATCGAGTGGAAACCGCACGTCCAGGCCGGTTTCTTCCTTGGTGTCCTCTTCCAGACCGGCCAGCGTATCGGCCAGCGCCGGTTCGGGAATGCCCAGGTTGTTGCCGATGCGGTGGACCTTGCCGATGATCTCGTTGGCGTATTTCTGCCCCAGGCCGACCGAATCCATGATTTCGCGCGCCGCCATGGTGACCTCGGCGGTATCGATCCCGTAGGGACAGAACACAGAGCAGCGGCGGCATTCGGAGCACTGGTTGTAGTAGCTCCACCACTGGTCGAGGAGCTCCCTGGTCATGTCCAGCGCGCCCACCAGCTTGGGGAAGTGCTTGCCGGCGAAGGTGAAGTAGCGCCGGTACACGGCGCGCATCAGGTCCTGGCGCGCCACCGGCATGTTCTTCGGGTCGCCGGTGCCCAGGAAGTAGTGGCATTTGTCCGAGCAGGCGCCGCAGTGCACGCAGGCATCCATGTAGACCCGCAGCGACCGGTACTTGTCCAGCAACTCGCCCATCTTCGCCACGGCCCGCTGCTCCCAGCCCTCGGTCAGCTCGCCTGGAAATCCGATTGCAGCCTGGAGCGCCGGCGAGGCGACATAGGGCTTGCTGCGTGCCATCGCGCCTTCGACCACCAGCGGAATGACCGGGTAGGGCTTGAGCTTTGGGGTCTCGAATGCGGCGGTGGCCATGGCTGCGGTTTGCCTGCGTTACTTCTCGAGCGCGGCGGCCCAGGGCGCCAGGTGCCGCACGTCGCGGGCGTTGTCGCTCTGGTTGCGGGTGGGGCTGAAGAACAGTCCGGGCGCATGCAGCAGCTTGCTGATCGGGAAGATCGTCATCAGCAGCGCGACCAGCGCAAGGTGCACCAGCAACACGGGGTCGGCCGGCAGCGGCTGGATGTCAAGGCGCAGCAGGCCCAGCATGAAGGCCTTGACGGCGACGATGTCGGTGTGGGCGACGAAGCGCATCGCGAGTCCGGTCAGCGCGATCGCCAGCAGCAGTGCCAGATGCAGGTGGTCGGACGGGGTGGAGATGTAGCGGACCCGGTCGACCAGAAAGCGCCGCGCCCAAAGGCCGGCCAGGCCGGCGACCATCGCGAAGCCCGCATAGGTTCCGAACGGCTGGACCAGCGCGACCGGCGTCCAGACCGGCTGCTGGAAGTAGCGCAGGTGGCGCAGCAGCACCAGCAGCAGCGCGGCGTGGAAGACCCAGCCGAAGATCCAGGTCCACTTGCTGGCCTTGAACAGGCTCTCGAACAGCACGACCTCGCGCGTCAGGCGCAGCGCGACACCGCTGGTGGTGATCGGAGCCGGCGTGGTCGGGATCTTCAGCGGCGCCGGCGTGCCCCAGTAGCTGCGGATCTTGAGCGCCAGGCCCACCACAAGGATGGCCGCGGCGGCGTAGAAGACCGCCGCGTAAGCGAGCGAGAGCGCCGACATGGCCTGGCTTTCCGGTGCGAAGGCCGCGGCCTAGACGCAGCCCGTCGGCTTGGGCAGGCCAGCGATCTTGCAGGCCTGCTTCGCCGGGCCATAGGGGAACAGCTCGTACAAGTACTTGCTGTTGCCCTTTTCGGGGCCGAGCTGCTTGCCGATCGCCTTGGTCAGCACCCGGACCGCGGGGGCGATCTGGTACTCGTTGTAGTAGTCGCGCAGGAAGTTCACCACCTCCCAGTGGCTGGGCGTCATCTCGATGTTCTCCAGCTCGGCGATCGCCTTGCCGATGTCCTCGTTCCATTCGGAGAGGTTGACCAGGTAGCCCTCCTCGTCGGTTTCGTAAGTGGTGTCGTTGATTGCGATGCCCATGAATGCTCCTAATGTCAAAGCCAGGTTTGGTTTCTCGGATGTTCGGTGACCAGGTCGACGAAGCCTGCGTAGTCGATCGGCGCGACGCCCTCGATCAGCCTGCCGGCCATGCCGCGCGCCTCCAGGTCGGGCCGCAGCACGTAGACCTTCAGCCGCCGGGTGGCCTCGGCCAGGCCGCAGGACGCCGCGCCGGCAGGGGTGGCGGCATAGACGCCGTCTTCGATCAGCAGCAGCGCCTGCCCGGGCTGGGCCAGGCGCAGGCAGCTTTGCAGCGCCTGATACTGGGGGGGTGACTTGTTGACGATGTGCAGCATGGCGATTCGTTCAGAAAGAAAGGATCACGTCCTGCTGGTCCATCAGGGCGGCCATTTCCGCGCTGGACAGCGTCTGTACCGCAACCAGCAGGTCGTCTTCGGTCAGCCCGCGCGCCTGCATCGACTCGCGCTCGACATAGAGCTTCTCGACGTCGTAGCCTTCCAGCGCCCGGTAGGTCGGCGAGAAGTTCTTCATTCCGATGCCCTTGGTGTTCTGGCCCTTGACCAGCTCGTAGACGCCGTCGTCCATGAACACCAGGCTGCAGTCCTGGTCGAACGTGGCGGCGATCAGCACAACCTCCAGGCTTTCGAGCGCGTGGATCGTCCCGTAGGGCGCCTTGCGGTTGACGAACATGAATTTTTTCATCAGGCCTCCCGGCGGGCCGTCCCAAGGCAGGCCTGCGCCCCCTCGGAGGGCAGCGGACGAAGTGAGCGTGGGGGCTTCATTGCTAGGCTCCGAAGGTGACCAGCCGGTCGGCCTTGATGCCGCTGTCCACCAGCTGGCCCAGGCCCGAGATGCGGAATCCCGGCGCCAGCACCTCGTCCTTGATTCCGCGGCGCAACGCGGCGGCGACGCAGACCACCAGATCGACCTTGTGGTCGGCCGCAAGCGCGGACCAGCGGTTGACGATGTGGCGGTCGTCCTGGGGCGGCTCGGTCAGCCGCGTCGCGTTGTAGACGCCGTCGTGATAGAAAAACACGCGCATGACCTCGTGCCCCCCGGCCACAGCGGCGGCCGCGAACTGGTAGGCGGTATCGCTGGCCTGGTGCGTGTACGGGCCTTCACCAACGAGCAGGGCAAGTTTCATCGCGGTGCCGGGGCCTCAGAAGCGGATGTGGGCCGACGCGTTCAGGCTGGCCCGCGAGCCGCGCCAGTCGTCGATCAGGTACTTGGTGAAGGGCAGGTCGCACTTCTCGAAGAAGCGCGGCCAGCCGATGCGCTCGACCCAGTCGGCCACCCGTTCCCACGGACGGGCGTCTTCCTTGTAGGTGTAGAGGATCTTCTTGACCATCTCCGAGACCTCGGGCCAGCGCGGCGGATTGTTCGGCAGTCCCGAGGCGACCATCTTCATGAACGTCGGCTTGCCGCGCGCATTGGAGTTCTTGCCGCCCACCCAGATCGCCAGCTTGGTGTGTTCCGGGTCGTTGATCTGCATCGGCGGGCAGGGCGGGTAGCAGGCGCCGCAGCACATGCATTTCTTCTCGTCGATTTCCAGCGAGGGCTTGCCGTTGACCAGCGCCGGGCGGATCGCCGCCACCGGGCAGCGGGCCACCACGGCCGGCCGCTCGCAAACGTTGGCGACCAGGTCGTGGTTGATCTTGGGCGGCTTGGTGTGCTGCACGATGATCGCGATGTCGGCCTGGCCGCCGCAATTGATCTCGCAGCACGAGGTCGACAGGTGCACGCGGTTGGGCATGTCCTCGCGGATGAATTCGCTGTAGAGGTCGTCCATCAGCGCCTTCACCGCCCCCGAGGCATCGGTGCCTGGAATGTCGCAGTGCAGCCAGCCCTGGGTGTGGGCGATCATCGAGACCGAATTGCCGGTGCCGCCGACCGGAAAGCCGCTGCTGCTGAGCGCCTCGATCAGCGGAGCGACCTTGTTCGGGTCGCTGACCATGTACTCGATGTTCGAGCGGATGGTGAAGCGCACATGGCCTTCGGCATAGGTGTCGGCGATGTCGCACAGCTTGCGGATGGTGTAGACGTCCATCTGCCGCTGCGTTCCCGCGCGCACCGTCCAGACTTCCTCACCGGTGTGCGAGACGTGGTGCAGGACGCCGGGCCGCGGCCGGTCGTGGTAGCGCCAGTTGCCATAGTTCTTGAGCAGGGCCGGATGCATGTACTGCTTGTTGTCCGGGCAGCCGCTTTCGATCGGGGTACGGTGAAGTTGAGCCATGTCGCTTGTCTCCGGTTTCGATCAGGCCGCGGCCTTCTTGGCATTGATCCGCGCGACTTCGTCGTCCCAGCCGTCGGTGCGGACGTAGGGGTTGGTGCGCGGCGTGGAGACCATGTGGGGGTCGACGTCGACGCCGATGCCCTCGAGGAAGTTGACCAGGCCGATCCGTTCGATCATCTCGCCGGTGCGCTCGTGCTCGAGTGCGTTCTCGGCGAAGAAGTCGATCACCCGCTGCCCCAGGTCGACCAGCGCCTCGAAGTCCTCGTCGGTCTTCAGGGGCATGAACGGCATCACCACGGTGCCCATCAGGTCGCCGATCTTGAGGGTGCGCTTGCCGCCGATCAGGATGGTGGCGCCGGTGTCGGTGCCGCGCCCCAGGGCGCCGGTCATCACGTTGATGCAGTGCATGCAGCGAACGCAGTCGCCGTTGTCGATCTCCAGGGCGTGCGTGTCGCTGACCTTGACGCTGGTGATCTTCGGGCCCTCGCGGACGTCCTTGACCTCCTTGAGCATGATCGCCTTGGTCGGGCAGCGCGTGATGACGTCATTGACCAGCTCGTTCATCCCGTGCTTGTCGAACCATTTTCGCGCCAGCCCCTCGTCGGTGCGCATGTTGTCGCGCCAGGTGCCGATGACGGCCATGTCGGCGCGCTGGATCGAGTTCATGCAGTCGTTCGGGCAGCCCGAGAACTTGAACTTGAACTTGTAGGGCAGCGCCGGGCGATGGATGTCGTCGATGAAGGTGTTGATCACGGTGCGGTGGGCGCGTCCCTCGTCGTAGCAACTCTGCTCGCAGCGCGCTGCGCCGACGCAGCTCATCGAGGTGCGCACCGCCGGGCCGGCGCCGCCCAGGTCGAAGCCCAGTTCGTTCAGGGCGTCGAAGGCGTCCTGGACCTTGTCGCTCTTGGCGCCCTGGAACATGATGTCGCCCGACTGGCCGTGGAAGGCGATCAGCCCCGAGCCGTGGGTTTCCCAGATGTCGCACATCTTGCGCAGCACGTCGCTGGTGTAGTGCATTCCCGGCGGTGGCTGCACGCGCAGGGTGTGGAACTCGGCCGCATCCGGGAAGACCGGCTTCTCGTTCTCGTCCTTGAGTTCCGTGAAGCGCGGGATCACGCCGCCGCCGTAGCCGAACACGCCGACGGTGCCGCCTTTCCAGTAGCCCTTCTTGGTTCGGTACGAAGTCTCCAGCTGGCCCATCAGGTCGACCATGTAGTCGCTGTCCTGGGCCAGGCGCTTGAGCCCGGTCACGAAGCTGGGCCACGGACCGCTCTCGAGCTGGTCGAGCATCGGCGTGTCGTGAATCTTCTTGGCCATATCGTTGTCTCCTGAGCCGTCGACCGAATGGCATGAATGGTCGTTGCGGGAACTGGCTTGCGCTATCACTCTCGTTGGGAAGGAGGGCACTACCCGGATGGGGTATCCCCGGTCCCCCGTCCCGGGTATGGACGGGCAGGCGCCGCGTCGCGCTCAATGCCAGCTTCGAAAGGCCCGGATGACACGCCTGAATTCCCTGGTCAAGCTGCGCGTTCCGGTGGGCGGGCAGGAGATCGAATTGCAGCAGCTCGACTTCGACGCGGGCGGAATGAGCCTGCTGCGCACGCGCATCCGCGAAGGCAGCCGCTTCACCGTGTTCGATGTCGATCCCCTCACCGCGCTGCAATGGGGCGAGGCCCTGGTGCGCTGGGCGACATCGCAGCCCCGGGAGTGAAGCCGTGTCCGACGAAGCCGCCGCCACGATGATCGATGTCGCGTACGCGCTGGAGGGGGGCGCCCTGCCGTGGGACTACCGCTTCCTGCTGGCCGATGCGCTGGAGCGGGCGGCGCCGTGGCTGGTGGGGGCGGCCGGGGCCGGTATGCACCGGCTCAACCTGGTCCAGGGCGGCGGGCCCGAGGCCATGCTGTCGCGCCGAACCCGGCTGATCCTGCGGGTGCCGCGCGAGAAGGCCGACGACGCCTGCGCCCTGACTGGCGCCGAGCTGGCCGTGGCCGGCCGCCGGCTGCGATTGGGTGCGGCGCAGCGGCGCGAGCTGCTGCACCACCGCACGCTGTACGCCCATCTGGTGTCAGCCGGCCACGCCGGCGAACTGGCTTTCATGCGCGCAGTGCAGGACGAATTGACCCGGCTGGAAGTGCGCTGCCGCCCGATCTGTGGCTTGCACCAGGTGGTGGAGGCGGGCTCGCTGCCGGGCTTCAGCCTGATGCTCGACGGCCTGTCGCCCGTCCATTCGCTGCGCGTGCTGGAGGCCGGCATCGGCGCGCACCGGAGGCTGGGCTGCGGGCTGTTCGTTGCGCACAAGTCCGCCGCTGCGGTCGGCACGCCAACCTGACCCGCGGCTCACCCCCACCAAGGAACCGGCAACCATGACTTACATTGTCAACGGCGAGCAACTCGAAACCGACGCGCAGGGCTTTCTGCTCGAGCCCGACTGGCGCGACGAGGCCGTGCACGCCATCGCGGCGGCCGAGGGCATTGCGCTGACCGATGGCCACTGGGCGGTCGTCAGGTACCTGCGCGATCAGTACCGCGAGCACGGGCACACGCCAAATTTCCGGATCATGCTCAAGGAGATGGCGCAGCTCCTGCCGGGATGCGACAGCAAGTCGCTGTACGACTTGTTCCCGCTCGGCCCGGCCAAGCAGGGCGCCAAGCTGGCAGGCCTGCCGCAGCCCCTTGGCAAGGGCGGGTACTGAAAGGCACCATGCGCGTCAACACCCCGCCACCGACGCCGCGCCTGAAGAGCCACTGGTTCCGGGCCGGACCGGCCAAGAGCGCGGACCAGCAGGCCAGCGCCACGGCGTTCATCGTCTGGCGGGTGTCCCGCCATGCGCTCGACCGCATGCGGCGCGCCGGCTTCGACGTCGAGGTCGGGCCGCCTTACTTCGCCTTCCTGCGCGAGGTGCTGGTGTTCCTGGTTGCACTGGCCGATCGCATCGCCTACGTGCGCCTGGATAGCGCGCATCGGCCGGCGTTCACCGCGGCGCTGGTGCGTCATCTCGCCCGCATCCTGCAGGACAACGAGGACGACCTGCTCGGGCCGCCGCCCGAAGGCGCGCCATCGCACACGGACAGCTTCATCGATCTGGTCAACGAAGTCACCGGTCACTACGCCGAATTCGGCGCCGACCCGTCCCTGTCCGATGCCGACGCCGGTTTCCATCCAGACTTTTCCTTCCTGCGCTACCTCGGTCGTCGGCTGGAGCCGTCATTGCCAGAGAAGGACCGGCGCTGGGTGCTGGACCAGGTGATGGCGATCGAGGCACCGGAGGCGGTGGCGATGCTGCAGCGAAGCATGCGCGACCTGTTCGAACCCGCCGAGCGGCGGGCACGCCGCGCCGGCACCACGGGGGACTGACGCGATGAGCATGCCGGCACCTGTTCATGTCCTGTGTCGCGTCGCCAGCCCGTTCGACCCGGACGATGAAAGCACATACCGGCGCTGGCGCGACTGGAAGCTGGCGTGCCGTCCCGCCGGGAGCGGCGAGCTGCTGGTGGATGTGGACGACCCGCGCGCACTGTCCGAAGCGCAGCGCTCGGCGCTGCACGCGCGGATCGCGCGTGCCGGCTTTGCTGTCTACCGTTCGCCGGTGACCGCCGAAGATCCGCAGCTGCCACGCCTGCTCGGCGCGCAGCTCGGGCTGCATCGGCTCGACGCGAACTGGCTGGCCGACGAAGACGGAATCTCGCGGATCACGGTCAGCGCCGCCAGTGACGGCCATGCCGGCTTCATCCCCTATACCGACCGGACGATTCGCTGGCACACCGACGGCTACTATCATCCCGGGCAGCGCCGCATCAGCGGCATGATCCTGCACTGCGTGCGCCCGGCGCTGCGCGGCGGCGAGAACGCACTGCTCGATCCCGAGCTGGCCTACATCGCGCTGCGCGATATCGCACCGGCCCACATCCGAGCCCTGATGCAGCCCGATGCCATGACGATTCCGGCGCGCACCGAGGGCGAGGGTGTCGCCCGTCCGTCACAGTCCGGCCCGGTCTTCTCGGTTGACGCGCAGGGCGCCCTGCACATGCGCTACACGGCGCGCACCCGATCGATCGAATGGAAACCCGATGCGCCCACGCGCGCGGCCGTCGCCTGCCTCGAACACCTGCTGGCCCAGGGCATGCCGGGCCTGCTTCGCCTGCGGCTCGAACCCGGCATGGGCCTGGTCGGGCATAACGTGCTGCATGACCGCAGCGCTTTCGAAGACGATCCGCAGCGACCGCGGCTGCTCTATCGCGCCCGTTTCCTGGATCGCATCGCGCCCGGGGAGGAGCCATGGCGCAATGGGTGACGATCTGGCGCGCCGCGCACCTGGTCGACGTGCCGCGCGGCGTACTGCAGCAGCGAATCCGCAGCGGCGAGATCGAAGTGACCGATGGACTGGTGTCCACCGAACTCCTGCTGGCGCTCTATCCCAAGGCGCAGATCGAGCCCGCCGGGCTGGCCGATCGCGTGGCCCAGATCCGCGACGAATCGTTCGGGCGGCGGGTGCGGGAACGCCTGCTGCCCACCCAGGAGGTGCTGGCGCAGCGGATGTTCCGCCAGAGCCAGGAGCTGGCCGACGTGCGGCACCATCTGCAGCGCTATCACGCGCTGGTGGTCTCGCTGCGCGAGCGCCTGCGCGAATTGCGGGCCGAGGCTGGCGGCGAGGCGGGTCAGCTATTCGATCTGGAGCGCCGCCTCAATGAGGGGCTGGCACGGGTGCTGGCCACCGAACCGGCCGACATGCTCGATGTGATGGACGATATGCTCAAAGTGATGTCGGCGCAGGTGACGCTACGCCCCAGTGGACACGAGTTCGAGGTCGAGGGGCGCGACTCGCTGCTGCAGGCCGGAATTCGCGCCGGCCTCAATCTCAACTACGGCTGCGGCAACGGCAGCTGCGGCATGTGCAAGGTTCGTGTCACCTCCGGCGAGGTCGCCCGCATCCTGCACACCGACTATGCGTTGTCGGAGGCCGAGAAGGCGCAGGGCTATGTGCTGGCCTGCGCCCACACGGCAGCCAGCAGCGAGCTGACGCTGGAAACGCTCGAAGCCGCCGGACCCGCCGACATCCCCGCGCAGCAGATCGTCGCGACCGTGCGCGCCATCCGTCCGCTGGCCACGGACACGATGCTGCTGCACCTGCAGACGCCGCGCAGCCATCGCCTTCGCTTCCTGGCCGGCCAGTCGGTGACGCTGGGCGTGGCGGGGAGCGACGCCGAGCGCCGCCGGTTTTCGATTGCGAGCTGTCCGTGCGACGACCGCAACCTGCATTTTTTCATTGCCAGGGATCCGGAAGATCCGCTGTCCGTGCGCATTTTCGGCGACGGCCTGAAAGTGGGCGAGCCGGTGACGATCTGGGGGCCGCACGGGGATTTTTCCCTGGCGGACGGCGCCCATCCACTGGTGTTTGCCGCCTGCGATACCGGCTTCGCGCCGCTCAAGAGCCTGATCGAGCACGCCTTGTCGCTCGACTCATCGCCTTCGGTGTCGCTGTTCTGGCTGGCGACGCGGCCGGACGGGCACTTCCTGGCCAACCAGTGCCGCGCCTGGTCGCAGGCGCTGGATTCGTTCGAGTACACGCTGTGTTCCGATGCCGATGCGGCCATGGGGGCTGCCCAGATCGCCCGCGCAGTGCGCGCCGACCTGTTCGGCATCGACTGCGCGTTCTACATCGCCGGACCGCGGGACTTTGTCGCAACGCTGCGCGGCGAGCTGGCCGGCGCCGGTGTGCCGGCCGCCCAGATTCACATGGAGACCCTGGAATGACCTGCGGTTGCACACCGGCGCCGCTCGGCGCCGACGATGAAGATGCCGGCTGCAGCGGCGGCGAGTCCTTCGCCCTGCGCGTGCTGGGCGACGACATGGCGCCGGAATTCAACGAGGGCGACATCATCATCATCGAGCCCGACGGAACCTTGAAGGACGGCTGCTTCGTGCTGGCCATGCACGCTGGGGAGTGGACCTTCCGCCAGCTCGCGCAGCGCGGTGCCAGCTGGTTCCTGCACGCCCTCAACCCCGCCCGGACCGACCTTGCGGACCTGCCCTTGTCTGACCTGGGAGCGGTGCACGGCGTGGTCATCCAGAAGGCCGTTCCCGGCCGCCGCAAGCTCACCCGCCACTACCTCTGAAACCTAACGCCATGCCTTACTACGTCTATGCCGTGAAACCGTTCGCCCAGCTCGAGCGGCTGGCCCAGTTCGAGGCCTTCAAGGAGGCGTCGACCCATGCGAAAGCATTGCGTGCGGCGCAGGCGGGCGGCCCGCCAGCGCGCATCAAGGTCATGTTCGCCGACAGCCCGCTCGCGGCCGAGGACCTGCTGCTGCAGGTGCGCGACGCGCCGCCGGACGGCGACGACTGAAGGGCAGGGCCGTCAGGCCGCGGAAAGGACCGTTTGCCGGTCGGAGTGCCAGACGATCAGGCGCAGGGTGGCGACCGACCCGGCCACGATGCCGGTGACGGCGATCAGCGAACCGATGGCCAGCGTCGACAGCCCTGACAGGCCCTGGCCGATCGTGCAACCCAGGGCGGTGACGCCGCCGAACCCCATCAGCACGGCCCCGGCCAGCTGGTTGCGCATGTCGGCCAGCGATGCGAAGCCTTCCCAGCGAAAGCTGCCGGTCGACAGCGCATGCGCCGCGGACCCGGCGACCACGCCCAGCACGCTCGCAATCCCGAACGAAAGGTGCAGCGACTTGTCGGTCCACAGCAGCAGCAGCTCGAGCAGGTAGGCCAGCGGCGCCACGAAGCTCAGCGATTCGAGCGTGCGGGTGTTGGTGGCGAAGTAGACGTCCTCGAGCGTCTCGGGGTTCTCGCCATAGCCGAGGTGGCCGGTGACGTACCAGCCGCCGACGATCACCGCGCCCAGCACCACCGCACCGGCGACCTGGGTGGTGTTGGCGCGGAAGCGCCGGTCCTTGAAGACGAACGCCAGCAGCCCCAGCGCGATCAGGCTCGCCGTCAGGAGCAAGGCGGGCCTGGCAGCCATGCCCGTCGCCCGGGCCAGTGCCGTGGCCAGGCTGCCGTCGGTCCAGCCGCGCTCGCCCAGATCGATACGCAGCGGGTCGAGCCAGGTCGCGCGCCACTGCCCGAACAGGCCCTTGAGCGTCATGTACGACGCGATGGCCAGGAAGGTGAGCACCACCAGCGAGCGGGCGCTGCCGCCGCCCAGGCGGACCAGGTTCTTGTTGGCGCAGCCGCCGGCCAGCGTCATGCCAACGCCGAACACCAGTCCGCCGACGAGCAGCGAAAGCCACGAAAGCACCGGGCGCTGCGGCACCGATCTGGCCAGGTCCACCTGCCCCGTGTACGACAGCAGGCTGGTGCCCACGATGGCCACCGCGATCGCCAGCAGCCACATGCGCATGCGGCTCCAGTGGCCCATGTTCACGATGTCGGACAGCGCACCCATGGTGCAGAAATTGGTCCGGGCGGCGAGCAGGCCGAAGACGAAGGCGAGCGCGAAGCCGCAGCCGACGACCAGCATGGCCGGATTGGACGCGATCGGGGTCATGGCTGGCCGCGTCGCCCGGCCTTGTCAGATGAACAGGCAGACGTCGGTTTCACCCGCGAACTTCATGAAGGTCGCCGCGCCGCCGTACTCGATGTTGCCGATGAAGTCGTCCTTGGAGAAATCGAACAGGTCCACGGTCATCTGGCAGGCGATGAACTTGACGTCGGCTTCCTGGCAGACCGAGCGCAGCTCTTCGAGCGAGGCGACACCCTTCTTCTTCATCTTGGCTTTCATCATCATGGTCGCCATCGCCTCCATGCCGGGCAGCATCTGGACGAACACCGGCATCGGGACCGGCATCGGCATGGCCGGATTCGCCAGCGGGCTGATGGCGATTCCGCTGAGGTCCTTGCGCAGCAGCTGCAGCCCGTAGAAGGTGAAGAAGATCTGGACTTCCCAGCCCAGTGTGGCAGCCGTCGACGCCAGGATCAGCGGGGGGTAGGCCATGTCCAGCGCGCCCTTGGTCGCGATGATTGCCATCTTCTTGGTTGCCATGAAGTCTCCAGACGGATTGGTGCGGCCTGCCGTTCAGCCTTTGCGCAGGAAGAAAACGTACTTGTTGTTCTCGGTCCCCGACGAGAGCAGGGCGTTGCCGGTCTGCTCGGCGAAGGCCTCCATGTCGCAGACCGACCCCGGATCGGTGGCGACCACGCGCAGTACCTGGCCGGAAGCCATGTCGGTCAGGGACTTCTTGGTCTTGACGATGGGCATCGGGCAGGCCAGCCCCGAAGCGTCGAATTCCTTGTCGAAATGCATTTGGGTGTCTCCTCGTGGGTGCAATCCCGGTCGCCTTGCCGCTTGCTGGCTTGTATTAGCGGGGACGCGGGCCAAAGCGTCTATTACCGGAATGGGTAATCCGCGATAGCCCATGCGGGTAGTGCCCCTGGCGGCCGGGCCGGCGCACGATCAGCCCCTTGCGTTCCGGATGAGCCGGCTCGCCCGCTTTTTTTTGACCGTCGTCGACTTGCCGAGCACCGCCCAATGAAACCGCTGCACGATCCCGCCGCCGCTGCGCTGCCGGGCGCCACGACCGAGGTCAGGACCACCACCTGCTACATGTGCGCCTGCCGCTGCGGCATCCGGGTGCACCTGCGCGACGGCGGCAACGGCCCCGAGGTTCGCTACATCGAGGGAAATCCCGAACACCCGCTCAATCAGGGAGCGATCTGCGCCAAGGGCTCGGCGGGGATCATGAAGCAGTATTCGCCGGCCCGGCTGACCCAGCCGCTGCGGCGCAAGCCCGGGTCCGAACGCGGCGCGGGCGAGTTCGAGCCGATCTCCTGGGACGAGGCCTTCGACCTGCTTGAAAAGCGGCTGGCGCACCTGCGCGCGACCGACCCGAAGAAGTTCGCGCTGTTCACCGGTCGCGACCAGATGCAGGCGCTCACCGGCCTGTTCGCGCGCCAGTTCGGCACCCCCAATTACGCGGCCCATGGCGGCTTCTGTTCGGTGAACATGGCGGCCGGGATGATCTACACAGTCGGCGGCTCGTTCTGGGAGTTCGGCGGCCCGGACCTGGAGCGCGCGAAGCTGTTTTTCATGATCGGCACCGCGGAGGACCATCACAGCAATCCGATGAAGACCGCGATCTCGAAGTTCAAGCGCAGCGGCGGGCGCTTCGTCGCGATCAACCCGGTGCGCACCGGCTATGCGGCCATCGCCGACGAATGGGTGCCGATCCGCCCCGGCACCGACGGCGCGCTGCTGCTGGCGATCATCCGCGAGCTGATCGCGCTGGGCCTGTACGACCGCGAGTTCCTGGCGCGCTACAGCAACGCCGGGCAGCTGGTGAACCAGGACGAGGCGGCCGACGAGTTCGGCCTGATGGCGCGCAACCCGGACGGCGATGCGATCAATCCGCTGCGGCCGCACAATTTCTGGTGGTGGGACCGCATCAGCGGCAAGCCGGTGGCGGACCACACCGAGGGCGCGGATCCGGCGCTGTTCGGCAGTTTCGAACTGCCCGACGGCACGCCGGTCAAGCCCGCGTTCCAGCTGCTCGAGGAGCGGGTGCGCGAGTGCACGCCCGAGTGGGCCGAGGGCATCACCGGCATCCCGGCCGCGACCATCCGCCGCCTCGCCCACGAGATGGGCATGACAGCGCGCGACCAGACCATCGAGCTGCCCATCGCCTGGACCGACTGGTGGGGCAAGGAGCACAAGAGCGTGACCGGCAACCCGGTCGCTTTCCACGCCATGCGCGGGCTGGCGGCGCACAGCAACGGCTTCCAGACCATCCGCGCGCTGGCGATCCTGATGTCGCTGCTGGGCACCATCGACCGCCCCGGCGGCTTCCGGCACAAGGCGCCTTACCCGCGCGCCGTGCCGCCCAACGCCCGCCCGCCCAAGACCCCCGCGGCCGTGCAGCCGAACACGCCGCTGGACGGCGCGCCGCTGGGCTGGATCGAATCGCCGGAGGACCTGTTCGTGGACGGCGACGGCGAGCCAGTGCGTATCGACAAGGGCTTCTCCTGGGAATACCCGTTGTCGGCCCACGGGCTGATGCACAACGTCATCACCAATGCCTGGCGCGGCGACCCGTACCCGATCGACACACTGTTGCTGTTCATGGCCAACATGGCCTGGAACTCCAGCATGAACACCAGCGAGGTGCGGCGGATGCTGGCCGACAAGGGCGAGGACGGCCAGTA
Organism: Burkholderiales bacterium; assembly: GCA_038244915.1. Lineage (GTDB taxonomy): Bacteria > Pseudomonadota > Gammaproteobacteria > Burkholderiales > Burkholderiaceae_C > Ramlibacter. The sequence goes on along the minus strand of JBBRSZ010000003.1, from coordinate 91,805 downwards.
CAAGATCCCGTTCCTGGTGGTGTGCGACACCTTCCAGTCCGAGATGACGGCCTTCGCCGACCTGATCCTGCCCGACACCACCTACCTCGAGCGGCACGACGTGATGTCGATGCTGGACCGGCCGATCAGCGAATTCGACGGGCCCTGCGATTCGGTGCGGGTGCCGGTGCTGCCGCCGCTGGGCCAGTGCAAGCCGTTCCAGGAGGTGCTGATCGAGCTGGCGTCGCGGCTGAAGTTTCCGGCCTTCACGCAGGCCGACGGCGCGCGCAAGTACCGCGACTACCCGGATTTCGTCATCAATTACCAGACCGCGCCAGGCTCGGGCATCGGCTTCCTGTCCGGCTGGCGCGGCAAGGACGGCGACCAGTCGATGCGCGGCGAGCCGAATCCGAAGCAGTGGGAGATGTATGCCGCCAACAACTGCGTGCACCACCATCCGATGCCGCCGGAACACCACTACATGCGCAACTGGAACCGCGGCTACCTGCAGTGGGCGCAGGGCGTGGGGCTGCGCCGCGACTGTGATCCGATCGTCATCCACATCTACTCGGAATTCATCCAGCGGTTCCGGCTGGCGGCCCAGGGCAAGACGACCGGGCGGCAGCCGCCCGAGCGGCTGCGCGAGCGGGTCGAGCGCTACTTCGACCCCTTGCCGTTCTGGTACCCGGCGCTGGAAGTGCAGGCCAGCGACTGCGAGAAATACCCGCTGGCCGCGGTAACCCAGCGGCCGATGGCGATGTACCACTCCTGGGATTCGCAGAACGCATGGCTGCGCCAGATCCATCCGCAAAACGAGTTGTTCGTCAATCCGAAGACCGCCCTGGCCGAAGGCATTGCCGACGGCGACTGGATCTGGGTCGAGTCGGCCTGGGGCAAGGTGCGCTGCGTCTGCCGCTACAGCGAGGCGCTGGAGCCGGCCACCGTGTGGACCTGGAACGCGATCGGCAAGGCCAAGGGTGCCTGGGGCCTGTCGGACGACGCCAATGAATCGGAGCAAGGCTTCCTGCTCAATCACCTGATCAGCGAGGAACTGCCGCTCGACGCCAACGGCGTGCGCGCCTCCAACTCCGACCCGATCACCGGCCAGGCCGGCTGGTACGACGTGCGGGTTCGCATCCGCAAGGCCGGGGCCGACGAGCCGCGCCAGGTCTGGCCGCAGTTCGACAGCGTGCCGGTGCTGCCCGGCGTGCAGCCCAGGACATCGCGCTGGCGCGCCTGGTTCGCGGGCGGCGCTGGAGGGTCCGGCAAATGACGCAACTGGCCCTGGTCATCGACCTCAACGTCTGCGTCGGCTGCCACGCCTGCGTGACCAGCTGCAAGCAGTGGAACACCTCGGGCAGCGCCGGGCCGCTGGTCGATGAGAACCCGTACGGCGCCGACCCCACGGGCACCTTCTTCAACCGGGTGCTGACGTTCGAGGTCGGCGAGTTTCCGCAGACGCAGACCGTGCACTTCCCGAAAAGCTGCCTGCACTGCGAGGACCCGCCGTGCGTTCCGGTGTGTCCCACCGGGGCCAGCTACAAGCGCAAGGAGGACGGCATCGTCCTGGTCGATTACGACAAATGCATCGGCTGCAACTACTGCAGCTGGGCCTGCCCGTACGGCGTGCGCGAGCTCGACGAAAAGCGCAAGGTGATGACCAAGTGCACCCTGTGCGTGGACCGCATCCACGACCAGGCCCTGCCCGCGGCCGAGCGCAAGCCCGCCTGCGTGCTGGCCTGCCCGACCAACGCGCGGCTGTTCGGGGATGTGCACGATCCGGACGCGGAGGTGTCGGTGGCGATCCGCGAGCGCGGCGGCTATGCCCTGATGCCCGAAGCCGGAACCCGGCCGGCCAATCACTACCTGCCGCGCCGCAAGAGCGAGAACCGCACCGAGCCGCAGCAGCTGGTGCGCGAAAGGAATCCGCTGCGTGTCGAAGGCCGCGAGCCAGCGCACGGCGCGCCGCTCGACGCCGATTGGGAGCATTGAGATGCGCCCTCCTCTTTCCATGGTGCTGTTCACCACGCTTGCCGGCGCTGGGCAGGGCTTGCTGCTGGTGCTGTTCGGGCTGCAGGTCGCTGCCCGTGTCGCCCTGGCGGCGCCGGTGCCGGAGCCGCTGTTCCTGTGGGGCGCCGTTCTGGTGCTGCTGCTGTGCGGCGCCGGCCTGGTCGCCGCGACGTTTCACCTGGGCCGTCCGTTGCGCGCCTGGCGTGCCGCCGCGATGTGGCGCACCTCCTGGCTGTCGCGCGAGATCATCGTCCTGCCGCTGTTCATGGCCGTGGTCGCCGGCTGGGGGCTGGCGCACTGGGTCAACGCGCCTTCACTCCTGCCCGGCGTTGTGGCTGCCGCGCTCGCGCTCCTGCTGTACCTGTGCACCGGCATGATCTACGCGGCCGTGAAGGTGATCCGCGAGTGGGCGACGCCGCTGACGCCACTGAATTTCGCGGTACTCGGCATCGCTTCAGGCAGTGCGCTGGCCGCCGCACTCGCCGCGGCGGTGGCGCCGGCGCTGGCGCCGCCCCTGGCGTGGCTGACCCTGGCCGCCACCGCGTTGGGCGTGATCACTCGCGCCGGGCAACAGTGGCGCAACGCCACCCTGAAGCCGGCAGCGACCGTGCAGACGGCCATCGGCATGCGCCACCCACGCATCGTCCAGAAGTCGCAGGGCGGACTGGCCGGATCGTTCAACAGCCGCGAGTTCTTTCACGGCCGCAGCCCGGGCTTCGTGCTGGGAATGCGCTGGGCCGGGGTCTTGCTCGGCTTCATGCTGCCTCTTGCGGCGCTCGCGCTGGCACTGCTGCAGGGAAGCGTCGGCGCCGCCGCACTGGCGGCGATCGGCCTGGCGCAACTGCTTGGGATGCTGGCGGAGCGCTGGATCTTTTTTGCCGATGCGCGGCACCCGCAGAACCTGTACATGCAGGGTGCCTCCTGACGCTGGACGGGCTTGGTGGATTCGATTAATGCGAGCAAGGAGTTGACCATGGACTGGTTGAATTTCATCCGCGGCCCGGCACTGGTCGTGGCTCTGAGCGTCTTCGTGGCAGCCGCGCTGTGGCGGCTGGTCGGCGTGCTGCTGCGGCCGCGGATGCGCGATCTCTCGCCGGCGCGTGAAGGTGCGCCGTCGAACCTGGTGGGCGCACTGCGCGGCATCGTGCGCGGCATGTGGCCGCGCAGGGAATTTGGTGTGGTCACGCTGATCGCCAGCGTCAACGGGTATGTCTTCCATGTCGGCCTGGCGCTGGTGGTTTTCGGCTACGCGCCGCACATCGCGTTCATTCGCCGCATCACCGGCGTGGGGTGGCCGGCCCTGCCGGACATGGTCATGTACATCGCCGCCGGCGTCACCATCGTCTCGCTGTTGCTGGCACTGGGATCGCGCCTGACCGACCCGGTGCGCAGGAAGATATCGAACGCCGACGACTGGATCACCTGGACTGTCACTTTCCTGCCCATCATCACCGGCATGGCGCTGGTGATCGAGCCTTCCGCGGCGATCCTGGCGCGCGGCCAGGTGATCTACCCGGGTCCCGTGGCCGTGCACCTGCTGACGTTCGAGCTGCTGCTGATCTGGTTTCCGTTCGGCAAGCTGATGCACGCCTTCCTGTTCGTCTTCTCGCGCGGCGCCACCGGCATCCGCTTCAGCCATCGGGGGGTCAAGCTATGAGCACCACGGCCGCGGCAACTCCCGCTTTCGACAAGCAGGGCAGCCTGAGCGACGAGGAACGCGTCGATGCGGCGATGCACAGCTTCGTGGCCGAGTTCGGCGTCACCGCTGCGCTGCACATGGAGTCCTGCGTGCACTGTGGCCTGTGCGCCGAGGCCTGTCACTTCCATGTCGCCACCGGCGACGCCAAGTACACGCCCATCTACAAGCTCGAACCGTTCCGCCGCGCCTATCTGCGCGAAGCCAGCCCGTTCGCGCCGCTGGTGCGGGCGCTCGGGCTGGTCAGGAAACCAGACATCGACGATCTGCAGCAGTGGCAGGAACTGCTCTACGACTCCTGCACCATGTGCGGCCGCTGCACCCTGGCCTGCCCGATGGGCATCGACATCGCCGAACTGGTCAAGGAAGCCCGCCACGGCATGTTCAAGGCCGGGCTGGTCCCGGCGCGGCTGGCCCTCATGGACCGTGCCGCCCGGCAGTGGGGCAGCACCGCGACACCGGGCGAGGACCTGCCCGACATCCTGGCCGAGGTGTCTGCTCAGTACGGCGTCGTGATTCCCTGCGACCTGGAGCGCGCCGACATCCTGGTCACTGCCGCGCCGGCCGAACTGGGCGACCACACCAAGGCGCTGGCCGATGCCGCCAGGATCCTCAACCGCATCGGCGCCAGCTGGACGATGCACCAGGGTGGCTTTGACGCGTCCAACATCGGCTTCAACAACGGCGACCTGGAGTTGCAGGAGAAGCTCACCCGGGCGCTGGTCGACACCGCGGTGAAGATCGGCGCCAAGACCATCCTGCTGCCCGAATGCGGGCATGCCTACGGCGCCGCGCGCTGGGAGGCCGCAAAGTGGTACGGCCAGGCGCTGCCGGTGCGCATCATCCACATGACCGAATTCCTGGACGAGTCGATTGCGGCCGGCCGGATCCGCGTGAAGAAGATCGGCCAGACGGCGAGCTTCCACGATCCCTGCCAGATCGTGCGGCGCGGCGGGCTGGAAGCGGCAGCGCGCCGGGTGCTGGCGGCGCTGGGCTTCGAGCTGATCGAACTGCAGGACCACGGCCTGACGGGATATTGCTGCGGCGGCGGTGGCGGCGTGGTGTCGAATCCGCGCGCCGCACCGTTGCGGCAAAAGGTGTTCGAGATGAAACGCGAGCAGGTCCAGGCCGCAGGCGCCAGCCGCTTTGTCACGAGTTGCGGCCAATGCCGCATCACGCTCGAGATGGGGGCCAAGGTGGCGCAGTGGGACAAGCCGATCGAGAGCCTGCTGGAGATCGTGGCCGACAACCTTGCCGATTGATCCATGGCCCTGCGCGGATCGACCGAGACGCCGATGGCGTGGGCGTGCAGGCGCCCCGCGCCCCGCGAATCAGCGGCTCAGAACTTGCGGCTCCAGGCCAGCCCGATCGTGGTCTGGCGCATGCGGATCGTTTCGGTGCCCGCCGCTCCCGGACCCATCACTGCATTGAACAGCGAGGGCCCCGTGACGCTCTGGCGCGGCGCGACCATCAGCGCGCCGGTCAGCTCGCTGTCGTTGGTCAGCGCGTAGGTAAAGCCCGCGGTGTAGTGGCTGGTCATCACGCCGGGCGCCAGGATGTTGAAGGTCACGTCGGCCGGCGAGATCGGGTTCTGGCCGTGGGCATAGCCGGCGCGCAGGGTCCACAGGCTGTTCATCTGCCAGGCCACGCCGAGCTTGAAGACGTCGATGTCACGCCAGCCGAAGCCCGGGCCGTTCGCCGCGCCCAGGGGCGTCGCCGACGCGCTTGGGTTGCCCACTGCAGCCACGCCGGAGTACTTGATGCGCTGGTAGTCCATCGCCACCGTCCAGGCCGCAGCCGGCTTGAACGCAACGCCCGCGCTGTAGTTCGCCGGAATGTCGAAGCTGCCGCCGCCGGCGAATAGGCCCTTGTACTCGTCGAGCGAACCCATCTTCATCTTCGGCGAATAGGACGCGCCGACGCTGACCGTGTCGGTCAATTGTCCGAAGTAGCCCAGCCGCACGCCGACCCCGGTCGAGCTCGACGAACCCTTGTTGGTCACGCTGCCGGGCGACTGCGTGAACGGCGGGAACCCGGGCGCGTTGTCGAATGCCTGCAGGCCCGTGGCCTTGAAGCGCTGGTAGCCCAGCAGCAGCGAGGCGCCCACGGAATGGCGCGGCGCGATCTTGTAGGCCACGGTGGGCGCGACGATCAGCTGCATCAGGTCCACGCCCAGGCCGCCGCTGCCGCACAGCATGTTGGCCGCGCCAGCGCCGCAGTTGAAGTTGCCCTGCGGATAGGTGGTGTTCATGCCGCCGTTGCCGTACACCGACACGCCCAGCGACAGGTCGTTGTTCATCATGCGGTTGTAGCCGAATTCGGGCACCAGGAAAGCCGTCCGGCCGCTGTCGACGCTGCCGTTGAGCGTCGGGAAGCCCGCGCCGCTGCGCTCGGAGTCGCGGTGGGGCATGAAGATATCGGCGCCCAGGTCCAGGCGCGAGCCGGCCCAGACCATGCTGGCCGGGTTGGTCGCCCCGCCCAGGCTGTCCTGCGCCAGCGCGGTCGATGCCCCGCCCATGCCCTTGGCCTTCAGGCCGTAGCCGTGCGGGAAGTAGCCGGTGGTGGCAAATGCCGGCAAAGCGAGCAAAACGGCGGCGACAACGGGTGCCAGTCTGATTGAAGTTCTTAGAGTTTTCACGAGTGGACTCCGGGTTGTGGTTGAAGGGACGATGCGTCGGAGATTTCCCCGCATCGTGTTGCCTACTTGCCTTTGATCGTGTAACTGCCGTCCTTGGACCACTTGATCTCGGCGTCCAGGAAGACAGTTTTCAGCTCCGGCCTGTAGAGCTTGGTCATGTCATGCGCCTCGCCGCCGCGTCCGCCGGCGCCGCAGAAAAAGACGATGGGCTTGTCCTTGGGCAACTTGTCCATGTTCTTTTCCAGGCTGTTGATGGGCATGTTGATCGCGCCCTTGAAGGTGCCCGTCGCAACCTCCTGCGGATCCCGCACGTCGATCAGGTGAACGGTGTCGGGGGCCTCTTTGTAGATGCGCTCGAATGAGGCCACGGAGATGCTGCCTGACTCCTTGCCGGCCTCAATGGCGGGGGGCTTGGCCGACGCGGTTGAAGCCGATGCGTTGGGGCCGGCACCATAGGTCTTCTGCCAACCGGGGTAGCCTTCCGGCACCACCTTGACGTTGGTGTAGCCCAGTTTGATTGCCTTCATTGCGGAGTCGTTGCTCAGCTTGCAGGCCAGGCCATCGCAATAGAAATACAGCGCTGCGCCCTTGTCCGCGGGAAGCTTTTCGGCGGCCAGCTTGTCGAACTGCGAGTCGGGCAGGCTGATGGCGCCGGGAAGATGCCCCAGGTCGTACTTGCGCTCCTTGGGCCGGGAATCCACCAGCGTCATGGGCGCCTTCTCGTCCATCAGCTTCCTGATGTGCGCCACGCTGACGGCGTGCAGGTTGCCGTTCTTGATCCAGCCGGGGAATCCGTCCGCATACACGCGGACATTGGTGTAGCCCAGTTTCTCGGCTTTGAAAGCCGAGTTGTGGCTCAGGATGCACTCCGGCCCGTCGCAGTAAAACACCAGCAGCGTAGCCTTGTCCTGCGGCAGCAGGGTCGGCGCCAGTTGGCCGAACTGGGTGTCGGGGATGTTGACGGCAGTCGGGATGTGGCCCAGGTCATATTTTCTGGCGGCGGGACGTGAGTCGATCACCATCACGCCGTCGATTTTCGGGACCACGGCCTGCTGCTTGACGAAATCGACATCCACCAACTTCGTGTACCAGCCTGCCCTGACCTGCGTTGCAGGCGCGTCCGCTGCCAAGGCGGAGGTGACCAGGCACGGGACGCCCGCCGTCAAGGCGGCCGCCAGGATTGCCGAAAGGATTGGGGTTCGTTGGAAGGTCATGTTGCTCTTTCTTGAGACGGTCAATCTGTTGTCCGTGCGACTTTCAACTGCAGGTGGCGGGCGAATCGCCGTCCTTGGCGCCCTTGATCAGAAAGGCCTTGATGTCTTGCATCAGTTCCTGGTCCGGTGTCTCGGCAAACTTCTCCGCGGCCTTGTTGGTGGCCTTGATGCTGGCCCGGTAGCTCTTGGCCACATACTTGCTGACGGTGTCCTTGCCCTTGGCGTGCTTGTCCAGCAGCAGGTAGGCCGACCAGTCGGCCTTGGTCTTGGTGCTGGGATTGATGGCGCCGATCGGCGCCGCGGTATGGCACGAGGTGCAAACGCTGCGGTAGTACACGCGGCCGCGTTTCCAGTCCGCGTCGTAGGCCTGCGCTGCCAATGAGGCGCCCAGCAGGGCGATCAGTGCTGCGGCGTTGATGAAGGTTCTGGCGTATGTCATGCAACTACTCCTGAGGAATTGAAGAGGCTTCATTCGATCTCTTCCCAGCCGGTGACCATGGCTTTGAACTGGGAAGTGATCTTGTGGCCGGTGGTGGCCAGGTAAACGTGGGAAATCAGGAAGGCCAGCATCAAGAAGGCGCCGATGGTGTGCGTGACTGCAATCCACTGCAATGGCAGGTCACCCAAACCCCATGCAGCCCACTGGGCGTGGAACAGGTACAGCCATCCCGTAACCCAGATCAGCGGGCTCAGCACGATCAGCAGGGCCAGGTAGGTCAGCCGCTGCAATGGGTTGTGCTTTTGCAAGGAGGTGGGCTTGAACGGGTGCGACTCACCCTTGAAGATGCCCGATGAGTAGAAGTTCGCGATGGCGACCACCTTGTCCGTGGTGGGAATGTATTGGCGCCACTCACCGGTCGTGACATGCCAGAAGATGGCAAACACCCACAGTCCCACCAGCGTCCACGCCGCGATGGTGTGGTAATTGACGGCTCTTTCGAATCCGAAGTTGGCGAAGCTGCCGTGAATCTCGAAGCCCGTGACGATCATGAAGATGATCAGGGTGGCCTGGGACCAGTGCCAGAAGCGCTCGAACCCTTTGAAGAGATAGACGCGTTGTGTCATGTTCGATCTCCTTGAGTCCTGTTGCGTGAAATCAGGCGTGTCGCGCCGTGTCCGGCGACCCCCAGCAGCGTGAGCAGCACCAGCGCCCAGCCCGCCTTGTCCACCAGCGTATTGGCGTCGCGTGCGGGCAGGTACACGCCCGTGATGCCGGCCAGGCGGCCCGGGCTCGAATGGCATTGCGTGCAACCCAGGGCCTTTTCCTTCGGCGCCACCATGTGGGTGATAGGCCAGGACATTTCGGTGTGGATGAAATCGAACTTGCCCGACCAGGGTGCGCCGGAATCCTTCATGCCCACCTCGATGGCCTTGTCCCAGTTCAGGTTCTTCCAGTAGCCGGTGTCGTCGTTGCCCGCGGTGTGCGGCGTGATCAGGGTCTTGTTGACCGGGTCGTAGGGCTGCGATCCACGGAACACCTTCATCGGCCAGATCATGGATTTGCCGTCCGTGGGACTGCCGTCCAGGGCGTTGATGCGCGTCGGCCGTTCGGACTTCTCGATCTTGTCCGTGAGCAGGGTGTACTTCACCTGGCCGTTGAACCACGCGTATTCAGGCTTCACGTTTTCGGCCAGGACGAAATCGCCTTTGCGCGACTCATAGATGATGTGTCCCTTGGCGTCCTTGCGTGTGATCTGCTGGCCGTTGGCGTCCCGCTGTCCCGCGGTGGACCAGTCCCAGGACATTTTCGTTGGCACTCCGCCGCGCGCGAAGGTGGGGATGTGGCAGGTCTGGCAGGCCAGCTTGGTGGCGTGCTCGTTCAGGCGCGCCTCTTTCTTGTGAGGAGCGTTCCCGTGGCATGAAACGCAGGTGGCCGGGTTCCCCTTCTCACTGGCGCCGCGAAGGTGCGCGCCATTCGCGTCCTTGGCCGTGGGGGTATAGCGGCTGCCCGCGACATCGTGGCTGGACGTCTTGTGGCAGGTGGCACAGCTGAAGTCCAGGCCTGCGGCATCCATGTGGACGTCGAGTTCCTTGTCCGGCGCCGCCATGGAACTGTCCAGGTCGCCGTGTTTCACGCCGTCGCCGCCGCCGCCGTTGAAGTGGCAGGCGCCGCAGGTGTCGCGGCTGGTCTTGCCGACCTTCTGCGCAATGCTGGACAGATCGATCCCTTTGATGATCTTGCCCGAGCCCGGCGGGAACTCCGTGTCCGTCGTCACGACATTGCCGGCCAGGCCGGGCGGCTTCTTGTAGTTGCCCGTGGTGTCGTGGCACACGACGCAGTCCACGTTTTCATCCGAGCTGAAATCGAACTTCGCGTCTTTCCAGCCATACCCCACGTGGCAGCTGGTGCACGACGCGTAGTTGGAGGCGATCGAGATGCAGTAGTTGTTGAGAAGGGTCTTCTTGCCCAACACCTGTTTGGTGTCCGGGTTGAGGTATTCCCACTTCCAGTGCTTGGTGCGGTGAATCTGGCCGGCCGCCTCGGTGTGGCAAGACAGGCACGCTTTGGTCAACTCGGGGCCGGTCTTGAACTCGCGCTGCAGTTCCTTGAATTTGGAGTGATCCGCAGTGGTGTTGAGCTTGAGCGGCTTGGCCTCTTCTGCTGCCCAGGCGACGCCTGTTGCAGCCAGTGCAAGCCACCCTGCCAACCACGCAACCATTGCGAAACGACTTGGTTTGCGTTGCATGTTCAACCTCTCGTTCGTTCGTTCTGAAGATCCGACTTCCTGATGACGTAATTCTTGGTCGACAGGCGTGAACCAAGGTTGACCTGCATCAGGGAATACCCTTATGAGTACCTCCTAAAATGCAATCAAGGTCCGGCAAGACGCATCCATATCGCGTTTCGCACGTTGCCGTGCGAGTACGACCTCGTTGCGGACCGGTGCGTTGTCTTCAAACAGGAAAGGCGGTTGATCATGAACACTGCGAAAGCCGACGGCGATCGCGTCGTCCGACCCTTTTGGTCCCCTCTGGTTTCGGGTATTGCGCTCGGGCTGGTCCTGCTGCTTACTTTCTATCTGACGCGCCACGGCTTGGGCGCGAGCGGGGCGGCCACGAACGTCGTCGCAGCAGCGGGGCTCGCGATCGCGCCGGTGGCCACGCACGCCAACGGCTACCTCGGGCCGATGGTGGCCGACGGCAGTCCGATGGGCTCGTGGATGACGTGGGAAGTCCTGGGCATCGCCATCGGCGGGCTCATTGCGGCCTTCATGGCCGGCCGCTTTCGTGTGCAGCTTGACGGTGCACGCAGCGTTGGGTCGGGCGGGCGCTTGCTCAAGGCATTGGTGGGTGGCTCCCTGGCCGGCTTCGGCGCGCGCGTGGCCGGTGGCTGCACCAGCGGTCTGGGGCTGTCGGGCTCCGCGGCGCTGGGTGTCGCGGCCTTTGTGTTCCTGGGTCTGTTTTTCGCGACAGGGCTGATCGTTAGCCGTCTGGTGCGAGGAGTCTGATATGTCTGCCTTCAACATGAGTGCGATGGCCTCCGGCCTCGCGTGTGGCGCCCTGTTCGGCTATGTGCTGGAGAACGCGGGCTTCGGCAGCCCGCAAAAGTTGAGCGCCCAGTTCAAGCTCACCGACTGGGCCGTGTTCAAGGTCATGTTCACGGCCATCGTGGTGGCCGCCTTCGGGCTGTGGGCCCTGCGCGCCGTCGGGCTCATGGCGCCCGACTCCGTGGCTGTACCACAGGCGCTGATGATGGCCTCCGCCGTGGGCGGCGCGCTGGTGGGCGCCGGGTTCGCCATCGGCGGCTACTGCCCCGGCACCTCGGTGGTGGGCATGGTCTCAGGGCGCATCGACGCCATTGTGTTTGTCGTCGGCGTTCTGTTGGGGACGGCGGTGTTCGCTGGTGTGTATGGCCCGGCGATCCGCTCCATGATGGCCATGGGCGCGATCATCGAGGGCGACACGTTCACCGATGCCTATGGCATCGCCGAACCCGTGGTGCTGGCGGTTCTCGCGGCATCCCTTGTTGCCGTGTTCTATGTCGGATCCTGGTTCGAACGCCGGGGCTCTGGCCCGGTCACCGCACAGCAGGCAGTGGCGGGCGCCGAGGCTTGATCCGGCCTCATCGGTAGCGCGCGGCCATCGCATCGAGGGCGATCGGCTTGATCCGGGCCGCTTGGCCGACGCAGCCGAAGGCCTCGAAGCGGGTCTTGACGATGCCGCGCGCCGCCTTCTTCGCTTCGGCCAGGGCCTTGCGCGGATCGAACTCGGCCGGTTGCTCGGCGAAGGCCTGGCGCATCGCGCCCGTCATGGCCAGCCGGATGTCGGTGTCGATGTTGATCTTGCGCACGCCGCTGCGGATGCCGCGCTGGATCTCCTCGACCGGCACGCCATACGTCTCCTTGAGCTCGCCGCCGTACTTCCGGATGATCGCCAGCCATTCCTGCGGCACGCTGGAACTGCCGTGCATCACCAGATGGGTTGCCGGCACCTGTGCGTGGATCGATGCGATGCGGTCGATGGCCAGGATGTCACCGGTCGGCTGCCGGCTGAACTTGTAGGCGCCGTGGCTGGTGCCGATGGCGATGGCCAGCGCGTCGACACCGGTGCGCTCGACGAAGTCCCGGGCCTGCAGCGGGTCCGTGAGCAGCATGTCGCGATCCAGCCGGCCGCTGGCGCCGACGCCGTCTTCCTCGCCCGCCTCACCGGTTTCCAGCGAGCCGAGGCAGCCCAGCTCGCCCTCCACCGAGACGCCGACGGCGTGGGCGAGTTCGCACACCTGGCGCGTGACCCGCACGTTGTAGTCGTAGCTCGCCGGCGTCTTCGCATCCTCCAGCAGCGAGCCGTCCATCATCACGCTGGTGAAGCCGCTGCGGATCGACTGCTGGCAGACGGCGGCGCAGGCGGCGTGGTCCTGGTGCAGCACGACGGGAATGTCGGGGTGGGACTCGACGGCGGCCAGCACCATGTGCCTGAGATACGCCTCGCCAGCGTACTTGCGGGCGCCGGCGGAGGCCTGCAGGATCACCGGCGCCTGCATCTCCTGGGCCGCCTCCATGATGGCCTGGATCTGCTCCAGGTTGTTGACGTTGAAGGCCGGCACGCCGTAGCCGCGCTCGGCCGCGTGGTCCAGCAACTGCCGCAATGAAATCAATGCCATGGTGACGAGTCTCCTGAGGATGGGTCGAGCAGGGGGCGCAAATCGGCCAGCAGGCGGTCCGGTGCGTGGCGTGCGATCGGCTGGCCCATGTTGTAGCCGTAGGTCACGGCCCAGACCGGGACGCCGGCGTTGCGCGCGGCTGCCACGTCGATGGCCGAGTCGCCGACGAACAGGGTGCGCGCGGCAGGAACGTCGAAGGCTTTCATGCAGGCGAGCAGGCCGGCCGGGTCGGGTTTCCTGGCCGGCAGGCTGTCGCCGCTGACGACGCGATCGAGCAGGGTCGACAGGCCATGACGGGCCAGCACCGTTCGGGTGAAGCGCTCTTCCTTGTTGGTCACCACGGCGAGCTTGACTGCGCGCCGGCGCAGTTCGGCAAGCACTTCGCACACGTGAGGATAGAGCTGGCTGCGGGCGCCGCAGCGCTGCTGGTAGTGGTCGTCGAACCGGATGGCATCCAGGGCGAAGTCCGGGCTGCCCCGGGCCTGCGCAACGCTGGTTTCACGGGCGAAGGCCAGGGCCTGGGCCAGCAGCTCGCGGCTGCCCTGGCCGATCCACGCTTCCACCTGCTCCTGGCGAACCGGCGGCAGGCCGGATTGCTCCAGCGTGGCATTGACGGCGTCGCAGATGTCCGGCGCTGTCGCGACCAGCGTGCCGTCCAGGTCGAACAGCACCAGCGCCGGGTCCTGGGCCAGCGCGGCGCTCATTTGGCCGCCTCCCACTCGGGCTCGGGCGCGGTCAGGCGCCGCGTGATGCGCCTGACCTCCTGCACGATGCGCTGCGCCGTGATGCCGAAGTGCCGGTACAGGTCCGGCGCCGGCGCCGATTCGCCGAAGCCCGCGATGCCGACGATCGCGCCGTCCCGCCCGACGTACTTGTGCCAGAAGTCGGGCTGCGCGGCCTCGACGGCGACGGCGGGCAGGTCCGGCGCAATCACGGCCTCGCGGTAGGCGTCGTCCTGCTGGTCGAACCGGCTGGTGCAAGGCATGGAAACGACCCGGCTGGCGATGCCTTCGCCGGCCAGCTGCGCCTGCGCCGCGAGGGCCAGCCCCACTTCGGAGCCGGTGGCCAGGATCACGGCCTGCGCCCCTTCCATGTCGGCCAGCACATAGCCGCCGCGGCGGATGCGGTCGACCGCGCCCGCGGCGGCGTGTGCGCTGGGCAGGTTCTGGCGCGACAGGCAAAGGGCCGAGGGGCCGTCGGAACGCTCCAGCGCGCAGACCCAGGCCACCGCGGTCTCCAGGCTGTCGCAGGGACGCCAGACGTCCAGGTTCGGGATCAGCCGCAGCGACGGAATGTGCTCGATGCTCTGGTGGGTGGGGCCGTCTTCGCCCAGTCCGATCGAATCGTGGGTCAGCACGTGGATCACGCGCAGTTTCATCAGTGCGGCCATCCGGATGGCGTTGCGGCTGTAGTCGCTGAAGGTCAGGAACGTGCCGCCATAGGGAATGTGGCCGCGATGCAGGGCGATGCCGTTCATGATGGCGGCCATGGCGAATTCGCGCACGCCGTACGACAGGTGGTTGCCCCAGATATCGCGTCCCGCTCGCACGCAGCCCTTGAAGTTGGTGAGGTTCGAGGCCGTCAGGTCGGCCGATCCGCCGAACAGCTCCGGCAGCAGCGGCGCCAGCGCGTCCAGCGCCTGCTGGCTGGCCTTGCGCGTGGCAACGGCGACACTCCCGCTTGCGGCGCGCTCCAGCAGGGCCGGCAGTTGTTCGGCGAATTGGTCCGGCAGCTGGCCGCCGGTTCGCCGCTCGAACTCGGCGGCCAGTTGCGGGAACAGCGTCCGGTACGCTTCGAAGCGGTCGCGCCATTGCCGTTCGGCATTGGCACCGCGCGAGCACGCATCCCAGGCGGCGGCGATCGATGGCGGGACGGTGAACGGGGCGGCGCTCCAGCCCAGCGCTGCGCGGGTCGCGCTCACCTCGCCGGGCCCAAGGGGCGCGCCGTGCACGTCGTGGCTACCGGCCTTGTTGGGCGAGCCGTGGCCGATGACGGTGTTGCAGCAGACCAGCGTGGGCCGGCCGTCCGGATCCGCCGCCTGGGCCCGGGCGCGCCGCAGGGCGCTGTCCACCTGCACCGGGTCGTGGCCGTCGACACCGGCGATCACGTTCCAGCCGTAGGCCTCGAACCGCTTGGGCGTGTCGTCGGTGAACCAGCCCTGCACATCGCCGTCGATCGAGATGCCGTTGTCGTCGTAGCAGGCGATCAGCCTGGACAGCCGCAAGGTGCCCGCCAGCGAGCAGGCCTCGTGGCTGATGCCCTCCATCAGGCAGCCGTCGCCGACGAAGACATACGTGAAGTGATCGACGATGTCGTAGCGCTCGCCATCGTGTTCCCGGTTGAATTCGCGCGCCAGCAGCTTTTCGGCAAGCGCCATGCCCACCGCGTTCGCCAGCCCCTGGCCCAGCGGGCCGGTCGTGGTTTCGACACCGGGCGTGACGCCCGCCTCGGGGTGGCCGGGCGTCCTGCTGTGCAGGCGCCGGAACGACTTCAGGTCGTCGAGCGACAGGTCGTAGCCCGTCAGGTGCAGCAGCGCATACAGCAGCATGGAGCCATGGCCGTTCGACAGCACGAAGCGGTCGCGGTCCGGCCACTGGGGATTGGCGGGGTTGTGCTTGAGGTGGCGGTTCCAGAGCACCTCGGCGATGTCGGCCATGCCCATGGGGGCCCCGGGATGGCCGGAATTGGCAAGTTCGATCGCATCGACGGCCAGCATGCGCAGCGCATCGGCCAGGGCGCGGTCGCCCGGATGGGAAGGGTGGTTCAACATGGCGCTGCCGCTCAGGACTTGGCGAGGGCGCGCTGGCGCCGTTCCATCATCCGCCACACGAACGGCGTGAAGATCAGCTGCATCGCGAGCTCCATCTTCCCCCCCGGCACCACGATGGTGTTGGCGCGCGACATGAACGAGTCGTGCACCATGTTCAGCAGGTACTGGAAGTCGATGCCCTTGGGCTTGGCGAAGCGGATCACCACGAAGCTCTCGTCCGGCGCCGGGATCTCGCGCGCGATGAACGGGTTGGAGGTGTCGACGCACGGCACGCGCTGGAAATTGACATGGGTGTGGGCGAACTGCGGGCAGATGTAGTTCACGTAGTCGGGCATCCGGCGCAGGATCGTGTCGGTGACGGCTTCGGTGGAGTAGCCGCGCTTGGACTTGTCGCGCCACAGCTTCTGGATCCACTCGAGGTTGATCACGGGCACCACGCCGATCAGCAGGTCGGGATATTTCGCGATGTTGATCTGGGGCGTGACGACGGCGCCGTGCAGGCCTTCGTAGAACAGCAGTTCGGTGGTGGACGGCACGTCCTCCCAGGGCGTGAAGGTGCCGGGCGGCTGCTGGTACGGGGCGGCTTCCCCGGCGTCGTGCAGGTAGCGGCGGCGCTGGCCGGTGCCGGTCTCGCCGTAACTGCGAAACAGCTGCTCCAGCTCGGTGAACAGGTTGTTCTCCGGGCCGAAATGGCTGAAGTTCTGGTTGCCGGCCTGCTCGGCCTCGGCCTGGCGCAGCTTCATCTCCTGGCGGTTGAACCGGTGGAAGCTGTCGCCCTCGACGATGGCGGCGTCCACGCCTTCGCGGCGGAAGATGTTCTCGAAGGTGTGCGTCACCGACGTGGTGCCGGCACCGGACGAACCGGTGATCGCGATGATGGGATGGCGTTCGGACATGGGTGGTCTCTCGGCAAGGCTAGAAGACGGCGGACCGCTCGGTCCGGAACAGGCTGCGCTCGGCGAACAGCGGCGCCTGCGGCTCGCGTTCCGGCTCGGCGTGGTAGCGCTCGATGCGCTCGACCTCGTTCCTGGAGCCGAACACCAGGCCGATGCGCTGGTGCAGCGACGCGGGCTGCACCTGCAGCACCGGCTGGCGTCCGGTGCTGGCGCGCCCGCCGGCCTGCTCCATGATGAAGCCGATGGGGTTGGCCTCGTACAGCAGGCGCAGGCGGCCGTCGCGTGCCGGGTCCTTGTTGTCGCGTGGGTACAGGAAGACACCGCCGCGCATCAGGATGCGGTGCGCCTCGGCCACCATCGAGGCGATCCAGCGCATGTTGAAGTCCTGCTCGCGCGGCCCTTCCCGGCCGGCCAGGCATTCGTCGACGTAGCGCTTGACCGGCAGCTCCCAGAAGCGGCTGTTGGAGGCGTTGATGGCGAACTCCCGGGTGTCGGGCGGCACCTGCAGGTCCGGGTGGGTCAGCATGAATTCACCCAGCCGCGGGTCGAGCGTGAAGCCGGCGACGCCGTTGCCGACCGTGAGGATCAGCATCGTGGCCGGTCCGTAGATCGCATAGCCCGCGGCCACCTGCTGCGCGCCGGGCTGGAGAAAGTCCGCCTCGCAGAGTTCGTGGTCCTGTCCGGGCGCGCCGTCCGGCGCCCGCAGCACCGAGAAGATGCTGCCCACCGCCACGTTGACGTCGATGTTGCTCGAGCCGTCGAGCGGGTCGAACAGCAGCAGGTACTTGCCGCGCGGATACTGTTCCGGGATCGGGTAGGGCAGCTCCATCTCCTCCGATGCCATGCCGGCCAGATTGCCGCCCCACTCGGTCGTGCGCAGGAAGACCTCGTTGCTCAGCACGTCGAGCTTCATCTGCTGCTCGCCCTGGACATTCACGACGTCGACCGATCCGGCCGACTCGCGCCCCAGCACGCCGCCCAGCTCGCCCCAGGCGACGGCCTGCGCAATCGCCTTGCAGGACAGCGCCACGTCCAGGATCAGCGCGTTGAAGTCGCCGCTGGCGTCGGGAAAGCGGCGCCGCTGGTCGATCAGGTATTGGGTCAGGGTGCGGCGTCGGATGAGGATCATGGGGTGTTCCAGGTGGCGGGGCCAGGGTTAGTCCAGGGCGGTCGAAAGTCGTTCGCGCAGCCGGTCCATGACCCGGCGGTAGCCGCCGTCAGGGTCGGGCTGGCTGAAGATCGCGCTGCCGGCCACGAAGGTGTCGGCGCCGGCCCGGGCGATGCGCGCAATGTTGTCGGCGTTGACGCCGCCGTCGACCTCCAGCCGGATCGGCTTGCCGCCGCGGGCGTTGTGGGCGTCGATGCGGTGGCGCGCTTCACGCAGCTTGGCCAGCGTGCCTTCAATGAACTGCTGGCCGCCGAAGCCCGGGTTGACGCCCATGAGCAGCACCATGTCGAGCTTGTCCATCACGTGGGCAGCCCATTCCAGCGGCGTGGCCGGGTTGAAGACCAGGCCGGCCTGGCAGCCGTGCTCGCGGATCAGGGCCAGGGTCCGGTCGGCGTGGCGCGATGCCTCGGGGTGGAAGGTGATGATGCTGGCCCCGGCCCGGGCGAACAGGGGCACCATCGCGTCGACCGGTTCCACCATCAGGTGCACGTCGATCGGCAGCCGCGTGTGGCGGCGCACCGCCTCGCAGACCATGGGACCCATGGTGAGGTTGGGCACGTAGTGGTTGTCCATCACGTCGAAGTGCACCATGCTGGCGCCGGCCGCCTCGATGGCCTTGACTTCCTCGCCCAGCCGCGAGAAGTCCGCGGCCAGCAGGGATGGGGCGAGCTGAAAATCGGACCTTTTCATGCGGCTGCTCCGGTTGATTCGACGACACCGTCCCGCCACGCATGCAGGTCGCGCACCCGCACGCCGGCCAGATGCGGCAGCACGCGCAGCGCGCCGGAAAAATCGTGGTGCCGGGTGAAGTCGGTCGGCGTGACCACCGTGCGAATGCCGGCGCCGGTGGCGGCCCGCAAGCCGTTGCCCGAGTCCTCGAAGGCGAGGCAGGCCTGGCCCGGCAGTTTCATCGCATCCAGCATCTGGAGATAGACCTGGGGATGCGGCTTCTTCAGCGGCGCGGTGGAGGCATCGCCGATGACGCTGAAGTTCAGCCGCCAGTCGGCGCCGACGGCGCGCCGCATCAAGGCGGCGACGTTGACCGGCGACGTGGTGGTGGCGATTGCCAGGTGCACGCCCTGACGCCTGGCATCTTCCATCAGGCCCAGCACCCCGGGCCGCAACTGCACGGCGCCGCTGTTGACCATGGACTCATAGGCTGCGGTCTTGAGGTCGTGCATCCGCTGGACGACCTCGGCAACGGCGGTGCCGCTGACATCCAGCAGGTCGCCGCGGGTCTGGTTCCAGTAGTGGAGGATGCGCTCCTTGCCACCGGAGATCTCCAGCAGCCGGGTATACAGGGGCTCGTCCCAGCGCCAGTCCAGGCCTTCTTCGGCAAACGCATGATTGAACGCGGCCAGGTGAACGCGCTCGGTGTCGGCGAGTGTGCCGTCGACGTCGAAAACCAGGGCTTGCAGGGACGGGTGGGTCATGGCGGCCTCAGGCGGGTTGGAAGACGCGGCTGGCAAGGATGTCCTGCGCCTCGATGGTCTGCAGGTCGTTGGCGGTGAGCTCGCGATCGCGCTGGGCGAACAGGCGGCTGGCCTGGCGCAGGCGGGCGCGGTCCAGCGCGTTGCGCACGCTGCGCGCATTGGCGAAGTTGGGCTGCGCGACGCGCAGCTCGAGATAGCGTTCCAGCGCCTGCATGGCGCCATCGCCGAGCCGATAGTCCTGCGCCGCCATCATCCTGGTGGCGATCTCCATCAGTTCCGGGGGCGCATAGTCGGGAAAGTCCAGGTGGTGCGCGATGCGCGAGCTCATGCCGGGGTTGCTGCGGAAGAACGTGGCCATGCGGTCCCGGTAGCCGGCCAGGATCACCACCAGGTCGTCGCGCTGGTTTTCCATCACCTGCAGCAGGATCTCGATGGCTTCCTGGCCATAGTCGCGTTCGTTCTCGGGCCGGTAGAGGTAGTAGGCCTCGTCGATGAAGAGCACGCCGCCCATCGCCTTCTTGAGCACCTCGCGCGTCTTCGGCGCCGTGTGCCCGATGTACTGGCCAACCAGGTCGTCCCGGGTGACGGCCACGAGGTGGCCTTTGCGCACGTAGCCCAGGCGGTGCAGGATCTGCGCCATGCGCATCGCCACCGTGGTCTTGCCGGTGCCGGGGTTGCCGGTGAAGCACATGTGCAGGCTGGGCGCCTGCGCCGTCAGGCCCAGGTTCAGCCTCAGCTTGTCGATCACCAGCAGCGCCGCGATGTCGCGGATGCGCGCTTTCACCGGGGCCAGCCCGACCAGGTCGCGGTCGAGTTCCTCGAGGACAGCCTCGACCTGCGAGTCGGCCAGCACGCCGGCCACCGAACGCGCGACGGGAACCGGCGCCGGACCGGCTGGCTCGGGTGGAGGCTGGATCAGGTGGAGAGGCAGGTTCATTCGACGGCAGCTTCAATAGCGCTCGAGTTCGGGCTTGAGGTTGGCGTAGCCCCGGGTCGTGTAGCGCTGCGACCGGCCGTTGACCTCCTGGCGTTCGAGCGTGAAGCCGGGCTCTTGCTGCGGCCGGTTCACCAGGAAACTCATCACGATCGACTCGACACCGCGGGTCGAGTCGAACGCCATCAACCGGATGTAGTGCGCGGGAAATGCCTTGCGGCACTGGTTCACTTCCGCCAGCACGCCCGCCGCGTCCCGCAGGTCGAACATCGGCATGCCGAACATCTCCCAGTAGGTGTTGCGCGGGTGGGGATCGTCGGTGTACTCCACGCTCCAGGCGTAGCCCTTGTCGAGTCCGTACTGGATCTGGCTGGCGATCTCCGGGTCGGTCAGGTCGGGCAGGAAGCTGAACTGGCCTTGCGTCAGCCGGCCGGTGGGGTTGGTCATCATGAGGTGGCTCCTGGCAGGTCGATGGGTCAGGCGACCGAAGCGGTGACGGCGTAGTCGCTGCTGTCGGTGGACTGGTAGTTGAAGCTGATGTCGCCCCAGGTGTCGAGCGCCGCGCGCAGCGGGCCGCACCACTGCGCCGCCTTGCGCAGGATGTCCGGGCCTTCCAGCAGGATGTCCATGCCTTCGTTGCGGGCCTTGACCATTGCCTCCAGCGCCACCCGGTTGGCCACCGCGCCGGCCTGGATGCCCTGCGGATGGCCGATGGTGCCGCCGCCGAACTGCAGGATCACGTCGTCGCCGAACAGGTCGATCAGCTGGTGCATCTGGCCGGCATGGATACCGCCCGAGGCGACCGGCATCACCTTTTTGGTGTCGGCCCAGTCCATGTCGAAATACAGGCCGCGGGGCAGGTCGGTCTTGGTGAAGCTGTCACGGCAGACGTTGTAGTAGCCCTGCACCGTGAGCGGGTCGCCTTCGAGCTTGCCCACGGCGGTGCCGGCGTGGAGGTGATCGCAGCCGGCCAGCCGCAACCACTTGGCGATCACGCGGAAGCTCACGCCATGATTCTTCTGCCGCGTGTAGGTGCCGTGGCCGGCGCGGTGCATGTGCAACAGCATGTCGTTCCTGCGGCACCACTCGGCCATCGACTGGATGGCGGTCCAGCCGACCACCAGGTCGACCATCACCACGATCGAGCCCAGTTCCTTGGCGAACTCGGCGCGTTCGTACATGGCTTCCATCGTCCCCGCAGTGACGTTCAGGTACGAGCCCTTGATCTCACCGGTCACCGCCTGGGCCTTGTTCACCGCTTCCATGACGTACAGGAAGCGGTCGCGCCAGTGCATGAAGGGTTGCGAGTTGATGTTCTCGTCGTCCTTCATGAAATCGAGACCGCCCTTGAGGCCTTCGTAGATCACGCGGCCGTAGTTGCGGGCCGACAGGCCGAGCTTGGGCTTGGTGGTGGCGCCCAGCAGCGGTCGGCCGAACTTGTCCAGCCGCTCGCGCTCGACCACCAGGCCGGTGGGCGGCCCCTTGAAGGTCTTGACGTAGGCGACCGGGATCCGGATGTCTTCCAGCCGGGCCGCCTTGAGCGGCTTGAACGAGAACACGTTGCCGATCAGGCTGGCCGTCATGTTGGCGATCGAGCCTTCCTCGAACAGGATCAGGTCATAGGCAACATAGGCAAAATACTGGCCGGGGTTGTTGGGCACCGGGTCGACCCGGTAGGCCTTGGCCCGGTAGCTGTCGCAGGCTGTGAGCCGGTCGGTCCACACCACGGTCCAGGTGGCAGTCGACGATTCACCGGCCACCGCTGCTGCCGCCTCCTCCGGGTCCACGCCGTCCTGGGGCGTGATGCGAAACAGGCAGATCGTGTCGGTGTCCTTGGGCACATAGTCCGGCATCCAGTAGCCCATCTGGCGGTATTTGAGAACGCCTGCGCTGTAGCGCTTCTTGGCATCGGTGATTTGCGTGTCGCCCATCGAAAGCTCCTGTTGATCCGTGTCGAAGGGAACTATAAGTACTGGCTTAAATAAGGTAAATTCAAGTTTTCTTCAGAATTGGTTAAGGTATTGCTTAATGAAGAACGCCACCTTCCGCCAGCTGCGTGTGTTCGCCGAGGTGGCGCGGCACCTGAGCTTTTCCAAGGCCGCGCAGGCGCTGCATCTGACGCCGCCGGCCGTGACCATGCAGATCAAGGAGCTGGAAGGCCACGTCGGACTGCCCCTGTTCGAGCGCAAGGGCCGCACCGTTTCGCTCACCACGCCGGGCGAGTACATGCTGGTCTACGCCCGCCGGATGCTGGCCACGCTCAAGGACGCGGAGGACGCAGCGGCGCGCCTGAAGCGGGTCGAGGTGGGCACGCTGACCATCGGCATGGTCAGCACGGCCAAGTACTTCCTGCCGCGGCTGCTGGCGCAGTTCCGGCAGGAGCATGAGGGGGTGGAGATCCGGCTCACCGAGGGCAACCGCGGCCAGCTGGTGCAACTGCTGCAGGGCAACGACGTCGACGTGGCGGTGATGGGCCGCCCGCCCAAGGAGCTGGCAACGCGCGCCGAACCGTTCGCCGCCCATCCACACGTCTTCGTGGCCCCCGTGGACCACCCGCTGGTCAAGGATGGCGGTGCGTCCTCTGTCGAATCCCTGCGCCCCTATGGCTTCATCGTGCGCGAACAGGGCTCGGGCACCCGGGCGGCCATGGAAAAATTCCTGGTGCAATCGCGCTTCGAGCCGCGCGTGATCATGGAGATGGGAAGCAATGAAACCATCAAGCAGGCCGTCATGGCCGGCATGGGCATCAGCTTCCTGTCGCTGCACACCTTGCAGCTGGAACTGGACAACGGATTGCTGGCCGTGCTGGACGTGGACGGAAGCCCCGTGGTGCGAGCGTGGAACGTGGTTCACACGCTGTCGAAAGTGCTGTCACCGGCAGCGGAAGCGTTCCGCTATTTCATGCTCGAACGCGGCGAGGCGTACCTGGCGCAGCATTTCGCGGCGCACCTGCGCCTGCTGCATTCGGCCTGAGCGGCGCAGCCAGGCCTCAAGCTGCGAACCTGTAGGCCTGAGTCTGTCGGCGGATCTCTCACGGGCGCCGGGATCCGGAGATCTGCCCCGAGCGCACGGCGATGACCTCGCCCTCAGCCAGTGGGCGCCAACCCTCGTCCGAGAGCGGGAAACTGGCGACCAGCACGACCTCCTGGAAGCCCCCGGCCACGGATACGCCCTGGACGTCGATGGTCGTCTGTGCCTGCGGACATCGTTGCGACAGGACGTGCAGGCCGGGCGGGGCGATGCTGCCGGTCGCCGGCTGGAATCGCCGGTGGCTGTGAGCGAAGAGCGCGTCGCCGTCGGCGTACAGGAAGTTGGCCGGCCCCAGCGTTCGCAGGTCGGCAGCAAACGCGGCCACCACATCCAGCCGTCGTTCAAGGCAGGGCAACTGCCGGGATCGACCGAGGGCGTCATGCAGCCGCTCGAGCAACGCGCAGAACGCCAGTTCCGAATCGGTGGTGCCGACCGGGCGATATCGATCCGCGACAAGGATGCGTGCTGCTTCGCCGCCGAGCAGGTCGCCGTTGTGCGCGAACACGTGTGCCGATCCGGCGAGTTCGCGGACAAACGGCTGCGTGTTGGCCAGCGACACGGCGCCTTGCGTGGCATGCCGGATGTGCGAGATGGCCAGCGTGGTGCTCGGCCCCCCTGATTCGAGATGACGCACGAGCGGACTGTCACTGGCGGCGCCCGGTTCCCGGAACAAGGCGACATCGTTGCCCTGATAGAAAGCCACGCCCCAGCCGTCGCGGGACATTCCGGGCGCTGCGCTGTGGGATGACAGGGCCTGCAGCGAAAAAGTCAGGCGCGTCGCGTGCCGGGTGGACATCGCCAGAAGTTCGCACATGGTCTGTTTGTTCTCCAGGGCTGACGCAAGATAGAGGGCCGCAAGTCTTCGCTGGCTGGCGCGGGGATTGTGGCAGGATGCACATTTGCGGCCCAATCGGATAACCGCGAAGACCTTCCGCCACGCCGCGTGACAAGGCCACAGTCCCAGGACACCATGAATCTGTACGAACGCTACATGTTGCCGCGGCTGATCCATTGCGTTTGCGGCAGCCCGGCGATCGAGCACCAACGCCGGCTCGTTGTGCCTGGCGCGCAGGGCCGCGTGCTGGAAATCGGCTTCGGCTCCGGGCTGAACCTGCCGCACTACGATCGATCGCGTGTCGACTGGATTTGGGCCCTCGAGCCTTCGCTGGAAATGCGCGCCCTGGCCGCGCCGCGCGTCGCCGCCTCTGGCCTGGATGTGCGCATGCTGGACATGCCCGGTGAGGCGCTGCCGCTGCCCGACGCCAGCGTGGATACCGTCGTCGTCACCTACACGCTCTGCACGATCCCAGACGCGCGCGCTGCGCTCAGCCAGATGCGGCGCGTGCTGCGACCGGACGGGCGGCTTCTGTTCTGCGAGCACGGGGCTGCGCCCGATGCCCGAGTCAGGCGTTGGCAGGATCGCCTGGATGGCGTATGGGGTCGCTTCGCGGGCGGCTGCCACCTCAACCGGCCGATGCTTGCCCTGATCGAGGCGGGCGGTTTCCGGATCCTGGATTCACGCAGCGCCTACTTGCCCAAGACGCCCCGGTTTGCCGGATACAACACCTGGGGCAGCGCCCGTCCGCAATAGCCGTCGGCGGTGTCGCCATGTCCTGCGATCGAGCAGGAACCCGACCTGCAGGCTCAGGCATCGTGGTTGGGAGCGCTGCGACCGGCGACAGGAGTTCCCTGGAACGACCGCAAGAGCAGCATCGCCACAGTGACGCTGAACGCGGCGATTCCGATGGGGCTGTCTGTCACGAGGCTGGCCACCTGTTTCAAGGCATCCGGGTTGACCTGCTCGACGAACCGTGCCAGTTCGAGGATCTGCTCGTTCGGGTAGCGGCCGACATCCTCGAGGGCAACCCGGACACTCTCGTTGCCACCCCGGTGCAGGAAGCTGGCAAAGGCGCCGGCGGCGACGGCGACCAGGCCCAGGGGACCGAGCTGCCGCAACAGTCGAGCGAGCATCCTGGCGCGCAGCGGCGCATTTGCTGCGGCATATAGGCGCGACACCAGGCGGGCGGCAGGCGCAGGGGCGGGCGCCGTTTGTCCGTCACAACGCGTTGGCCCGTGGTGCAAGATCGCCACATCGATGGCATCGTCGAATTCGTCCAGCATGGCTTCTGCTCCCGAAGGTCAACCCGTGGGAGTGCGTCAATGCGCGTCGAGTTCCCAGCCCTCTATTGCTGAGGTTTTGCTTCAATGTCAGCCGCCGCAGCCCTGGCGCCATTCGTTCCGACGGCCGCGCTGGCGCAAATGCCGGCGGCGAAGAACAAGCTTGTGTTCCAGCTGAGCGACGCGGATCCGCAAAAGTGGAATCTGACGCTCAACAACGCCAGGAACGTTCAGGACGATCTCGGCAGTGATACCGTCGACCTGGAGATCGTTGTCTACGGACCCGGCATCGGCATGCTCAAAGGCGACTCGCCGGTCGCCGGGCGAATCGCAGATGCGCTCAAGAGCGGCGTCAAGGTCGTTGCCTGCGAGAACACGATGAAGGCGCAAAAGCTCGTCCATGCGGACATGCTGCCCGCGATCGGCTAGGTGCCTGCCGGCGTCGTCGAACTGATGAAGAAACAGCAGCAGGGGTACGCGTACATCCGGCCATGAAGTGCTACTGTGATGTCGGCATCCGGTTGCGCCGAAGCACAGGAACGATGCTTACTATTCCAACGATGAAGGAGCGCAGATGGCACGACGATTGGTGATCATCGGCGGTGACGCCGCCGGAATGTCCGCGGCAGCGCAGGCGCGGCGGATGACGAGCGCGGACGAGCTCGAGATCGTGGCCTTCGAGCGCGGGACACGCACATCCTATGCCGCCTGCGGACTTCCATACCTGATCGGTGGCCTCGTCGAGTCGCCGGACCGGCTGGTCGCTCGCACCCCGCAAGAGCACCGGGCCAACGGGATCGACATCCGGATCCGGCACGAGGTCACCGCGATCGACACCCAGGCGTCCACGGTGACGGTTCGCGACCTCGACGAGGATCGGGTGTCGGTCACGCATTACGACGAGCTCCTCATCGCCACCGGCGCATCGGGCATCGCCCCGCAGTGGCCGGGCATCGGCGCCGATGGTGTGCTGCAGCTGCGCACGCTCGACGACGCGGCCGGGCTGGAACAGCGGCTTGTCGCCGGAGCCCGACGCGCCGTCCTGGTCGGCGCCGGCTACATCGGACTGGAGGTCGCGGAGGGACTGCTCGCCCGCGGTCTCCACGTGACGGTGATCGAACGGCTGGACGCGCCCATGGGCGCCGTGCTCGATCCCGACATGGCCGCAGCTGTCGCCGACGCGATGCGCGCCGCCGGCATCGACCTGCGACTGGGCACCGCCGTCACCGGCTTTGCCGTGGCCGACGGACGCGTCACAGCTGTGGAGACTGCTGCGGGACCTGTCGCAGCCGACCTGGTTGTGATCGGGCTGGGCGTTCGCGCCAACGCTGAGCTGGCCCGCGCCGCAGGAATCGGCGTCGGCCAGGCCGGCGGCATCATCGTCGACGACCACCTGCGCACCGGTGTCCCCCATGTCTGGGCTGCCGGGGATTGCGTGGAGTCCCGCCATCGCATCACCGGGCGGGCCGTCGTGGTGGCCCTGGGCACGCACGCCAACAAACAGGGTCGCGTGGCCGGCACCAACATCGCGGGCGGTGACGCGAGCTTCGGTGGCGTGCTGGGCACGGCGATCACCAGGTTTCGCAGCGTCGAGATCGGCCGCACCGGACTGACGGAACGCGAGGCTGCGGCCGCCGGCTTCGACGCCATCGGCGTGACGACCGAGGCGCCAAGCCGCGCACCTTACTACCCGGGCGCGCACGAGATGCGCATCAAGATCCTGGCCGAGCGCCGGACCGGTCGCCTGCTCGGTGCGCAGATCGTCGGCGGGGAGGGCGCGGGCAAGCGAATCGACGTGCTGGCCACGGCGCTCTGGAATGACATGACGGTCATGGACGTGGGCGGCATGGACCTCTCGTACGCGCCACCGTTCTCGCCGGTCTGGGACCCGGTGCTGCTGGCTGCCGGCAAGGCTGCATCGAAGATCTGACTCAGCGTCCGCTGCCCAGCACGTGGCCGTTCACAGGCAGTCCGTACATCGAATCCTCGCTGTCGTGATACATCTTGCGGGTCGCCCCGACGGAGCCGGCAAAGCGCGGATCCTGCGGCCGCTCATGGCTGTCCATGAACATGGCCACGTCCCACGCCTCCTGCTCGCTCAGCGTGCCGCCCTTGCCCAGCGGCATGTTGGCGCGGATGAAGGCGGAGGCATTCCCCAGCTGGTGCATTCCGGCGCCCCAGTTGAACGAGCGCGCGCCCCATAGCGGCGGGAACACCTGGTGGTCGCCGCTGCGCTGGCCCTGGCCGTCGGCGCCGTGGCACAGCGCGCAGTTCTGCGCATAGACCTTCTCGCCGCGCGCATAGTCGGGCGGCTGCGCGGCCTTCTTCAGTTTGGGATAGCCGCTGCCCGCCACCGGCGTTCCGACCGGGGCGCCGGTGGCCAGCCAGAAGGCATAGGTCTGCAGCGCCGTCATGATCTCGTCGTCCTGCGGCGGCGCCTTGCCGTTCATGCTGTACTGGAAGCAGCCCTGGATCCGCGCGGCCAGCGTGTCGACCTTGCCGGTCTTGCTGCGGAAGGCGGGGTAGTGGATGAACGATGCCCACAGCGGCGCCGAGTCGGCCTTGCGACCGGCATCGAGGTGGCAGTTGGCGCAGCTGAGATCGTTGCCGACATAGCGCGCGGCAAACTTGCCGGTGTTGGTGAAGACCTGCTGGCCAAGCTGGATCACCTTGCCGTAGTCGCCTGGCGGCAGGCTGCTTTCCGGCGGCGGCCTGAAGCCGGCGCCCGCCGTTGCGCTGGCAGCCGCGGCAGCGGGGTGCTCGACGGGTGCAGCCGGCGCGGGAGTCGCCGCTGGCGCGGCCGCCGTCACAGCTGGAGCGGCCGGCGCAGTCGCCGTCTTCACCTTGAGCGAACGCTCGAACAGCACGTTGGCGCCGACGGCGACGGCCAGCACGATCGAGGTCATGACCCCGAGAAAGAGCGCCAGTCCGTTGACGCGCCGCTTCGATTCCGGTTGCGGTGAAGTGCTCATGGAGTGGCCTTTCCGGGCGCGCCGGCGGGTGCGGCCTTCGCAGCAGAACCAAGCCCGGCGTAATAGGCGCTGACAGCGGTCATGTCGGCATCGCTCAACCTCTTCGCAACGGCCTCCATCAGGCCCAGCGGACCGGCGGGGCGTGTGCCGCCCTTCCAGGCCTGAAGCTGCGCCGTGATGTAGGCGGCGGGCTGTCCGGCCAGCGGCGGAAAGCTGGCGCCCACGCCACGACCGCCGGGTCCGTGGCATTGCACGCAAGCCGGGATCTGGTCGGCCCAGCGCCCGCGAGTCGCCAGCCAGGCCCCGGCGTCCTGCGGCTTCGCCTGCGCTGGATCGGCGGCAGGCGGCAGCGCCGGCAACTGGCTGTAGTACAGCGCCACGGCAGTCCGCTGCTGCGTTGACAGCCCCTGTGCGATCGGCTGCATCAAGGGATTCGCCCGCGAGCCGCTGGCGAAAGCCTCGAGCTGGGCCAGCAGGTAGGCCTGTCCAGTGCCGGCGAGCCGGGGAAAGGCCGGTCCGCCTTCGCCACGCGCGCCGTGACAGCTGGCGCAGGCGGGCACGGCCGGGCCCACGCCAGTGGCAGCGATCTGGCCGCCCGCTGCCTGCGCGTATACCTGCGGGAGGGCGGCGGCCAGGGCGAGCAGCAGCGCGGGGCGCGCGCTGCGAAGCGTCAGCGCCGCGGCAGTCGCGGCGTGCGCAAGGATGCGAAGCTGCTTGTCGTTGGTCATTCCCGGAGGTCCTTGAGACAGTGATGTGCGCAACCGCGGCGCCACATCGCCGTCAGCGCGCACCCAAGATGTCGTGCAGTGCTTCTTCGGGCGCGCCGGTGCGCATCTGCACGGTCCCTGCAGTATCCCGCCAAACCACTGCGGGCGTGGCCTGCAGGCCCCATTCGGACATCAGTTTCTCGTTCGCGTCCAGCTTGGCCTGGATGGCGGCGGGAATCCTGTCCAGGGGTTTGACGCCGCTGTCGCCAAGCGGCTTGGGCCGGCCCGACGCCAGCGTTTTGGCATTTTCCGCGGCATGACCGCGTTCATGCGCGGCCAGCGCGGCCGCAGGGTTCCGGTCCGCCAGCAGCGCGGCGGCTTTCGAGGAGCTGGTCGGGGTGAGGATGCCCACCATGATGTGGCGCAACACCACTTTGCCGCTGTCGACCCAGGGCCGCGCATCAGCCCAGAACTTGTTGCAATAAGGGCAGTTCGGATCGGTGAAGACGTAGACCGTGCGTGGCGCGCTGGCCTGGCCGTCGGCGATCCAGCTGCTTGCTTCCAGCTGCTTCCACATGCCGGCGGACAGCGGCCCGCGCACCGCCTTGTCGAGCGCCTCGCGCGTCAGATTCTTGCCATCGGCATCCATCATCGAGCCGACGATGACGTGCTTGCCGTCGGGCGTCGCATAGAGGGCGACGGGCTGTCGTCCGGAGTAGGCCGCCCAGGCGGTGAGACCGCCCGGCGCTGCAAACGTGCCCACCACCTTCAGGCCCTGGCTCTCGAGGGCCCGCAGCGCGGGGGGGTGCTCTTGCGCGGCAACGGACGCGCAGGAGGCTGCCAGCGCGACGGCAACGGTCATCGCGTGAAACGGGCCGGGCAAGCGTCGGGTGTGCGTGGTCATGGTGATTGCTGTCATTCGTTCGGGTGAAGATTCAATTGGGGGGAGGCAGGCGTTGCGCCAGGGTTGCACGCGACAACTCGCCCACCCGCGTGGCGAGCAGTTGGCCGCGGGAGTCGAAGAAAAGTGTGGTCGGCAGGGCACGGTGACCCAGACGGATGCCTGCTTCTCCCCGGGGGTCGAGCAGGACATTGCGCAGCGGCAGCCGCTGCGCCGCAAGAAATTCCTGAACGCGGGACGCCGTTTCGCCCTGATTCAGGAAGACGAAGTTGACGTCAGGGCGCTCGGCCTGCGCCTGGAGCAGCACCGGCATCTCCCGGCGACATGGCGGGCACCATGTGGCCCACAGGTTGATCACCGTCGGCTTGCCCTCGAATTGTGAGAGCGCCACCGGCACGCCGGCAAGGGACTGCAGACTCATTTCGGGAAGGCGTTGCTCGGCGGTTTCGAACGCCGAGGCCAGGCCGATGCCCGCCAGCCAGACCAGTCCCATGGCAGCCAGCGCGGCTGCGAGCGGCCGTCTCACCGCAGCGCCACGCCAGCCCATCGCCAGTGCGTATGCCGCCGCGGCGGCGACGCCCGCCCATGGCGCCCAGCCGCCGTCGCGCACGTCCAGGATGTCCAGCGGAGCTTTCAGGTAGGCGTCCTGGAACTGCAGGACGAACGCCAGCCGCGCGACAAACAGGCCCACGAGCAGCAGGCGCCAAAGCAGCGGGTCGATATCGACACCTGACCGCCGGCCCAGCCACCGGCCGGCAAAGCCGCCCAACAGGAAGCCGACCAGCAGCAACACCGGTGCCAGAGGCAGCGCTAGCGGGCCCAGTTGCAATGTCTGGCTCATGACTTGCTTCCCGCAGGATCGAGCTGCAGCAGTTGCCGCGCGTCGAACTCGCCGACCAGCCGGGCCGCCCGCCGTTCGCGCCCGTCGCGAGCGAACATCAGAACGGTGGGCGGCCCCATCACCTGGTAGTGCTGCATCAATGCCTGTTGCGAGGCATCGCCGGCCGTCACGTCGGCTCGCAGCAGAACGGCGCCGGCCAGTGCGTCGCGCACGAGCGGGTCCCCGAAAACTTCCTTGTCGATGGTCTTGCAGGATGTGCACCAGTCGGCGGAGAAATCCACAAGCGCTGGCTTTCCCTCGTCGCGTGCCGTGTCGAGCCGGGCCTGCAGCAGCGCGGGATCGCGAATCGTTTCCCACGCAGCCCCGTTGCCGGCCAGGGCCTGGGGAACTCGCCCGGCATGCATCGCCACTGCCAGCGGTTGCAGGGGATCGGTCGCGCCTGCCGCGGCTCCCACGACCAGGGCGCTGGCCCAGAGCCCCGCGAGGAGCGCGGCGCAGCGGACGATCACGGTCGCCCGCGTCGCCACGGCCAGCCGCCACAGTGCGAGTGCCGCGCCCATCAGCAACCCGCCCCAAAGCAGCAGGGACAGCGGTGCGGGGAGCACCCGTTGCGCCATCCAGGCCGCCGTGCCCAGCAGGAGAAAGCCGAAGGCGCCTTTGACGCCCTCCATCCAGGGGCCAGGACGCGGAAGGTAGCGCGCGCCGAAAGTGCTGAGAACCAGCAGTGGCAGGCCCATGCCCAGGCCGATTGCGAACAGCAGCACGCCGCCCTGCGCCACGTTGCCGCTCTGGGCGATGTAGATCAGCGTGCCTGCCAGCGGCGCCGTCATGCAGGGCCCGACCAGCAGGGCCGACAGCGCTCCCATGCCGACGGCCGCGCCAATGCCGCCCCCACGGCGAGGGCCGGCCCCGGCAAGACGGTCACGCAGGAAGGAGGGCAGTTGCAGCTCGAACAGGCCGAACATCGCGAGCGCGAGCACCACGAACACCGCCGAGAACGCCAGGATCGTCCACCTGTTCTGCAGCAGCGACTGCAATCCGGATCCCGAAATCGCGGCACCGACGCCCAGCAGGGCATAGACCCCCGCCATGGCGATGACGAAAGACAGGGCCAGCGCGAAGGCCCGTCTGGGTGTGGCCTGGCTGCCCACCACAATGCCCGAGACGATCGGCACCATGGGCAGGACACAGGGCGTGAATGCCAACGCGATGCCGAGGACGAAGAACAGCGGCAGGGTCCACCAGAGCGTCCGTGTCACCAGCAGCTGCGAGATACCGCTGTCGCTGCTGATGCCTGGGTCGGACGCAGACGCGATCTGGGTCCGGCTTTGCGAGTCCATTGCAGCGCCGCTGCCATTGGAGGTGGGGAGGCGGTTGAGCACGACGGTCCGCTTTTGCGGGGGATAGCACAGGCCGGCATCGGCGCAACCCTGCCAGCTCACCGCCAGCGTCTTCGCGTGCGCGGCGTCGACCTCCATGCTGACCTTGCCGTGGTAGACCTCGACCACGCCGAAATTGGGGTCGGTCTTCGACTCGCCAGCCGGGCGCACGATGTTGCCGACCGTCGAGCCCTGTCCTGCGGTCACGGCGAGTCTGTCCCGATAAAGGTAGTACCCCGGGGCGATGGCCCAATTCAGGCTCAGGCGCTCGGCGCCACGGCTCTCGTCGACTGTCAGCGTGAAGGCTTCCTCGGGCTCCAGAAAGGACGCTTCAGCGCGAGCCGGACCGGCCGCGAAAATCGGCAGCGTCAGGACAACGGCCAGTGCGCTTGACCACAGTCGATTCTGGAAACGGAATGCTCGAGACATGGCAGGCGATGAGTGAGGCAGCCCGCAGTATCGGGGCCGGCGATTAAGGCAACGTTAACGCTTCATTGCCCATCCCCGGGCCGATGGTCAGCAGCACGTTCATGACAGATCAAACGTTATATGCGTATATGCTTATACTGTGGTTTCGCCGCCCCAAGGAATCATCGTGCGCGTCTTGCTGGTCGAAGATGACCCATTGGTCGCCAGTGGCATCGTTGCCGGCCTGCGCCTGCACGGCTTCACGATCGACCATGTGGACAGCGCGGGCATGGCGCAGGGAGCCGTCGCGGGATCCGCTTTCGACGCGTGCATCCTGGACCTCGGCTTGCCGGACGAGGATGGCATCAGCCTGCTGGCGCGCTGGCGGCAACGATCCGTGGCTCTGCCCGTCCTTGTGCTGACTGCCCGGGACGCGGTGGCCCATCGCGTCAAGGGACTGCAGGCCGGCGCCGACGACTACCTGCTCAAGCCGTTCGACCTCGATGAACTGGTCGCTCGTCTGCACGCGCTGCTGCGGCGCAGCGCCGGGCGCAGCGCGGACCGCGTCGAACACGGCGCCATGTCGTTCGTGCCATCCACCGGCGAGGCCTGGGTTCGGGGCACGCCCGTGGAATTGGCTCGCCGCGAGAGGGCCTTGCTGGGCACACTGTTGCAGCACCCCCGCCGGATTCTCAGCGCCGACCAGTTGCGAGAAAGCCTGTACGGTTTTTCGCAGGAGGTGGAAAGCAACGCTGTCAATGTGCACATCCACCATCTTCGGCGCAAGCTCGGCCCCGGCATCGTGGAAACGGTTCGCGGGTTGGGCTACCGTCTCGGAAGTGCCGAATGACGAGCCTGCGGCGGCGACTGCTCTTCACGATCGGCGTCTCGCTGTTGGCGCTCTGGTCGCTGGTTGCCGTCTGGATGTTCGTGGGCCTGCGCAGCGAGATGCGATCTGCCCTCGACGAGCGGCTTGCGGCATCCGCCCGGATGGTGGCGGGCCTGGTTTCACAGATGCCCGCGGCTGCCGGGTCTCTCGATTCCCGTGCCGGGCAGCTGGTCGACGTGATCGCGCGGGACGGCCTGGCCTGCGAGGTGAGCCTGATTCGCGGAGAGGTGACGGTCCAGACGCTGGGCCGCACGAGCGCGAGTCCCGGGTTGGGTGACGCCGCGCCAGGCTACGGCATGCGCGTTTTCGGTGGCAAGCTATGGCGCACCTTCGTGCTTCAGGAAGGCGGCGTGCGGGTCGCCACCGCAGATCGGATGGACGTCCGGGAGACGCTGCTGCGGGACATTGGACTGACAGCCGGCATTCCGTTCGCGGTCGCTCTCGTCGGCAGCCTGCTCATGCTGTGGTTTTCCATCGGGCGCGGCCTCGCTCCGATCGAGAGCATTCGTGCGCAACTGGCTGCACGGCGGCCGGAGGACGACGGCCCCTTGCCTGCGACGCAGGTCCCCTCCGAGCTGCGGCCGCTGGTCGAAACCATCGCTCACCTGCTTGCCCGGGTCCGGGGAACGATCGCTCGAGAGCGATCGTTCACGGATGACGCCGCCCACGAACTGCGCACGCCGTTGACCGCAATCAAGACTCACCTGCAGGTGATGCAGCTGGCGTCCGATCGCGGGCAGGACCCGGCGACGGTCGCACAGGCGATGGTGCAGGCCAGCCAGGGCGTCTTGCGTATGCAGCGCACCCTGGAGCAGTTGTTGCTCCTGGCGCGGCTCGATGACGAGGCAGACGCCGCCGCCGACGGTGGCGCGAGCGCCGGCGCTGCCGCAATGCACGCGGTCCAGGTCGCCGAGGCTGCGCATGGCAGCCGCGGCCGCGTGATCCTCGAGGGCGCGGAACAATCCATGGTCGTGATGATCCCGGACGCGCTGCTGGTTTGCGCTCTGCGCAACCTGCTTGACAACGCGCTGCGCTTTGCGCCCGACGCCAGTCCGGTCATCCTGAGGGTGGAACCCGTTGGCCCGGACCGGTGCCGGTTCTCCGTGCTCGATGAAGGCCCGGGCCTCAGTGACGCCGAGTGCGCGCGGGCGCTCGAGCGATTCTGGCGCCAGGGCCGAACTCCTCATGGCAGCGGCCTGGGTCTGTCGATCGTCAGTTCGATTGCGAAACGATGCGCAGGGAGCATCAGCTTGTCGACACGCGGCGAGGGCGGCCTGCGTGCGACCCTGACATTGCCCGTCCAGCAGGCACCCGGGTGACAGCGCCGCACGCGCAACCTTTGCCGAATCGCCGTATAATTGAGTAATTGGTTAATTACTTGATATGCAACACCCAGCGAAACGTACCAGCCCGGGCACCGAAGTCCGCCAGGCGGCCCTGGTCGAAGCAGCCCTGCGGCTGGCGGCGCAGCAGAGCCCGGCGGACGTCACGACCGCCGACCTGGCGCGCGCCGTGGGCATCACGCAGGGCGCGGTGTTCCGCCACTTCGCCAGCAAGGAGGCGATCTGGCTGGCGGCGCTGCAGTGGACCACCGAAACGCTGATGGGACGCCTGCACGCCGCGGCCGGCGCGGCGCCTGGCCCGCTGGAGGCGTTGCAGGCCGTGTTCAGGACCCATGTGGACTTCGTCGTGAGCCATCCGGGCGTGCCCCGGGTGATTTTCCAGGAGCTGCAGCACGCGCAGGAAACCGCACCCAAGACCCTCGTGCGCGGCCTGATGCTGCAGTACCGGACCCTGCTCGAAGGCCTGCTGCGCAGCGCGAAGGAGCAGCGCCTGCTGGCTGCGGACGTCGACCTCCAGGCGGCGGCCGTGCTGTTCATCGGATCGTTGCAGGGGCTGGTCATGCAGTCGCTGATCAGCGGCCAGGTCCACGCCATGCCGGCACAGGCTGCAGGCGTGTTCACCATCTACCTGCGCGGACTGACGGCGGCCGCCCCGGGAGACCAACCGTGAAGCTCCACCCTGCGCTCTGGCGTCGCCTGGGGCTGGCCGGCCTGGCGCTGCTGCTGGTGGGCGCCCTGGTATTCGTCGCCTTGCGCACCGGGCCGCTGGCGGCGACCCGGGTGACGGTGACGCGGGTGCAGGAAGGCCGCCTGAGCCCGGCCATTTTCGGCGTCGGCACCGTGGAAGCGCGCCGCAGCTGGATGGTCGGCCCCACCGTCGCGGGCCGCGTGCTCGCGGTCAAGGTGGACGTGGGCGACAGCGTGCGGGCGGGGCAGTTGCTGGCCGAGATGGATCCGGTGGATCTGGACCAGCGGCTGGCGGCCCTGGACGCTTCGCTGGCCCGGGCCGGCAGTGCGCAAGCGGCGGCACGGGCCCAGCTGGCGGACGCCGGCGCGCGGCGCGAACTGGCCGCCCTCAATGCGAAACGCAACCACGAACTGGCGAACCAGAACTTCATCAGCGCCAGCGCGCTGGAAGCCCGTTTGCAGGAACAGGCCTCCGCCGACGCGGCGCTGCAGGTCGCGCAGGCCAACCTGACCGGCGCTGGCCAGGATCTGGCGCGGCAGCAGGCCGAACGCGCCGGGCTGCAACAGCAGCGCGGCAACGTGCGCCTGCTCGCCCCGGCCGACGCCGTCGTCGTCAGCCGCGATGCCGAAGCCGGCAGCACGGTGGTGGCCGGCCAGCCGGTGTTGCGCCTGATCGATCCGGCCAGCCTGTGGGTGAAGCTGCGGGTCGACCAGGGCCGCTCAGCCGGGCTCGCACCGGGCCTGCCGGCTTCCATCGTGTTGCGTTCGCGGCCGCAGGCGCCCCTGGCCGGCCGCGTCGCCCGGATCGACCTGCTGGCCGACAGCGTGACCGAGGAGCGCATCGCGCAGGTGGCGTTCGAGCCGCCGGCGGCGACGGCATCGATCGGGGTCGCGGTCGGCGAACTGGCCGAAGTCACGCTGCAGCTGGCGCCGCTGGCCTCCACGCTGCTGCTGCCCAACGCCGCCGTCCAGCGTTCCATGGGCCGGACGACCGTGTGGAGGATGGAGGGCGGCAAGCCGGTTTCGGCGCCAGTCCAGCTGGGCGCGAGCAGCCTGGAAGGCCAGGTCCAGGTGCTGGGCGGCCTGAAGGCCGGCGACGTGGTGGTGGTCTACAGCCAGAAGGAACTGGCCGCCGGCAGCCGCGTCCAGGTGGTGGAGTCGCTGGTCAAGCCGGCGCCGGCGCCATGATCAGCCTGGCCGGCCGCGACATCCTGCACAGCTGGGGCAAGTACGTGCTGACCGGCCTGGGCCTGGGCCTGCTGATCGGCGTGACCCTGAGCATGGCGGGCATCTACCGGGGCATGGTGGACGACGCGCACGCACTTCTGAACAACAGCGGCGCCGACCTCTGGGTGGTGCAGAAGGACACGCAGGGGCCGTATGCTGAAGCCTCGAGCCTGAAGGACGACGTGGTGCGCGCGGTGCGCGGCATGCCCGGGGTGGGGCGCGCGGCCAACGTGACCTACTTCACCATGCAGGTGCAGGGCGAGGGCGGCGACGACATCCGCGCCATGGTGGTGGGCATCGAACCCGGCCAGCCGGGCGAGCCGGGCTACCTGGTGGCGGGGCGCCATCTCACGCGCTCCCACTACGAGGCCGTCGCCGACATCCGGACCGGCTTCGCCCTCGGCCAGCAGGTCCGCATCCGCCGCCACGACTACGCCGTGGTGGGGCTGACGCGGCGCATGGTGTCCTCGGGCGGCGACCCGATGCTGTTCATCCCGCTCAAGGATGCGCAGGAGGCGCAGTTCCTGAAGGACAACGACGCCATCGTCAACGACCGGGCCCGCACCGCGGCCAACCCGTCGTTCAACCGGCCCGGCGTGCCCGGGCTGCTGGACGCGGTCCAGGCCCTGCAGGCCAGCAGCCACAACGTCAATGCGGTGCTGGTGCAGCTGGCCCCGGGTTTCGCCCCCGAGCAGGTGGCCGAGCCGATCCGGCGCTGGAAGCACCTGCAGGTCTTCACGCGCGAGGGCATGGAGGAGATCCTGGTGGCCAAGCTGATCGCCACGTCGGCCAGGCAGATCGCCATGTTCCTGGTGATCCTGGCCGTCGTCAGCGCCGCCATCGTGGCGTTCATCATCTACACCATGACGCTGGGCAAGATCCGCGAGATCGCCGTGCTCAAGCTGATCGGCACGCGCAACCTGACGATCGCCGGCATGATCCTGCAACAGGCGCTCGGCTTGGGGCTGATCGGCTTCATCGTCGGCAAGCTGGCCGCCACGCTCTGGGCGCCGGCCTTCCCGAAGTTCGTGCTGCTGCAGACGCAGGACGCCCTGATGGGCCTGGCGGCGACAATGCTGATCTGCGCGCTGGCCAGCACGCTGGCAATCCGCGCGGCGCTCAAGGTCGACCCGGCGCAAGCCATCGGGTGACGGCCATGGTGGATACGGCGATGACATCCGGCGTGGCGGGCGGCATCCGCATCGAAGGATTGCGCAAGGTCTATGGCCATGGCGACACCGCCGTGGAGGCGCTGAAGGACGTCAACATGGTCGTCGGCCCCGGCGAAGTGGTCGGGCTGGTCGGCCCCTCGGGTTCAGGCAAGAGCACGCTGCTCAAATGCCTGGGCGCCATCATCGAGCCCACCGCCGGCCGCATGACGCTGGGCGACGACGTGATCTACGACGACGGCTGGGCCGTGCGCGACCTGCGCGCCCTGCGGCGCGACCGCATCGGTTTCATCTTCCAGGCGCCCTACCTGATCCCGTTCCTGGACGTGACCGACAACGTGGCCCTGCTGCCCATGCTGGCCGGCGTGTCCAACGCCCGGGCCCGGGCGCGGGCGCTGGAACTGCTGACGGCGCTTGACGTGGCCCACCGCGCCCGGGCCCAGCCCACTGAGTTGTCCGGCGGCGAGCAGCAGCGCGTGTCGATCGCCCGGGCGCTGGCCAACCGCCCGCCCGTGATCCTGGCCGACGAGCCGACGGCTCCGCTGGACAGCGAGCGCGCGCTGGCCGTGATGCGCATCCTGAACCAGATGGCGCAACAGGCCCAGACCGCGATCATCGTGGTGACCCACGACGAAAAGATCATCCCCACCTTCAGGCGGATCTACCACATCCGGGACGGCCGGACCGTCGAGGAAGCCGGCGAGGGCCGCAGCCTCTAGCACCCGAGTTTCAGACCCGCTTCGCCACAAGGACTGTCCATGAGCAAGACCCGCATCCTCAAAGGCCTGGCCGTCGCGGCCATGGTGTTCGGCGCGCTCACCGTCTACAGCGGCGGCCGCGCGCTGTTCGGCGATGCCCAGGCGCGTGCCAGCGTCGGCAACGCCGTGGGCTTCGTGCTGTGGTTCAACTTTCTGGCCGGCTTTGCCTATGTGCTGGCCGGCGCCGGACTATGGATGAGCCGGCGCTGGGCGGCATGGGCGGCCGCCCTGCTGGCGCTGACCACGGCCCTGGTGGCCGCGGCCTTCGGGCTGCACGTCATGAGCGGTGGTGCCTACGAGATGCGCACCGTGGGAGCGCTGCTGCTCAGACTCGGGTTCTGGGTGGCCGTGTCCGCCGTGGCGTTGCGCGCCGTCCGGCCTCGGGCCTGAACCGGCGCGACTCAGTCACGCCTGCGGATCGGGCGGTCCACACGCAGGGCCAGCGCGCCGGCCGAGCCGCCGTTGGTCACCTGCCGGTAGCTCAGCTTGCGCATCAGATCGCAGGCGCTGCCCGAACGCGCGCCGGACATGCAATACAGCACCACCGGCGCATCCTTGTCGGGCACCAGCGTCTCGACCTCCCGGGCGAAACGGTCCAGCGGCAGATTCACTGCGCCGTCGACATGGCCGCGGGCGTATTCACCCTCCGTGCGCACGTCGATCAGCAGGGCCTGTGCGGGCAGCGACGGCGCCTCGCGGGGGGACGCAATGAGCATTCTGGCGAACCAGTTCATCGTGAGCCTTGCATCGATTTCGTCACTTCCTGCCCAGCCGCTGGATGCCGATCGCCTTGAGCATGAACTTCTCGTAGATCGGCTCCGAGGTGCCGTTCTTCATCTTGTAGAGGAAGTACTTCTCGTAGGCGATCTTGGCCAGGTGCACCCACTTGCCCTTGCTGAACCAGTTGGTGTTGCGCGGCGGGATCTGCGGCAGCGCGACAAAGGCGATGCCGGTGTCGCCCATGTCGGCCAGGCAGATCGCGTTCCAGCTGCCCTGGGCCACCGGCGGCTGGCCGGCCAGGTCGGCCCCGATGTTGTTGACGATGGCCGTGACCATGGTCTCGATCATGTAGCCGGTCTTTGGCGCACCAGTCGCCACCGGTGTCGCTTCCACCGGGGGAATGGCGACGCAGACGCCGGCCGAGAAGATATTGCGGTACTTCTTGCTGCGCTGGTGTTCGTCGATCAGCACGAAGCCGCGCGGATTGCACAGCCCCTCCACCGCGGCGACGGCATCGACGCCCTTGAAGGCCGGCAGCATCATGCTGAATTTGAACGGCAGCTCGTGCTCCTGCTTGACCTGGCCCTTGTCGTCCAGTTCGGTGACGAACATCTTGCCGTCCTCGACCCGGGTGACCTTGGCATTGGTGATCCACTTGATGTGGTGGTTGCGCAGCTCGCTTTCCAGCATGGTCTTGGAGTCGCCCACGCCGCCCAGGCCCAGGTGGCCGATGTAGGGCTCGCTGGTGACGAACGTCATCGGCACCTTGTGGCGCAGCTTGCGGCGCTGCAGGTCCTTGTTCAGGATGAAAGCGAATTCGTAGGCCGGGCCGAAGCAGGAGGCGCCCGGCATGGCGCCGACGATCGCCGGTCCCGGCTCCTCGATGAATTGCTGGTAGCGGTCCCAGGCCTGCGCGGCGTGGTCCACCGTGCAGATCGACTGCGTGTGGCCCGCTGGGCCGGAGCCGGGCACCTCGTCGAACGCCAGCTTGGGCCCGGTGGTGATGACGAGGTAGTCGTAGTCGAGCCGGCTGCCGTCCTTCAGCTCCAGCGCGTTGCCCGCGGCGTCGATGCGCTGCACTGGCTGCGCCACGAAGGCGATGCCCTTTTTCTCCAGGTGCGGGCGGATCGGGAAGGTGATCGCCTCGCGCTTGCGCCAGCCCACCGCCAGCCAGGGGTTGGACGGCACGAACTGGAAGTAGTCCACCGCGTTGACGACGGTGATGCTGTGCTCCTTGCCGAGGTGCGCGCGCAGCTCGTAAGCCGCCGGCATGCCGCCGATGCCGGCGCCAAGAACGATGATGTGGGCCATGGTGCGATCTCCCTGTGGTCGAAGAAAAGTGGTGCTGCTCTGGTGTCCGGGGGTCAGCGCTGCAGCGAAGCGTTGACCTCCTGCAGCCGGGCCTCGTCGAGTTCGCCGGCCAGTGCCGCCAGCCGCAGCCGGTTCAGCAGCACATCGGTCCTGGCCTGCACCAGCGCCAGTTCGGCGCTGCTCGCGTCGTTCTGCGCATTGAGCAGGTCCAGTGTGGTGCGGTCGCCAACCTGGCGGCCGAGCTGTGTCGCATCCAGCCGCGCCCGGCTGGCCGTCAGCGACGCCGATAGCGCATCGAGGCGGGCCTGCCCGGTCTGCAGGCCGAGCCATGCGGCGCGGGTCTGCTGGCGGACTTGCTGGCGGGCGCGATCCACTTCGGCGCGCGCCTTCTCCTGCAGCCGCACCGCCTCGTCCTGGCGGGCGCTGCGCATGCCGCCGGTGAACAGCGGCACGGTGAGCTGCAGGCCGATCATCTGCTGGCTGCTGGTGTTGCTGGCGCTGCCGAAGTCGCCGTTGCCTGACAGGCGATCGCGGCCCGCTTCGGCCACCAGGTCCAGCGACACGCCGGCCCGTGCGGCGCGCCGGGCGACTTCCTGTCCGGCCGTTTCCGCGTTGGCCAGCTGCAGGCGCAGCTGCAGGTTGCCCTGGCCGGCGCGGTCCAGCCATTGCTCCAGCGGCGGCAGCGCGGCGGGCGCCGCCTGGTCCGCTGGCGGCGCCAGCTGCAGTGCCGCGACCGGCAGGCCGGTGGCGTCCGACAGCTGCTCGCGGGCCAGTTGCAGCTCGCTGTCGGCCGCCAGCACCTGGGCCTGCAGGGCCCGGGCCCGGGCCGCTGCCTCGTGGGTGTCGGTCACCGGCTTGTCGCCCAGCGCGAACCGGTCCTTCGCCTCGACCAGCGCCTGGTCCACCGCCACCTGCTGGCGCCGCAGCAGGTCGAGCTTGCGCTCGGCCAGCACCGCGTCGAAGTAGCGTTGCGCGGTGTGCAGCATCAGTTCCTGTCCGGCCGCCTGCCATTCGACATCGGCCGCATCGGCGCCAATCAGCAACTGGCGGCGCTGCGCCTGCTTGTCACCGCTGACCAGCGGCTGGCGCGCGCTCAGGCCCCAGCGGGTCGAGGTGCCGCCGTGGACCGAGGTGCCGAAATTCACGCCGTCGGACTGGCCCAGGCCGGGCGCGGAAAAGCGCGCGCCGGTCATCGCCGTGTCGGCGTTCATGGCCCCGACCGTGGCGCTGAGCGCGAGCGTCGGGCGCCACAGCGCCGCGGCCTGTGCCCGGCGGGTGTCGCCGGCCTGCCGGGCCGCCAGCGCGATCGCCGCGTCGGGGTCGTGCTCGCGGGCGGCCTGCCAGGCCTGCATCAGGTCCGTGGCCTGTGCCCCGAACGCGAGCAGTGCCAGCGTGGCAACGGCGAGGCGTTTTCGGGTCGGGCGCATCGCGCTGGCTTTCAGCAACCGCGCTCGGCGCCCAGCTTGCGCATGATGGTTTCCATCAGGCACCACTTGGTGAGCGCGCTTTGCAGCAGGTTGATGCCGACGAAGGCGGTGAAGGCCAGCCACCACTGGCTGACGAAGATCGGGCTGCCGGGAATGCCGAGCGCCAGCGACAGCAGGATGAAGGCGCCGGCGACGAGGCGGACGATTTGCCAGGATTTCATGGAATTGCTCCTTGAGTTGATGAAAACGGGAACGGGTCAGGCCGCCGCCAGGGTGTCCAGGCGGTTGCGGTAGGCGGCGTAGTACAGGGTCGGGATCACGACCAGCGTCAGCACCGTCGAGACGAAGATGCCGAAGATCAGCGAGATCGCCAGGCCCTGGAAGATCGGGTCGTCCAGGATGAAGAACGCGCCCAGCATCGCCGAGCCGCCGGTCAGCATGATCGGCTGGGCCCGGGTGATCGCCGAGTGCACGATGGCCTGCTTGAACGGCACGCCCTCGCGGACTTGCAGGTTGATGAAGTCCACCAGCAGGATGGAATTGCGCACGATGATGCCGGCCAGCGCGATCATCCCGATCATGCTGGTCGCCGTGTATTGCGCGCCCAGCAGCGCGTGGCCCGGCATCACGCCGATGACCGTCAGCGGGATCGGCGCCATGATGATCAGCGGCGTCAGGTAGGAGCCGAACTGCGCCACCACCAGCAGGTAGATCAGCACCAGGCCCACCGCATAGGCGGCGCCCATGTCGCGGAAGGTCTCGTAGGTGATCTGCCACTCGCCGTCCCACTTGAGCGCGTAGCCGCGCCAGGGGTCCTGCGGCTGGCTGATGAAGTATTCGCTCACGGCGCCGCCGTCCGGCGCGCGGATCTTCGCGATGTCGCCGCGCATGCCGAACATGCCGTACAGCGGGCTGTCGAGCTTGCCGGCCATGTCGCCGAGCACGAAGTCCACGGCCAGCAGGTCCTTGTGGTAGATCGGCTGCTCGCGCAGCGTGTCGCTCACCGTCACCAGCTCGCCGATCGGCACCAGCTTGCCCGACGCACTGCGCACCGAGAGCTGCAGCAGCGCGTCCAGGTCGCCATGGCTGGCCGGCGGCAGTTGCAGCACGGCCGGCACCGGGTACTTGCTGGCGTCGTGCAGGTA
Organism: Burkholderiales bacterium; assembly: GCA_038244915.1. Classification (GTDB taxonomy): domain Bacteria; phylum Pseudomonadota; class Gammaproteobacteria; order Burkholderiales; family Burkholderiaceae_C; genus Ramlibacter. The sequence continues at coordinate 48,934 of JBBRSZ010000003.1, read as the reverse complement.
CGTGGCCGATTCGCCGGCCAACCCGGCGCGCAGCGTGCTGACGATGGCCTGCTGCGGCACGCCGAGCATGGCGGCCTTGCGCCGGTCCACCAGCAGCAGCTTGCGCGGCGCGTTGGCGATGCTGGTGTCGTCGACGTCCACCACATTGGGCGTTTTCTCGAAGACGGCGCGCACCGCCTTGGCCACCTCGCGCCGTCCCTTGGCATCGGGGCCGTAGATCTCCGCCACGATCGGCGAGAGCACCGGCGGGCCGGGCGGCACTTCCACCACCTTCACGTTGGCGCCGAAGCGCTGGCCGATCTTCTGCAGCTCGGGCCGCACGCGGGCGGCGATGACGTGGCTCTGGTCGCTGCGGGCGTGCTTGTCGACCAGGTTCACCTGGATGTCGCCGACCTCGCCGCCGGAACGCAGGTAGTACTGGCGCACCAGGCCGTTGAAATTGATGGGAGCCGCCGTGCCCGCATAGGCCTGGTAGTCCGTCACCTCGGGCAGCTTGGACAGCTGCGCGCCGAGCTCGTGCAGCACGGCTGCGGTCTGCTCCACCGGCGTGCCGGCGGGCATGTCGACCACCACCTGGAATTCCGACTTGTTGTCGAACGGCAGCATCTTCAGCAGCACCAGGCCGGTGGCCGGCAGCACCAGCGACAGCACGATCAGGCCGGCGATGCCCAGCCCCAGCAGGCCGCGGTTGCGCTTGCCGCGCTGGTCGTCGAGCAGCGGCTTGAACACGCGCTCGAACAGCGGCGTGAGCTTGCCGGCCAGGCCGGTCGGCGCGCCGGCGGCATGGCCGTGGGCCGGCGTGGCCTTCATCCACAGCCGCGCCAGCCAGGGCGTGACCACGAAGGCGATGGCCAGCGACAGCAGCATGCCCATGCTGGCGTTGATGGGGATCGGGCTCATGTACGGGCCCATCAGGCCGCTGACGAAGGCCATCGGCAGCAGCGCCGCGATCACCGTGAGCGTCGCCAGGATGGTGGGGCCGCCCACCTCGTCGACCGCGCCGGGAATGAGCTCGGTCAAGCTGCGCTCGGGATAGAGCTGCTGGTGGCGATGGATGTTCTCCACCACCACGATGGCGTCGTCCACCAGGATGCCGATCGAGAAGATCAGCGCGAACAGCGACACGCGGTTGAGCGTGAAGCCCCAGGCCCAGGAGGCGAACAGGGTCACCGTCAGCGTCAGGATCACGGCCGCGCCGACGATCGCCGCCTCGCGCCGGCCCAGCGCGATGAACACCAGGGCCACCACGGCGGTCGTGGCGAACAGCAGCTTCTCGATCAGCTTGATCGCCTTGTCGTTGGCGGTGGCGCCGTAGTTGCGCGTTTCGGCCACCTGCACGCCGTCCGGGATCACGGTGTTGCGCAACTGGTCGACCCGCTTCATCACGCCGTTGGCGACGTCGATGGCGTTCTCGCCCGGCTTCTTGGTGACGGTGAGCGTGACGGCGGGATACTCGGCGCCGCCGTTCTTGCCGGATTCGCCGTACCAGGCGTAGCGGCTGGCCAGCGGCGGCCCGTCGCGCACCTCGGCCACGTCCTTCAGGAACACCGGCTTGCCCTCGCGCACACCCACCACCAGGTCGGCGACGTCGCTGGCCTGCGCCAGGTAGGGACCGGCTTCGATCGAGACGCTGCGGTTGCCGCCGACCAGCTCGCCGACCGGCATGCCCAGGTTGGCCGATTGCAACGCCTGGCGCAGGTCCTGCACCGTGACGCCCGAGCCGGCCATGCGGCCGGGGTCGATCTGCACCAGCACTGCGCGGCCCGGGCCGCCCAGGGTCTGCACTTCGCGGGTGCCGTTGACTCTCTTGAGGTCGGATTCGATGCTGTGCGCTACCCGTTCCAGCTCGAACGCGCCGGTGGCGGGATCCTTGCTGTACAGCGTGAGCGCCACGATCGGCACATCGTCGATGCCCTTGGGCTTGATGATGGGCTCCAGCACCCCGGTCCCCCGGGGCAGCCAGTCGGTGTTGTCGCGCAGCGTGTCGTGCAGCCGCACCAGCGCCTCGGTACGCGCCACCCCGACCTTGAACTGCACCGTCAGCACGGCCAGCCCTGGTCGCGAGACCGACATCACGTGCTCGACACCGGCGATCTGCGACAGCACCTGCTCGGCCGGAGCAGCCACCATCTGTTCCACGTCGGCCACCGCCGCCCCCGGGAAGGGAACCAGCACATTGGCCATGGTGACGTTGATCTGCGGCTCTTCCTCGCGCGGTGTCACCAATACGGCGAAGATCCCGAGCAGCAGGGCCATCAGGGCCAGCAGCGGGGTGATGTGCGCGCTCTGGAACGCCGCTGCGATGCGTCCCGAGATCCCCATGCGTGCGTCGCCGGCCATGTCAGCGCACCTTCGCCGCGGCTTGCGGATTGACGGCAACCGTCTCGCCCTTGCTGACGCCGCTCAGGATCTCCACCCGGTCGCCCTGCACCGGCCCCAGCCGGACCTGTCGCAGCAGCGGCTTGCCTTGCGCATTGAGCACATAGACGCCGGTCATTTCGGCCCGGCGCACCACGGCCTTTGCGGGCAGGGACAGGCGTTCCGCGCTGGCGCCGTCCGGGCGCGAGGCGGCGGCCGGCAACCAGACCCGAGCGAACATGCCCGGCGCCAGGCCTTTCAGGTTGGCCGGCAGGGTCAACCGGACCTGGCCGGTGTGGGTGGCCGCATCGACCACCGGCAGCACCTGCACCTGGGTGGGCTGCAGCAGGCCAGGGGAAGAAGCCAGGCCGGGAAGTTCGAACCGGATGTCCTTGCTGTCCGTGAGCCCCGCCAGCACCGTCTGCGGCACGGCCGCCGTCACCCGCAGCTGCGAGGGATCGTGCAGCGTGACCAGCGCGCGGCCGGGCATCGCCATATCGCCGAGCGTGACCGGCACGTCGCTCACGACGCCGTCGTACGGTGCGCTGAGCACGAAGAAGCCCGACTCCGCCTGCGCGGCCCTGGCCTGCGCCTGCTGCGCCTGCATCTGCGCCTGTGCCGACTGGAACTGCGCCTTGGCGCGGTCCAGCGCGGACTGGCTGATGTATTGCTTCTGGAACAGCAGCTGTTGCCGCTCGTATTCGGTGGCGGCCACGTTCAGCGCGGCCCGGGAGGCTTCCACCTGGGCCACGCTGGCCGCCGCGTTCTGGCTGGCGGCCCGGGCGTCGATGCGCACCAGTGGCTGGCCGGCCTTGACCACGTCGCCCGCCTTCACGTTCAGCGCCACGATGGCGCCCGCGACCTGCGCCGACAGCGTGGTCTGGCGCACGGCTTCCACCACCGCGTCCAGGCTGACAGCACTGCCGGCGGCGCCGGCGGAGCCCTGCACCTGCACGGTCGCCAGCGCGGCGCCTTCGGTGGCCCAGGCGGCGGGCGCACCCAGCGCCAGGGCCATGGCGGCAACAACCCATCGCGTCTTCATCATCCTGGCTCCTCGGTCAGCTGCGTGGCAGGTGACCATGGTTGAAATTGTGTATTTAGCTAAGTAGCTAAGCACGCAATCATACGTTAAACTCGAAGCCTCTGCACAGAAGACTTTGAGCCAGGGTGCCCCGCAAGCCCGTGAGCTACGTCAAGGAGTGTTCATCCATGAAAGATTTGCCCCCCGAAGCGCTGGCCGAGGTGGCCCATTACTTCCAGGTGCTGTCGGAGCCGACGCGCCTGCAGATCCTCAACCTGCTGCGGCAGGGCGAGCACAATGTCGGCGACCTGGCTCAGCTGTGCGGATTCACCGCCGCCAATATCTCGCGCCATCTGGCGCTGCTGACCAAGCACGGGCTGGTGGAGCGGGAGAGCCGCGGCACCAGCGTCTATTACCGCATCGCCGACGATTCGGTGTTCGCCCTGTGCGACCTGGTGTGCGGCAACATCGCGCGGCAGATGGAAGACACGGCGACCCGGCGCAAGGCCTTCGCGCCGGTCCGGCGCCGCTGACCTGTCCGGCGCAGGCGCACTGCCGTCATTCCCGCGCAGGCGGACTGACGTCATTCCCGCGCAGGCGGGAATCCAGGGCATCCGGCAACAGTCGTCATTCCCGCGGAGGCGGGAATCCAGAGCATCCAAGAGGAAGCTCTGGGTCCCCGCCTGCGCGAACAGAGTGGTAAATTTACCCATGGCTCGTCTCCTTGACAAACATGCGGGCGCTGCGGCGGACCGCCTTGTGGCTTGGCACACCACCGGTGCGCAATCCACGGTAGTCCTGGAGGCGAGTCTCCTCAAGTTGTCAAGCCATCTTGCCAAGCAGTCATGTCGACAGTTCGCCATAAATTGATGCTCCAAGAAAGCGAAAGGCGATTCGCATCTGCGGAATTGCTGCAAGCTGCGGAGGACAGCTCTGACTCCGCCTACCTACTGCGACTAATCGGCTTTGAGCTTTTGCTCAAGGTAGTCGTTGAGAAGTTCACTCAAGCCGTCGCACACGGTCACAACTACAAGGACCTTTTTGCATTGCTGTCGCCCCAACAGCAAGCCGACGCACTTCGCATCGCGGGGGAGCGCATCGGCCCCTCCGCTCTAGCAACGGATCATGATGGGGTACTGGCGGATTTGGGTAGCAACTTCGTCAAGCTTCGCTATCCCCATGAAAAGTACGGCCACCTGACGCAGCAGGAGTACGCACGCGTCGGTTCTGCCTGGATTGCCGCTGGAGCAAAGCTCGCGGACGCAGACTACCGTTACCACCCAGAGGAACTGTTCGGCCTCACGTTCGCACTTCGGCAGCTAGCAAATGCCTGCTAACCATTCGTCCGTGCGGACGCGCGCCGCTTAACAATGTCGTTTAGGCCCCAGAGCAATGAACAGCTTCTCATTTCAGGCGCCGCCGCCAGCGACCAAGGAGTCCAGATGCCTCGCAAGATTGTGTTCACATCCAATGCAGCAAAGCCACCGGCCGTCTACAGCCAGGCGGTCAAAGCTGCCGGCTTGGTCTTCGTGTCCGGAACAGCTCCGAGCGACCCCACATCGGGAGCACTGGTGGGTGCCACAGTCCAGGAACAGACCAGGCAGTGTCTGACGAACATCGCTGCCATTCTTGAAGAGGCCGGAAGTTCGATGGACAAGATCGTCAGCGTCACGATCGTGCTCGCTGATGAAGATGATTTCGCTGGAATGAACGAGGAATACATCAAGTGGTTCCCATCCGATCCGCCCGCGCGCCAAGGGGCAAAACTCCCGGCGCGCGTCCCAGGTCTGAAGGTCTCCATTGCGGCAATCGCCGAGGCCTAACCCCGTCAAGAGGCGAAGCTCTTTGCTCTGTGTCGGCCCGCAGCCGCATTGGCGAGGCCCACAACATGGACGAACGCGGCATCGACGAGTTCTTCGCCAGCAAGGTGGTGGCAAAACGGAGATCTGGCGCGCCGCCCCCGCGGGGCCGTCGGAAAGCGCCTGACCGCACCCTCCCGCGTCACGCCACCCGGATCAGCTTCTTGTTGACGAACTCCTGGATGCCCATGGCCGACAGCTCGCGGCCGTAGCCCGAGTTCTTGACGCCGCCGAAGGGCAGGTCGGGCATCGACACGGCTGCGGAGTTGATGAACACCATGCCGGTGTCGATGGCGCGGGCCACCCGCTTGCCGCGCTCGAGATCCTGGGTGAAGACCGAGCCGCCCAGGCCGAATGGCGAATCGTTGGCCAGCGCGATGGCGGCGGCTTCGTCCTTGACGCGGAAGAACATCGCCACCGGGCCGAAGAACTCCTGGTGGTAGGTGGGGTTGTCCTTGGCGATGTCGGTCAGGATGGTCGGCTGCATGAAGTTGCCGGCCTGGCCCTCGATGCGCTTGCCGCCGATCAGCAGCTTGGCGCCGTGCGCCACGGCTTCGTCCACCTGCTCCTGCAGCGTCTTGAGCGCGCCGGCCGACGACAGCGGGGCCAGCGTCGTCTCCTTGTCCATCGGATCGCCCGGCTTGAAGCCTTCCATCGCGGCCTTGAACTGCGCCAGGAACTTGTCCGCCATCGCCTCGACCACGATCATCCGCTTGGAGGCGGTGCAGGCCTGGCCCGCGTTGCCCATGCGGCCGGCAACGGCGTGCTTCACGGCTTTGTCCAGGTCGGCGTCCTCCAGCACGATGAAGGCGTCGCTGCCGCCCAGTTCCAGGGTCGACTTCTTGAGGTTCTTGCCGGCGCGCTCGGCGACGATGGCGCCAGCGCCCTCGCTGCCGGTCAACGCCACGGCCCGGATGCGGTCGTCGTCGATCACCTTGGCCACCTGGTCCTTGGAGATGAACAGGTTGGTATAGGCGCCCGCCGGGGCGCCGGCATCGGCGAACAGCTTCTCGAAGGCGAGGGCGCATTGCGGCACGATCGAGGCGTGCTTGACCATCACGACGTTGCCGGCCATCAGGTTCGGCGCGGCGAAGCGCACCAGCTGGTAGTAAGGGAAGTTCCAGGGCTCGACGCCGAACAGCACGCCAATCGGTGAGGACTCCACCACGGCATCGCCGCGCTCGGTGGTGAGCTTCTCGGGCGCCAGAAATTTCTCGGCGTGTTCGGCGTAATACGCCAGGATGTCGGCGCACAGGCCAACCTCGCCCAGGCTCTGCTTGATCAGCTTGCCCATTTCCAGCGTGATGAGTTCGGCGAAATGCTGTTGCTGCTCGCGCATCAGCGTGGCCGCCTTGCCGAGGATGGCCTTGCGGTCGGCGAAGCTGCGGTTACGCCAGTCGTTCTCGAAGCAGTCGTTAGCCTGCTTCAGCTTGGCTTCGAGCTCCTTGTCGCTGATCTCGTCGAAGCGCTTGACGACTTTGCCGGTGTAGGGGTTGGTGGTTTCGTAGGCCATGGGGTCTCGCATTCGAAAGGATGGGAAAAGGCACTGGGAAGGACAGCAACCTTCCATGTTCACACATCCGTGGTCCGGATGGGGCCGCGGGGTTTCGCTGGTCCGCAGGTCAACGCGCTGTTGTCTGACAGACGCGACGACGCAGCGGACGTTGATGGCAGCCATGTCCCCGCCCGAGGGAAAGTGTCCAGGCGGGATCAGCCGGCCGATTGTCGGCCGTGGACAAGTGAGCTCTAATCGCGCTCAAACGGTCACGGCCTTGCCAGTCATTCAGAAGGGATCAAGCATGAAAAGCCTCCTCGCCCTCGTGGCAGCGATTCTTGTCTCCCTCGCGGCGCACGCTGCGCCGCCGACCGACGAATCGATCGATGCCCTCCTGACGGCCTCGAAGACGCAGCGCACGCTGGAGGGCGTACTGTCGTCCATGGACCAGTTGATGCGCCAGTCGCAGGCGGCGGCGACCCGCGGCCAACCGCTGTCGGCGCAGCAGCAACGGGTCATGGAGGCGGTCACTTCAAGGCTGGCCCTGGTGATACGGGATGAGCTGAGCTGGTCGACCATGCGGTCGCTTTACCTGCAGGTCTATCGCGAAAGCTTCACGCAGGAAGAGCTCGATGGTGTCCTGGCCTTCTACCAAAGCCCCGCCGGCGTGGCTTTCGTCGAAAAGATGCCGCTTGTGATGCAGAAGTCGACGCAAATCATGCAGGCGCGCATGGAGCCGATGATCAAGCGGATCCAGGTCGAAATGCGGCAAGCCGTCGACGGCGTGAGCGGCCCGGCGCAATGAAACCGGCTGCCGTTCCAGACGGCGCGGTCGCACCCGGCGCGACTGTCGCAAGAACCCCACAGAGTCGGCGAGAGGAGAGGCAGCGACAAGGCCTTCCCCTGCGTCCGCGTTCCAAAGCTTCGCTCGCAGGCCTACCATGGCTATCCCACGCTGCCCCTTGCAACGCAGTCGTAGAAAGGCCACCGCCATGTCCGCTCGTTCCATCGCTTCGCTGACCCTCTCCTTCGGCCTCGTCTCGATTCCGGTCAAGCTCTATTCCGCGACCGAGTCGTCGGGTTCTGTGAAGTTCAACATGCTCACCAAGGACGGCTCGCGCGTGAAACAGCAATACGTCTCGGAGAAAGACCCGAGCATCGTCGTGGCGCGGTCGGACATGGTGAAGGGCTACGAGTTCGAGAAAGACCGCTTCGTGCTGTTCTCGCCCGAGGAGCTGAAGGCGCTGGAGGAGTCCAGCAGCCCGAGCATCGAGATCATGTCGTTCATCCCGGCCAAGTCGGTGGATCCGCTGTTCTACGACAAGGCCTACCTGCTCGCACCCGACAAGCGGGGCGGCAAGCCCTACGCGCTGCTGGCCGCGGCCATGCGCCAGAGTGGCCGCTGCGCGCTGGCCAAGTGGGCTTGGAAGGCCAAGCAATACGTCGTGCAGATCCGCCCCGCGGAAGACGGCCTGGTGCTGCAACAGCTGCTGTATGCGCAGGAGGTGCGCTCGCTCAAGGACCTCGACATCGAGAAGGTGGAGGTGTCCCCCGCCGAGATGCAGCTCGCGCTGCAGCTGATCGACCAGATCACGGCCGAGAGCTACGATCCAACGCAATACGTCGACGAAGAGAAGAAGCGCATCCTGGCGGCCATCGACGAGAAGATTTCCGGCAAGCAGGTGGTTGCCGCGACGCATGACGAATCGCCCGCGACGGGCCAGGTGATCGACCTGATGGAAGCGCTGCGCGCCAGTCTGGCGAAGAAGCCCGCCGCTGCCAAGTCTGCGAAGGCCGCAGCGCCCGCGGTCGACGCGCAGCCCGCGGTCGTCAGCAAGGAACGCAAGGGCGCCAGGCGCGCAACGCCTGCCGCCGTCGAACCCGCCGCGGCGCCGGCGCCCGCCAAGGTCCGTGCCCGCAAGTGATGCGGTGAAGCGCGCTGACGACGGTTCCACCTTCACGCTGAGCCGCGTCCAGGCGATGCTCGGCCTGTCGCGCTACATCGTGGCCGGGCTGATCGCCGCAGGATTCGTCACGCCGGCGCGCGGCACGCGCAAGGAGTGGCGCTTCACCTTCCAGGACGTGATGCTGCTGCGCACCGCGCACGCGCTGCAGGCGCAGGGCATTGCGCCGCGGCGCATCCTGCGTTCGCTCACGCGGCTCAAGACGATGCTGCCGGCGGAACTGCCGCTGACCGGGCTGCGCATCACCGCCATCGGGGCCGATGTCGCGGTGCGCGACCGAAGCGGCCGCCTGCAGGCGGACAGCGGGCAGTTGCTGATGGACTTCGATGTGGCGCCGGTGGCCGGCAGCGTGACCATCCTCGAACGCGCGCCGTCGCCACCGGCGCAAGTAACCGATGCCGGTGCGTTGTTCGATCGCGCCCTGGCGCTGGAAGACACCGATCCCGCCGCCGCCGAGGCCGCTTATCTCCAGCTGCTGGCACGCGTCCCTGACCGCGAAGACGCGTATCTGAACCTGGGGGTGATGTGGGCTGACGCGGGCCGCTTCGCCGAACTGGTGCGCCTGTCGGATGCGGCGCTTGGCCATTGCCCCGATTCCGCGCTGCTGCACTTCAACCGCGCCGTCGCGCTGGACCACCTCGAACGCCTTGACGAGGCGGCCGCCAGCTACGAACGCAGCCTGGCACTCGACCCGACACTGGCGGACGCGCACTTCAACCTGGCACAGCTGCACCAGCAGGCGGGCGACGAGCGCGGCGCGCTGCGGCACTACAGCGCGTACCGACGCCTGCAGGGCTAGGCAGACGATGGCGGCGCGCAAACCCAAGGCCGCCGAACCCGCCGGAGCGCTCGCGCGCTACTGGGCCAAACGCGATTTCAAGCTCACCGCGGAGCCGCGCGGGGAGGTCCGGGCCGGCGGCGATGCCTTGTCCTTCGTCGTGCAGAAGCACTGGGCCAGCCGGCTGCACTACGACTTCCGCCTCGAGCTCGATGGCGTGCTGCTCTCGTGGGCCGTGCCCAAAGGTCCGAGCTTCGATCCTGCCGACAAGCAGATCGCGATCCACGTCGAAGACCATCCGCTGGAGTACGGCCCCTTCGAAGGCACGATCCCGAAGGGGCAGTACGGCGCCGGCACCGTCATCGTGTGGGACCGCGGCACGTGGGAGCCCGCTGCCGACCCGCGCCAGGGCCTGCAGGACGGCAAGCTGGTGTTCACCTTGCACGGGCACAAGCTGTCGGGGCTGTGGGAGCTGGTGCGCATCGCCAAGCCCGGCGACCGCCAGGAAGCGTGGATCCTGTTCAAGAAGCGCGACCGGCATGCCCGGCCACGGGCGCAATACGACGTACTGAGCGCGCTTCCCGATAGCGTGATTGCGAAACCGCTGAAAGCCGAGATCGAGGCTGGCAGCGATGGCATCCCGCCGGGCGCGGTGCCGGCGCCGCTGCCCGCGAGCCTCGCGCCCCAGCTGCCCACGCTGTCGGCAGCGGCGCCCACGTCGGACCAGTGGATCTGGGAGATCAAGTTCGACGGCTATCGCATGCTGGCGCGGATCGAAGGCGGGGTGGTGCAGCTCATCACGCGCGGCGGGCACGACTGGTCCGCGAAAATGCCTGCCCTCGTGCAGTCGCTGGCGGCGCTGGGCCTGGGCAGCGCGTGGCTCGATGGCGAGATCGTCGTCATCGGCGCGAACGGCCTGCCCGATTTCCACGCGCTGCAGAACGCGATCGATTCGTCGCGCAGCGCGCAGATCGCGTACTTCCTGTTCGACGTGCCCTACCTCGAAGGCTACGACCTGCGCAAGGTGCCGCTGGTGGCGCGGCGGCAGGTGCTGCAGCGGTTGCTGGAAGAACGGCCGCAGGAGCGGCTGCGGTTCTCGGCGGCGTTCGACGTCGATGCGGCGGCGATCCTGGAGTCGGCGCGCCAGATGGGGCTGGAAGGCGTGATCGCCAAGCGCAAGGATGCGCCCTATGAATCGCGCCGCACCGAGAGCTGGCTCAAGCTCAAGAACAGGTTGCGGCAGGAATTCGTCGTCGGCGGCTACAGCGATCGCGCGGGCGGAGAAGCCGAGATCGGCGCGCTGATGCTGGGCGTGACCGAAGACGATGGCAGCCTGCGCTACGTCGGCAATGTGGGCACTGGCTGGGACGCGAAGACCGCCACCGCGCTCAAGAAGAAGCTGGCAAAGATCGCAGTGCCCGCATCCCCGTTCGGCAGCGCGCCGTTGCAGCGCAGCCGCTGGAGCACCCGCGATGCGCCCGCGCGCTGGGTGCAGCCGCGGCTCGTGGCCGAGGTGGAATTCTCCGACTGGACGCCCGAGCAACAGCTGCGCCACGCGAAATTCATTGCGCTGCGCACCGACAAGGCGGCCGGGGACGTCCGGCGCGAGACCGCCGTCATGCCCGCCGGGCCCACGCTGGTGCAGGCCGGCGGCAGCGTGGTCGATGGAATCAAGGTGTCGAACCCGGAGCGCGTCGTCGATGCCGTGAGTGGCGTGACCAAGCTCGAGCTGGTGCGCTACTACGAATCGGTGGCGCAATGGATGCTGCCGCACTTGCAAGGCCGCCCATGTTCGCTGGTGCGTGGGCCCAGCGGGGTGAGCGGGGAGCTGTTCTACCAGAAGCACCTGAACGAACAGGCCATTCCAGAGCTGCGCGAGTTGCCTGCGACGCTCTGGCCCGGGCACGCGTCGCTGCTGGAGGTGCCCACGCGCCGTGCGCTCGTTGCGGCTGCGCAGATGAACGTGATCGAGTTCCACACATGGAACGCCGTCGCCCGCAGGATAGCCCGTCCCGACCGCATGATCTTCGACCTGGACCCCGGCGAAGGCGTGTCGTGGCAACACGTGCAGGAGGCGGCCGTGCTGGTGCGCGGCATGCTCACGGAGCTTGGACTGCAAAGCTGGCTGAAGACCAGCGGCGGCAAGGGCCTGCACGTGGTAGTGCCGCTCACGCCGCGCGAAGGATGGGACGCGGTGAAGGGCTTCTCCGAAGCGGTCGTGCAGCACCTGGCGAAGGTCATCGCTCAGCGCTTCGTGGCCAAGAGCGGCCCGGGCAACCGGGTGGGCCGCATCTTCGTCGACTACCTGCGCAATGGCCACGGCGCCACCACCGCCGCGGCGTACTCGGCGCGCTCGCGGCCGGGGCTGGGCGTGTCGATGCCGATCGCCTGGGACGACCTGGGCGCGCTCAAGCGCAGTGACCAGTGGACCGTGCGCACGGCGCGCGAGCACCTGTCGTTCCAGCAGGCCGACCCCTGGGCCGGCTACTGGACCTGCAGGCAGACGCTGACGGCGGGGAAGAAGGCGCTGGCGAACGGAGTGGTAGATTGACCCTGGCCCAGCCATCGGAAGCATCAACAACCAGTTTCAGATTGGCGCAGTGGCATGAGCCGGGTTGCATAGGAGCGTCGCATGACTCAGTTCTTTGGAATCGACTGGCTGGCCATGTGCCTGACGTTCTCAGCCATTGACCTTCTGGGGAACAAGAGGCGCTCGGGGTTCGTCATCATGCTGCTTGCCAACCTCGGCTTCTTCGCCATGAATGTCCGAGGCTTCGCCAAGTGGTCGCCGGCTGCATCGGTGGTCAAGGCATGACCTCCATTGACATCCCGGCCCTCATGCTTCGGTCGTCAAGTTGCCGAAACGGGCTGCCGCGTTCTCGATTGCCGTCCCTCAACCCAACCCCATGAAAGTGCCCACCATGTCCATCCGCGCCGTCCAGCTTCATCGAGTCCTGCGCACCAAGCCCGAGAAGGTCTATCGGGCCTTCCTGGAAGCCGACGCCATGAGCAAGTGGATTGCGCCCTACGGTTTCACTTGCAAGGTGCAACACTTGGACGCCCGCGTCGGCGGCACCTTCAAGATGTCGTTCCACAATTTCTCGAGCGGCAATGGCCACTCGTTCGGCGGCGAGTACCTGGAGCTGGTCCCGAACGAGCGGATCCGCTATACGGACAAGTTCGACGATCCGAATCTGCCGGGCGTTCTCCAGGTGACGGTCACGCTCAAGCAGGTGATCTGCGGGACCGAGCTCAGCATCGTGCAGGAGGGCATTCCCGAAGCCATTCCGCTGGAGATGTGCTACCTCGGCTGGCAGGAGTCGCTGGCCCAGCTGGCGACGCTGGTGGAGCCCGAGATTCCTGGCTGAGGTCCGCGTGTCGAAGGGCCGGCCTCACTCCATGAACTGCAGCGCCGCCAACCTTGCGTAGATCCCGCTGGCCGCGACCAGCGTCTCGTGCGTGCCCTGTTCCACGATGCGCCCATGGTCCATCACGATGATGCGGTCGGCCTTCTGCACAGTGGCCAGGCGGTGCGCGATGACCAGCGTGGTGCGCCCGCGCATCGCCGACTCCAAGGCGGCCTGCACCATGCGCTCGCTCTCGGCGTCGAGCGCGCTGGTGGCTTCGTCCAGCAGCAGCAGTGGCGGGTTCTTGAGCATCGCGCGCGCGATCGCGATGCGCTGCCGTTGCCCGCCAGACAGCCGCACGCCGCGCTCACCCAGGAAGCTGCCATAGCCCTCGGGCAGGGCGGTGATGAACTCGTGGGCGAAGGCGGCGCGCGCGGCGTCGATCACTTCCTCGTCGCTTGCGCCGGGCCGGCCGTAACGGATGTTCTCCAGCGCGCTGCTGGAAAAGATCACCGCGTCCTGCGGCACGATGCCGATGCGCCCGCGCAGGTCGTGCAGCGAAAGCTCACGCGTCGGCATGCCGTCCAGGCGGATCGTGCCCTGCGCCGGATCGTAGTAACGCAGCAGCAGCTGGAACACCGTGCTCTTGCCGGCGCCGCTCGGTCCCACCAGCGCCACTGTCTCGCCCGCCGCCACCGATAGCTTGAAGTCGCGCAGCGCCGGCGTCAGCGGCCGCGACGGATAGTTGAAGGTGATGGCTTCGAACTCGACCCGGCTGCCGCCGTCGACCGTGGGCAACGCCTTCGGCTGCAGCGGCGAGACCACCGGTGATGCAGCGTCCAGCAATTCCATCAGCCGCTCGGTCGCACCGGCCGCCCGCAGCAGGTCGCCATAGACCTCGCTCAACACGCCGACCGAGCCGGCCAGCATGATCACGTACACCACGGTCTGGCCCAGGTGGCCCGCTGTGATAGTGCCGGCCAGCACCGCCTGCGTGCCCTGGTACAGGCCCCACAGCAGGGCCGCGCTGGTGGCGATGATGATGAAGGCGATCAGGAAGGCCCTTGCCTTGGTCCGGCGCACGGCGGTGGCGAAGGCGTTGGTGGTGGAAGTGTCGAAGCGCTGCGCCTCGCGAGCCTCGGCGGTGTAGCTCTGGATGACCGGAATCGCGTTCAGCACTTCGGCGGCGATCGCGCTGGAATCGGCCACCCGGTCCTGGCTGGCGCGCGACAGCTTGCGCACGCGCCGGCCCCACCACACGCTGGGCAGCACCACGATCACCAGGATGCCCAGCACCTGCGTCATCACGTACGGGTTGGTCCAGATCAGCATCGCCATGGCGCCGGCGCCCATCACGACGTTGCGCAGGCCCACCGACAGCGACGAGCCGACCACGGTCTGCACCAGCGTGGTGTCGGTGGTCAGGCGCGACAGCACCTCGCCGGTCTGGTTGGTCTCGAAGAACTCCGGGCTCTGCTCCAGCACGTGGGCATAGACGGCATTGCGCAGGTCGGCCGTCACCCGCTCGCCCAGCCAGCTCACCATGTAATAGCGCCCGGCCGAAAACAGGCCCAGCGCCACCGCCACGCCGAACAGCTCGACGAAATGCTCGCGTAGCGCCAGCAACTGGCTGCCCTTGGATTGCGCCGACACGCCGCCGTCGATCAGGCTGCGCAAGGCCAGCGGGAACACCAGCGTCGCCATCGCGGCCAGCAGCAGGAACAGCCCGGCCAGCGCGATCCGGCCACGGTAGGGCTGCAGGAACGGGACCAGCCCAGAGAGCGAGCGGGGGGTGCCCGTGGTGGGTGCGGGGCGGGCGGGAGTGTCCATTCCCCGAGTTTAAGCTTGTGCAAGCAAAGACAGCCTTGACAGTATTTGCTTAGGCAAGTATTATTCGGCTTCCATGGCAACCAAGACCCCCAAGCCCTTTTACGTCCCGGAGAACTACCAGCCGGAAGGCAGCGTCGGCTACATGATGCGGCGCATCCTCAACACGGTGGCGCAGGAGATCGAGCGCGAGATGGCGCCCAACGACCTGACCAACGCGCAGTGGATCCCGTTGTTCAAGCTCTTCATGGGCTCCGCCTCCACGGTGGCGGAACTGGCGCGCGAATGCGATCTCGACGCCGGCGCGATGACGCGCCTGCTGGACCGGCTGGAGGCCAAGGGCCTGCTGAACCGCGTGCGTTCCAGCGAGGACCGGCGGGTGGTCAACCTCGAACTGACTGCCCACGGCCGGACCGCGGCGCAGCAGATCCCGGTGGCCCTGTGCCGGGTGCAGAACGCCCACCTGCGCGGCTTCAGCCACGACGAATGGGAAACCCTCAAGAGTCTGCTGCGACGCGTGCTGGACAACGCGCTCGCGATCCAGGCCGAGAAGGAAAGCAAAGATGACAAATAAGAAGCGCCACCTGACGACCCTGGCCGCGGCCCTGCTGCTGGCCGGCTGCGCCAACATGGCCGGCATTGAACCGCAGGCGAAGCTGCGCGAGAGCGCGTCCCTGAACCTCGATGCGGGCGCGCCAGCGTCGGTGCCGGCGCAATGGTGGCGCGGCTTTGGCGACGCCCAGCTCGACCAGTTGGTCGAGCGTGCCCTGGCAGACAACCCCAACCTGCGCGTCGCGCAGGCCCGGCTGGCCCGGGCCCAGGCCGTCAGCGAAGTGGCCGGGGCGGCGCTGCTGCCGCAGGTCAACGGCTCGTTCGACGCCACCACCCAGCGCTACACCAAGAACGGCATGATCCCGCCGCCGCTGGCCGGCGCGACCAAGACCAGCGCGACGCTGCAGCTGGGCGCCAGCTGGGAGCTGGACTTCTTCGGCAAGAACCGCGCGCAGCTGGAAGGCGCGCTCGGCGCGGCCCGCGCCGCGCAGGCCGAGACCGAGGCCGCCGGCATCCTGCTGGCCAGCAACGTGACGCGCGCCTACTTCCAGCTGGCCCGGATCGACGACCAGCTGGTCGTGTCCCAGCGCACGCTGGCCCAGCGCGAGGAAGCGCTGCGGCTGGTGCGCGACCGGGTCGACGCCGGCCTGGACACCAACCTGGAACTGCG
This sequence comes from Burkholderiales bacterium, assembly GCA_038244915.1. GTDB lineage: Bacteria > Pseudomonadota > Gammaproteobacteria > Burkholderiales > Burkholderiaceae_C > Ramlibacter. The sequence goes on along the minus strand of JBBRSZ010000003.1, from coordinate 33,063 downwards.
CCAGAGCGAAGGCGCCTTGCCCGACGCGCGCCAGCAGCTCGAGGCGCTGCAGGAGCAGGCCAGCCTGGCCCGCAATGCGCTGGCCGCGCTGGTCGGTCAACCCAACACCGACGTCGTCGCGACAGCGCCGCGTCTCGCGTCGATCCAGCCGCTGGCCGCGGCTGCCATGATTCCGGCCAACCTGCTGGGCCAGCGGGCCGATGTGGCGGCTGCGCGCTGGCGGGTGGAGGCGGCCGGCGAGGACATCAAGAACGCCAAGGCGCAGTTCTATCCCAACATCAATCTGGTCGCGTTCGCCGGCCTGTCCAGCATCGGGCTGGGCAACCTGCTCAATGCCGGCAGCCTGCAGGCCGGCGTCGGCCCCGCGATCCGGCTGCCGATCTTCGAAGGTGGCAAGCTGCGCGCCAACCTGCGTGGCAAGACGGCCGACTACGACGCGGCGGTGGAGAGCTACAACGCCACCGTGATCGAGGCCGTCCACGAGGTCGGCGACCAGCTGGTCTCGGGTCGCTCGATCCTGCGCCAGCAGGCCGAGCAACGCCAGGCGCAGCAGGCGTCCGAGGCGGCCTACGACATCGCCGTGCAACGCTACAAGGCGGGCCTGGGCAACTACCTGAATGTGCTGACCGCCGAGAACGCGGTGCTGGCCCAGCGCCGCCTGGCGGTCGATCTCGCCGCGCGGGCGCTCGACACGCAAGTGGGCCTGGCGCGGGCGCTCGGGGGCGGCTACCAGCCGGTCCCGCAATCCGTCGCGGCCGCAACCAACTAACGTCACCTGGAATTGAACATGGACGCAAACACCACTCCCGCAGCAGCTCCGGTAGCGACGCTGCCGCCCCTGTCCACCGGTCCGAGCAAGCGACGCAAGGCGCTCACCATCCTGGGCACCGTCGTCGTGCTGGGCGGCCTCGGCTGGGCCAGCTACGAATGGCTGGTCGCCAGCCACTACGAAACCACCGACAACGCCTACGTGCAGGGCAACGTGATCCAGATCACGCCGCAGATCGGCGGCACGGTGATGGCGATCATGGCCGACGACACCGACTTCGTGAAGGCGGGCCAGCCGCTGGTCAAGCTCGATCCGTCCGATGCCAAGGTGGCGCTGGACCAGGCAGAGGCCAATCTCGCCCAGACCGTGCGCCAGGTCCGCACCCTGTACGCCAACAACGGTTCGCTCTCGGCCCAGGTCGCGCTGCGGCAGGCCGACATCGGCCGCTACCAGTCGGATGTGGCGCGCGCCACCGACGACCTGAACCGCCGCCAGCAACTGGTGGGCAACGGCGCGGTGTCGAAGGAAGAACTCAATCATGCCCAGACGCAGCTGGCCACGGCCCGCAGCGCGCTGACGTCGGCGCAGGCCGGCGTGCTGGCGGCGAAAGAGCAACTCACCAGCAACCAGGCGATGACCGAGGGCACCAGCGTCGAGGCGCACCCCAGCGTGCAGGCCGCCGCCGCCAAGGTGCGCGAAGCCTGGCTGGCCGCCAAGCGGGCTTCGCTGCCGGCGCCGGTGGACGGCTATGTCGCCAAGCGCACGGTCCAACTGGGCCAGCGGGTCGCCGCCGGCACGCCGCTGATGTCCATCATCCCGCTCAAGCAGGTCTGGGTGGATGCCAACTTCAAGGAAGTGCAGCTGCGCAAGATCCGCCTGGGCCAGCCGGTCAAGCTGACGGCCGACCTGTACGGCAAGAAGGTCGAATACAAGGGCATGGTGGCCGGCCTCGGCGCCGGCACGGGCGCCGCGTTCGCGCTGCTGCCGGCGCAGAACGCCACCGGCAACTGGATCAAGGTGGTGCAGCGGGTGCCGGTGCGGGTGGAACTCGATCCGCGCGAGGTTGCGGCCAATCCGCTGCGGGTCGGCCTGTCGATGGACGCCGAGGTCGACGTCAGCAAGCAGGACGGCAAGACGCTGGCCGATGCGCCGCGCGCTTCCGCCATCACCACCACCGAGGTGTTCGATTCGCTGGACAGCGGCGCCGAGGCCGAGGTCAAGCGCGTGATCGCGCAGAACTCCGGCCGCGGCGGCCGCACGCCCACCACCGTCCTGGGCGCCGCCCCCGCCTCCAGCAGCGCGCGCTAAGCCATGGTCACCACGCCCATGCAGGCGGCGCACCAGCCGCTGGAGGGGTCCGCGCGGATGTGGGGAACGATCGCCCTGTCCGCGGCCACGTTCATGAACGTGCTGGACACCTCGATCGCCAACGTCTCGCTGCCGGCCATCGCCGGCGACCTGGGCGTGAGCCCCAACCAGGGCACCTGGGTCATCACGAGCTTCGCGGTGGCCAACGCCATCGCGGTGCCGCTGACCGGCTGGCTGTCGCAGCGCTTCGGCCAGGTGCGCCTGTTCGTCGGCAGCGTGATCCTGTTCGTGATCGCCTCCTGGCTGTGCGGCCTGGCGCCCAACATGCCGACCCTGATCGCCTTCCGCGCGCTGCAGGGCTTCGTCGCCGGGCCGATGATCCCGCTGTCGCAGTCGCTGCTGCTGGCAAGCTATCCGCCGGCGCTGGCCGGGCTGGCGATGGCGATGTGGGCGATGACCACGCTGGTCGCGCCGGTGATGGGGCCGCTGCTGGGCGGCTGGATCACCGACAACATCAGCTGGCCCTGGATCTTCTACATCAACATCCCGGTCGGCATCACGGCGGCGCTGTCCTCGTGGGCGATCTACCGCAAGCGCGAAAGCGTGACGCGCAAGCTGCCGATCGACACGCTGGGCCTGGCGCTGCTGGTGGTGTGGATCGGCGCGCTGCAGATCATGCTGGACCTGGGCAAGGAGAGCGACTGGTTTCACTCCGGCCTGATCGTCGGCCTGGCCGTGACGGCGGCCGTCGGGTTCGCCTTCTTCCTGATCTGGGAGCTCACCGACGACCATCCGGTGGTGGACCTGCGGCTGTTCGCGCGGCGCAACTTCTGGGCCGGCACCATCGCCACCTCGGTCGGGTACGGCCTGTTCTTCGGCAACGTGGTGCTGCTGCCGCTGTGGCTGCAGCAGTTCATGGGCTACACCGCGATCGACGCCGGCATGGTGCTGGCGCCGGTGGGCCTGCTGGCGATCGTGTTCTCGCCGGTGGTCGGCAAGACCGTCAGCCGGGTCGATCCGCGCTACTACGCGACCTTCGCTTTCCTGGTCTTCGCGCTGGTGCTGTGGATGCGCTCGAACTTCAACACCCAGGCCGACTTCGCCACCATCCTGGTGCCGACCATCATCCAGGGCGTGGCGATGGCCTTCTTCTTCATCCCGCTGATGACGATCACCATGTCGGGGCTGCCGGCGGACCGGATGCCGGCCGCCTCGGGCCTGACCAACTTCGTGCGGATCACGGCCGGCGCGATGGGCACGTCGATCTCGACCACCTTGTGGGAGAGCCGCGCGGCCCTGCACCACACGCAGCTCGCCGAGGCGGTCAACCCGGCCAATCCGGCGGCGCAGGCCACCCTGTCGGGCCTGCGGGCGGCCGGCCTGTCGGCGGAGCAGGCGCTGGCCCAGGTCAACCAGCTGGTGACCCAGCAGGCCTTCATGCTGGCGGCGGCCGACATCTTCTACCTGTCGGCCGGGCTCTTTCTGCTGCTGATCCCGCTGGTGTGGCTGACGCATCCGCAAAAGAGCGCCGGGGGTGCCGCCCTGGACGCGGCGGCCGGCGCGCACTGACCAGGGCGCGGCGCAGGCCCGCCTGGGCTCAGAGCTGGTGGAAGCTCGTGATGTCGAAGTGGACGTCGAACCTGGCGCCACCCTTGAGCCGCAGGCGGAAGGTCTCGATGGTGCGGCCCTGGCTGTTGCGGCCCAGCGAGCGCAGGTCGACCTTCCAGTCGCGCTCCAACACGCCGAAGCGGCCGGCCAGCCACGCGTATTCGGCCGGCACGCCGGCACCCGGCGTGCTCGCATCGATCACCACTGGCGTTTCCGCCGTGAAACCTTCGCGCGGCGCGGCGTCCGGCCGCAACTCTGCGACGGTGCTGTCCGACCCGGTCCTGCTCGTGTCCATCGATCTGTCCCTGTTCTGGGGTCGATTGTGCCCCGTCCTGAGGCGTCGCAGGGACGGCGCGCGCGGCTGTGCCTGACGTCCTACATGGCGCGCCGGCAACTGTCTAAGATCGAGGCCCTCATTGAGCACATGGAGCGGACCGATGATCGACGGCAAGGCAGGCGGCAGGGACAGCGACGGCGAGCGGATCGCCGTCCGCCCGATGACGGCGGCCGCCGGCCTGGCCATCCGCAAGGCCTCGGTCGCCGACGCCGACGCCATCTCGCGCTTCAACCAGGCGATGGCGCTGGAGACGGAGGGCAAGGCGCTGCTGCCCGAACGGGTCGACGCCGGCGTGCGCCGCCTGATCGGCGAGCCGGCCCTGGGCTTCTACGTGGTGGCCGCCGAAGGCGACTCCATCGTCGCCTGCCTGCTGGTGACGCAGGAGTGGAGCGACTGGCGCAATGGCCTGTTCTGGTGGATCCAGAGCGTGTTCGTGGTCGCGCCGTGGCGGCGCCGAGGCGTGTACCGCCGGCTGTACCAGCACGTGCGCGAACTCGCCGCCGCCGATCCGCAGGTCTGCGGCTTCCGGCTCTACGTCGAGAAGGACAACTTGGTGGCGCAGCGCACCTATACGGCGCTTGGCATGGCGTCGACCGACTACCTGATCTATGAGCAGTTGCGGCCCGGGGTGCGTTATTTCGCGGATGCAGGAAAAGCTCCCGACTGATTGTCAAACGCGTCCTACGTGGACAGCCGCAGGTGCTGCCTTAGGATGGCGCAACCCACCCGAAATGCCGTCGTTGAACACCCCCATCGCCGACAGCCAGCGCAACACGACCCTCGAGGGACGCCTCCAGCTCCTGGTCGAGGCGGTGGTCGACTACGGCATCTTCGTGCTCGATCCCGACGGCAGGATCGTCTCCTGGAACACCGGCGCGCAAAGGCTCAAGGGCTACACGCGCGAGGAGATCGTCGGCCGGCATTTCTCCGTCTTCTACCCGCCCGAGGATGTCCAGCGCGGCTGGCCGCAGGAGGAGCTGCGGCGTGCCCTGGCCAGCGGCCGCTTCGAGGACGAGGGCTGGCGCGTGCGCAAGGACGGCAGCCGCTTCTGGGCCAATGTCATCATCACGCCGCTCTACGACGCCGGTGGCGGGCTGGCCGGCTTCGCCAAGATCACCCGCGACCTGACCGACCGGCGCGAGCAGGAGCAGCGGCTGCGCGCCAGCGAAGAGCGGCTGCGCCTGCTGGTCGAGAGCGTGCGCGATTACGCCATCTTCATGCTCGACCCCGACGGCACGGTGCGCAGCTGGAACAGCGGCGCCGAGGCCATCAAGGGCTATAGCGCCGACGAGATCATCGGCCGTCACTTCAGCGTCTTCTACACGCCCGAGGACCAGCGCGACGGCAAGCCGGCCAGCGAGCTGGAGCAGGCGCTGGTGGCGGGCCGGGTCGAGGACGAGGGCTGGCGGGTGCGCAAGGACGGCAAGCTGTTCTGGGCCAACGTGGTGATCACGGCGGTGCGCGACGCGGCCGGCAGGCTGATCGGGTTCGCCAAGGTCACGCGCGACATGACGGAACGCAAGCGGTTGGCGGAGCTGGAACGCTCCAGCCGCCGGATGAGCGAATTCCTGGCCATGCTGGCGCACGAGCTGCGCAACCCGCTGGCGCCGATCCGCAATGCGGTGACGGTGATGCAGCTGGAGACGCTGGCCAGTACGGCGCTGCGCAACAGCCGCGACATCATCGACCGCCAGGTGACCCACATGAGCCGGCTGGTGGACGACCTGCTGGACGTCGGCCGGCTGACCACCGGCAAGGTCAAGCTGCGGCGCGAGCAAGTGAACTATGCCGACGTGGCCGGCCGCGCGGTGGAGATGGCGCGGCCGCTGATCGACGCCCGCCGCCACCAGTTCACGCTGGAGCTGCCGCCGGCCGCCGTGTCTGTCAACGGCGACGCCACCCGCCTGACCCAAGTCGTGCAGAACCTGCTGGTCAACGCCGCCAAGTACACGCCCGACGGCGGCCGGATCACGCTGAAGGTGCAGGTGGCCGAGGGCTTCGTCGACACCTACGTCATCGACAACGGACGCGGCATCGAGGCCGGCGAGCTCGAGCGCATCTTCGAGCTGTTCATGCAGGGCGACAACTCCGCCGCGCCCAACGACAGCGGGCTGGGCATCGGGCTGACGCTGGCGCGCTCGCTGGCGCAGCTGCACGGCGGCACGCTGGAGGCGCGCAGTCCGGGCCCGGGCAAGGGCAGCACCTTCATGTTCCGGCTGCCGGTGGCGGACGTGCAGCAGGCCCGCGACGGCGACGCGGCCGGCGAGCAGCCGGCGGCGAATGCGCTGCGCGTGATGGTGGTGGACGACAACCGTGACTCGGCCGACAGCGCCACCAGCATCGTGCGCCTGCTCGGTTACCGGGTCGAGACCGCTTACGACGGCGCCAGCGCGCTGGAGCTGGCGCGCTCGCTGCGGCCGCAGGCCGTGCTGCTGGACCTGGCGATGCCGCAGATCGACGGCTACGAGACGCTGCGCCTGCTGCGGCTGCAGCCCGGGATGGAAGACGCGTACGTGATCGCGATGACGGGCTTCGGCGCGCAGGAGGACAAACGCCGCACCAGGGCCGCCGGCTTCGACGCCCACCTGGTCAAGCCGATCGGCCTGGACCTGCTGATCGGCGCGCTGGCCGAGGCGCGCGAGCGCCACGAGGCCGGCACCGCGGGCTGAGGCGGCGCTACAGCCGCAGCCGCTGCGCGTAGCCGGTCATCTCCAGGTAGCCCTGGCCGACCCGCTTGCCGTTGCTGTCGAACAGGTGCGCCAGGCCCTCCCAGTAGATCGCGCCGGTCGACGCCCGGCTGTCGAGCTCCTGGTCGTCGAGCACCGCGCGCACGGTGTAGAAGTCGGCCGGCGTGCGCACCATCCATTCCACCGGGTAGGTGGCCTGCGACAGCGGGCTCTTCCAGCGCCGCTGCGGGCTGAAGGTCACCTCGCCGCGGCCGAAGTTGTAGACCTCGCCGCGCGGCGCCCGAAAGGAGCCGCCGTCCCAGAGCGCGGAACCATCCCTGGCGCGCAGACGAAACGCCGTGAGCGCGCTGCCGTCATCGAGGTTCATGCCGATCCAGTCCCAGCCCTGGGCTTCGGGATGGAGCACTTCGTCGCTCCACTCGTGGTCCATCCAGGCCTTGCCCTGCACCTGCAGCGCCTGGCCCGGCAAGCGGATCGAGCCGCTCACGGCCAGCTGCGGCTCGCTGTAGTAGTAGCTGGCCTGCTGTTCCTGCGGCCCTTTTCGCGACAGGCCGTTGCGGCCCTGCAGCAGCAGCGGCTGGGTCGGCGCGCAGCGCAGGTCGAGCGCGAAGGCCTCGCCGGCGACATGGGCGAGGTAGGCGCCGGCGACGCGCCGCAGGCTCCAGTCGCGCAGCCGGATCGCGGCGTCGTGCAGGCTGGCCGAGACCACGCCGAAGCCTTCGCGCGCGATCCGCTGGTCATGCAGCAGCTTGCCGCCCTGGACGTCGGTGACGGCCGCATGGGCGAAGATCAGTTGGCGGGCCGCGAACTTCGAGGCCATGCCCTGGGTGGCGTCGACGCGCGAGCGGAAGAAGGTGACCTGGAAGCCCAGCTCGCGCCCGCCCGACTGCGCCTGGCCGGTGATGTACCACCACTCGGTGCGCAATTGCGGATGGGCGCCGTGGTCGCGCGGAAAGCGCAGCGTGAGCGGCGGCAGGCCGCGCGCCGGCCCGGCGGCCGCCACCGCGGCCAGGATCACGGTGCGCCGGCGCGGCGTCCAGGGTGGGGTCATGAGGGACTGCTCCGTTTCATGTCATGCCGGACCGGGTATTTCCTGGTCGTCCCCGCGAAGGCGGGGACCCAGGGCGTCCGCATTTGGGTCCATGCGGGCCGGAACCGCGCACAGCGCTGCGCGCACTTGGAAGCTCTGGATCCCCGCCTGCGCGGGGATGACGAAGGCGCATCACCAGTCCTCCTTCACCGCCAGCACCGCGTCGCGGCCGGCCGCAGCGCGTCCCGCCACCCATGCGGTGACGGTGCCAGCAGCCACCACCGCCAGGCACAGCAGCGCCAGCCGCAGCCAGGGCGCGTTCAGATCCATGGTCCAGTGGAAGCTCTGGGGATTGACGACTTCCACCAGCACCACCGACACCGCCAGCCCGAGCACCAGCCCGGCGACCGAGCCGATCACCGTCCAGGCCGCGCCTTCGCCGGCCACCACCGCGAGAATCTGGCGGCGGGTCAGGCCCAGGTGGGCCAGCAGGCCGAACTCCTTGCGCCGCGCCAGCACCTGCGCGCTGAAGCTGGCGGCGATGCCGAACAGGCCGATGCCGATCGCCACCGCCTGCAACCAGTAGGTGACGGCGAAGCTGCGGTCGAAGATCCGCAGCGAGGTGGCGCGCAGCTCGCTGGCCGAGGCGAATTCCAGCAGCGCCGCGCCGCCGGGCGCCTGCGCCTGGGCCACGGCGCGCAACTCGCGCTGCACCGTGCCGGCATCGGCGCCCGGCGCCAGCCACAGCTGCACGTCGTTGGCCAGCCGGTCGCCGGTCAGGTCCTGGTAGACGCGCTGGTCGAGCGCGATCGAGCCGGTCTGGCGCACATAGTCGCGCCAGACGCCGGCGACGAAAAAGCGCGGCGCGGCGCCGGCCCGCACGCCCGGCTGGAACGCTTCGGTCAGCCGGGTGAACTCCACGCCCGGCCGCACGCCGTAGAGGTCGACCACCGCTTCGCTCACGTACACCGGCACCAGCCCCGGCGGTGTCGCGGCGATGGCGCCCACCAGCGGCAGGGTCTGGGCCGGGTCGTCGATGCGGCGCGCGATCAGCGCCACCGCCGGCAGCGATCGATCGAGCAACAGCATGCGCAGGCGCTGGGTCGCCGCCCGCTGCACGCCGGGCAGGCGGGCAATGGCCTGAATGAACTCGGGCGTGAAATAGGCGCTGTCGGCCGAGCCCGACGAGACGGAGGTGCGCACATAGAGGTCGGCCGGCAGCACCACGTCCAGCCAGCGCGACACCGAATCGCGGAAGCTCGCGACCATGACGGTCAGGGCCACGGCCAGGCTGAGGGCCGCGACCACGCCGCTGACCGCCACCGCCGCGCTTTCGCGGACACGGCGGGCCCGCTCGATCGCCAGCAGCGGCAGCAGGCGGTGCGTCACCAGCGGCGCCAGCCGGTCGTACAGCAGCGCCACCAGCCAAGGCAGGGCGGTGATGCCGCCCACCAGCAGGAAACCCACCGACAGGTAAGCCGCCAGCGGGATCCCGGCGATCGGCGGCAGCAGCGCCAGCAAGCCGCCGGCCGCCATCAACAGCAGCGACCAGCCGTGGCCGTGGCCGGTGGCGATCGGGCTGCCCAGGCCCTTGAGCGTCTGCGCCAGCGGCATGCGCTGCGCCGCCATCGCCGGCCACCAGGCGCCGGCCATCGCCGCCACGATGCCCAGGCCCGCATAAGCGATGGCCGCCGGCGTGCTCCATTGCAGCTGCGGCGCGACGCCGGGAAAGTAGCCGCCGCCCAGGTCGCCGCCCAGCACCTTCAACGCCAGCGACGCCAGCGCCGTGCCCAGCGCGATGCCGGCGACGCTGCCGACCGCGCCGAGCAGCACTGCTTCGGCCAGCACCAGCGCGCGCCGCTGGCGCGGCGTCAGGCCCAGCACGCCGAGCAGCGCGAACTGCTGCGAGCGGCGCGCCACGCTCAACGACAGCACCGAGAACACCAGGAAGCCGCCGGTGAACAGCGCGACTAGCGCCAGCACCGTGAGGTTGACGCGGTAGGCGCGCGACAGGTTGCTCACGCGCTCGGCCGCGTCCCCGGGCTGGGCTGCGGCGATGCCGGCCGGCAGCCGCAGGCCGCGCAGCCAGGCTTCACGGTCGGTGCCGGGCGCCAGCCGCACGTCGATGCGGGTCAGCACGCCGAGGCGGCCGAACAGCTCCTGCGCCGCGGCGATGTCCATCACGGCCAGCGGCGGGCCACCGGCGACCACGCTGCCGCCGACCGTGGCCTCGCGCAGTTGCAGGCCGCTTTGCAGTTGCACCGTGGTGCCGGCCACGAGCCGCTGCGCCGCCGGATTGAGGAACACCGTGGCCGGCGCCAGCAGCGCTAGCCGGTCGGCGCCGGCCGCCGGCTGCGGCATCAGCGCCGGCGCCACGGCGGCGACCACCAGCGCGTCGACGCCCACCACCCGGATCGGCAGCCGGCGGCCGTCCGCGAGCGCCAGCAGCGTGCCCAGTTCCAGCACCGGGCTGGCAACGGCGACGGCGGGATCGTCGGCGATCCGGCCGAACAGGCTTTCGTCGAACGGCCCCTGCGCCGCGCGCAGCTCCAGGTCCGGCTGGCCGTTCACCGAGCGGACCGCGCCGGCGAACTCGCTCAACGCCGACGCATTGATGAGCTGCACGGAGAAGGCGAGTCCGACCCCCAGCAGCACCGCGATCACGGCGGCGGCGGTGCGCCACGGGTGGTGTCGCAACTCCTGCCAGGAGAAAGTGCGCAGCAGGGAAAACATCAAGCGATTGTGGGCCCGGCCCAACAAATCGGCGCGGGCCATTGGCTATGATCCGGCTCCGGAGGCCCAACTCGAATGAAAAATCGACCTCGCAGTTTGACCGTCGGCGCGATCGCCGGCCTCGCCTGCGCCGCTGCATCCGCGCAGGTCGTTGCGGTCAACAGCCTGGCCGACCTCAGCCTCGAGCAATTGAGCAACATCGAGGTGACCTCGGTCTCCGGCCGGGCCGAGAGCCTGCAGGATGCGGCCGCCTCGATCTACGTGATCACCGGTGAGGAGATCCGCCGGTCCGCCGCGGTGACGCTGCCGCAGGCGCTGCGGCTGGCCCCCAACCTGCAGGTGGCGCAGTCCAGCGCCGGCGGCTTCGCCATCGGCGCGCGCGGCTTCAACAACGAGATTGCGAACAAGCTGCTGGTGCTGGTGGACGGCCGCACGATCTATTCCACGCTGTTCTCCGGCGTGTTCTGGGACTCCAACGACGTGATGCTCGAGGACGTCGAGCGCATCGAAGTGATCAGCGGTCCGGGCGGCACCCTGTGGGGCGCGAACGCCGTCAACGGCGTGATCAACATCATCACCCGCAGCGCGGCCGACACGCAGGGAGCGCTCGTGACCGCGACCCGCTCGCGCGCCGGCGGGCGCGAGGCGGCACGCTGGGGCGGGCGGCTGGGCGAGGACGGCCACGGCCGCATCTATGCGCTGGTCACCGATCGCGCGGTGACGCGACAGGCCAGCGGCGCGGAACGCGCCGATGCCGCCACCCGCAAGCAGCTCGGCGGCCGCGCCGACTGGACCTGGGGCCAGGGCAGCCTGACGCTGCAGGGCGACGTCTACCAGGCCGGCCGGCAGCCGGCCAACAACCTGGCCTCCGAGATCAGCGGCGGCAACCTGCTGGCGCGCTGGAACGGCAAGCTCGCCGACGGCTCGCCGTACAAGCTGCAGGCCTACTACGACAGCGCCTCGCGCAACGACGGGCTGGTGTTCCACAACCAGGCGCGGACCACCGACATCCAGTTCACGCACGAGCCAGTCATGCCGCCGGGCCACGTGCTGCTGTGGGGCGCCGGTTACCGGCGCGGGCGTGACAACAACGATCCCAGTCCGCTGGTGCTGTTCGTGCCGAACGAGCGGCAGCTGTCATGGGCCAACGTGTTCGCCCAGGACCAGCTGCGCCTCGGCGAGGACTGGCGGCTCACGCTCGGCGCCAAGATCGAGCGCAACAGCTACACCGGGGTCGAGTTTCTGCCGAACGCGCGTCTGAGCTACGAACATTCGCCCACCAGCACCACCTGGGCCAGCTGGTCGCGCGTGGTGCGGGCGCCGGCGCGGCTGGACCGCGATTTCTACTTTCCGGGCGGCCCGCCGTTCCTGATTGCCGGTGGGCCGGACTTCCACTCCGAGGTCGCCAACGTCGCCGAGATCGGCCACCGCGGCCAGCTCGGCCCCGACGCGAGCTATTCGGCCACCCTGTTCCGGCAGGCCTACACCGGTCTGCGGGCCGGCGTTCCCGGTTCCAATCCGGCGATCGTCTCCAACCAGATCGACGGCGCCAGCACCGGCGTGGAAGCGTGGGCGCATTACCAGGCGGCCGCCGGCTGGCGGCTGTCGGCCGGCTTGTTCGCGATGCGCAAGAGCCTGGCCTTCGCTTCCGGCTACACCGACGCCACCTCAATCCCCAACCTGGGCAGCGACCCCAGGCACCAGTGGAGCCTGCGTTCGAGCTGGGACATCGGCCCGCGCAACCAGTTCGACCTGATCGTCCGCCATGTGGGCCAGCTGCCTTCGCCGGTGGTGCCTGCCTACACCGCGGTCGACGCCAACTGGAGCTGGAAGGTGACGCCGGCCTTCACGGTCGCCTTGCTGGGACAGAACCTGTTCGACCGGCGCCATGCAGAATTCAACGATGCCGCCGCCGCCAGCCAGATCGACCGCCGGGTGTTCGTGCGGCTGGCCTGGGAACTGTAGGAACAGCGCGTCCCGACGATGTCCTTGCCTGAAGTACCGATGCGTCGCTGGCTGCTGGCCGCCATGCTGGCGCTGGCCTGCCTGCCGCTGGCGGCGCGGGCCGAGGCGGCCGGCGCGGCGCCGCACGCAAGCGCCGTCAAGGCCGCTTACCTCTACAAGTTCGGCTCCTTCGTCGACTGGCCGGCCGCCACCTTCAAGGGCCCGCAGGACCCGCTGGTGATCGCGGTGCTGGGCGACGAGGCGGTGGCCGAGGATCTCGAGCAGCTGGCCGCCGGCCGCAGCGTCGAGGGCCGGCCGCTCAGGCTCAGGACGCTCAAGGAGGGCGAGGCGCCCGGTCCGGTCCACGTGCTGTTCATCGGCACCATGCGGCCGGCAAAATTGCGCGACCTGCTCGCCGCCACTCCCGGCCCGGTGCTGGTGGTGACGCAGCAGGACGGCGCGCTGCAGGCCGGCAGTGTCATCAATTTCGTCGCCGACGGCGCCCGCGTCCGCTTCAACGCCTCGCTGGCGTCGGCCGAGGCCCGCGGCATTCGGCTGAGCGCGCGGCTGCTGGCGGTGGCGCAGAGCGTCGAGGGGCGAGCGCGGTGAAGGCGCTGGCCCGGGCCGGCTCGATCCGGCGCAAGCTCAACGTGATCGTGATGCTGACCACCTTCTTCGCCCTGCTGGTGGCGGGGCTGGCGGTGGTGGCGTTCGACGTGCGCAACCAGGTCGTCACCCTGCGCAACGACCTGCGGGCCCAGGCCGACATCGTGGCGCTGGCCAGCGCCTCGGCGCTGGTGTTCGACGACGCCAAGGTGGCGCGCGAGAACCTGAGCATCCTGCGGGCCCGCCCGGGCGTCGCCGCCGCTGCGATCTACGACGTGCGCGGCGCGCTGTTCGCCAGTTACAAGGCCGGCGAGATCGCCAGCGGGCCGTTGCCCGGGCGGGCGCCGGCAACTGGGGTGCGGCTCGATCGCGACTGGGTCACGGTGGCCCGGCCGGTGCTCTCCAACGGCGACACCATCGGCACTGTCTACCTGCAGGCGCGCCACGACCTGCTGCCGCGGGTGTTCGAATACCTGTTCGCGCTGACGGCCATCTTCCTGGCCAGCCTGGGCGCCGCGCTGCTGCTGTCGAACCGGCTGCAGGCGCGGCTGACCGGACCGATCCTGGCGATCAGCGAGGTCGCCGGCAAGGTGATGCTCAGCCGGGACTTCAACCTGCGGGCGCCGCGCCTGAGCGACGACGAGGTCGGCTCGCTGGCCGACGCCTTCAACGCCATGCTGCAGGAGCTGGGCAAGCGCGCCGGCACGCTCGAGCAGGCCAACCGGGCGCTGCGCGAGAGCGACGAGCGTTACCAGCTGGCCGTGCGCGGCTCCAGCGCCGGCCTGTGGGACTGGGACATGTCGAGCGACACCAACTTCTTCTCGCCGCGGGTGCGTGAGATGCTGGGGTATTCGCAGAGTGATTTCCCCAACCACACCGACGCGATGCTCAAGGTGCTGCATCCGCAGGACCGGCCGCGGGTGCGGGATGCGTTGCGGGCGCACTTGGGGCACGACGTGCCCTACCAGATCGAATGCCGGTTGCGCCATCGCAGTGGCGACTGGCGCTGGTTCATGGTGGCGGGCACCGCCCTCAAGGACGCTGCCGGCAAGCCTTACCGGATGGCCGGCTCGATGATCGACATCACCGAGCGCAAGCGGGCCGAGCAGACCCTGCACGAAGCGAGCCGGACCAAGGACGAATTCCTGGCGACGCTGGCGCACGAGTTGCGCAACCCGCTGGCGCCGATCCGCACCGGGCTGGAGATCCTGAAGAAGGATGCCGGCAACGGAGCGCCGTCGCAACGGGCGCGCGGCATCATCGAGCGCCAGCTGGTGCACATGATCCGGCTGATTGACGACCTGCTGGACATCTCGCGCATCACCAGCGGCAAGATCCACCTCGAGAAGAAGCCGATGGCGCTGCGCACCGCGATCGAGAGCGCGGTGGAGACCAGCCGGCCGGGCGTGGAAGCGGGCCGACACCAGCTGGACATCGACCTGCCGGCCGAGGAGATCCAGGTCGACGCCGACTTCACCCGGCTGGCGCAAGCGGTTGCCAACCTCCTGAACAATGCGGCCAAGTACACGCCGGCCGGCGGCCACATCCTGCTGCAGGTGCGGCGCGACGGCGATGACGCCGTGATCCGGGTCCAGGACAACGGCGTGGGCATTCCGCCGGAGATGCTGGAGCGGGTGTTCCAGCTGTTCGCGCAGGTCGGCCGCACCATCGACCGCTCGCAGGGCGGGCTGGGCATCGGCCTGTCGCTGGTGCGCAGCCTGGTGGAGCTGCACGGCGGCTCGGTCACGGCGGACAGCGCCGGCGCCGGCCAGGGCAGCACCTTCACGATCCGCGTGCCCTGCCTGGCGCCGGTGCAGGGCGTGGCAGTGGCGCCTGTGGCGACGGCCGCGCCGCTGGCGCGCGAGGGCTTGCGGGTGCTGCTGGCCGACGACAATGTCGACGCCGCCGACACCATGAGCGCGGTGCTAGAGATGTCGGGGCACGCGGTGCGGACGGTCTATTCGGGGCAGGAGGCGCTTGACCTCGCGGCGGCATTTGCGCCCGACGTCATGCTGCTGGATATCGGCATGCCGGGCATGAGCGGCTACGAGCTGGCGCAGCGGCTGCGTGCCGATGGGCGCTACGCCAACACCATTCTGGTGGCCCTCACCGGCTGGGGCAGCGAGAGCGACCGGGTCCAGGCCATGCAGGCCGGCTTCGACCACCACCTGACCAAGCCGGTGGACCACCACGCGCTGGAGCCGCTGCTGCGGCGGGCGGCGCGCGCAGCCTCGTAAGCGGTGAGTACCCCGCGCCCGCGCCACGCTCAATCATCTCCGAGGTCGGGCTGGGCACGAAATCGCAGGCCGTCAGCGCAGGGCCTTGCCCGCCATCCGCAGGATGTCGTCCAGCGCGTTGCCGTCGCCGCTGGCATCCAGCATGCTGCCAAGGCCACCGAGCACGCCGCCAGCGCCCTGGCCGCCACCGAGCAGGCCGCCCAGGATTGAACCGAGCCCGCCCAGGCTACCGCCGCCGCCGGCAGCGCCGCCCGCCGCATGTTTGGCCATGTAGCCGGTCACCAGCATCGCCAGCAGCGGCAGCATCTTCCTGAGCAACTCCGCACTCAGGCCGGACTGCGCGGTGGCGCTGTCGGCGACGGTGCGGCTGACGTCCTTGGACCCGAAGATCTGCCCGAGCACGGCGTTGCCCGCCGCCACGTCCGTCGGACCGGGGGACAGCACCTGGTCCATCAGGTTGCCTCCGCCCAATCGGGCGAGCAGCTCGCCCAGGCCGCCGACGCTGCCGCTCGTGGCCTGTTCATGCTTCTGCAGGCCGCCCAGGATCGCCGGCACCAGCGCCGCGGCGCCCGCGGCGGCCTGCTGGTCGTCGATGCCCAGTTCGCGCGCCAGCGATTGCAGCCCGCCTGTCTGCGCCAGCAAGTCTGTGATCTGCATGGCGTCCCCTCAATCGAGCAGGTCGGCCGGGACGTTCCCGCCGTTGGCTGCGAGCTTCTGCAGCACTGCCTTGTGCAGCCACATGTTCATCTGCGCCGAGTCGGCCATCAGGCTGACCGGGCAACCCAGCTCGGTGGCCAGTTCCTTGCGCGCCTGCAGGCTGCTGTCGATGTCCAGCAGCTTGAGCAGGTCGACGATCGAGGTGCGCCAGTTGAGTTTCTGGGCGTTGGCGGCGGCGCGTTGTTCGAGCTGCGCCACCACATCGACCTGACCGATCGGCTTGACCGCGGCGGGGCCGGCGCCGGCCACGGAGGTATCTGTCTTCGGCGGGGCGATCGGCGTGCGCAACATCTCTTCCACCTTGCCTGCGCCGGCGTCGAAGCCCAGCTTGTCCAGAATCTTGCTGAAGAAACCCATGGTGTCACTCCTGATTGGCGGCGCGCCACGCCCTTGCCGGATTGCCGGGGTCGCACAGGCCGCCAGCCATGCTACGCCGCTATGCTTCGGTCTGGGGGTGATCCACCATGCTCACGAAGCTGTTCAGCGGCGGCCGCATCCGCAAGGCGGTTTACGACACCGAATCGCGGCAACTGGACCTGCATTGGGACAACAAGTCCATCCTGGCCTACAAGCAGGTCCCGCAGGAGGTTTACCGGCGGCTGTGCAGCGCACCGAATCCGGCGACCTACTGGGAGGACCGGATCGCGGAGGAATATCCCAAGGGCACGCCGAGGACGTCCACCACCGATCCGGATAGCGCGAAGAAGCTGGGCGACCTGTTCGGCGACGGACTATGAGGCGCCCATCTCCGCCAGCAGTTCTTCCTTGCGCGCCTCGATCTGGTCGCGCATGGCCACGAGATCCAGCTTGCGGGCAGCGCGGGCCTTGGGGAAGATCTCGTTGCGCTCTTCCTTCACGTGGTGGTCGATGTATTCGCCCAGCACCTTGACCTTGGCGTCGAACATCTCGTCGGCTTGCGGCGCCGCCTCGATCTGGGCGATCAGGTCCTTGGCGCCGGCGTGCTCCACTTCGGCCTCGGCCAGCATGTCGGTGTCCTTGAGCACGGCGCGCAGGGCCGGATAGAAGATCTCCTCCTCCACCTGGGCGTGGGCGGACAGCTCGCGGCAGATCTGATGGGCCAGGTCCATCTTCTTCTGGGCCGCGGTCTTGCCGCGCGAACCGGTCAGCTCCTCGTAGGCCTTGAACATCTTCTTGACGTTCTTGTGGTCGGTGTCGAGCAGGTCGCAGGCGTCTTTCTCGGAACGGGTTGCCATGGGGAATCTCCGGGTTGTTGAGACCGCGATGATCGGGCGGCGAAACGCCATGCCTTGTAGGAGAAATTCGAAAGCGTGGGGCAGCCGCGGCGGATGGCGCTTGCGCTAAGCTCGCACGCATGCCTGCTCCAACTCCCACCTACCAGGACGTCGTGGCCGCGTCGGCCCGACTGCTCGGCCACGCGCATCGCACGCCGGTGCTGCGTTCGTCCACTGCCGACAGCCGGCTCGGCGCGCAGCTGCACTTCAAGTGCGAGAACTTCCAGCGCATGGGCGCCTTCAAGTTCCGCGGCGCCTTCAATGCGCTCTCGCGCTTCGACGACGCGCAGCGGCGCGCCGGCGTGCTGGCCTTCTCCTCGGGCAACCACGCGCAGGCGATCGCACTGTCGGCCCGGCTGCTGCGGATGCCGGCCGCGATCCTGATGCCGCTGGACGCACCGGCCTCCAAGGTGCAAGCCACCAAGGGCTATGGCGCCGAGGTCATCCTGTACGACCGCTACACCCAGGATCGCGAGGCGCTGGCGGCGTCGCTGGCCACGCAGCGCGGCATGACGCTGATCCCTCCCTACGACCATCCGGACGTGATCGCCGGCCAGGGCACGGCCGCCAGGGAGCTGTTCGAGGAAGCCGGCGAGCTCGACGCGTTGTTCGTGTGCCTGGGCGGCGGCGGGCTGCTCAGTGGCAGCGCGCTGGCGGCGCGGGCGGTGTCGCCGCGCTGCAAGGTCTACGGCGTCGAGCCCGAAGCCGGCAACGACGGCCAGCAATCGTTGCGGCTCGGGCGCATCGTCGACATCCCGACCCCCAAGACCATCGCCGACGGCGCCCAGACCCAGCACCTGGGCCAATACACCTTCGAGATCATCCGGCGCGACGTCGACGACATCTTCACCGTGACCGATCCGCAGCTGGTGGAAGCGATGCGCTTCTTCGCCGAGCGGATGAAGATGATCGTCGAGCCGACCGGCTGCCTGTCGTTCGCCGCGGCCTGCCATGCCGGCCTCCAACTCAAAGGCAAGAAGGTCGGCGTGATCGTCAGCGGCGGCAACGTCGACCTGCAGCGCTTCGCTGCGCTGGTGGCTTGAACCATGCGCGCCATCGACAAGTCCATCGTGCTGGCGCTGGCCGGCCTGGCGCTGGCCGGCAGCGCGGCGGCTGCCGAGATCAAGGTGCTGAGCGCCGGCGCCATCAAGCCGGTGATCGTCGCCGCGCTGCCGGAGTTCGAGCAGCGCACCGGCCACAAGGTCACGATCGAGAACGGCACGGCCGGCGGACTGCTCAGGCGGGTGCGGGCCGGCGAGAAGTTCGACCTGCTGGTGATGCCGCGGCCCGGCCTGATCCAGCTGTCGCAGGAAGGCGCCGTCATCGGCACCAGCCTGCTGCCGCTGGCCAAGGTCGGCATCGGCGTCGCGGTGAAGAAGGGCGCCCCGCTGCCCGAGATCGGCAGCAGCGCCGACTTCCGCGCGGCCCTGCTGGCGGCGCGCAACGTCGCCTATATCGATCCGGTGGCCGGCGGCTCCAGCGGCATCTACCTGGCGCAGCTGTTCGAGCGCATGGGAATCGCGCAGCAGATCAGGCCCAAGGCGGTGCTGGTGCCGGGCGGGCTGGTGGCGCAGCGGCTGGTCACCGGCGAGGCCGACCTGGCGGTGCACCAGATCAGCGAGATCCTGGCCGTGCCGGGCGCGACCCTGGTCGGCCCGCTGCCGGCGGACATCCAGAACTACACCGTGTACGCGGGCGGCGTCTCGGCCAGCGCCGGCGCGGCCGATGCCGCGCGGCAACTGCTGGCGACGCTGGCGGGTCCGCAGCTGCGCGCGCAACTGGCGGCCCACGGGATGGAGGCGCCCTGATGCTGCTGGAGCCGGCGCAGCTGCCCGAGGTGCGGCGGCTGGAAGGCCTGGCCACGCGGATCGAAACGCCCTGCGGTGCGGACGGCACGATGGTCTGGCAGCGCTGGGGTGAAGGACCGCCGCTGGTGCTGCTGCACGGCGGCAGCGGCAGCTGGAACCACTGGCTGCGCAACATCGACGTGCTGGCGCAGCGCCACACCGTCTATGCGGCGGACCTGCCCGGTTGCGGCGACTCGGCGCTGCCGTCCGGCGCACGCGATGCCGACACCATCCATCGCTACGTCTCGGCCGGCATCGCGCAGCTGGCGGCCGGCGCGCCGGT
This sequence comes from Burkholderiales bacterium, assembly GCA_038244915.1. Lineage (GTDB taxonomy): Bacteria > Pseudomonadota > Gammaproteobacteria > Burkholderiales > Burkholderiaceae_C > Ramlibacter. The sequence continues at coordinate 13,704 of JBBRSZ010000003.1, read as the reverse complement.
GCAGCTGGTGGCTTTCTCGTTTGGCTCGCTGGTGGCCGGATTCGTCGCCGCCGAACGGCCCGAGCTGGTCAGGAGCCTGCACCTGGTCGGCATGTCGGGCCTGGGGCTGGTTCGGCCGGAACTGAACCTCAAAGGTTTGACCGACACGATGGATGACGCCGGGCGCGAGGCGGTGATCCGCGGCAACATGGAGGCGCTGATGGTGCTGCATCCGCAGACGCTGGACGCCACCGCGATGGCGCTGCACGACGCCAACCTGCGGCGCGACCGGCTCAAGCGCCGGCGCCTGTCGCGCACCCCGGTGATGCTGGGGCTGCAGGCGCGCTGGCAATGCCCGGTCCGCGCGATCTGGGGCCGGGGCGACGTCCTGATCCCCGACGACGCGCCGCTGCTACGCGGCCTGCTGTCGCAGTGCGACCTGCGCGGGCTGACGCTGGTCGACGACGCCGGCCACTGGGTGCAATACGAACGGCCGGCGGCTTTCCACGAGGCGCTGCTGCGAGGGCTGGCCGACGGCTGAGCGCGCGCCGACCTCAGCTGCGCCCGGCCCAAAATCTGGGCTGTCCGGCTAACCCGATGCCCTGGGATAACCCACGGTCTGCGCCAGCAAGACCTGGTGGTCGTGGCTCAGGCCCAGGGCCTGGGCGATCGCTTCGCGGTCGATCCAGGCGCGGATGACGGTCGCCAGGCCGTTGCCGGCGGCGAACAGGTAGACGTTCTGCGCGATGGCGCCGGCGGCGACATTGGCGTAGGCCACCCGCTGCGCCACCGGCACCGCGGCCAGGCGGGGATGGTGGGCAACGTAGACCAGGTCCAGCGGCGCCTCGTCGACGAAATCCTGGTAACCGGTCACCCGGCGCACGTCGGTGCCCGCGACCAGTTGCAGCACATGGGCGGCGGCGTCGTAGCGGTAGGCCCCGGACGGCAGCGCGACGAACACCTCGACCTCCTGCGCATTGAGCGCCGACGGCGCGGTGCGGCCGCCGTCGGCACGGTTGACGCCGAAGGCGGCCCACAGCAGGTTGGACAGCAGCGGCAGGGGCAGCGGCTGCGGGGAAAATTCGCGGCCGGACCGGCGCTCGGCCAGCACCTGCATCAGGGCGGTGCCGCCCGCCTTCTGCGGCGGCGGCAGCGCCAGCGATGGCGCCGACTGGCCCAGGGCTGGCTTGGGATGCAGCTTGCCCATCGTCCCCAGGATGAGTTTCGTGATGGTGCTCATGCGGTGCCCTCGTGTCGGTTGGCGAACCAGCGTACGTCTTGTCGCGCGGCGCCGGTTTGACCTCGCGCAAACTGGGCGGCTTTGGCTGGCGGCGGCTGGAGGACAATTCGAGCATGAGTTCGTCGAAGCAATCGGACATCGGCATCGTCGGCCTGGGCGTGATGGGCGAGAACCTCGCCCTGAACCTGGACCGCAACGGTTTCGCCGTCAGCGGCTATGACCTGGAAGAGCACAAGCGCGAGAGCTTCGCCCGCCGCACCGGCGCCGTGGCGCCGCGTTCGCTGCAAGAGCTGGTGGCGGGCCTGGTCGCGCCGCGCGTGCTGCTGCTGATGGTGCCCGCGGGCGCCGCGGTGGACGACGTGCTGGCCGGCCTGCGGCCGCTGCTGGCGGCGGGCGACGTCGTCATCGACGGTGGCAACACGAAATTCACGGACACCCACCGGCGCATCACCGAGCTCGCCGGCAGCGGCCTGCTGTACGTGGGGGCGGGCGTGAGCGGGGGCGAGGAGGGCGCGCTGCGCGGTCCTTCCATCATGCCCGGCGGCGACGTGCATGCCTGGCCGCGCGTGAAGCCGATCCTGCAGGCGATCGCGGCGCGCGCCGAGGACGGCCAGCCCTGCTGCGACTGGATCGGCCCCGGGGCCAGCGGCCATTTCGTCAAGATGGTCCACAACGGCATTGAGTACGCCGACATGCAGCTGATCTGCGAGGCCTACTACCTGATGCGCGAGCTGCCCCGGATGCAGCCGCAGGACATGAGCGAGGTGTTCGCCGACTGGAACCGCGGCGAACTTGCCAGCTACCTGGTCGGCATCACCGCGGACATCCTGTCGCGCATCGACCCGGAGACCGGCCGGCCGCTGGTCGACCTGATCGTCGACACCGCGCAGCAGAAGGGCACGGGCAAGTGGGCCAGCCAGGCCGCGCTGGACCTGGGTGTCACCGCGCCGACCATCGCCGACGCGGTGTTCGCGCGCACGGTGAGCGCGCTGCGTGCCGAGCGTGCCGTCGCGGCCGAGGTGCTGAGCGGACCGCAGGCCCGTTTCAGCGGCGACCGTGATGCCTTCGTGGAGAAGATCCGCCGCGCCTTGCTGGCGGCCAAGGTCTGCGCTTATGCGCAGGGCTTCCAGCTGCTCGCGGCCGCCGACACGGAATACGGATGGGACTTGCCCTTCGGCACCATCGCCGGGCTCTGGCGGGCCGGTTGCATCATCCGCGCGCGCCTGCTGGAAGACATCCGCCGCGCCTATGCGCGCGCCCCGGATTTGCCTAACCTGCTGGTGGACCCGCAGTTCGCCGCGATGATGGCGGACTCGCACCAGGCGCTGCGTGACGTGGTCGCGACGGCGGCGCAGCACGGCGTGGCGGTGCCCGCCTTCATGAGCGCGCTGTCCTACTACGACAGCTACCGCGCCAGCCGGCTGCCGGCCAACCTGCTGCAAGCGCAGCGCGACTACTTCGGCGCGCACAGTTACCAGCGGCTGGACCGGGCCGGCAAGTTCCACACGAAGTGGACCGCCGGCTGAATCAGAAGACCGACAGCCCCGTCCTGGCGGTGAAGAGCTCGAGCGCCTTCGTGCCCAAGAGCATGGGCTGGAGTTGCATGGCGGCATTGCGACGGGTCCGACAGGGTAGAGTCGAACGCCCGACAAGCCCGTCGACGATGGACCCATGAACAGACTTCAAGCCGAGTTGCAACGCCTCTATCTCCCGCACGACGCACAGCGGCCAGCCTCCGGTTCCGCAGCGCCAGGCCTGGTCGGCGCCGATGGCCAGGTGCGGGCGATGCTGCTGGAGCTGGCCCGGCCGGCCAGCTGGGACGCGCTCGCGAAGGTCTGGCGCGGCGTCCAGGTCGACCTGGACCTGCCCGCCCCGGCGATCGCGGTCTCCGGCAGCGACGGCTACCAGCTCTGGTTCTCGCTGGCGCAGCCCCTGCCGGTCGCCCAGGCGGGCGCTTTTCTCGAGTCCTTGCGCAGGCGCTATCTCGGCGAGATCGCGGCGCAACGCATTGGAATGAAAGCTTCGGTGCTGCCGCCGGTCGAGGCGACGCCCGGCCGCTGGTCGGCGTTCGTGGCGCCCGACCTGGCCGCGGTGTTCGCCGACGAGCCCTGGCTGGACCTGCCGCCGGGTGCCGACGCGCAGGCCGACCTGTTGTCCCGGCTGGAAAGCATCCAGCCCGGGGACCTGAAGCGGACATTCGATGCTCCAGCGGTCCCGATCGACACGCCAGCGGCGACGGCTGCCGACAGCCCGGATCCCAGGCACTTCCTGCTCGGCGTCATGAACGACCCCGCCATCGAACTGCACTTGCGGATCGAGGCGGCGAAGGCCTTGCTGCCTTCCTTCGACAGCGAGCGTCGGCGATGAGCGGCGCGCCGGTCCTCAAGACGCTGGACAACGGGGTGCGGCTGCTGGCCCTCCCGCTGCCCCATGCGCAGAGCGCCAGCGTCGGCGTCTTCCTGCGGGTGGGATCGCGCGACGAGACGCCCGCCAGCAGCGGAATCAGTCATGTGCTGGAGCACATGGCGTTCAAGGGCACGGCCACCCGGTCGGTGCAGGCCATCAACCTGGATGCCGAGCGGCTGGGAGCGGACGTCAACGCCTTCACCAGCAAGGACACGACGGCCTACTTCATGACCGGCCTGGGCAAGCACAGCGAACGGTTCCTGGAGATGGCGGCCGACATCGTCCTGAACAGCACCTTCCCGCCAGCCGAACTGGCGCGGGAGCTGCAGGTGATCCGCCAGGAGGCGATCGAGTCGCTGGAGGATCCGCAGGAGGGGTCCAGCGAATTGCTGGACCGCGCCATCTGGGGCGAGCACCCGATGGGCATGCCGGTGATCGGCAGCGTGGAGAACATCGAGCGCTTCAGCCGCGACGACCTGGTCGCCCACGTGCAGTCGCACTACGTGGCTGAAAAGACCGTGGTCACCGCGGCGGGCGATTTCGACGTCGAAGCCTTCCTGGCTGGCGCCGAGCGGCTCTTTGCCGGCATGCCGCAGGCCGCTGGCGGGATGCCGCCGGCGCCGGTGGCCCCGCCGGGCTACGTCGGCAGCGCCATGGGACAGCGCTTCAGCCAGGTGTCGCAGGTGTTCGTGAACCTGGCCTATCCGCTCGCGCCGCAGGCGCCGCACGAGATGCCGCAGCAGCGCTGGCGCCTGGCCGCGTCGGTGGCGGCGATCCTGTTCGGCGGCGGCATGTCCGCGCCGTTCACCGACACCATCCGCGAACGGCTGGGGCTGGCCTACACGGCGGAATCGAGCGCGGAGCATGGCGACGTCTGGTTCAACTTCGTCGTCCACGCCGTCACGACGCCCGACAAGCTCGAACAGTTGATGACGGCCACCGGCGGGCTGCTGCGTGAGCACGCCAGCCGGATCGACCCGGTGCACCTGGAGCGGGCGAAGAACCAGCTGGCGGTGTCGCGCGTGCGCTCCTCCGAGCGGACCTACGCGACGATGGAGCGCGCGGTCGAAGAACTGTTCGTGCGAGGGACGGTCAGCTCCACCAGGGAGACGCTGGCCATGATCGAAACCATCACGGCCGCCGAAGTTCGGGCGGTGTTCGAGCGGATGCTGCTCAATCCGCCCGCGCTGGCGATCACGGGCAAGGCCGCCAGCACCAAGGCCGCCAGGCAACTGGCGGCGACGCTTGCCGCCGTGACGGGGTAGCGCACGCAGCAGGCCAAGTAAACCGCTGGATGATGCAACGCCCACTGCTCTACACCTACCGCCGCTGTCCGTATGCCATCCGCGCGCGGATGGCGCTGATCGAGGCCTCGATCGAATTCGATGCCCATGAAATCGTCCTGCGGGAGAAGCCCGCTGAGATGCTGGCGGTTTCGCCCAAGGGGACCGTGCCGGTGCTGGTCTTGCACGATGGCCGGGTCATCGAAGAGAGCCTGGACATCATGCGCTGGGCCTTCGAAGGCCGTGATCAGCTGGGTTGGTGGAGCAGGGCCCAGACCCCCAGCTGCCAGGCCTTGATCGCGCTCACTGACGGCCCGTTCAAGCAGCACCTGGACCGCTACAAGTATCCGGAGCGTGCCGGGGACAGCGCACCGCTTTTTCACCGTGACCAGGGCGCGACCCTGCTGCAGGCACTCGAGCAGCAATTGGCGACCCAGGCCTGGCTGGGTGGGGAGGATCCCTGCGCGGCGGACCTCGCCATCTTCCCGTTCGTTCGACAGTTCCGCGCGGTGAATCCCGGCTGGTTCGATGCACAAGCCTTCGACGCGACCCGGCAATGGTTGCAAGGCTGGCTGCAATGCGAACAGTTCAAGAGATGCATGACAAAGCTGCCCGTTGGGGTGAGATTGGAGGAGCAATGATGGTCAAGCTTTGCTGTGCCAGCCGGGCAGCGGGACTGGCCGCTGTCCTGGCCGCCGCGGCGGCGATTGCGGCCGCGCAGCCCGTCGTGCTGCCTTTCCAGTTCGAAGACGGCCGCGTCTACGTGCCCGTTCGCATCGCTGCCGCACCTTCGGCCTGGTTCATCCTCGACACCGGTGCGAGCACCTGTGGTGTCGACGAGGCATTGGCGCGATCGCTGGGCCTCGCATCGACCGCAATCGACAATGTCGGGGGCGCGGGTGCCGGCAGCAGCCGCGCGAGCCGCATCGAAACGCTGGCGCTCACGGTCGACGCCGTGCCGCTGACGTGCAAGGCGGTCACCGTCGCGCCGTTCGAGCAATTGCTCGCGACGACGAGCGGCCGGCACGTGGGCGGCATCGTCGGCGGCTCGTTCTTTCGCGAGCATGTGGTGGCCCTGGACTTCACCCGGCGCCAGATCACCCTGCACGATCCGGCCGGCTGGCACTACAGCGGGGCGGGCGTGCGCGTGCCGTTCGACCTCGACACCGAACTGCCGATGGCGCGGGCGTCTGTCACGCTCGCGGACGGCCGGCAGGTCGAGGCGCACGTCGTGCTGGACCTCGGCGCGAAATCGACCCTGCTGGTGCCCGAGCACTTCGCGCGCCAGCACCGGCTGGGCGAGGCGTTGGGCCGGACAGTCACCACCGGGCTGGGCGCAGGGATGGGCGGCGACACCTTCTACACCTTCGGCCGCGCGCGGCGCATCGAGTTCGGCACGGGCGCGAAGGCCGGCGTCGACCGGCCGGTCGTGGGCCTGTCGTCGGCGGGCTCGTTGCGGTCGCAGTGGCACGACGGCTTGCTGGGCGCGCCGTTCCTGTCCGAGTTCCACGTGATCTTCGACTACGCCCGCCGCGAGATGATCCTGGAGCCGGCGACGCCCAGCGGCCTGGCAGCCGCCTTCGACCGCAGCGGACTGTTCCTCGTGGCCGAAGGGGCCGCGCTGGACTCGATTGTGGTGCGGAGCGTCACGGCCGCCTCGCCGGCATCGGTTGCCGGAGTCCTGGCGCGCGACCGGCTCCTGCAGATCGACGGCGAACCGGTCGAGCGGCTGGGCCTTTCCGGCGCCCGTGAGCGCCTACGCGCGCCGGCCGGGCGCCGGGTGCACCTGGCACTGGCCCGTGACGGCAAGGAGGTGATCGTGGACATGGAATTGCGAGACCTGATTTGACGGCCGGCCCGGACGTCCGGCTGGCCATTGCGTCTACGATGCCCGGATGAAAGACCTGCGCGCCCTGGTGTCCGAGTTTCCCGATGGCGGCAGGCTGGACGCCGTCTTCTTGCGGCCCGCGCGCGGTGCGCCAATGCTGCGGCCGCAGCAATGCCTTGCGATCGAGGGACTCGGCCTGCAAGGCGATCGGACCGCCAGCGGGCGAGGGGGAGGCAAGCGCCAGGTCACGCTGCTGCAAGCCGAACACCTTGCGGTCGTTGCGGCATTGATGCGGCGCGCGGCCATCGACCCGGCCGACCTGCGCCGCAACCTGGTGGTCTCGGGCATCAACCTGCTGGCGGCGAAATCGCTGTTCCCCGATCAACCGTTGCGCCTTCTCCTTGGAGGGGAAGTGGTGCTGGAGGTCACTGGCCCATGCGAGCCGTGCTCGAAGATGCACGACAGGCTCGGCCCTGGCGCCTACAACGCCTTGCGCGGCCATGGCGGGGTCACTGCGCGGGTGCTGCATGGCGGCACGCTCTCGATCGGCGACGGCGTGCATTGCCGGGTCATGCGGCAGGCATGACGCACCCTTGACACGAACGCCAGTGGCAACGACCAGCCGAAACCAGGGCAGCCTGGCCAGCCGCACCTTCCGGCGCGGCAGGGAGCAGCGCCTCCCCCAGGCAGCGGGCGGGCTGGCTTTCACGACGGTGCTGTCCATGGTGCCGCTGCTGGCGGTGAGTTTCGCCTTGTTCGCGCGCATCCCGGCGCTGCGGCCGACCGGTGAAGCGATCCGCGAGCATCTGTTGCGGGGCCTGCTGCCGGGCGACATCAGCAGGACCGTGCTGAGGTACCTGGCGCAGTTCACGGGCAATGCCGGCGCCCTCACGCTGATCGGTTTCGCGGCCCTGTTGCTGTCGGCCCTGGCGCTGCTGCTGAGCGTGGAAAACACGTTCAACCGGATCTGGCTGGTGAAGAAGCCGCGGCCGGTGCTGCGCCGGCTGGCCCTGTATCTCTGTCTCCTGCTGACCGGCCCGGTGGTCATCGGCGCAAGCTTGTGGGCCACCTCCTCTCTGCTGGCCGCCTCCGGCGCCCTGGTGGCGACGGCGCCGGACTGGCTGCGGCATGCCCTGACGCTTGGACCTGTGGTGCTGGGCGCCGTCGGCTTCGCCTGCCTGTTCCGCTTCGTGCCGCACACCGCGGTGCGCTGGCGCGATGCGATCGCCGGCGGCCTGCTGGCCGGCATCGCCTTCGAGTTCGGCAAGCGCGGCTTCGCGATCTACCTGGCCAACGTGCCGACGTACCGCACGATCTACGGCGCTTTCGCGCCCCTGCTGGCTTTCCTGGTGTGGGTGTATTACTCGTGGTTCGTCACGCTGGCGGCGGCCTTGGTCAGCGCCAGCCTGCCGGGCGCCGGGGCGCAGCCACAGCGCCGGCTGTCACGTGGGTAGCGGGCCCGCTTGACCGGCAGCACGCAACCCGAAATACTTGGATTCGCGAGGTGGGATTTCCTTGCCTTTCCAACGCGAGCGCGCTCGCAACCGACCCCGGAATGCCATGACGCTCACCGCCACCCCCGCCACGCCCGCACCGTTCGGAAGCTGGGCATCGCCCATCGCCGCCGCGCTGATCGCCGGCGCCACCATCCGCCTGGGCCAGATCAGGGTCCAGGGTGACGACATTTTCTGGAGCGAAGGTCGCCCGCAGGAGCAGGGCCGGAACGTGGTCGTGCGTCGCAGCGCCGACGGCGCCATCCACGACCTGAATCCGCCGCCGTTCGATGTGCGCACCACGGTCCACGAGTACGGTGGCGGCGCCTTCGCGCTGCATGGCGAGACGCTCCTCTTCAGCAACTTCGCGGACCAGAAACTGCACCGCATCGGCCTGTCCGGGACGGTGACGGCGTTGACGCATGCGCCGCAGATGCGCTACGCCGACGCGGTGGTCGATGCCGCGCGCCAGCGCCTGGTCGCGGTGCGCGAGGACCATGCCCGCGGCGACATCGATGCGGTGGCCACGCTCGTCGCGATCGACCTGCGCAGCGGCGACGAGCAGGTGCTCGCCGGCGCTCATGACTTCTTCTCGTCGCCGCGCCTGAGCCCCGATGGCAGGCAGCTCGCGTGGCTGAGCTGGGATCACCCGAACATGCCATGGGACGGCACGACGATCTGGCTCGCCGACATTGCCGCTGACGGCATGCTTGTGGCCGCGCGGGCCGTGGCCGGCGGCCCTGGCGAATCCATCTTCCAGCCCGAGTGGTCGCCCGCGAGCGAACTGCACTTCGCCTGCGACCGCACCGGCTGGTGGAACCTGTATCGCCTGCGGGGCGGCGTCGTCCAGCCGCTGTGCCCCATGGCCGCGGAATTCGGCGAGCCGCAGTGGGCATTTGGCATGTCGAGCTACGGCTTCGATGGCGGCGGACGCATCGTCTGCAGCTACACGCAGCTGGGGCGCTCGCAACTCGCCGTGCTTGACACCGAAACGCTGCGCCTCGAGCCGATCTCCACGCCGTTCTGCGCGATCGCCAGCCTGCGGGTGGGCGCCGGGTTCGCGGTCTTCATCGGTGGCAGCGAAACGGCGCCCGAGGCCATCGTGCGCATCGACCTGGCCAGCCGGCGCGTCGAGGTGCTGCGCAGCGCGAGCAGCGCCAGCGCCGATGCGGCGTACATCTCGCGCGCCGAAGCCATCAGCTACCCGACCGAGGGTGGGCTGCAGGCGCATGCCTTCTTCTATCCACCGGCGAACCGGGACTACACCGGTCTGCCCGGCGAACGCCCACCGCTGCTGGTGTTCAGCCACGGCGGGCCGACGAGTGCGACCAGCGCATCGTTCAAGTGGAGCATCCAGTTCTGGACCAGCCGCGGCTTCGCGGTGGTGGATGTCAACTATGGCGGCAGCAGCGGCTACGGCCGTGCCTACCGCAAGCGGCTGAACGGGCAATGGGGCGTGGTGGATGTGGACGACTCGGTCAACGCGGCGCGCTTCCTGGTGGCTCGCGGCGACGTCAATCCGCAGCGCCTGGCCATCCGCGGCGGCAGTGCCGGCGGCTACACCACCTTGTGCGCGCTGACCTTTCGCAGCTTCTTCCACGGCGGTGCGAGCCACTACGGCATCGGCGACCTCGAGGCGCTGGTGCGCGACACCCACAAGTTCGAGTCGCGCTATCTCGACCGGCTGGTCGGCCCTTACCCCGCGGCGCAGGCGCTGTACCGCGAGCGCTCGCCGATCAACTTCACCGATCGCCTGTCCAGCCCGATGATCCTGCTGCAGGGCACCGAGGACAGAGCCGTTCCGCCGGCCCAGGCACAGGCGATGTTCGATGCGGTGCGCGCGAAGGGCCTGCCGGTCGCACTGCTGATGTTCGAGGGCGAGCAGCATGGCTTCCGCCGCGCCGCCACGATCCAGCGTGCGCTCGAGGCAGAGCTGTACTTCTACGGCCGCATCTTCGGCTTCACGCCGGCCGATCCGATCGAGCCCGTCGCCATCGAGAACCTGTAGCGGCGAGTCGGTGAAAATGCCTGCGCGCGCCGCGCAATGGGATCTTTACTTCGAAAAAACTGATGTTCAAGAAAATCACAATCACGGCTGCCGCCGCCTTCCTGCTGGCCGGTGCGGCGCAAGCGCAGCTCACGGAGACGGAACAACGCATCGTCGCCGCCGTCAAGCAACGCACGCCCACGGCGCTGGAACTGCTGGAGAAATCGGTGCGCATCAACAGCGGCACCCTGAACCCCGAAGGCGTGCGCGCCGTCGGTGACCTCTACCGGGCGGAACTGGATGCGCTGGGCTTCGAGACGCGCTGGATCGACATGCCGCCGGCCATGAAACGGGCGGGGCACCTGGCGGCGACGCACGAGGGCGGCCAGGGCAAGCGCCTGCTGCTGCTCGGCCACCTGGACACGGTGTTCGAGAAGAGCAGTTCCGTTGCCCTGTGGGAGCGCCGCGGCGACCGCGTGCGCGGCCAGGGTGTGAACGACATGAAGGGCGGCGACGTCATCATGATCGAGGCGCTGCGCGCGCTCCGAAGCGTGGGCGCGCTGGACCGCTCCAATATCGAGATCATGTTCACCGGCGACGAAGAGCGCGGCGGCCGGCCGCTTCAGCTTGCGCGCGCCGACATGGTGGCCATGGGCAAGCGCGCCGACTACGCACTGTCGTTCGAGGGCAGCAGCAAGCACGACGGTGTGGACACCGCCAGCATCGCGCGCCGTTCCTCGGGCGGCTGGGTGCTGCGGGTGCAGGGCAAGCCGGCGCATTCGATGGGCGTGTTCTCGGCGCAGTCGGGTTATGGCGCGATCTACGAGACGGCGCGCATCCTCAATACGTTCCGCGAGCAGGTGATCGAGCCCAGCCTCACGTTCAACCCGGGCCTGGTCTTCGGCGGCACCAACATCTCGTACGCCGAGGACACGGCGACGGCGAGCACGTTTGGCAAATCCAACGTGATCGCGCGCGATGCGCAGGTGCTGGGCGACCTGCGCTACCTCTCACCCGAGCAGGGCGCGCAAGCGCGCCAGAAGATGCAGGCGATCGTTTCGACGGGCAACCTGCCCGGCACGTCGGCGACGATCAGCTTCTCCGAGAGCTACCCGCCGATGCCGCCGACCGAGGCCGGACGCAAGCTGGTGGACGCCTACTCGAAGGCCAGCCAGGACGCGGGCCTGGGCCGGATCGAGATCCTCGATCCGTCGCTGCGCGGGGCGGGCGACGTGCAATTTGTCGCGCCCTACACCGTGGGCATCGACGGCCTTGGAGCACAGGGGCGCGGCTCGCACACTGACGACGAGGAACTGGAGATCGCGTCGATCGAGCGCGGCGCCATTCGTGCAGCCCTGCTGATCTACCGGCTCACGCAAGCGACGGCGCCCTGATCCCGGGGAGCGAATGTGTCGCTGGCGTCCCGTCTCGGATCGATTCGCGCCGACGTGCTGGACGTTGCGCGCCGGCCGATGTTTCTCGAGGGTGCAAGGGACGCCGTGCCCATGGCGATCGGCATTGCTGCGTGGGGGCTGGTCGCCGGAGTGGCGATGGCCAAGAGCGGGATGGGGCTGCCGCTGGCTGTGTTCATGTGCCTCGTCGTCTACGCTGGCTCCGCCCAGATCGCGTCGCTGCCGCTGATTGCCGCGGGTGCGCCGATGTGGGTGGTCTGGGCCACGACGCTATGCGTCAGCCTGCGGTTCATGGCGTTCAGCTTCCACTACCGGCCGTATTTCGCGCACCTGCCGCGCAGCAAGCGCGTCGTGCTGAGCTTCCTGATGGGCGACACGAACTTCGCACTGTTCATGCGGCGCTTTCCCGAGCTGGTGCCCAGCCTGCGCCATGAGGACTACTTTCTGGGCAGCGCGGGCGTGACTTTCGGCGTGTGGCAGCTTTCCATCATCACCGGCATCGTCGCTGGCCACGCGATCCCGACGTCGTGGGGCCTCGGCTTCGCAGGCACGATGGCGCTGCTCGCGCTGACCTGCACCCAGCTGCGCGACCGGTCGACCCTGGTTGCCGCGGCCGTGGCCTCCTGCGCGGCGGTGGCAGCGTACGCGATGCCGCTGAAGCTGAATATCCTGGTCGCGATTGCAGCCGCGGTCGCCGTCGGCGTGCTGGCCGACCATGCGCGCGCCGCACGCGGGGGAACAAAGACATGAGCCCGTTGGAGATTTTCTTCACGACACTGGGCATGGCCGTGATCGCGTTGCTGTGCCGCTCGCTCTTCATGCTGCCCAATGGTGAGCTGCCGATGCCGCGCTGGCTGCGCGAGGGGCTGCGCTACGCACCGACCGCCGCGCTTGCCGCGGTCGTGGCGCCCGAACTGGTGATGACGCAGGGCCACCTGATCGACACCTGGCGCGATGCGCGCATCTTCGGCGCGCTGGCGGGGCTGGCGTTTTATGCCTGGCGACGCAGCCTGTTCGGCACCATCGTCTGTGGGACGGGTGTCATGCTGGCATTGCGGTTTGGGGTGGGATGGTAGATCGGCTCCGGACCGGCCTGGTCCGCCTTGAGGTCGAAAGCAGGCTTCAGCCACCGATGGACCCGCTTGACCCAGGTCAACCCACGCTGACCCGCAATCGTGATGATGGGAGCGCAACGCACCGAAGGAATCGTCATGGTCGACCCCGTCAAATCGTGGCACGAAGAGCACGTGTATTTCAGCCGGCTTCTCGCGCTGCTACAGCATGAAGTGGACGTCTTCGCGACAGCCGAGACGCCGAACTACCCGCTGATGCTGGACATCATCGAATACCTGCGCGACTACGCCGACCAATACCATCATCCCCGCGAGGACGCGGTGTTCAGCAGGCTCGTGCACTACCTGCCGGACAGGCAGCTGCCGCTGGCGCGCCTGCAGCAGGAACATCGTGTCATCGCCACCGCCGGCACCGCGCTGCAACGCCTGCTGGAGGAAGTGCAGTCCGACGCAGTGCTGTCGCGCAGCTAGGTCGAAGTCGCCGCCGCAACCTACCTCGTGTACTACGGCAACCACATCGCCAGGGAAGAAGAGGACATTCTCCCGCTGGCGGCCAAGACGCTGAGTGCCGATGATTGGCGCGCGGCGGCGGCCGCGGCGCCTGCGGGGGACGACCCATTGTTCGGTAGCCGTCCGCAAGAGCGGTTTCGCGATCTGCGCCGCCGCATTTCGCTCGAAGCCGCTTGAGCCGCTTCGGGCTCGCCGAAAGCGGCCACGTCAGTATTTCCACCAGAGGAAGTCGTGCTGGAGTGGCACGTTATCGGCGTCATGAAGACTTGTCGGGGGCCGCGCCCCCGCAAGCACGGGGAATTAGAGGACAAATTGACTTTCCTCAAGGCGTTCGCGCGCAAACGGTGCAAGCTTGTTGAACGACTCGTCAGAGGAGCCTTCAATGAAGACGTCAAGTCTGCGCGCGTGGGCGCTGGCTTCCACGACGGCGGTGGCCTTGCTGGCTGGAACTGCCGGTGCCCAGCGGCCCGAGCGCAGCGGCGCTGAAGTCGTC